>NZ_MWQN01000001.1:5270000-5870000 GCF_002024165.1 Embleya scabrispora
GCCGGATGACCAAGGGTTCCTGGGGCAGGCTAATCCGCCCAGGGTAAGTCGGGACCTAAGGCGAGGCCGACAGGCGTAGTCGATGGACAACGGGTTGATATTCCCGTACCCGCTACGATGCGCCAGCGCCGAACCTCGTGATGTTAAGGCCGTGAAGCCGCCGGGATCCTTCGGGTGATCGGATGGGTGGAGCCGCCGAACCAATCGGGTAGTAGGTGAGCGATGGGGTGACGCAGGAAGGTAGTCCAGCCCGGGCGGTGGTAGTCCCGGGGTAAGGGTGTAGGGCGTCGTGTAGGCAAATCCGCACGACATACAGCCTGAGACCTGATGCCGACCCGATTGTGGGGAAGTGGATGATCCTATGCTGCCGAGAAAAGCCTCTAGCGAGTGTCGTGGCGGCCCGTACCCCAAACCGACTCAGGTGGTCAGGTAGAGAATACCAAGGCGTTCGGGTGAACTGTGGTTAAGGAACTCGGCAAAATGCCCCCGTAACTTCGGGAGAAGGGGGGCCATTGTTGGTGATCCCTCTTGCAGGGTGAGCTGGTGGTGGCCGCAGAGACCAGCGAGAAGCGACTGTTTACTAAAAACACAGGTCCGTGCGAAGTCGTAAGACGATGTATACGGACTGACGCCTGCCCGGTGCTGGAACGTTAAGGGGACCGGTTAGCTCTTCGGGGCGAGGCTGAGAACTTAAGCGCCAGTAAACGGCGGTGGTAACTATAACCATCCTAAGGTAGCGAAATTCCTTGTCGGGTAAGTTCCGACCTGCACGAATGGCGTAACGACTTCTCGACTGTCTCAACCACAGGCCCGGTGAAATTGCACTACGAGTAAAGATGCTCGTTTCGCGCAGCAGGACGGAAAGACCCCGGGACCTTTACTATAGTTTGATATTGGTGTTCGGTTCGGCTTGTGTAGGATAGGTGGGAGACTGTGAAGGGGACACGCCAGTGTTCTTGGAGTCGTCGTTGAAATACCACTCTGGTCGTGCTGGATGTCTAACCTGGGTCCGTGATCCGGATCAGGGACAGTGTCTGATGGGTAGTTTAACTGGGGCGGTTGCCTCCCAAAGGGTAACGGAGGCGCCCAAAGGTTCCCTCATCCTGGTTGGCAATCAGGTGTCGAGTGTAAGTGCACAAGGGAGCTTGACTGTGAGACCGACGGGTCGAGCAGGTGCGAAAGCAGGGACTAGTGATCCGGCGGTGGCTTGTGGAAGCGCCGTCGCTCAACGGATAAAAGGTACCCCGGGGATAACAGGCTGATCTTCCCCAAGAGTCCATATCGACGGGATGGTTTGGCACCTCGATGTCGGCTCGTCGCATCCTGGGGCTGGAGTAGGTCCCAAGGGTTGGGCTGTTCGCCCATTAAAGCGGTACGCGAGCTGGGTTTAGAACGTCGTGAGACAGTTCGGTCCCTATCCGCTGTGCGCGTAGGAGTCTTGAGAAGGGCTGTCCCTAGTACGAGAGGACCGGGACGGACGAACCTCTGGTGTGCCAGTTGTTCTGCCAAGGGCATGGCTGGTTGGCTACGTTCGGGAGGGATAACCGCTGAAAGCATCTAAGCGGGAAGCTTGCTTCGAGATGAGGACTCCCACCAGCTTCGGTTGGGTAAGGCCCCCGAGAGACGATCGGGTTGATAGGCCGGGTGTGGAAGCCCTGTGAGGGGTGGAGCTGACCGGTACTAATAGGCCGAGGACTTGTCCTCAGTTGCTACGCGTCCACTGTGTGGTTCCCGAACCGCAATCGGTTTCGGGGAACCTGTTTGATAATTGAATCACCGCATGTGATTTCTGGTTCACCGAACGACCCATGGTTGTGGGTTCGATGGTTTTCCGGTGGTCTTGGCGGAGAGGAAACGCCCGGTCTCATTCCGAACCCGGAAGCTAAGCTCTCCAGCGCCGATGGTACTGCACTCGAAGGGGTGTGGGAGAGTAGGACGCCGCCGGAATCTACGTGAATAAGGGGCCCCACCCCGGTGGGGCCCCTTATTTTTTTATCCTGTTCTATTTATCGTGGCGACCCCTGCGTTCAGGGGTTCACGGCCACTGTCGGGTGCGCCGACTTCGTTCGTCATACGGGACAATGGTGGTCGCGCCACAGGCGACTGCGTACCCGCACGACGATCACGAGGAGCAAATCCCATGTCCAATCCCCCCTCCGAGGGACGGCCGAGTCGCCGTCCCGGTGGATCGCAGTACTCGGGGGCGGTGGCGGCGGTGATCGCCGGCCGTTCAACCGTGACGATCGTGGTGGCCGTCCGGCTTCCGGTGATCGTGGCCAGGGCGGTCGTGATGATCGGGGCGGTTCGCGTCCTTCGTTCAACCGTGACGACCGTGGGGGCAACCGCGGTGCGGGTACGGGGCGTCCGCAGTCCGGTGGGCGGGACGATCGTGGTGGGTTCTCGCGTCCGTCGTTCAACCGGGACGATCGTTCCGGTGGCGGTTCGCGTCCGCCGTATCGGTCGGACCGGCCCGAGCGTTCGGATCGGCCTGCTCGGGACGACCGTGGTGGGTCGCGGCCGCCGTTCAATCGTGACGACCGTGGGTCCGGTCGGCCGTCGTATGGCAACCGCGACGATCGTGGTGGGTCGCGTCCCTCGTTCAATCGTGACGACCGTGGTGGGGACCGGCGTTCCCAGGGTGGGCGCGACGATCGGCCCGGGTTCCGTGAGGAGCGCGGTGGGGATCGTCGGCCGCCGTTCCGGTCGGATCGGCCCGAGCGTTCCGACCGGCCTGGTCGTGATGACCGTGGTGGGTCGCGTCCGCCGTTCCGGTCGGATGCTCCGGAGCGGGATCGTGGGCAGTCGCGTACTTCGTACGGGGCCCGTGGCGACCACGCGATCGCCCGTCCGAACCGCGAGGACCGGCCGTCGTACGGCCGTGACGATCGTGGTGGTCGACCGTCGTATGGCAACCGCGACGATCGTGGTGGGTCGCGTCCCTCGTTCAATCGTGACGACCGTGGTGGGGACCGGCGTTCCCAGGGTGGGCGCGACGATCGGCCCGGGTTCCGTGAGGAGCGCGGTGGGGATCGTCGGCCGCCGTTCAACCGCGATGACCGTGGCGGGGACCGTCGTCCGCCGTTCCGGTCGGACCGGCCCGAGCGCTCCGACCGGCCTGCCCGCGATGAGCGTGGTGGGTCGCGTCCTCCCTACGGTCGGGACGACCGTGGGGGGCCCGGTGGGCGGTTGCCGTTCCGTTCGGATCGTGCGGATCGGCCTGCTCGAGACGATCGTGGTGGGTCGCGTCCGGGGTTCGAGCGTGATGACCGCGGTGGGGATCGTCGGCCGCCGTTCAACCGTGACGACCGTGGGTCCGGCCGGCCGTCGTATGGCAGCCGGGACGACCGTGGCGCGTCGCGTCCGCCGCAGCGGGCGGAGCGGCCTGCTCGGGACGAGCGTGAGTTCGGGGATCGTGACCACCGCGACGGCGCCAGCAGCCGGCCGACCTACAACGGTCGGCCCGGCGCGCGGCAGCCGTTCCAGGAGCGTCGTCCGGCGCCGCGGCGGGACGACCGGGGTTCCGGGCGTCCGGCGAGTGGCGGTCGGGACGAGCGCGGTGGGGATCGTCGGCCGCCGTTCAACCGCGACGACCGTGGTGGGGACCGTCGTCCGCCGTTCCGGTCGGACCGGCCCGAGCGCTCCGACCGGCCTGCCCGTGACGACCGTGGTGGGGCGCGTGCTCCGTTCCGGTCGGATCGGCCCGCGCGGGACGATCGTGGGGGCTCGCGCCCCTCGTTCGGGCGGGACGACCGCGGTGGTCGGCCCTCCTTCGGGGACCGGGACCGCGATCGTGGCGGTCGGTCGTCGTACGGGAACCGGGACGACCGTGGCGCGTCGCGTCCGTCGTACGACCGTCGGGACGAGCCGGGCTACGTGCCGGTCGAGCGCATGTTCATTCCGGAGGACGTCCAGGCCGAGGAACTCGGTGCGGAGGCGCGTCAGGAACTGCGTGGGCTGCCCAAGACGCTTGCCGACGAGGTCGCGCGCAACCTGGTGATGATCGGCCGTACGGTCGACGAGGACCCCGAACTGGCGTACAAGTACGCGAAGGTCGCGCTGCGGCTCGCGTCGCGCGTGGCAGCCGTGCGTGAGGCGGCCGGGATCGCGGCGTACATGGCCGGGGCCTATGCCGAGGCGCTGTCCGAGCTGCGGGCGGCCCGGCGGATGACCGGGTCCAGCGAGCACTGGGCCGTGATGGCCGACTGCGAGCGTGGCCTGGGCCGTCCGGAGCGGGCGTTGCAGATGGCCGGGGCGGACGAGGTCAAGGAGCTGGACAAGGCCGCGCAGATCGAGCTGCGGATCGTCGCGGCCGGTGCGCGTCGGGACCTGGACCAGCTCGACGCGGCCGTGGTCACCCTTCAGGTGCCGGAGTTGAATTCGGCGTCGACGAATCCGTGGGTGGCGCGACTGCGGTTCGCGTACGCCGACGCGTTGGCGGCGGCGGGTCGCGACGACGAGGCGCGGGACTGGTTCGGGCGGGCCGCCGAGGCGGACACGACGGGCGAGACCGGTGCGGCCGAGCGGGTCGCGGAGCTGGACGGACTCGACTTCACCGATGCGCTCGACCCGGACGCGGAGGACGACGAGGTCGACGACGATGAGGTCGACGTCGACATCGAGGACTCGGCTGCGGAGGCGGTCGAGTTCGAGGGTGACGCCGAGACCGAGGTCGAGACCGAGACCGAGACCGACTCGGACGATGACGAGGATTCGGTCGTCGGTGACGTCAAGGACTGATTGAGCGTCGAAGAGGTGTGATGGGAAGGGCCCGGCATTCGTGCCGGGCCCTTTTTGTGTTTCGGTGTGGTGGGCTACGTGGTCATTCGGCCAGGTCGAGGCTTCTGAGAACCAGGCCCGTGGCCGGCTTCGGGCCGAACGAGGTGGACTTCCTGGGCATGCGGATGTCCTGTTCGGCCAGGTCCCGGACCACTCGTTCGTCCGTGGGGCGCAGCAGGATCGCGGTGCCGCCGGTGTGGTTGGCCTGGCGGACGGCGGCCGCGGCGTCGTGGACGTAGGTGATGTTGTCCCAGTTGTCCGGCACGTGCCACACCTGTTCGAGCAGGGCGGCGTGCAGGACCGTGGCGTCCAGGCTGCGCCAGATGCGCGGGCGGTCGGCGCGGATGGCGAGGTCGAGCAGGTCCGGGTCGGGGCCGGTGAGCAGGTGGAAGCGGCGGTCGCCGGCGAGCAGGAACGCCGGCCCGGTGGCCTGGTCCAGGGCCCACAGGGCGGCGGGCAGCGTGCCGTCGAGGGGGCGGGCCAGGAACGCGCCGGCGCCCGCGTCGCCGTACGTGGCCAGTTCGTTCAGCGCCTGTGCGGGGCGCAGCTTCGGCAGTACGCGGTGGATCGCGCCGACCCGCAGCGGGTGGCGGACGGTGTCCACGAGCAGCACCAGGCCGCGATCCCAGGGGCCGTCGCCGCGGCCGTCCGCGTGCGCGCGGTCGCGCATCCGCGCGTAGGCCGCCCAGCGATGGTGGCCGTCGGCGATCAGCGCCTTGCGGAGTGCCAGGTCGTCGCGGATCCCGGCGAGCGCGTGGCGATCGGTCACCCCCCACAGCCGGTGCCGTATGCCGTCGGGTGTGCGCAGGCCGACGAGCGGCGGTTGGTGGGTGGTCTGTTCGACTATGTCCGAGGCGCGTCCGCCGCCCGTGTACACGAGCAGGATCGGCTCGGGGTTCGCCGACAGCTCGCTCATGATCGCGGCGCGGTCCGCGACGGGGCCGGGCATCACGTCCTCGTGCGGCAGTACCGCGGAGTCGAGTGAGAGGGCGCCGATCAGACCGCGTTGGATCGAGTTGTGGTCGCGCTGCTCGTAGACGTAGAGCGCGGGCAGCGGATCGGGACGCAGCACCCCCTCGGCGAGCCAGGTGCGCAACGTGGTGCCGGCGTGTACCGCGCTGCGCGGCAGCACCAGGCGCACGATGTTGTGCGGGTCGGCGTCCTCCAGCGCGGGTACGCCGCCGGGCTCGACCACGTCGTACGGTGGCGAGGTCACCGACGCGACGTCCCCCACGCGTTCCGGGTCGTAGCGGAGCCCGCGGAAGGGGGCCAGATCGAGCCCGTTCGGCACTGCGTCATCCATGACCGAATGTTACGGGCCCGAGGGCGGGCAAGATCAGGACATCCGATGTCGCCGGCCCTCCGGATCGTCGGACGTCCCGGTTCGGGGCGTCGGTTCGGTGGACGGCGGGGTGGTCGAGGTGCGGGAGGGCATCATGGCGATGGCTCAGGGAGCCGACGGGGTGAACGGTGCGCCCACTGGAGACGTGTACGACTGGTATCGGCGCGGGGTGCAACTGCTCGCGTCGGGTAATCCGGCCGCCGCCGCGCTGTTGCTGGCGCGGGCGGCGGACGCGGCGCCGGAGTCGCGCAGCGTGCGGGAGGCGCTGGCGCGGGCCTGGTTCGACTCGGGTAGACACGATGAGGCGCTGCGGCATTTTCGGGCGGTGGCGGAGTCGGATCCGGCGGACGACTACGCCCAGTTCGGCTGGGGCCTGTCCGCCTCGCGGCTCGGCGACTTCGAGACGGCCGTGGAGCACTTGGCGCTCGCGGTGGCGATGCGGCCGGAGACCAAGCACTACCGGACGGCGCTGGTGCAGGCGCGGGCCACGTTGCGGGCGCGGGCGGGGGCATACGGGACGATCGGTGCGGACGGCCGGGACGGTGGGTCCGGTCGGGACGGTGACGAGACGAGCGACAGGAGTGGCGACGCGTGAGCGGGCATACCTCGGCGGTGGCGACGGACGGTTCGGACGCGGGCGGGGACGGGGGTGAATTGGCGCGGGCCTACGACGTGGCGCTGCTCGACCTGGACGGGGTCGTGTACACGGGTGCGCGGGCGGTGCCGCATGCGGTGGAGGTGTTGGCCGAGGCGCGCGAGCGGGGGATGGGGTTGGCGTTCGTCACCAACAACGCGTCGCGTACGCCCAAGGCGGTGGCCGAACACCTGGTCGAGCTGGGGGTCCCGGCGCAGCCGGAGGACGTGGTGACGTCGGCACAGGCCGCCGCGCGGGTGGTCGCGGAGCGGGTGCCCGCGGGGGCGTCGGTGCTGGTGGTCGGCGGTGAGGGCCTGGAGGTGGCGCTGCGGGAGCGTGGGTTGCGACCGGTGCGGTCGGCGGATTCGGACTCGGGTTCGGACGCGGGTTCCGGTTCGGATTCGGGCTCGGACTCGGGTTCGGGTTCCGGCTCGGGTGGGGACGGGCCTGCGGCGGTTGTGCAGGGGTTTGCCGCGGATGTGGGGTGGGCGGAGTTGGCGGAGGCGTCTTATGCGGTGGCGCGTGGGGTGTTCTGGGTGGCCTCGAACGCGGACCTGACCATTCCGACGGAGCGTGGGATCGCGCCCGGGAACGGGGCCCTGGTGGGGGTGGTGCGCGCGGCCACGGGGGTCGAGCCGGTGGTGGCGGGCAAGCCGGAGTTGCCGCTGCATCGGGAGACGATCCTGCGTACCGGGGCACGTCGGCCGCTGGTGGTGGGCGATCGGCTCGACACGGACATCGAGGGCGCGCACAACGGCGGCGTGGACAGCCTGCTGGTGCTGACCGGGGTGACCACGCCCGGGGCGTTGTTGGCGGCCGGTGCGGGCCGGCGGCCGACGTTCGTCGCGGAGGACTTGCGGGCGCTTCTGGAGCCGGCGGTGACGGCGCGGCGGGACGGCGACGCGTGGGTGTGCGGCGGGTGGTCGGCGCGGGTGGTGGACGGCGCGTTGGCGGTCACGGGGAAGGGCGCGCGGATCGACGGGTTGCGGGCGGCGTGTGCGGCGGTGTGGGCCGAGGACGCGGAGGCGGCGGATGGGGTCGACACGGATGGGGTCGACACGGACGGGGTGGTGGAGCGGTTGGGGTGGTAGGGGCGACGGGCGGTCCGGGCGCTGCCGGGTGTTCGGGGGTTCTTGATTTACCCGGTTCCCCGGTTCCCCGGTTCCCCGGGTCAGAGCAGCTTGCGGAGTACCAGCAGGTCCCTGAAGGACGCCTCCAGCTTGACCCGGCCCTTGGCCCATGCGGAGGCGAAGTTGAGGGTGCCGGCCACCAGCGCGACCAGGTCGTCGCCGGTCATGGCCAGTCGGATCTGCGCCTTCTCGGTGCGCGGCTCGGTGTCGATGTCGTGCAGGGCGCCGTCGCGCAGGCGTCCGGAGAAGGTGACGTCGAGGTCGGTGACGTGGCAGCTGAGGCTGCGGTCGAGTTGAGCGGCCTTGCGGGTGTCGCCCTCCGCTCGGCCCATCTTGGCGGACAGTTCCTCGAGGGCCGTGCGGCACTCTTCGACGGTGGCCATGCGGGGACGTTCCTTCCGTGGGATCCGGTTGGCGACCGTACCCCACCCGGGGGCGGCCGATGCCCGGGGTGGTCGTGCGGTGGGCGGTGCGGCGCGGTTCGGGTTCGCCGCGTTCGTGTCGGCGGCATGTCGTTGCTTCCGTTCGCGCGCCGGTCGAGAGGGTAGCGTCGGGGGCAGACCGATCATCGCCGTTCGTATCGCCGCGCAGGCACCGATACGGCGGCCGGAGCAGGAAGGCGGGCGCCGGTTCATGCGAGACGTCGTGCGCAGTTACCTTCAGATCGCCAGTGGCTTGACCGAGATGACCAGGCAGCGGGTCACCGAGGTGGCCAAGGTCCTCGTCGAGCGCAGCGGCCTCGACCTGGAGCAGGTTCCGGAACAGGCCCAGGCGCTGCCGCAGTTCGTGCAGCAGGTGGCCGAGGAGTTGTACGAGACCGGCAAGGCGAACCGGGACCTGCTCGTGGGCATCGTGCGCGGCGAGGTGGACAAGGCGCTGACCCGTACGAGGCCGTGGACCAAGGATCTGGCCAAGGCCGAGGAGGAGATCACCCGGTTGAAGAGCCGGGTGACGGACCTGGAGCACCGGTTGGCGCGGGCGTCCACGCCTCGGGCGGCGCGGCCGGCGGGTGCGCCGGGATCGGGTGGTGGGGTGGGGCGTTCGGCGGGGTCGAGCGGTTCGTCCGCGACGCCGGTCGCGACTCCGCCGGTGACCGGCCCGCCCGTTGCCACACCGCCTGTTGCCACGCCGCCGGGCGCCGGCTCGTCGGGGTCCGGCAAGCCGGTCGCGAAGAAGGCGGCGGCGAAGAAGAGCGTCGCGGACCTGCCCGCGGCGGAGGGCGGTTCGGCGTCGCCGGCCGCGCCGCGCAAGCCGGCGCGCAAGACGAACGGGACGGCCGCCACGAAGAAGACGGCGCCGGCCAAGAAGGCGATCCGCAAGCCGACCGCGCCGGCGGCGGACGCGGACGGGCAGTCGTGAGCGAGGCCCTCGGTACGGAGCGGGTGGTCGGCGAGGACGCCGCGACCGGGTCGGGCGTCGTCGAACCGCCGCCTCCCACGGGCGACCCGCACGTGGATGCGGTGCTGGCCACCCTGAGCCGTGTGGGTGACCTGCCCACCGAGGCGCACGGGCCGGTGTACGAGGATGTACACCGGGGATTGCGGGACACCCTCGCGGATTTGGATCGTTAGGGCGGGTCCGTGCTCTCCCGTCGGGCTCCGCGGCGTCCGGCACCGCGCCTCGCCGTATCGGCGAAGCATCCGATCGGGACCACCGAACGGGTGCTTCGCCGGTACGCCGGGGCACGGCACCGGGCCCCGCGGAGGCCGGCGGGCGACCTCCCGGCGCCGGCGCGAGAGTGGCGGTTCTCGTCGACGACTTCGGCACAACCAAGGAACGGCAGGCACGACCGGTGGCACGACGCAGGCTCGACGCCGAGCTGGTGCGCAGGGGACTCGCTCGCTCCCGGGACCACGCGAGCGAACTGATCGCGGCCGGGCGCGTGACGGTGGGCGGCCAGGCCGCGACCAAGGCCGCCACGCAGGTCGACGCGGGGGCGGCCGTGGTGGTCGCCGCCGACGCGGGCGACCCGGACTACGTATCGCGCGGCGGGCACAAGCTCGCGGGCGCGCTCGCCGCGTTCACCCCGCTCGGGCTGACCGTGGAGGGGCGGCGCTGTATCGACGCGGGCGCCTCGACCGGCGGCTTCACCGACGTGCTGCTGCGCGCGGGGGCGGCGCACGTGGTCGCGGTGGACGTGGGGTACGGGCAGCTCGCGTGGGCGCTGCGCAACGACGACCGGGTGACCGTGCGGGACCGGACCAACGTGCGCGAGTTGACGCCGGATCAGGTGGGGCCGGCGGCCGAGGTGGTGGTGGGCGACCTTTCGTTCATCTCGCTCGGGCTGGTGTTGCCGGCGCTGGTGCGCTGTGCGGCGCCGGAGGCGGACCTGGTGATGATGGTCAAGCCGCAGTTCGAGGTGGGGCGCGAGCGGTTGGGCGCCGGTGGCGTGGTGCGCGATCCGGCGTTGCGGGCCGAGGCGGTGCGGATCGTCGCGGAGCAGGCCGCGAAGTCGGGCCTGGGGGTGCTCGGGGTGACCGCGTCGCCGCTGCCGGGGCCGTCGGGCAACGTCGAGTACTTCCTGTGGATGCGGGCCGGCGCGCCCGAGCTGGACCCGGCGGACGTCGATCGGGCGGTCGCCGAGGGGCCGCGGTGAAGGGCGTGCGCGATAGCGTCGCGGCGTACGGGTCGGGCTCGGCCCGAGGTGGTGTGGACGGCGGCGCGGTGGATGGATCGGGCTCGGTCTGCGGGTCGGGTTCGGCCGGAGGCTGCGCCGAGGGTGGTACGGCGTACGGGTGCGGTTGCGCCGGCGACGGTATGGCGTACGGATATGGCTGCGGTCGACGCGATGCGGACGAGGGGATTCGGGGATGAGCGATCGCACGATACTGGTGGTCACGCACACCGGCCGTCCCGCGGCGTTGCGCAGCGCGCGGCTGGTGGTGGAGCGGCTGATCGCGGCGGGCCTGGGTGTGCGGGTACTGGAGCCGGAGGCGGACGATCTGGCCCTGCCGGGCGCGGTCGTGGTGTCCGTGGAACCGGATGCGGCCAAGGGCTGCGAGCTGGCGATCGTGCTCGGCGGCGACGGGACGCTGCTGCGCGGCGCGGAGTTGGTGCGCGAGGCGGCGGTGCCGATGCTCGGGGTCAACCTGGGCCGGGTCGGCTTCCTGGCGGAGGCCGAGCGCGAGGACCTGAACGACGTGGTCGAGCGCGTGGTGGCGCGGAACTATGACGTCGAGGAGCGCATGACGCTCGACGTGGTGGTGCGGGTCAACGGCGAGATCGTGCATACGAACTGGGCGTTGAACGAGGCCGCGATCGAGAAGGCCTCCCGCGAGCGCATGCTGGAGCTGGTCGCCGAGGTGGACGGCCGGCCGCTGTCGCGCTGGGGCTGCGACGGGGTGGTGTGCGCGACGCCGACGGGGTCGACGGCGTACGCGTTCTCCGGTGGCGGACCGATCGTGTGGCCGGAGGTGGAGGCGCTGATCATGGTGCCGATCAGCGCACATGCGCTGTTCGCGCGGCCGGTGGTGGTCTCGCCGAACTCGGTGCTGGCGCTGGAGTTGGCGGCGGAGACTCCGCCCGGTGCGCTGTGGTGCGACGGGCGGCGGACGGTACACCTGCCTGCGGGCGCGCGGGTCGAGGTGCGGCGGGGGACCCAGCCGGTGCGGTTGGCGCGGCTGCATCGAGCGCCGTTCACGGATCGGCTGGTGGCCAAGTTCGCGCTGCCGGTGAAGGGGTGGCGCGGGCGGCGCTGAGGCGTTCACGCGTGCGGACGGGGTTCCGCGGGCGGGACGGGCGAGGCTCGATCCGCGGGGCGGTGGCCGTGCCGGCGGGGCGGTGACTGCGCTCGCGAGGTCGGTGGTCGTGCCGGCGGGGCCGAGTCTGTGCTCGCTCGGGAGGCGGTGACTGCGCTCGCGAGGCTGGTGGTCGTGCCGGCGGAGCTCTGTGACTGTGCCCGGGATCGCGCGTGTGGGGGCGGGTGGCTGCGTCCGCGAGCCGTGACTGCGTCCGCGAGGCTGGTGGTCGCGCCGGCGGCGCTCCGCGCTGTGCCTGGGAGCGGGGGATTGCGTGTGCGGGGGTGGCTGGTTGTGCGTGCGGGGTGGAGCTGTGCCTGTGGTGTCGTGGGAGTGCGTTTGTGGCCGGTCCGGCTGTGCGGGCGGGGCTTGGTGATCGTGCTTGCGCGGGGCGGGTGGCTGCGTCCGCGAGCCTTGGCTGCGTCCGCGAGGCGGTGAATCCGCTTGCGAGGCTGGTGGTCGTGCGGGCGGAGCTCTGTGGCTGTGCCTGGGAGCGGGGGATTGCGTGTGCGGGGGTGGCTGGTTGTGCGTGTGGGGTGGAGCTGTGCCTGTGGTGTCGTGGGAGTGCGTTTGTGGCCGGTCCGGCTGTGCGGGCGGGGCTTGGTGATCGTGCTTGCGCGGGGCGGGTGGTTGCGCCTTCGTGGGCGGGGGACTGTGCTTTTGGGGTCGTGACTGCGCCCGCGAGGCTGGTGGTCGTGCCGGCGGAGCTCTGTGGCTGTGTCTGCGAGCGTGAGATCGCGCGTGCGGGGGCGGCTGGTTGTGCTTGCGGGGCCGGGCTGTGCCCGTGCGGCGGGATGGTGCTCGTGGGGTTGTTTTTGCGGCGCGGGCTGGTGCTTGCCAGGTGGGTGGTCGTGTATGTGGGGACCCGTGGGTGTGTGTGCTTGTGAAGGTGGCGGGCTGGGCCGGGTGGGTCGTGGGGGTGCGCCTGCGGGGCCGGGTGGGCGGGGCCCGTGGTGCCGGTCCGTTGGGCTTGTCGGGTGGGTCCGTTGCGTGTGTGGGGGCGTGTTGGGGTGGGTGACACACGCCGTTGAACTGCTTTCTTCGCGTGGAGTCCCCGCGACCTCGTAGTGTCGTCCCCGTGCTCGAAGAGATGCGGATACAGGGTCTGGGTGTCATCGAAGACGCCGTAGTCGAGCTCGCGCCGGGCTTCACGGTGGTCACGGGCGAGACCGGCGCCGGCAAGACGATGGTGGTCACCGGGCTCGGCTTGCTGTTCGGTGGGCGGGCCGATGCCGGGCTGGTGCGCAACGGGACGGGGAAGGCTCTGGTCGAGGGCCGGCTCGGGGTGCCGGCGGATTCGCCCGCCGGGCGGCGGGCGGCCGAGGCGGGTGCCGACGTCGACGACGGCGAGCTGCTGCTGGCCCGTACGGTCTCGGCCGAGGGGCGCTCGCGCGCACACGTCGGCGGGCGATCCGCGCCGATCGGGTTGCTGACCGATCTGGCCGACGACCTGATCGCGGTACACGGGCAGACCGACCAGCAGCGGCTGCTGCGGCCCGCCCGGCAGCGCGCCGCGCTCGACCGGTACGCCGGGGAGGCGGTGTCGGTACCGCTGAAGGCGTACGGCGCGGTCTACCGGCGACTGCGCGAGGTGAGCGCGGAGCTCGACGAGATCACCACGCGGGCGCGCGAGCGGGCGCAGGAGGCGGACCTGCTGCGGTTCGGGCTGACCGAGATCGAACAGGTGGTGCCGCAGCCGGGCGAGGACGCCGAACTGGCCGCGGAGACGTTGCGGCTGGGACACGCGGACGCGCTGCGCACGGCGGCGACCACGGCGCACGAGGCGTTGCTGGGCGATCCCGAGACCGGTTCGGACGCGGTGGACGCCTCGACCCTGCTCGGTGCGGCGCATCGGGCGGTGGAGGCGGTGCGGGCGCACGATCCGGCGTTGGCGGCGCTCGCCGATCGGCTGGGCGAGGTCGGGTATCTGGTGGCGGACGTGGCCACCGAGCTGGCGTCGTACGCGGCCGGGGTGGACGCGGACCCGGTGCGGTTGGCGGCGGCGGAGGAGCGGCGGGCGGCGCTGGCGGGGTTGACCCGCAAGTACGGCGAGTCGATCGACGAGGTGTTGGCCTGGGCGGAGCGGTCGGCCGCGCGGTTGGCCGAGTTGGACGGCGACGACGACCGCACCGAGGAGTTGACCGCCGAACGCGACGCGCTGCGGGGCGAGTTGACGGCGCTCGCGGGCGAGGTCTCGGCGGCTCGGCATGCGGCGGCGGAGAAGTTCGCGGCGGCGGTGACCGGTGAGTTGACGGCGCTGGCGATGCCGTATGCGCGGGTCGGCGTGGCGATCGACGGGGTGGACGACGCGGACGGGCTGGCGGTCGGGGACCGGGTGCTGGCGTATGGGCCGACGGGCGTGGACGAGGTCGAGTTGCAGCTGTCCCCCCACCCGGGCGCGCCGCCGCGGCCGCTGGCCAAGGGTGCCTCCGGCGGTGAGCTGTCGCGTGTGATGCTCGCGGTCGAGGTGGTGTTCGCGGGGGCCGACCCGGTGCCGACGTTCGTCTTCGACGAGGTCGACCAGGGCGTCGGGGGCAAGGCCGCGGTCGAGGTGGGCCGCCGGCTGGCCCGTTTGGCGCGCGTCGCGCAGGTGATCGTGGTGACGCACCTGCCGCAGGTGGCCGCCTTCGCCGACCGCCACTTGGTGGTCGAGAAGTCCAGCGACGGCACGGTCACCCGCTCCGGCGTGGTCACCCTCGACGACGCGGCAAGGGTCCGGGAGCTGTCCCGCATGCTGGCGGGCCTGGAGGACTCGGAACTGGGCCGCGCACACGCGGAGGAACTACTGGCCACAGCGGCCGGTGCCAAGCGCGAGGCCGCCTCGCCGTAAGGGCCACGGACCTGGGCGGTGGGCCGGGTGCGGAGTGTGTTCCCACCCGGCCCACCCGTGCTGTCGGTCCCCGAGGCTGCGGTTTAGAGGCTTCGGGTGGGCCTGGTCGGGCCTGGCGGCCCGTGGCGGGGCCGGTGGCCTGGTGGCGCGAGGAGGAGGCTGCGTGGTTCGCTGCGCAGCGGGTGGGTGCGGGGGCTGCGCTGTGCGCATCGGGATGCGTGCTCGCCGTCGAGCGGTGGGCTGCGGGGGCGTCGGGCCGGGTGCCGGGTGTTCCCACCCGGCCCACCCGTGCTGTCGGTCCCGGAGGCTGCGGTTTAGACGCCTCGGGCGGGCCTGATCAGGCCGGGGTGGCCGGGGTGCGCCCGGGTCTGGTGGCCGGCGGGATGAGGAGTGTTGCGCGTTCGCTGCGCATCGGGTGGGTGCGGGGCTGCGGTGTGCGCATCGGGTTGCGGGGGTGTTGGGCCGGGTGTGGTGTGTTCCCGCCCGGCCCACCCGTGCTGTTGGTCTTGGAGGTTGCGGTTTAGAGGCTTCGGGTGGGCCTGGTCGGGCCTGGTGGCCGGGGTGGGTGGGTTGCGCCCGGGCCTGGTGGCCGGCGGGATGAGGGGCGTTGCCCGATCGCTGCGTAGTCGGGTGGGTGCGGGGCTGCGCTGTGGGCATCGGGCTGCGGGGGTGTTGGGCCGGGTGTCGGGTGTGCTCCCGCTCGGCCACTTGTGCTGTCGGGTTCGGAGGCTGCGTTCACTGAGGTTTGCGTTTTTGGTTGCGTGGTGCCGGTGCCGGCACGTGCGGTGGACGGCCGCCGGCGTACGGGGCCCGAGAGCGGAAGCCCCGACGATACGGGCGGGTTGCTCGGCGAGAACCGGTCGGCAGGCGGCGGGGGTGCTGGTGGTCGGGTTGGGTTCTTCGGGGAGCTTCCTGAGAGGGCCGGGGCGTTTGGGTTCGTGAAGGGGTGGCTTACGTTTCGTGAGTCGTTGACCTGCAGTTTCGCGGTGGAGGCGCGGGCTTGCGGGTGTCGAGTGCCCGTTTCGTATGCGCTCGAGGCATGAGGCCCAGGTCGCGCATCAGGGCGCGGATCAGCTCCGGCGAGACCGTCTCGCCGGAGCGGGCCAGGACGGCGTGGACGCGCCGATAGCCGTAGGTCTCGTGATTGGCCGTGAAGATTTCGTTGATCGCCGCGGTCAGGTGTCGGCGTCGTTGCGCCGTGGCGGATTCCGGGCGGGTCCGCCATTCGTAGTAACCGGATCGGGAGACGTCGAGCCATCGGCACATGTCGGCGATGCGGAAGTGGGCCTCCTCCGCCTCAACGAGTTCGTAGCGGGAGCTCACCGATGGTTGCGGGCGAAGAAGGCGCTTGCTTTTACCAGGAAGGCGTTCTCCTCGCGGAGTTTCCGAACTTCGCGTTCGAGTTCCCGTTCGCGCGCGGTCACCGGTTCGTCGCCACGCGGTGTCGACCCGGGTTTCGTCACGGACCTGCGATGCTGTGCGACCCAGTTCCCGAGCGTGGTGTCGTTGACTCCCAACTCGCGCGCGACCTGGACGATCGGACGGGGGCCGTCCAGCACCAGACGAACGGCTTCGTCTTTGAACTGCTGCGTATATCTCTTCGGCACGCGCTTTCTCTTTCCGGTTTCCTACGACCTTCCGCGGGTCACTGTCCGGAAGATCAAGGGCACGCGGGTTACGCTGCGTGGTCGCGGTCGCGGTCGGCACGTGGCTCGCTGTTTACCGCGCTGTGTGTCGAGGTGTACCTCCGCTGCGCGATCGGCGGCGGCGGCGGTCGGTACGCGCCCTCGGTTGCCGCGCTGCGCCTGTCGGCAGGGGACGACCGACTTCCGCCTTCGGCCGCCCGGGCCCGCCGCCCGCCTCGGCGCGTCAGCGCCCACGACCCGGGTCGCCCACGTGATCGACGCGCGAAGCGCGGAGAGCGGCGGAGCCGCCGCTTGTTTTTTAGGCTGGGCGACCCGGAGCGAAGCGGAGGGGCGCACAGCCGCGAGCGGGGTGCCGCTTTTCTGCGGAGGAGCGAAGCGGGGGAGCAGAAAAGCGGTGCCCCGCGAGCCGGCGCGAAGCGCCCAACAAGAAGCAACGCTGCGGACACGACTCTGGCCTCCCGTGTCGCTCGCGTTGCGCTTGTGGTCTCCCGTGTTGCTCGCCTTGAGCTTCTGGTGTTCAGCGTTGCTCGCCTTGCGCTTCTGGCCTCCCGTGTCGCTCGCCTTGAGCTTCTGGCCTCCCGTGTCCTCGCCCTGCGCTTCCGGCCCCCCGCGTCGCTCGCCCTGCGCGTTGGGTCTCCCGCTCCGGCCCCCTTGTGCCTTGGGCTGTGCGTTTCGCGTTGCTCGGTTTGGGTTTTCGGGCTGTGCCGGCGTGGCAACTGGCCGTGTTTTTGCGGGACTTGACGGATCGCGCCAACGAGTTTGGGTGCTTGTCAGGTTGGGTGTGGGTTGCTCTACTTGGTTCGCGCCCTGTGTGGAATTGGTTCGCAGTGCTTCTGCTCCTTCGTACGGTTCGGGTCCAACCCAGAAACCCGGGAGTCAGCCATGCCAAAGCGTGTGAAGGTTGCTGCGCTCGCCAGTGCCGGTGCACTGGCCGCCGTGACCACGTTCGTCGGATCCGCCTCCGCGGGCGGGCCCTCGACGGCCCCTTACGACTGTGTGGACGCCAGGGGTCGTGCGTTTCCCGCCAAGGTGACCTACTTCACCGGTGGCGGCCAGTTGAAGGTGACCATCTCCGCTCCGGCGATTCCGGCCGGCTTCCCGGCCAACTCGATCAATACCACCGCGATCTTCAACGGGCCCAGCGGCGGCGTGGTCTACGACGGTGCCATCAACCCGCCGTATCCGGGTGGTGCGCCCGTGTTCAATCTCGGTGCCATTCCCAAGGTCAGCGGCACCATCGGGGTCGGCCAACCGCTGGCGGACGTGATCTCGGGGCCGCCGCCCTCGCCGTCCAACTGGAGCCTGCGCGTGCTCTTCCCGGGGTGGCCGGGTTGGTACTGCGTCGCACGCGCACCACTGAGCCCGACGCTGCTGTACAGCTGACGCGGCGCCCGTTCGAAACGGCTGCCCGCAACGGCCGCCCGCAACGGTGCCCAGGACGGCGGCGCGTGAACGCACGCGCCGCCGTCCCCTTCCCTTCCCTTCCCTTCCCTTCCCCCCTCCCCGCCCCTACGCGGTCGCCTCCGGCGTCGACGTGAGGCCGTGGTAGATGCGCGGCGCCCCGTCCAGGCGTACCCCCACCCGACCCCCCGTCGCCGTCAGCGTGCGCTCCCGGCCGATGCAGTCCACCTCCCGGACCGTCGTGCCCGCTGCCTGGACCGACAGGGTCGTCTTGGTCGGCCACGGGTCCACCCACGGCTCGGGTGCGGGGAACCAGCCGGAGTCGGTGGGGTGGGTCGGGTTGAGGGTGTAGCCGTCCTTGCGGCTCCACAGGATCGAGATCGGGCCGTCGGGGGAGTCGAACAGCAGGCCCTTGAGGTCCGGGTTGGCCGGCGTCAACCATCGGACGAACGTGGCCCGGTCCAGCACACGGGCGGCGGTGGCGTAGGCCAGCATGGACGGCTTGGCGCCGAGGTCGCGGTGCATCAGGCCGTAGTGGTACTCGGAGTTCGCCGGGTCCGCCCACTGCGGCTTGCCCAGGACGCTGTCGTGCAGCTGGTACCAGTTCACGCACCGCACGCCCTCGGCCTTGGCCAGTGCGAGGGTGAGCAGCACGTTCTCGGCGGCGTGCCGGTAGGTGTCGTGCCACCAGCTGTTCGGCTTGGTGCACGCGTACGCCTCGGTCAGCCACAGCTCCTTCGGGCCGTACGCGGCGATCACCTCGCGGGCCTTGCGCAGCCCGCCGAGGAAGTTCCAATACGTGCCGTTGTCGCCCATCGTCCAGTCGGCCGGCGCCGGGGCGTAGTCGGGGGTGAAGTTGCCCCGGCCCGGGTGGAAGGCGAAGCCGTCGATCAGGTCCCAGCCGCCGGCGTTGCGGAAGTTCTCCGTCCAGACGTAATCCATTCCGGCAAGTCCCGCGTTGAGCACCTTGGTCGGCGCTCCCGCCGCGGTCAGCCGGTCGCGTACCGGGTGCAGTCCGTCGCGGACGTAGGCGGCGGCCGTCTGGCCGCTCATCCAGGGCTTGTTGATCTCGTTGGCGACCTCGAACCAGTCGGCGTTCGCCCCGATCGCCTTGGCGGTGTTGGTGTCCGCCCACGCGGCGACCTGGGCGGTGGTGCCGCCGAGCGGGATGCCGGCCAGTTCGATGTTGTGGGCCAGGCCGGCCGCGTCCAAGGTGGCCGGTGGCAGCCCGGGGCCGCCGTCGTAGGAGATGCGTACCCGCTTGATGCCGATGCGGCGCATCAGGTCCAGGACGGCCGGCGTGGACGGTTGGAGCAGCCACGGGTAGTTGGCGATGCCGAACATGCTGTCCGCGCCCGCCTGGTAGTCGAACGGCGGCAGTACCGTCAGGTTGGTGCGGGCGAACGCCTCGTCCGGGCCCGAGGTCGCGCACACCTCGGTGAACACGATGCCGTGCGCCGGTGCGGTGACGGTGAAGGTCCGCGTCCACGTGGCGCCGGCGGCGACCGTCCCGGAGACCGTGCCGCTGCCCAGCACCGCACCGTCGAAGTCCCTTGCCCACCAGGAGAGTTGCACCGGTCGGGCGGTGGTGCCGCCGTTGGCCACCTCCGCGTGCAGCGGCATCGGTACGCCGCCCTGGTCCCAGAGTGAGAACGGGCGGTCGGTCCACACCTCGACGCCGAGCGGCCGGCCCGAGCCGGTGGTGCCGGCCGCCGCGGGGCGCATCGCGCCGAGTACGAGGTCGGCCTCGGTCACCGCGCCGGTGGGGGTGACGGTGCCCGGGGCGTGGATCCAGGTGGCGTTGGTCCAGGCCGGGGTGGTGCCGGCGAGGCGGAAGTAGGCGTTGGTGTCGGCCCAGGTCTCCCGGTAGACCACGCCGGTGTTGGTTTCGTACGGGATGCCGCCGCCCGCGTCCCGGTTCCAGGCGGTGAGCGCGACGAAGGCTTCCGGCGCGGTGGGGGCGAGCACCGTACGTCCGAACATGAACCCGGCCGGGACGAGCGTGGTCGAGCCGCCGACCTCCCAGCGCAGATGCGCGCGGTTGGGGGCGACGTCGAGGACGGCCCGGACGGTGATGCCGTTCGCGGCGGCGGCCAGGGTGTAGTCGACCCGGATCGCCGCTCTGCCGTCCGGGAGCGTGATCGGGGACGGGGTGCCGCCCGTCGTGGGTTGCAGGCCGGCGACGGTGTCCTTGGTCATGAACCTGGTCAGCCGGATGCGTTCGGTGCCGGCGCCGTCGCGGACCGAGATCTGTCCGTCGGCGCCGGCGGTCAGGGAGATGCCGGGGGCGGAGATGGTGACGGGGGCGGCCGTCGTCGCGCCGGCAGAGGCGGGGGTCGCCGCCCCGGCGATGCCGGCTGCTCCGGCCACGCCCGCCACGCCGGTCGCCACGGCGCCGGTGAGGAAGCCGCGTCGGTGCAGGCCGGCGCGGGGGGCGAGGGCGGGGTGGTCCGGAGCGGCGTCGGGTGGTTCGGGGCTGTGCTGGTCGGCGGACATGGATCCCTTTCCCGAGCGACGAGGACGGTGGAAGTACCAGAAGCGGCGGAAGCGCACGGCCCGGCGGCCGGGGCGCGGCGGTGACGGCAGCGGTGACGCCGGCGGTGACGGCGGCGACCGCGGCGGTGTCGGTAGGGGCGGTCGGCGGGTCACACCGATCTAATGCGGATTAGAGCGAATGTGTACCCCGATCCCCCGGCCGCGTCAAGACCCCCGTATGTCTGATTCGCCGGGCCGGGCAACCCGCCCGCAACCCCCTTGACACCTCCTCCTAATGCGAATTAGATACGACCCCATCGGCTCCGGAGCCAGTTCCGGAGCGGGGATGGTCAGGACCCAGGGAGGTACCCGTGACCGAGTCAGTCCCGGTCAGTACGCTCCGGCGTCGACGTCGGCGGGTGGTGGCGGGAGGCGGAGTGCTCGCGCTCGCCCTCGTCGCCGGCACCGCCGGTTGCTCGTCCGGCTTGTCCGGCTCGTCCGGCGCCGGTTCCTCCGGCAAAACCACGATCACCGTCGCGGGCATGCCGGCGACCACGTCGCCCAAGACACGGCAACAATTCCTGGACGCCGTCGCGGCGTTCGAGAAGGCCAACCCGAAGATCAAGGTCAAGCCGACCGACACCCAGTGGGACGCACGCACGTTCGCCGCCCGGTTGGCCGGCGGCAACGCCGAGACGGTGTTGACCGTTCCGCTGACCGAGCCGCCCGGCCTGATCGCCCGCAAGCAGATCGCCGATCTCGGCGCCGAACTCGAGGCGTTGCCACACTCGGGCGACCTCGACCCGCGCGCCCTGGCGCCGGCCACCGCCGCCGACGGGCGCGTCTTCGGGCTGCCGGTCACCGAGTACGCGCTCGGACTGGTGTACAACCGCGACCTGTTCACGAAGGCCGGCCTGGACCCGGACAAGCCGCCGACCACCTGGGACGAGGTCCGCACCGCCGCGAAGAAGATCTCCGACACGGGCGTCACCGGCTACACGCAGATGACCGTCAAGAACACCGGCGGCTGGATCCTGACCGCGATGACCTACGGCTTCGGCGGTTCGATGGAGAAGAAGGTCGGCGATACGTATGTGCCGGCCCTGCTCGACGGCCCGGCGGAGAAGGCGTTGGGGCAACTGGCCGCGATGCGCTGGCAGGACGACTCGATGGGCAACAACCACCTGCGTACCCAGCAGGATGCCGAACGGGACTTCGCCGCGGGCAAGATCGGCATGATGATCAGCACGGTCAACAGCTACAACCGCTACATCACCCAATACTCCGGCAAGCCCGCCGACTTCGGCATGGCCGCGCTGCCGCAGCAGAACGGCGGCCGGTCCACACTGCTCGGCGGTCTGATGGCCGTGGTCAGCGCCAAGGCCACGCCCGCGCAGCGGACCGCGGCGGTGAAGTGGATCGACTACTTCTACCTCAAGCCCGCCTACGACCCGGCCGCGGCCGAGGAACAGGCGGTCGCGCAGGCGGCGGACAAGCTCGCGGTCGGGCTGCCCACGCTGCCGTTCTACTCGGCGGCGGTCTCCGATCCGGTGAACGTCGCGATCGGCAGGCACACGAACATCCCGACCGGGAACTTCGCGCCGTATGTCGCCGGTGTCGGCAAGCTCGAGTATCAGGTCGAACCCCCCGTCGCCGCGCAGGAGTTGTACGGAGCGCTGGATACGGCGGTACAGGCGGTGCTGACCCGCAAGGACGCCGATCCGCGGGCCGAGTTGGCCAAGGCGGCGGATCGACTCGGGCCGGTCGTCGAAAAGGCGCAGGCACCGTGAGCGGGCGCGGGCGGCGCGGGGCGCGGGTCGGCCGGCGGTCCGGGGCGCGGCTTGCCCTGCCGCGCGGAGTCGAGGGGCCGTCGTGAGTACGCCGACCCTCCCTCGGGAGAGCGCCCAGGTCGTGGCGTCGGCGGCGGTTCGTCCGAGCGGACCCGGGTCCCGGAGCGCGCGGTGGCGCGGCGGCGCCCGCCATCTGGTGCCGGCGCTGTTCCTGTTGCCGACGGTGTTGGTGTTCGGCCTGTTCTCGTGGTGGCCGATCATCCGTAGCCTGCTGCTGAGTTTCCAGCAGACGAACCTGGTCGAACCGGCCACGTGGGTCGGGTTCGACAACTACCAAACCCTGCTGGACGACCCGCTGTTGGGCAAGGCGGTCACGAACACCCTCGTGTTCACCGGTCTGGCGCTGCTGATCGGCTTCCCGCTGCCGCTGTTCCTGGCCGTGCTGATGTCCGAACTGCGGCGCGGAGCGGGGCTGATGCGGGTGCTGGTGTACCTGCCGGTGGCGGTGCCGCCGGTGGTGGCGGTGCTGATGTGGAAGTGGTTCTACGACCCGGACTCGGGCCTGTTCAACGAGGTGTTGGGCAAGGTCGGCCTGGGCCCGTACCCGTGGTTGCAGTCCGCCGATACCGCGATGGCGAGCCTGGTGGTGGAGGCGACCTGGGCGGGCGCGGGCGGAGCGGTGTTGATCTACCTCGCGGCGTTGGCGAGCGTGCCGACCGAGTTGTACGAGGCCGCCGAACTCGACGGTGCCTCGGTGCGACGGCGGTTGTGGCACGTCACGTTGCCGCACATGCGTCCGGTGCTGCTCATCATGATGCTGCTTCAGGTGATCAACACCTTCCAGGTGTTCACCGAGCCCTTCGTGCTGACGGACGGCGGGCCCGAGGATTCCACGGTCACCGTGCTTCTGCTCATCTATCGATACGCGTTCGTCAGCGGCGACTACGGCGCGGCGGCGGCGCTGAGCGTGAGCCTGGCCGCCGTGCTCGCGGTCCTGTCGGCGATCTATCTGCGGCTCACCCGCGCATGGGGGACGAAATGAGTACCGGTGCCGGCGGTAGGGGTGTGATGTCCGAGGCCGAACGCCGACGGCCGATCACCCGGTTCGGACTCGGGACCACCCAACTGCTGTTGATCGCGGCCCTGATCATCGAGGGGGCCGGTCCGATCTATTGGGTGTTCAAGGGTTCGATCTCCTCGACCCAGGACTCGCTGCGGCATCCGTTGGCGCTGTGGCCCGAGGAGGTGCACTGGTCGAACATCTCGACCGCGTGGACGAGTCTGGACCTCGGCCGCTATCTGACCAACACCGTGGTGCTGGTGGGCGGTTCGTGGTTCGTGCAGTTGTTCGTGGCGGTGACCGGGGCCTATGCGCTGTCCGTGCTGCGGCCGTTCTACGGCAAGTATGTGTATGCGGCGGTGCTGGCCACGCTGTTCCTGCCGGGCACGGTGTCGATGGTCTCGCTCTACCTGACCATCCAGGACCTGCCGCTCACGGGCGGCTCGATCGCCAACACGCCGATGGCGGTGTGGTTGCCGGCGGGCGCGCACGCGTTCAACGTGCTGCTGATGAAGCAGTTCTTCGACGGCATCCCGAAGGAACTCCTGGAGGCGGCCCGCCTGGATGGCGCCGGCCCGTGGCGGATCCTGACCCGGATCGTGCTGCCGATGTCGCGGCCGATCCTGGCCGTGGTGTCGCTGCTCGCGGTGATGAACGCGTGGAAGGACTTCCTGTGGCCGATGATCGCCATCACCGACACGGAAAAGCAGCCGCTCGCGGTGGCGTTGCCGAGGCTGGCGGACACCTCGAACCAGAGCCTGCTGATCGCGGGCATGCTGATCGCGATCATCCCACCGGTGGTGGTGTTCCTGGTCTTCCAGCGGCAGATCGTGCGCGGGATCGCGTTCACGGGGTTGAAGTGAGGGGGTTGCGCGTGGCGCGCGGGATCGGTGGACGTGGGTCGACGGGGAGCGGGTCGGTGGGGCGTGGTTCGGTGGCGCGGGGGCTCGGGAGGGCCGGGGCCGTCGTGCGTGGAGGCGGGCTTCGGGTGATCGCGCGCCCGGGCGCCGGCGCGCACCCCGGCGCCGATGTGCCCCCTGGCGCCGACGCACACCCCGGCGTCGCCATGCGCGACGCCGGCGTGGGTCGGCCCACGGCGCGAACGGGGGTGCCCTGGTGAGGCGAGTTCTGGTGACCGGGGCCGCCGGGCGCCTCGGCACGGCTGTACTGGCCGAACTGGCCGATCGCGGCGTGCCGGTGACCGCGCTGGTCGTCGAGGACGGCGTGGGCGGCGGGGCGTTGCAAGCCGATCGGGTCGTGGTTGGTGACGCGCGGGATCCGGAGGTGGTGGCGGACGCGCTTCGCGGGGTCGACGCGGTGATCCACCTGGCCGCACTCGCTTCGCCCGAAGTGGCCCCTCCCGAGGTGGTGTTCGCGACGAACACGCAGGCCACGTTCGTGGTGTTGAACGAGGCCGGTCGGGTGGGGGTGCGGCGCACGGTGGTGGCGAGCAGCCTGTCCGTGACCGGGCTGCCGTTCGCCCGCTCCACGCCACGGCCACGGCCGGCGTACCTGCCGTTCGACACGGCGTTGCCGCTGCGGATCGAGGATCCGTACGCGCTGTCCAAGCAGGTCGACGAGGCCACCGCCGCGATGATGCATCGGCGGTACGGCATGACGGCGGTGGCGCTGCGTCTGCCGTTCCTCGGCGACGCGGACCGACTGGCCGCGCACGCGTCCCGGTTGGCGGCGGATCCGGCGCTCGGTGCGTCGGAGGTGTGGAGTTACCTCGACCTGCGCGACGCGGCACGGGCCTGCGTCCTGGGGCTGACCGCGCCGGCGGTGACGGGCGCGCCGGTGCTGTTCGTGGCGGCACCGGACACGTTGATGGCCGCGCCCACCGCGGACCTGCTCGCCGTGTATCTGCCGGACGTGCCCCGCCGGGCGGAATTTCCCGGCCGTACGGTGCCGATCGACCTGGCTCCGGGCCGGGCGCTGCTCGGCTTCACGGCGCGGTATCCGTATCCGCCGGCAGGGTTCGACCCGTCCGACCCGGATCTCCTCGTGGGGCCGCCCGAGGCGCCTCGTCCGTACCCGAACCCGCTTTCCCAGGAGCGTCACCCATGACCGAGCCGGAGACCCCGATACCGCCGGCCGCGATGCCCGAGACCCAGGCCCCCTGGGCCGCGCGGGACTCGCTGCGGATCACCTCGGTGCGGGCCGTGGTGACCGCGCCCGGCGGGGTGCCGCTCGTGGTGGTGCGGGTCGATACCTCCGAACCCGGGCTGTACGGGCTCGGTTGTGCCACCTTCACCCAGCGATTCCACGCGGTGACCGCGGCGGTCGAGCAACATCTGGGGCCGATGGTGGTCGGTCGGCATCCGGCCGACATCGAGGACGTCTTTCGACTGCTGCACTTCTCGTCCTACTGGCGCGGCGGGCCCGTCCACAACAACGCGCTGTCCGGCATCGACCAGGCGTTGTGGGACATCGCCGGCAAACGGTTGGGTGTGCCGGTGTACGAACTGCTCGGCGGGCGGGTGCGCGGCGGCGCGGCGGTGTACACCGGTGCCCGGGGCGGCAGCGTGGAGGAGTCGATCGAGCGGGCCGCGGCGCTGGCCGAACAGGGTTACCGGCACGTGCGGTTGCAGTGCGGCGGCCCGGGGCTCGGTACGTACGGCGCCGAGGGCACGCCGGGCGGCTATCCGGGCAGCCCGTACCCGGACGGCTGGGACGTCGGCCACTATCTCCGCACCACGCCGCGCCTGTTCGAGCGGGCCAGGGAGGTATTGGGCGACGAACTCGGTCTGTTGCACGACGCGCACAACCGGCTGACTCCGAAAGAGGCCGTGGGGCTGGCCCGTTCGCTGGAGCCGTACCGGCTCTTCTTCCTGGAGGATCCGCTCGCGCCGGAGCACTTCGACCGGCTGCCGGAGGTGCGCGCCGCGGCGCCGATGCCGATCGCGTCGGGCGAGTTGGTGACCTCGATGACCGACGCCACGCGCCTGGTCACCGCCGGCGGCGTCGACTATCTGCGCGTGCACGTCTCGGCGGTGGGCGGGTTGACGCCGGCCCGCAAGCTGGCCACGCTGTGCGAGCTGACCGGGGTGCGTACCGCGTGGCACGGTCCGCCGGACGTGTCGCCCGTCGGCGCGGCGGTCAACCTGACGCTGGACGTGACCAGTCCCGCCTTCGGCATCCAGGAGCAACACGTCTACCCCGAACGGGTGCACGAGGTCTTCCCCGGTACGCCGCGCACGGTGGACGGCTATCTCGTCCCCTCGGACCGGCCCGGCTGGGGCGTCGATCTGGACGAGGCCCAGGCGGCGAAGTACCCGCCGCAGGCCCACCTGCACGAGCGTTGGGCGGCCCGCGTGCGGCGGCCCGACGGTGGGTTGGAAGCTCCGTGAATCACGCACCGTTACTGGATATACTCGATTTCCATTCCGATCTGATGCGTATTAGGCGGCAGTTGGTGCCGGGCACTTGGAGGATGACATGAAGCCGAGCGGCGGGCCCGGGCGGCCGGCCGGTTCGCGGACGAACCGGCCCCGCCAGGCGGACATCGCCCGCCTGGCCGGCGTCTCGCAGCCGACGGTGTCCCTGATCCTCAGCGGCGGTTCGGCGGCGGTGGGCATCGCCGACGAGACGCGACGCAAGGTGATGGCCGCCGCCGAACAACTCGGCTACGTGCCCGACCCGATAGCGAAGCGACTGGCCGCCGGGCAGAACAACCTGCTCGGGCTGTACACGTTCACCGCGACCTTCCCCACCGAAATGTCCCACGCCTACCACCCGTTCCTGGTCGGCATCGAGCAGGAGTCCGCGATTCAGGGCTACGACCTGCTGATGTTCATCGCCTCCAGCGTGACCGGCGAACGGCCGCACGCCGAGGTGCTGAACCGGGTCCGGCTTGCCGACGGCTGCCTGTTCATGGGTCGGCATCTGCCGATCCGGGAGATGGACCGGCTCCTGGCCACCGATCTGCCGGTGGTCTACCTCGGTCGACACGACGACTTCGGCGACCGGCTGCCGTATGTCGGCGCGGACTACGTGACGGCGACGGCGGAGGTCGTGCGTCACCTGGCCGAGCTGGGCCATCGGGACATCCTGTACGTGCGCGAACTCGACGACGCGATCAGCGCCGTGGACCGCGAGGCGGGCTTTCGGCGGGGGATGGCCGAGTGCGGGCTCGCGCTCGACGAGGGCGCCGTGGTCCGTACGGACGGCTCCGATCTGACCACCGATCGGCTGCGCGGCTGGTCCGAGCGGGGCGTGACCGCGATCGTCACCGAGGCCACGGATACCGACGCGGCGCATCGGGCGCTGCTGGCCGCCGCCTCGGACGCGGGATACCGCTTCCCCGACGACCTGTCCCTGGCCACCCTCGGCGCCCCCGAGAACGCCGAGCACGGACCGCCGGCGCTGACCGGATTCGTGGTGCCGCGCCGGGAGATGGGCGCGGCGGCGGTGCGGCTGCTGACGGGGTTGATCGCGGGCGACGAGCGCCTGATCAGGCATCAGTTGATGGGTTGTGAGCTGGAGGTCGGGCGAACAGCGGCACAGGTTCGCTGAGTTCGCTGCTCCGTCGCAAGTCCCCACCGAATCCGTTCACGGAAGGCTTCAGCATGTCCGAAATCAGCACCGAGATACTCGTCGTCGGCGGCGGACTGGGCGGCGTCGCCGCGGCGTTGGCCGCGTGCCGGGCGGGCCGTACGGTCGTGCTCACCGAGGAGACCGACTGGATCGGCGGTCAACTCACCGCACAGGCGGTGCCGCCGGACGAGCATCCCTGGATCGAGAGCTACGGCGCCACCGCGACCTATCGCGAACTGCGCACCGCGATCCGCGACCACTACCGGACCTGGTATCCGCTGACCGGCGCGGCGGCGCGGCGGCGTGATCTCAACCCTGGGGCCGGCTATGTGAGCAAGCTCTGCCACGAACCGCGCGTCGCCCTGGCCGTGCTGCAGGCAATGGTGGCCCCGCATCTGGCGTCCGGGCGGTTGCGCATTCTCCTGGAGCACGTACCCGCCGAGGTGTTCACCGAGGGCGACCGGGTGTCCGGGGTGACCCTGTGGGGTCTGCGGACCGAGGAGTCGCAC
Organism: Embleya scabrispora; assembly: GCF_002024165.1. Taxonomy (NCBI): domain Bacteria; kingdom Bacillati; phylum Actinomycetota; class Actinomycetes; order Kitasatosporales; family Streptomycetaceae; genus Embleya; species Embleya scabrispora. Next base: position 5,297,867 of record NZ_MWQN01000001.1, read on the forward strand.
ACCGTCACCGCGGACTTCGTCCTGGACGCCACCGAGACCGGCGAGTTGCTGCCACTGGCGAAGGCGGAGTACGTGACCGGTGCCGAGTCCCGGGCGGAATACGGCGAACCGAGCGCGCCGGCCGAATACCAGCCGCTGAACATGCAGGGCATCACCTACTGCTTCGCCGTCTCGCACCACGAGGGCGAGAACCACGTGATCGACCGGCCCGCCGACTACGACTTCTGGCGCTCGTACCGGCCGGACTTCTGGCCGGGGCCGCTGCTGGGCTTCCTCGCGCCGGATCCGCGCACGTTGAAGCCCGAGGCCCGCACGTTCGTTCCGAATCCGGCGGGCGATCCGCTGGCGATCACCGCCGACCAGAGTGCCAACGCGGGCGGCGACGACCTGTGGTTGTTCCGACGCATCCTGGCCAAGGGGGTGTTCGAGCCGGGCGCGGTCGACTCGGACATCACACTCGTGAACTGGCCGTTGAACGACTACTGGTTGCGGCCGATCATCGAGGTCGGCGCCGACGAGGCCGCCGCCGCGCACCGCGAGGCGAAGCAGTTGTCGTTGTCGGTGCTGTACTGGCTCCAGACCGAGGCGCCGCGTCCGGACGGCGGCCGGGGGTATCCCGGACTGCGGCTGCGGCACGATGTGGTGGGCACGGCCGACGGGTTGGCCAAGTCGGCGTACGTGCGCGAGTCGCGGCGGATCCGGGCGGTGACCACGGTGACGGAGCAGCACGTGTCTCGGGACGTCCTGGGCGGGGACGCCATTCACCACTTCCCGGACTCGGTGGGGGTGGGCGCGTACCGGATCGATCTGCATCCGTCGACCGGCGGCGACAACTACATCGACGTGGCCAGCATGCCGTTCGAGATCCCCTTGGGCGCGCTGCTGCCGATCCGGATGCGGAACCTGCTGCCGGCTGGCAAGAACATCGGGACCACGCACATCTCGAACGGGTGCTACCGGCTGCACCCGGTCGAGTGGAACGTGGGGGAGGTGGCCGGGCACCTGACGGCGTATTGCCTGCGGCGGGGCGTCGAGCCACAGGCGGTGCGCGAAGATTCCGCGTTGTTCGCCGAGTTCGCCGCCGAGTTGGAGGCCGCCGGGGTGGAACGGCGGTGGCCGGCCCCGGCCGGGTACTGAGCCGTCGCCACGGTGCCGGGACGGCCGGCCCGGCGGGCTCACCAGACGCCGGCCGTCCCGGCGCGGTCCATCGGGATCGGGATACCGGTGTGCGGCCTCCGGAGCCTTCGATGAGGTCTCCAGTGGCTCGGAAGAGGGCGCACGCGGTGGGTCGTCAGCCCAGGTAGCCGAGGGCGGCCACCGCGCCGAGGCCGCCGGCGCCCATGAACAGGGGCATCAGGACCTTGACCTCGACCTTGGCACCGGCGCGGAAGCGCATGGACTTCGGGGGGCCGAGGGGGTACCAGCGCTTGCGGCCTATGGGGATCGGCCACAGGATCGGGCAGCCGGAGACGGTGAGTGCGTCGCCGATGCAGTGGGTGAGGGCGCCGAGGGCGATCGGGAGGCCGACCCACCAGTACTCCTGGCCGGGTCCGGTGAAGAACCAATCGGAGCCGTTGCCGGGGCGGTTGAGGATTTCGACCAGCATCCAGGTGCTGGTGCCGCCGAGCAGCCAGACCAGGATGTCGCTGTGCAGGCGGGCGGCGCGCCACAGGAGTCCTTCGATGGCCAGGACCATGTGCACGAACAGTACGCCCAGGACGCCCCACCGGCCGCCGTAGGCGCAGATCGCGGAGGCGGCGAGGCCGACGAGTCCGGCCCAGACCCAGGTGTGGGTGAGCGTGCGGTGGCCGCCGTTGCGGCGGGGGTCGCCCTTCATGCGGGTAGCCCTGTACGTGGCGCTCGCGAGGGCGTCCACCACGCCGCACAGGACCATGGATATCGGGCCGAAGGAGCGGGAGACGGTGGCGGCCTTGTGGTCCAGGTCCGGCCCCAGGGCGGCGCCGGCGCAGATCAGGCCGCCTACCACGAGGACGGGCCAGGGCATCGGTTGGCCGTAGGCGTCGGCGGCGGCTCCGACGGCCATCCAGGCGCAGGCTCCGGACAGCGAATGGGCCGGTCCCATCATGCGGTTGGTGCTCCTTCTGGTGCCCGGGCGAACCCCGAGCCCGCACAGTGGGGGCAGCTTATCGTTGGCGATCATGGCGAGTTGCGCGGGCACACCGCGGAACGCCTGCGGCCCGCCTCACGGTTGGAGGCGGGCCAAGGAGCGGCGTGGTGTGGCCTAGCTTTGACGTTTCACGGAGTCGAGGAAAGCTTCCCAGGGACGGGCGTGGAAGAGGAAAGCGCCGCGGGAGGGGTCCTTCGAGTCGCGTATGGCCATTGACTGGTCCGGGGCATGAGCAGCTTCCACACACATGCCGCCTTGGTCGTTGGTGCGGCTGGACTTGAACCAACCGCTTGTGGGTATGTGGGGTGAACTCGTCACGATCGATACGTCTGCACCGGGCCCGGCGGCGGCTCATGAAGGAACTGGGGGCGCCGGCCGCGGATTTGCCCCGCGGCATCCGGACGGCAGCACAGGTGCGGGCGGAGGCGAAGGCATGATCGGGTTCGAGGAACGGGCGCTGGAAGAACTGAAGTCCCTGGCGGCCGGTGGTGGCGTGCCGGCGGTCGAACCGGCGCAGCCGGTGCGGCGGGCGACCTCGCGACGCCGCCGGATCGGGTACGGGCTGGCGGCCTCGGTGGTACTCGCGGCGGGCATCGGGGTCGGCGCGCCGATGCTCAGTGGTGGCTCGGCGGAGGCGCGACCGTTCGAGGTGGTGAAGCGGCCGGACGGCGGGATCCTGTTCAAGGTCGACGAGTTCCGCAATCCGAAGGGGTTGGAGCAGCGACTACGGGATCTGGGCGTGCGGGCGGTGGTCGACTACGTGCCGTACGGCAAGCAGTGTGCACCGGGGCGGTATACCGAGCATCGCCTCCCCGACGGCGGCATGGATGCGCTGTACCACTGGCTGCCCTCCCCGGAAGGACGACTGCTGACAGACGAGGAGTTGGACTTCTACTCCCAGGGGTGGACGGAGATTCGCCCGGAACTGATGCCTTCCGGGGCCACGTTGGTGATCACCGCGACCCTTACGAAGGTTTCGGCGAAGGACCTGCCCGACGCGGGTGACCGCGACGGCCGTCGGGTTCACAACGCGGACAGCTCCGGCAGCACCAATACCTTCCGGCTCGCCGACGGCCCGGTCGCGCCCTGCGCTCTGGTCGACGACCCGACGGGTAGGGGGCCGTGGGTCGACGACGGCCCGGAGAGGGGGGCGAGTTCGGCACTCTCGGCCGGCCCGGCCCGATAACGCTTCTGCGTCCCGGGACGCGCTCGGTGGCGGTGCGACTCGTTGTTCGCGACTCGCCCCGCCTCCGGGCGCCGAGGTCACGCCTCCATCTCGTCGACGTACACCTTGGTGCCGTCGGCGAAGATTCGGTACTCGCGTGTGTTCGGGTCCTCTTCGTCGAGGTACACCCGGGTGCCGTCCGCGTACTGCTTGTAGACGCGTCCGTTCTCGCCGCCGATCCCGGGCAGGCCCAGCGCGTGCAGCTCCGCGACGGCCTTGCGGACGCCCTCGGCCATTGCCGCGTCGAATCGTTCCGGGCCCATCTCGTCCCGCAAGGACTTTGCCATCCGGTCCTCCTCACGCCGGGCGTCCCGGTTATCCACCAAGGTTGCCAGGCCACCCCCCGACCCCGACACCCCGGATCGAATCGAGGACCCCGAGGGCGGTGGGGAGTTGACCTCAAGTGCGGTTGAAGTTGCAAGGTGGCGTGGCCTTGTCCTCCGCCTCGAAGGAGCATCCATGACCGCGTCGTCGCGCCACAATCGTCACGATCGTCGCTCTCTGCCCGAGGTTCGACGGGCCGATGTCGGGACGATCCTCGTCAGTCCCTGGATCGTGGGTACGCCGGAGCGGCAGCGGGCCGCCGCGGAGGCGACGCTCGGCGAATGGGAGGGGGTGCCCTGGCCGGACGGGTTTCTCACGCTGAGCTGTCTGCTGAGCGTCGATGGCGGACGGGTCCTCAACTACGCGCAGTGGACGAACGACGAGGATCACCGGGCGTTCGTCCGGACCACCCGGCCGGGGATGGTGCGAAACATCGACGAGGTGGTGCCCGGGATCGAACGTCCGGGCCTGATCCGCTATCGCCTCGTCGGCAGCGCGGCGCGGTCCGAACTCCCGGGTGAGCCCGTGCTGGTGGAGGTCGAGGAGATCGAGGCGGACGACGCGCCGGCGGCCCGTCGATGGGTCGAACGGGCCCTCGCGGCGGCGGACGACGGGCGGGCTCCGGTCCCGGGCCGCGTCGCCACGCATGTGCACCTCGACCTCGGCGGCACCCGGGGACTGGCCTACACCGAGTGGGTCGACGAGCGGGCGTACGAGGCGTTCCGGGCCGTGCCCGCGTCCACCCCGGCCCCCGCGCCCTCGGACGTTCGACCGCTCGGGACGCGTGCGTATCGCCCGTACGGGAGCCTGCGCCGGCCCGTCTGACGCTCGCGCGGGCTCGGTCGACTCACGCATGATCACCACGAGCAGGCCCGACGCGACCTACAGCGGCAGCAGGATCGGCCCAGGCCCGGACGTGGACCTCGCGGGGGCGGGCCGGCGTGTAGGCGATCAGCGCGGCGATGCCGTCCGTGGTGGGTGAAGGTGAGGGCGTTGGCGGCGATTCCTCGGCCCCGGTCGAGCTCGTCGGGGTGGACGACGCCGACGTCGACGCCGAGCACCCAGAGCAGCTTGAGGGCCAGGCGGGGGGAAGCAGGCGGCGACCGCGAACCAGGCGAGGTGTTCGCGGAGGTTGTGTGGCGGTGGGGCCTGAGCGGTCGGGTCGGTGAGTGCCGGGGCTTCCATGACCACAGCCCTCGCGCCGGCAGGACACGAACGGGGTGGTGGTGCCGGGTGCGCCCGGGCGCCTCGCACCCCGAGCCGCGCCGGCTCGGGCGCGGGCTGCCCGGCCCCGTCGCGCCTGCCGCCCCACCGTCGGGCCAGGGCCGCGATTGCGGCTTTGGCCGGATTCGCCCTCGCCGCCGCCGACCGGGACCTCCCGGAGCGGGGATGCCCTATGTAACAGCCCCGCTCCGATTTCCCGCCCGTGCGTCCGCGCCGGATCGCGCCGGGCCGCGAGTCTCCTGCTTCGACCAGCCTCCCGCACCGCCCCCGGCCGCTGCGTATTCGGCCACCCGTAGGCGCGTCAGCGCCCACGGCGTGATCGTCGACCGGGGATCGACGAGCGCGGCGGAGCCGTCACCCCAGCCCCGCAGGACCTTTTCCACGGCGGGCGGAGGCCGCCGGAGAATTTCGTGCATGGCAGGATTGCGCCGGTGAGGATCCCCACGCTTCGTCGTCGACGGCACACCGAGGACACCGGCTCGTTCGCCCGGGTCGATCGGCGTACCAAGGACCTCACCAAGCGGCTCCGCCCCGGCGACATCGCGATCATCGACCACGTCGACCTCGACCGGGTCGCCGCCGAGGCGCTGGTCAAGTGCCGCCCGGCCGCCGTGGTCAACGCCGCCGCCAGCATCAGCGGGCGCTACCCCAATATCGGGCCGCAACTGCTCGTGGAGGCCGGCGTACCGCTCCTGGACGAGGTCGGCGGCAGTGTGCTCGACCGGATCCGCGAGGGCGAGCTGGTCCGGGTGGAGGACAACGTCCTCTATCGCGGCGACGACCCGATCGCCGTCGGCACGCTGCTCGACGCGGATTCCGTGGCCGCCGCGATGGAGAAGGCCCGGGCCGGGCTGTCCGAGCAGATCGAGGCGTTCGCCGAGAACACCCTCAAGTACATCCGCGAGGAGCGCGAACTGCTCCTCGACGGCGTCGGTGTTCCCGAGATCCGCACCCGGGTCGACGGCCGCCAAGTGCTCATCGTGGTGCGCGGCTACCACTACCGCGAGGACATCGCCGCGCTGCGCCCCTATATCCGCGAGTACCGCCCGGTGATGATCGGTGTCGACGGCGGCGCCGACGCGCTGCTCCAGGCCGGCTACAAGCCGGACATGATCGTCGGCGACATGGACTCGGTCTCCGACCAGGCGCTGCGCTGCGGCGCGGAGATCATCGTGCACGCGTACCGCGACGGCCGCGCCCCCGGGATGGAACGCCTCGACGAACTGGGCGTGGACGGCATCGCCTTCCCCGCCACCGGGACCAGCGAGGACATCGCGATGTTGCTCGCCGACGACGGCGGCGCCAGCCTGATCGTCGCGGTCGGTACGCACCTCACGCTCGTCGAGTTCCTGGACAAGGGCCGGGCCGGCATGGCGAGCACCTTCCTCACCCGGTTGCGGGTCGGCGGCAAGCTCGTGGACGCCAAGGGCGTCAGCCGTCTGTACCGCAGCCGCATCTCCACGACTTCGCTGCTCATGCTGTGCCTCGCCGCGCTGATCACGATCGCGGTGACCGTGCGGGTGACCCCGCTCGGGCGCGCGTACTTCCACGTGTTCGGGGCACAGTGGGACGCCTTCGTCTACTGGCTCCAGGGACTGTTCAGTTGATCGACTTCAGATACCACGTCGTCTCCATCATCGCGGTCTTCCTGGCCCTGTCGGTCGGGCTCGTACTCGGCGCGTCCTTCCTCAAGGAGGCCGCCGTCTCCGGGCTCGACCAGTCGGTTCAGGACCTCGCCCGGAACAACGAAGGGCTGCGTCGCGAAGTCGACCGGGCGAACGCCGGTCAGCGGTACCTCAACGGCATCATGGGCACGGTCGGTCCCGAGCTGACCAAGGGCCGGCTCGCCGGGCACAAGGCGGTCGTGGTCTCGCTGCCGGGCGCGGACACCAAGCTGGTGGACGGCACGGTCAAGCTGCTCGACGGGGCCTCCGCGACGGTCACCGGCCAGGTGTCGGTGAAGGGGCAGTGGACCGACCCCAAGCGGGAGAACGAACTGGTCGGCGCGCTCGGCGCGAACGGGCTCGCGTTTTCGACCGGGCCGGCGACCGAGCGGGCCGCGAAGGTGCTGGCGGGGGCGATCACCGAGAGGACGCCGCCGGTACAGGGCGGGACGCCGGGCGGCTCGACCACGCCCCCCGCGTCCGGGACGCCGTCCACGGGGGCGCCGGCCTCCGGGACGCCCGCGACGGGCACGACCGGGTCGGGCGCGCCCTCGGGACCCGGGGCCACCTCGGCGCCGCCCGCCGGCGGGGCGAACACGGGCCAGACGCCCGGGACGGGCACCACCACGTCCGGCACGCACAACACGCAGGCCGCGAACGAGGCGCTGACCAGGCTCAAGGAAGCCGGCTTCATCGACGTCAAGGACAATCCGGCCCTCGGCGCCGACCTGGTCGTGGTGATCGCGCCCTCGGGAGTCACCTCCGGCGAGGACCCGGGGCGGACGAACAACGCCTACCTCGCGCTCGCCCGGGCGCTGGACGGCGGCGACAACGGGACGGTCATGGCCGGCACCGCGTCCGCCGCGCAGGAGAACGGTGTGATCTGGGCGCTGCGCCGTAACGATCAGACCGCCAAGGCCGTTTCCACTGTGGACACCGCCGATACGCCCGTGGGTCAGGTCGCGGTCGTGTGGTCCCTGGTGGTCGAGGACAAGCAGGGTATTTCGGGACAGTACGGGACGACGGGCACCACCGACGGTCCGCTGCCGGAACTGCCGAAGAAGGAGACGCCGTGACGAAGGCCGCCGTGACGCCCAGCACTGCGACGGGGGGTGCCGTGCCCCGTCGGGGTCGAGCCGGTCGGCTGGTGACGGCCCTGGCCGCGACCGGCGCGGCCCGGACCGCGTACGCCGCGCTGACCCGCCGCGCCCCGGGCGGCGCCGCCCTCTGGGAGCGGCGCAACCACCGGGGCGAGACGCTGACCCTGCTGGAGGGGCCGGCCGCGGCGATCGGCGCGACCGTGGCCGCCGGGTGCGCTCCGGGCGTGCCGGGGCGGTGGCGGGCGGCGAGTGCGTTGGCGGCGGTCGCGGGAGCCGGGTTCGGGACGTACGACGACCTGGCCGGGTCGACCGACCGGCGCGGTTTCAAGGGCCACCTCGGGGCGCTCGCCAAGGGCGAAGTGACCAGCGGGGGCGTCAAGATCGTGGGGCTGGGCGCGGCCGGACTGGCGGCGGGCGTGCTGGTGCAGCGGCATCCGGTGGACCGGGTGCTGGCCGCGGTGGTGGTGGCCGGGACCGCGAATCTGATCAATCTGTTCGACCTGCGTCCGGGGCGGGCGGCCAAGGCGGTGCTGATCGCGGGTACGCCGGGGCTGGTACGGGGCGGCGCGGCGGCGGCTCTGGCGGCGGCGCCGGTGGGCGCGGCGGCGGCGCTGCTGCCCGAGGACCTGGGCGAGAAGGCGATGCTCGGCGACGCGGGCGCGAACGCGCTGGGCGCGGCGCTCGGGGTGGCCCTGGCGGCGGGCGCGTCCCGGACGGGGCTGCTGACGAAGGCGGCGGTGCTGGTCGGCCTGACGGCGGCGAGCGAGCGGGTCAGCTTCACGAAGGTCATCGCGGGCAACCGAGCGCTGAACACGATCGACATGCTGGGCCGGCGACCGGTGGCGGCCGCGAACGCGGGGTCGGCCACGCAGGCCGGCGCGGGGTCGGTGCCGGGGTCCGCTGCGGGCACCGCGTCGGCGTCCACCACGGACGCGGAGGCGGACGCTGGGTCGGATGCGGAGTCGGCCTCGGGGTCGGCCGCCAGCGCCGGGTCCGGGTCGGTCGTGGACGCCGGTGCGGCCACGAAGGCCGACGCCGGCGCGGCCACGGAAGCGGGTACGGGGTCGAAGCCGGCCAGGGAGGCCGGCGCGGCGATCACGGACTCCGGCGCGGTCGCCGACGCCGGCGTGGTGCCTGGGCAGTCGAGTGTCGAGGGGCCCGTCGCGTCGGCATGATGATCGGCCGTACCCACCATCGCCCCCCGACCGGCTCGGTCGGCCGCCGGTGACCGCCCCTCGCGACGACGTTCCGGTGGTGGGCGGCTCCGGCGCCACGCGGGCGGTTCGGGGGCTGGCCGGGGCCGCCGCGTTGATGGGGCTGGTCACCGTGTTCGCGCGGTTGGCCGGGTTCGGGCGGCAGTTGGTGTTCTCCGGGACCGTGGGCGACACCGGTCTCGGGACCGCGTACAGCACCGTCAACTCCGTTCCCAACATCGTCTTCGAGATCGTCGCCGGCGGGGCGCTCGCGAGCGTCGTGGTGCCGGTACTGGCCGGCCCGGTGGCCCGGGGCGCTCGCGAGGACGCCGGGCGGATCGCGTCCGCGCTGCTGACCTGGGTCGTGCTGGTCCTGACGCCGATCGTGCTGCTGGGGGCGTTGCTGGCGCGGCCGATCGCCGAGGTGCTGCTGGCCGGGAAGGCCGACGGGCCCGGGGCGGTGGACGTGGCCGCGCGGATGTTGCTCGTGTTCGTGCCGCAGGTGCTGCTGTACGGGGTCGCCGTGGTCGCCGGCGGCATCCTCCAGGCGCATCGGCGCTTTCTCGCCGGCACGCTCGCGCCGCTGGTGTCCAGCCTCGTGGTGGCCGGCACCTATCTGCTCTTCGCGAACCGGTACGACGTCGACCTCGACGACCTCGCGCACCTGCCGCGCGGCGCCGAGCTGACGCTGTCCCTGGGGACGACGGCGGGCGTGTTGGCGCTGGCGCTCGTCACCGTCGTGCCGCTGCGGTCCACCGGGCTGCGGCTGCGTCCGACGTTGCGGTTTCCGGACGGGGTGGGACGCCGGGTGCGCACCCTCGCGCTGGCCGGCGTCGCCACGCTGGTCGCCCAGCAGGCCGCGACGATCGCGGTGATCCTGCTCGCCAACGGGCGCGGGACACACGGGTCGCTCGTGGTGTACCAGACGACCTGGATGGTGTACCTGCTGCCGTACGCGGTCCTGGCCGTGCCGATCGCCACCGCCGCCTTCCCGCGCCTGAGCGCGCACGCGCACGACGGCGACCGGGACGCGTTCGCCGACGCCGTGGCGGCGACCACCCGGACGGTGCTCCTGGTCGGCGCGGCGGGCACCATGCTGCTCCTGGCCGCCGCGGCGCCGGTGGGGCGCTTCTTCGCGCTGTTCATGGCCGGATCCACCGGGGCGGACCAGATGGCGTGGGCGCTGGCCGCGTTCGCCCCCGGGCTGATCGGGTATGCGCTGGTCGCGCACCTGGGCCGGGTGTTGAACGCGTCCGGGCACGGGCGGGCCGCCGCGGGGTGTGTGGTGGTCGGCTGGTGTGTGGTGGTGGTCGCCGATGTGATCCTCGCGTACGTGCTGCCCGCGCGCTGGACGGTGGCCGCGCTCGGGCTGGGCAACTCGATCGGGATGACGGTGGCGGGTCTGCTGCTGGCGTATCCCGTCGCCAGGACGGCCGGGCCCCGGGCACTGCCGGTTCGGGCGATGGGCCGGGCGGCGATCGCGGCGGTGGCCGGTGCGGCGGCCGGCGGCCTGGTCGGATTCGGGGTGTCGCGGGCATCGGGCACCGGGGGCATCGTCTTTACGTTGATCATCGCGACGGTTGCCGCCATCGTGGGCACCCTGGTGTTCGCGGGAGTCGTCCTCGCCACCGTCGGCGAGGCCGTGAAGGCGGCGTTGCCCGGGCGGCGGACGGCCGAAACGGAAGGGGAGCAGCGACGTGGACACGACGACTGAGTCGCGGGAGCGTACCGAGCCGGCCCGGCTGCGGGCCGTCCTGGTACTGGCCACGTCCACCGGCGGGATCGGCGCGCACGTGCGCTCGCTGGCGGCCGGACTGGTCGGGCGTGGGGTCGCGGTGACGGTTTGCGGGCCGGCTTCGACCGAGGAGCACTTCGACTTCGCGGGCACCGGCGCGCGGTTTCGGGCGGTGGAGATCCCGGCCGCGCCTCGGCCGTCGGACCGGGGCGCGGCGCGCGAGTTGCGGACGGCGTGCGCGCACGCGCACGTGGTGCACGCGCACGGGCTGCGCGCCGGGTTGGTGGCGGGCAATGCGCTCGGCCGGCATCGGGTGCGGCGTACGCCGTTGGTGTTGACGCTGCACAACGCGGTGTTGGCGGGCGGTGCGAAGGGTGCGCTGACCCGGGTGTTGGAGGGGCGCGCGGTACGGGCGGCCGACGTGGTCCTGGGCGCGTCGGCCGATCTGGTGGACCGGGCGCGGCAGTTGGGGGCGCGGGACGCGCGGCTCGGGCCGGTGTCGGCGCCGCCGTTGCCGCCGGCATCGCGGGACCGGGTCGCGGTGCGGGACGAATTCGCGGCGGGGGATCGGCCGTTGGTGGTCGCGGTGGGCCGGTTGGCGGAGCAGAAGGCGTATCCGGTGTTGCTGGACGCGGCGCGGGAGTGGGGCGAGGTCCGGCCGGCGCCGTTGGTGGTGGTCGCCGGGGACGGGCCGTTGCGCGAGACCCTTCAGGAACGCATCGACGCCGAGTCGTTGCCGGTTCGGTTGCTCGGGCATCGGTCGGATGTGGCCGACCTGTTGGGCGCGGCGGACGTGGTGGTGCTGCCCAGCCGGTGGGAGGCGCGGGCGCTGGTCGCCCAGGAGGCGCTGCGCAGCGGGGTGCCGCTGGTGGCGACGGCGGTCGGGGGAGTGCCCGAACTCGTCGGCGAGGCGGCGGTACTGGTGCCGTACGGCGACGCCGAGGCCCTGGCCGGCTCCGTCACCGCGCTGCTCGCCGACCCGGACCGCCGCAGCGAACTCGCGGCCGCGGGCCCGCTCCAGGCCGCCACATGGCCCGGCGAACGCGAAACCATCGCCCAGGTCCTCAGCATCTACGAGGAACTGGGCCCGGTATAGCCGAGGCCGCCGGCCCGTCCGTCCGGTGCGGTCCCTGCGTGTCCCGCGTTGGCGTGGTCGTCGGGGGATCGGGCGGGGCCGGGTGGCCGGGAGTGGTGCCCGGGGCCGGTGCGCACACCTGCACAGCGCGCCCACCGGGCCCGAACGTCACACCGAGTCGGGCCGGACGTTCCCCGCCCCTCCTACTCCGCCGCCGCGACCGCCCCCGCGCGCATCGTCGCCGTCAGTCGCAGTGCCGTGTCGATCAGTGGCACGTGACTGAACGCCTGCGGGAAGTTGCCCACCTGGCGCTGGAGGCGCGGGTCCCACTCCTCGGCGAGCAGGCCCAGGTCGTTGCGCAGCGCCAGCAGGCGTTCGAACAGCTCGCGCGCCTCCTCCACCCGGCCGATCATGGCCAGGTCGTCGGCGAGCCAGAACGAACAGGCCAGGAACGCGCCTTCGTCGCCGGGCAGGCCGTCCAGACCGACACTGGAGCCGTTGGTGGGGTAGCGGCGGACGAAGCCGTCCTCGGTCAGCTCGCGCTGGATCGCCTCGATCGTGCCGATCACCCGCTTGTCCTCCGGCGGCAGGAAGCCCACCTGCGGGATCAGCAGCAGCGAGGCGTCCAACTCGGTGGAGCCGTAGTACTGGGTGAAGGTGTTGCGCTCGGCGTCGTAGCCGTACGCGCACACCTCGCGGTGGATCTCCTCGCGCACACCCTTCAGGTGCTCCAGCATCTTGTCGGTGTCGGATGCCTGGGGCTGCTCGACCAGCATCCGGATGGTGCGGTCCACCGCGACCCACGCCATCACCTTGGAGTGCACGAAGTGCCGGCGCGGCCCGCGCACCTCCCAGATGCCCTCGTCCGGGTCGCGCCAGTGCTGCTCCATGTAGTCCATCAGCTTGAGCTGGAGCGCGTGCGCGTGGTCGTTGCCCTCCATGCCGGCCTGCCGGCCCAGATGCAGCGCGTCGATGACCTCGCCGTAGACGTCGAGCTGGAACTGCTCGGCGGCGGCGTTGCCGATCCGTACCGGGTGCGAGCCCTCGTAGCCGGGCAGCCAGGTCGCCTCGTACTCGGTGAGCCGGCGCTCGCCGCCCACGCCGTACATGATCTGCAGGTTCTCCGGATCGCCCGCCACCGCCCGCAGCAGCCACTCGCGCCACGCCTTGGCCTCGTCCACGAAGCCGGTCTTGAGCAGCGCCCCCAGCGTCATCGCCGCGTCCCGCAGCCACGTGTAGCGGTAGTCCCAGTTGCGCACGCCGCCCACGTCCTCGGGCAGCGACGTGGTCGGCGCGGCGACGATGCCGCCGGTGGGGGCGTACGTCAGCGCCTTGAGCGTGATCAGCGAGCGCACCACCGGCTCGCGCCACGGGCCCTGGTAGGTGCAGCGGGTCATCCAGTCGGCCCAGAACGCCTCGGTGTCCGCCAGCGCCGCGAGCGCGTCGGTGCGCAGCGGGCCGTCGACGTGCGAGGGATGCCACGTGAGGGTGAACGTGACCCGATCGCCCTCCCCGAGGGTGACGTCCGAATAGGTGGTCAGCCCGCGCCCGTAGGTCTCGGTGTCGCTGTCGAACCACACCGCGTCCGGTCCGGCGACGGCGACGGTGCGGCCGTCCGCCTCGCGGCGTACCCAGGGCACGACCTTGCCGTAGTGGAAGCGCATGCGCAGCTCCGAGCGCACCGGCACCTGCCCGGACACGCCCTCCACGATCCGCACCACCACGGGCGCGCCCACCAGGGCGTCGGCCGGCGGCATGAAATCGATCACCCGAACGGTGCCCCGAGGGGTCTCCCATTCCGATTCGAGGATCAGCGAGTCGCCGCGATACCGGCGGCGTGTCGCGGGGCCGCCCGAAAGCGGCGCGACCCGCCACGAACCGTGTTCCTCGCTGCCGAGCAGGCCGGCGAACACGGCGGGCGAATCGAAGCGGGGGAGGCAGAGCCAATCCATGGAACCGTCGCGGCCCACGAGAGCGGCGGTCTGCATGTCCCCGATGAGGGCGTAGTCCTCGATGCGGCTGGTCACGGGCAGCGCTTTCCGTTCCTGGTCGTCCTGGTGAGGCCGGTGGTCCCGCCGTGTGCGGCGGGGGCCGGCCGGGGGGCTGGGCGCGTACGAGGGATCGGCTCGTACGGGTTGCTGCATTTGGTGCCGGTGGGTCGTGCTGCGTTCCGGTACCGGTGGGTGGTGCTGGGTGCTGCTGCGGGTGGTACGTACCCTGCGCGCCGATGGTCGTCTTCTGATCGGCGATCGATCGATTCGTTGCCTCGGTTGCCTTGATCGATTCATTCCAGGGTGCACCACGCACGCGTGATCGACCGCCGCAAGGGTGGCCGAATCGACCGGTGCTCCCGAAATGTCGTCCCGTCGGGATCCGGGGGACGTGCACCCGTCGCGCGCGTGGTTTCCGCTGCGCGCGGGTGTCGGCGAACGGAGAGAGGCTCGCGCGCCGTCTGCGTAGCATAGTGCGCCGTCGGCGCTGAAACGTGCCTGCTTTTGCCGACCCGCTCGTTGACTCTGCGTGGAATCCGACTCGGCCGTTCCGTCGGCATGCGTCCGGATTCTCCCGTGCGTCGTCACTCTGGGCAATCGCCGGGTGGTGTCGCAGTTGTACCGCCCCGGGTGCGGGACCTCGGCCCCCGACGCTGTTAGGCTGGTATCCCGTGGACTTGGTGGGACTGTTCCGGGCCCGCGTCGGCCCAACAGCGTCCCCTTCGATATCCCTCGGATGTCCCCAGGACATCCCTCTCATCGCAACCACGGGAGCCCTTCCTTGGCAGTGCCTCAGACGCCCAGTCGCACCCGGCAGGCGAAGCACCTCTTCGTCACCGGAGGCGTCGCCTCCTCGCTTGGCAAGGGGCTCACCGCGTCGAGCCTCGGAGCGCTCCTCAAGGCGCGCGGCCTGCGGGTCACCATGCAGAAGCTCGACCCCTACCTCAACGTCGACCCCGGCACGATGAACCCGTTCCAGCACGGCGAGGTCTTCGTCACCAACGACGGCGCCGAGACCGACCTGGACGTCGGCCACTACGAGCGCTTCCTCGACGTCGACCTGCACGGCTCGGCCAATGTGACGACCGGTCAGGTCTACTCGACGGTGATCGCCAAGGAGCGCCGCGGCGAATACCTGGGCGACACCGTCCAGGTGATCCCGCACATCACGAACGAGATCAAGTCGCGGATCCGGGCGATGGCCGCCGCCGACGTCGACATCGTGATCACCGAAGTCGGCGGGACCGTCGGCGACATCGAGTCGCTGCCCTTCCTCGAGTCGATCCGGCAGGTCCGGCACGAGGTCGGCCGGGACAACGTCTTCTTCCTGCACGTCTCGCTGCTCCCGTACATCGGCCCCTCGGGCGAGCTGAAGACCAAGCCGACCCAGCACTCGGTCGCCGCGCTGCGCAGCATCGGCATCCAGCCGGACGCGATCGTGCTGCGCGCCGACCGCGCGGTGCCCCAGGACATCAAGCGCAAGATCTCGCTGATGTGCGACGTGGACGAGGAGGCCGTGGTCGCGGCCATCGACGCCCCCTCGATCTACGACATCCCCAAGGTGTTGCACGCCGAGGGCCTGGACGCCTACGTGGTGCGCCGGCTCGGGCTGAACTTCCGGGACGTGGACTGGACCGAGTGGGACGACCTGCTGCGCCGGGTGCACCAGCCCGAGCGCGAGGTCACCGTCGCGCTGGTCGGCAAGTACATCGACCTGCCCGACGCCTACCTCTCGGTCACCGAGGCGATCCGCGCGGGCGGGTTCGCCAACAACGTGCGCACCCGGATCAAGTGGGTGACCTCGGACAACACCGCCACGCCCGAGGGCGCCGCGCGCGAACTCGGCGACTGCGACGCGGTGCTGATCCCCGGCGGCTTCGGCGACCGGGGCGTCGAGGGCAAGGTGCAGGCGATCGCGTACGCCCGCGAGCACCGGATCCCGACCCTGGGCATCTGCCTGGGCCTGCAGTGCATGGTGATCGAGGCCGCGCGCAACCTGGCCGGGCTCGACGGGGCCAACTCGCTGGAGTTCGACCCCGAGGCCGCGCACCCGGTGGTGGCCACCATGGCCGATCAGCTCGACATCGTGGCGGGCCAGGGCGACCTGGGCGGCACGATGCGGCTCGGCCTGTACACCGCGGACCTGGCCGAGGGCTCGATCGCGCGCGAGGTGTACGGCGCGGCCCGCTCCGAGGAGCGCCACCGGCACCGCTACGAGGTCAACAACGCCTACCGGACCCGGCTGGAGGAGACCGGCCTGGTCTTCTCCGGGCTCTCCCCCGACGGCCGACTCGTGGAGTACGTCGAACTGCCGCGCGAGCAGCACCCCTACTTCATCGCGACCCAGGCCCACCCGGAGCTGAAGTCCCGCCCCACGCGTCCGCACCCGCTGTTCGCGGGCCTGGTCGCGGCGGCGGTCCGCCGGATCAAGGGCGAGGACCGGGTCGCGGAGACGACCTCCTGACCGATCGCCCACCGTAGGATCGCTCGACGCGCCCGACCGCTCGACCCGCCCGAGCGCTCGACGACCCGGGAAGCCACCCATCCGCGCACGCGGGCGGGTGGCTTCCCGCGTTTCGCCGCGACTCGGGTCGTGCCGTCGTCGCCGGCCGGCACGCGCCGGCACGCGCCGGCCGCCCGGCCGACCCGGTCGTCGGCGGTCGGCGTCGGGGCGATCACGCTCGCGCTCGTGGCCAGCGCGCGGTCGAAGACCATTAGGCTGGCCGATCGGGGCGGCGGTATTCGGCCGGCGGCCGGGTGAGAGGAAGCGCATCGTGAACGACCCGCGGATTCGGGCGAGGATCGGCGACACCCCCGAGTCGTGGCCGGTTTCGGCGAGTGAGACGCCGTTTCGGGGGCGGGTCTGGTCGATGCGCAGCGACCAGGTCGAGATGCCGGACGGGAGCAGCGCGCGGCGCGACTACCTGGCCCACCCCGGCTCGGTGGGCGTGGTGGCGCTCGACGAGCAGGGGCGCATCCTGGTGCTGCGGCAGTACCGGCATCCCGTGCGGCAGAAGTTGTGGGAGATCCCGGCCGGGTTGCTGGACGTGGCCGGCGAACATCCGCTGCACGCGGCCCGGCGGGAGTTGTTCGAGGAGGCGCACCACGAGGCCGCCGTCTGGAACGTGCTGGTGGACATCTACACCACTCCCGGCTCCTCGGACGAGGCGATCCGGGTGTTCCTCGCACGCGGGTTGTCCGAGTCCACCGCCGAGCGGTTCGCGGTGGAGCACGAGGAGGTCGGGATGGAGCTCGCCTGGCTGCCGGTGGACGAGGCGATCGGGCTGATCCTGGCGGGCGAAGTGCACAATCCGATACTGGTTTCGGGGGCATTGGCGCTGGCGGCCGCGCGGGCGGGGGACGGGTTGGACGCGCTGCGGGCCGCGGACGCGCCCTGGCCGGCTCGGCCGTTCTGACGGGCCGCGGTCGCGTCCGGGTGGGCACGGGATGCTTGTGCCCACCCGCTCACCCGTTGCCCCGGGGGCGAAAGGCCCGGGATTTCGCGACCCGGGGTTGGCGAGTCGGACCCTGTGGGCGGCTGCGTGGTCGTAATCTGCGCGATGGGTGTGGGTGAGACAGGGGGCGTCTGCGGTGGGTGTGACCGGGGAGTCCGAGGTCGCGTGCGCGTCGACCGAGGGGCTGGTTCCCGGAATGCGCGCGCCGGTCGGGACGTTGCCCGCGATCGTGGACCAACTGCCGCCCGGCGGACCCGACTTCGTCGGGCGTACCGACGAACTCGACACCCTCTACACCTGGGTGACCGGACCCGGCGCGGCGATCCCCGCGCAACTCGCGCCGACCGATCCGGAACACCCCGGCACCACCCGCACGGTGTGGCTGCCCCGGGACCGGGTGGTCGCGATCACCGGACCGGTGGGGGTGGGGCGCACCGAGTTCGCGGTACGGCTCGCCCATCGGCTGGCCCCGCACTTCCCGGACGGGCGGCTCTACGCCCGGCTCACCGGGCCGCGCGGTGAGCTGATCCCGCCGGGCGACGTGCTGGAGTCGATGTTGTACGCGCTCGGCACGGCGAGCATCCCCTCCGCACACGAGGAGCGCATCCGCCTCTTTCGCGAGCACCTGGACGGCAAACGGTTCCTGATCCTCCTCGAGGACGTGACCGGGACGCCGCAGTTGCGGCCCCTGCTGCCGGAGAGCCCGACCACGCTCGTGATGGTCACCTCGGTGGCCCCGCTCACCGGCCTGGGGCGGGCGGCGGCGGTGCGCAGTTGTGCGCTGGACATGCTCGACTCGCGCGCCGCGGCGGAGTTGCTCGGCAACCTCGCCGGGCACACCCGGGTCGCGTGCGATCCGCGGGCCGCGGACGAGTTGGCCACGCTGTGCGACTACCACCCCGCGGCGCTGCGGATGGCGGGCGCGTGGTTGCGGGCCCGGCCGCGCTACGCGATGGCCGATGTCGGGCGGCGGCTGCGGGCCGAGCGGTTGCGGCTGCACGAGCAGGCCGGGGACGACCTGGCGGTGCGGGCGTGCTTCTCGCTGATCCATCGTGAACTGGTGCCGTCGGCCGCCCGACTGCTGCGGCTGCTCGCGCTGGTGCCGGGGCGCGAGTTCGGCGCTGACGCCGCCGCGGCGCTGGCCGACTGCGGGCCGGACGCGGCGACCCGGTCGTTGATCGAGCTGCGCGAGCTGCACCTGTTGGAGCAGGGCTCGGTACCGGGCCGCTTTCGCTTCCACGACCTGGTGCGCGGCTATGTACAAGAGCGCCTGGACGCGGAGGAGCGGCCCGGCGAGCGGCGCAACGCCCGGGTGCGGCTGCTCGACCGGTATGTGCGCCTGGCCCGCTCGGCGGAGCGGATCATCATCGGCGCGGGCGGTCCGGACCCGGCCGCCGACGTGCGCTTCGACAGCGCCGACGAGGCCCGCGCGTGGTTGCGCGACGAGCGGCCCGAGCTGCTGGCCGCCGCCCGGGTGGCCGCCGCGGCCGGACTGGACGCGGCGACGCGCCGGCTGGTCTCGGTGCTCACCCGGCTCCTGGACCGCCGCGCGCACTGGAGCGACGTACGCGAACTGCACGAACTCGCGCTGACCACCGCGCGCCGGGCCGGCTCCGGCCGGCAGGAGGCGGTGGCCCTGCTCAATCTGGGCAACCTGCACGTCGCGCGCGCGGAACTGGAGGAGGCGCTGTCCTGCTACCGCGCGGCGCTCGAGGTCTCCCGCGGGCTGGGCGACCCGGCCGGCGAGGGGCGGGCGATGGTCAACCTCGGCAATGCCTACGCCGACCTGGGCGACCTGCAGCGGGCCGCCGACTGGTACGACCGGTCGCTGCTGCTGCGCCGCACCATCGGCGACGCGGCCGGCCAGGCGCGGGTGCTCTCCCACCTCGGCCGGCTGCACGCGCGGATGGGCCGCTTCGAGCAGTCGGTGCGCGACCACCGGGCGGCGCTCGGGGTGCGTCGGCGGATCGGCAACCCCGCCGACATCGGCCGGGTGCTGGCGGACATCGCCGCCGTGCTCGGCGAGGCGGGTCGGGTGCCGGAGGCGCTGACGGTGTACCGGGACGCGATGGAGGCGTTTCGCGCGGCCGGCGACGAGCGGCTGGAGGCGCTGGCGCTGTTGCAGAGCGCCGAACTGGCGCTCGATTCGGGCGACGCCCGGGACGCCCGATCGCGCCGCCGGCAGGCATTGGCCCTGCTCGTGGACGCGGGCGCGCCCGAGGCCGACGAGGTCCGCCGCTTTCTGGGTGACGAGTGATCCCCTTCCGGGTACTCGCTGCTGTCCAAAGTTTTTGGGCGCAACCTACGAAATAGACAAGCGGTCGAGTCCTCACTGCCACTTTGTAAGGTTGGCGGGGGGTTCCAACCGCACTAAGCTAGGGACACCACGAGGTACGGCGTGCATTCGCATGCTCGCGCTCGCCGGTGCCCAACCCTCTGTCGACAGGACTTGATAGCCGTGAAGGTCGGTATCCCCCGCGAGGTCAAGAACCACGAGTACCGCGTGGCGATCACGCCCGCCGGCGTGCACGAGCTCGTGCGCAACGGTCACGAGGTCTTCATCGAGCACGACGCCGGCGTCGGCTCGTCCATCCCGAACGAGGAGTACGTGGCCGCGGGGGCGACCATCCTCGGCACGGCGGACGAGGTCTGGGCGACCGGCGAGCTGATCCTGAAGGTCAAGGAGCCGATCGCCTCCGAGTTCGGCCGGCTCCGCAAGGACCAGACGCTGTTCACCTACCTGCACCTCGCCGCGGGTAAGGAGTGCACCGAGGCCCTGCTCAACGCCGGGACCACGTCCATCGCCTACGAGACGGTGCAGCTGCCCAACGGCGCGCTGCCGCTGCTCGCGCCGATGTCCGAGGTGGCCGGTCGGCTCGCGCCGCAGGTCGGCTCGTACCACCTGATGGCGCAGGGCGGTGGTCGCGGCACCCTCATGGGCGGCGTCTCCGGCGTCTACGCCGCGAAGGTCGTCGTGATCGGCGCCGGTGTCTCGGGGATGAACGCCGCGGCGATCGCGCTCGGCATGCAGGCCGAGGTGCTGCTGCTCGACCGGAACATCCAGGCGCTGCGCGACGCGGACCGGATCTACCAGGGGCATCTTCAGACGGTCGCGTCGAACACGTACGAGATCGAGAAGGCCGTGCTGGATGCGGACCTGGTCATCGGCGCGGTGCTGATTCCGGGCGCGAAGGCGCCGAAGCTGATCACCAACGAGCTGGTGTCGCGGATGAAGCCGGGCTCGGTGCTGGTCGACATCGCGATCGACCAGGGTGGGTGCTTCGAGGACTCGCACGCCACGACGCACGACGACCCGGTGTACAAGGTGCACAACTCGATCTTCTACTGCGTGGCGAACATGCCGGGTGCGGTGCCGCACACGTCTACGTATGCGCTGACGAATGCGACGCTGCCGTACATCGTGCAGTTGGCGAATCGTGGGTGGCGTGAGGCGGCGAAGGCGGATCGGGCGTTGGCGCTGGGTCTGTCGACGCATGAGGGTCGGCTTACGAATGCGGCTGTGGGCGAGGCGCTGGGGATTGACGCCGTTTCGCTCGAAGAGGTCCTGGGTTCCTGACCCCGTTTCGATTGGCCTCAAGCGCCGGCCGGGCTGAGGTTGGCTTGGCTGGGGCTTGAGGGCTGCGGTTTGACTGCTTGGCCTCAAGCGCCGGCCGGGCTGAGTGGCCTCAAGCGCCGGCCGGGCTGAGTGGCCTCAAGCGCCGGCCGGGCTGAGTGGCCTCAAGCGCCGGCCGGGCTGAGTGGCCTCAAGCGCCGGCCGGGCTGAGGTTGGCTTGGCTGGGGCTTGAGGGCTGCGGTTTGACTGCTTGGCTTCAAGCGCCGGGCGCGCTGCTTGGCTGGGGTTGAGGGTTGTGGTTTGGCTGCTTGGGTTCGGGTGCCGGCTGGGCTGAGCCGGAGTTGGGCCTGTTGAGGTTGTTGTTCGCATGCCGTACACCCCCGATGACGTGGGTGTGCGGCATGTGGTGTTTTGGGCGCCAGAATGAGGGCGTGGAGATCGCTGTCGAGGAGTATTTGGGGTATTTGGGGCTTCGGCGTGGGTTGGCCCGCAATACGTTGGTTGCCTATCGGCGGGATCTTGGGCGGTACCTCCTCTATGTGCGTGGGCTAGGCATCGAGGGGCTGGGCGGGGTTCGGGTCGCGGATGTGCGTGCGTTTGGTGAGGCGTTGCGGGATGAGGGATTGGCGCCGGCTTCCGTGGCGCGGGCGCTTGTGGCCGTGCGGGGGTTTCACGCGTTCGCGGTGAGTGCCGGGTGGGTTGCCGTGGATGTGGCGGGTGGGGTTGCTCCGCCCCCGGTGGCTTCGGTGCGGCGGCGTGGGGATGTGCTGTCGCCGGAGTCGGTGGAGGCGTTGTTCGTTGCCGCTTCGGCTGCCTCGGGGGTGTTCGGGCTTCGGGATCGGGCCTTGGTCGAGGTGTTGTATGGGTGTGGGGCTCGGGTTTCGGAAGCGGTGGGCATGGACCTCGCCGATGTCGATTTGGCGGCCGGCACGATCGGGCTTCGCGGTTCGGGTGGGCGGCGGCGGGTCGTGCCCTTGGGGGCGAGTGCCTTGGCCGCGCTCGACGTGTACCTGATGCGGGCGCGCCCGGAGTTGGCCGCTTCGGGATCCGGTGGCGCCGCCGTCTTCCTCAACGCGCGAGGCGGCCGGCTGTCACGGCAGAGCGGGTGGGCCGTGCTTGCCGACGCGGCCGGCCGATGTGCTCCGGAGCGGGGCATCTCCCCACGTACGCTTCGGAGTTCGTTCGCCACACATTTGCTCGACGGTGGGGCCGATGTCCGGGTCGTCCAGGAACTCCTGGGTCATT
The DNA here is from genome assembly GCF_002024165.1 of Embleya scabrispora. Classification (NCBI taxonomy): domain Bacteria; kingdom Bacillati; phylum Actinomycetota; class Actinomycetes; order Kitasatosporales; family Streptomycetaceae; genus Embleya; species Embleya scabrispora. Next base: position 5,319,800 of record NZ_MWQN01000001.1, read on the forward strand.
CCTCGGTGTCCACGACCCGAGTCTACGTGCGCGAAACCCCCGACCGACCACATCAGATGTACTGAGGATCCCACCCTCGGGCGCTTGACTGGATCACCTCACATGTTGCATGCGTCGGGCGGTTCGCCTTGCTGCGACCGTCCGCAACGCCATAGAGTCGCGATCCGTCGGCAAGGACTCAGGCTGACGAAGCAAGAAATGACCTGGTCGGCAAGGAGGTAAGACGACTTGTGAACGAGTCGACATTTGCTCCCGGGGGTGCCCAGCCAGGGGCGGCGCCGGGCCGTGCAGCGCCGACTACCTCTTCCTACGGGCCCGCCGACGGCCCGCAGGACCAGCAGGGGACGCGCACGGACGCCGCCGTCCAGGCGGGCCACACCGCCCCGGCCGGCCAGGCCGGGCCCGAAGGGCTCGATGGCCCGGACGCGCACGAGTACGCCTACGACATGTACTACTACGACGACGAGTTGCGCTACGCCGAGGAACTGCGTGGCGGACCGTTCGACCCCGACGCGGACTACGAACCGGATCCGGAATACGCCGCGACCCTCGCTCCCGACGCCGCCACGCAGCGGCGCGAGCGGGTCGGCCCGACCGGGCGCGCCCTTCCCTACTTCCCGATCCCGGCGCCGGTGAGCGAACACGGACCGGCGAAGATCATCGCGATGTGCAACCAGAAGGGCGGCGTCGGCAAGACCACGTCGACCATCAACCTGGGTGCCGCGCTGGCCGAATACGGCCGCCGGGTCCTGCTCGTGGACTTCGACCCCCAGGGCGCACTTTCGGTGGGCCTGGGCGTCAACCCCATGGAGCTCGAACTCACGGTCTACAACCTGCTGATGGAAAGTCATCTCAGCGCGGACGACGTGCTGCTGAAGACGATCATCCCCGGCATGGACCTGTTGCCCAGCAACATCGACTTGTCGGCCGCCGAGGTCCAACTGGTCACCGAGGTCGCCCGGGAGACCACACTCTCGCGCGCGATCCGGCCGCTGGTCAACGACTACGACTACATCATCATCGACTGCCAGCCCTCGCTCGGTCTGCTCACGGTCAACGCGCTCACCGCGGCGAACAGCGTCATCGTGCCGCTGGAGTGCGAGTTCTTCGCGCTGCGCGGCGTGGCGCTGCTGACCGAGACGATCGAGAAGGTGCACGAGCGGCTGAACCCCGACCTCGTGCTCGACGGCATCCTGGCGACGATGTACGACGTGCGCACCGTGCACGGCCGCGAGGTCTTGGCCCGGGTCACCGAGGCGTTCGGCGACCAGGTCTTCCACACGGTGATCGGACGCACCGTCAGGTTCCCCGAGACCACCGTCGCGGGCGAACCGATCACCACCTACGCCTCCAACTCGGTGGGTGCCGCCGCCTACCGCCAGCTCGCCAGGGAGGTGCTCGCCCGGTGTCGCGCCGAGTGAGTCTGCCGGGTGCCGACGAGCTGTTCCGCACCACCGGCGGCGCGATGTTGCGACAGCAGCAAAGCGCCGGCGGCGAAGCGGGAGAGCAGCGCGGCACCGTGCCGGCGCAGGTTCCACCGGTCGGGGCCACACCGGACAGCACCGAGCGACACGAGTCGTCCGGTGCGGACGGCGGACCCGGCGAGGCCGAACAGCACGCCGTACAACATCCCGTGCCCGGTCGCCGCGAGGCGCCCACGCCGTCGGGGGCGTCGTCGATGTCCGCCGCCGCGGGGGTCGACCCGAACGCGCGTCCGGCCCATCGGCGCACCCGTGCGCAGCGCCGCCCGAGCGGGCGCGAGCGACACGACGAGAAGATCACCGTCTACGTCTCCGCCGAGGAACTGATGGACCTCGAACACGCGCGGCTGAGTCTGCGCGGCGACTACGGTTTGGCCGTGGACCGCGGGCGGATAGTGCGTGAGGCGGTCGCGGTGGTCCTGGCCGACCTGGAGGCGCGCGGAGAGGCGAGCATCCTCGTCCGCCGGCTGCGTGGCTCTTGAGCGACGATCCCGATGCGAGCGGTTGTCCGCTCGGTGAAGTCTCGACGGACCCGCCGGTCCCCTGAGTGGCCCAATTCGGACCACCGCCCGGCGGGTCCGTGCCGTTTCCCGCAGTCGCGGCCCGCACCATTGAGCGCACGATGTCCGACACCCACGGTTCCGCCCGCCCCCGACGCGCGCTCGGGCGCGGCCCGGGCCGGCCCGCCGCTCCGGTCGGGCCGGACGGGTCGCCGCCGTCGACGTCCGCCGCCGGGGTCGGATCCGGGCCCGCCGATCCCGAGGCGGGACCCGCCGCGGTCCGCGTCCCCGCGCCCGCCCCGGCCGCACCCGCCGAGGCGCCGGCGTCGGTGCCGCCGGCGGACGACGGCGCCGGCTTCCGGGTCAGCCTGGACAACTTCGAGGGCCCGTTCGACCTGCTCCTCGGCCTGATCGCCAAGCACAAGCTGGACGTCACCGAGGTGGCGCTGTCCCGGGTCACCGACGAGTTCATCGCGCACATCCGGGCCCAGGGCCCGAACTGGGACCTCGGCCAGGCCACCGAGTTCCTGCTGGTCGCGGCCACCCTGCTCGACCTCAAGACGGCCCGGCTGCTGCCCGCGGCCGAGGTCGAGGACGCGGAGGACCTGGCCCTGCTGGAGGCTCGGGACATCCTGTTCGCCCGGCTGTTGCAGTACCGGGCGTACAAGCAGATCGCCGGCATCCTGGCGGATCGGTGGGCCGAGGAGTCCCGCCGGTATCCGCGCGACGTGCCGCTGGAGCCGCGCTACCAGGGGTTGCTGCCGGAGGTGGTGATCACCACCGACCTGGAGCGGTTCGCCCGGATGGCGGCCAAGGCGATGACCCCGAAGGCGCCGAAGGTGGTGTCCATCGAGCACATCCACGCACAGCGGGTGAGCGTGCGCGAGCAGGCGGCGATAGTGGTCGAGCGGCTGCGCCGGATGGGCAGCGCGACCTTCGCCGAGCTGGCCGCGGACGCGCCGGACACGCTGCACGTGGTGGCCCGGTTCCTGGTCCTGCTCGAACTCTTCCGCGAATTGGCGGTGGGGTTCGACCAGGCCGAGGCGCTGGGGGAGCTGACCGTGAGGTGGATCGCGGGCGCCGCCGAGGACGTGGCGGTGAGCGCGGAGTTCGACGAATTCGACACCGTGGTGCGGGACGCGGACGAGGAGGAGGGCACGTGAACGACGACGGCTACCGGCGCGAACCCGGAGTGGAACCCGAGGCCGCCCCCGGGCCCGACCGGCCGCCGGCGCCCGGCGAGGCCGCGGTGCCCGCTCCCCGCGCCGCGCGTGCCAAGACCCCGCCCCCCACCCTCCCGGTGTCCGACAGCCCCCTCCCGGCGGCCCTGGAGGCCGTCCTGATGGTGGTCCAGGAGCCGGTGTCCGAACACCTGCTCGCCGAGGTGCTGGACCACCCCCTGCCCGAGGTGGTCGCCACGCTGCGCACGCTGGCCCTGGAGTACACGGCCCAGGGGCGCGGCTTCGACCTGCGCGAGGTGGCCGGCGGCTGGCGCTTCTACAGCCGCCCCGAGCACGCCGCCGCGGTCGAGCGCTTCGTCCTGGACGGGCAGCAGTCCCGGCTCACCCAGGCCGCCCTGGAGACGCTGGCCGTGGTCGCCTACCGCCAGCCGGTCAGCCGCGGCCGGATCGCCGCGGTGCGCGGTGTCAACTGCGACGGGGTGATGCGCACGCTCCTGGCGCGCGGGCTGGTCGAGGAGTACGGGGTCGAGTACGAGACCCAGGCCACGCTGTACCGCACCACCGAATACTTTCTGGAGCGGATGGGCCTGCGCTCGCTGGACGAGTTGCCGGAATTGGCCCCCTTCCTGCCCGAGATCGAGGCCCTGGAGGCCGAGGGCGGGGCCAGTCCGGAGCTGCTGCCGACCCGCGCGGCGTACCCGCTTGCGCGGAGCGGGGATACTGGGAGGGATACCGGGGCGGTGCACACCGATCCCGACGACGGCGAGACGACTACGGAAGATTGATGGCACCCACCAACAGGCAAGGCTCCGGCGGCAACGACCGAGGCAAGGAACGCTCGGTGAACAAGCGCGGGGGCACCGGGCGCGGCAGCAACACTCCGCAGCCCCGGCGGGTCGCCGACGACAACCGTCGCGGCGGCGCGGGTGGGCAGCCGAAGTCGGGCGCCGCGGGCGGCAAGGACCGCCGCCCCTCGGCGGGCACCGGTCGCCCCGACCGCCGGCCCACCACGATGCGCAACACCGAGCGCAACGAGCGGGAGAAGCAGGAGGGCGTGCGGCTGCAGAAGGTGATGGCCGACGCGGGCATCGGCAGCCGCCGGCACTGCGAGAACCTGATCGAGGCGGGCCGGGTCCAGGTCAACGACGAGCGGGTCACCGAGCAGGGCATGCGGGTCGACCCGGACACGGTGGAGATCAAGGTCGACGGGATGCGCATCCCGACCCGCCCTGCGGAGACCTACATCGCGTTCAACAAGCCGACCGGCGTGGTCTCCACCATGTACGACCCGGACGGCCGGTTCACCCTCGCCGACTACATCACCGAGTTCGAGCAGCGCCTGTTCCACGTCGGTCGGCTGGACACCGAGACCGAGGGCCTGATCCTGCTCACCAACCACGGCGAGCTGTCCAACCGACTCACCCACCCCCGCTACGAGGTGCGCAAGACCTACCTCGCCTCGATCCAGGGCCCGATCCCGCGCGACCTGGGCAAGCGGCTCAAGGACGGGGTCGAACTGGAGGACGGCGTCGCGCGCGCCGACAGCTTCCGGATCGTGGACAGCGTCGGCAACAACTACCTCGTCGAGGTGGTCCTGCACGAGGGCCGCAAGCACATCGTCCGGCGCATGCTGGCCGAACTGGGCTTCCCCGTCGAGCGCCTGGTGCGCACGCAGTTCGGCCCGATCCAGCTCGGCGACCAAAAGCCCGGCCGCACCCGCCGGTTGTCCAACGACGAGATCGGGCTGTTGTTCCGCCAGGTCGACCTGTAACCGGCGCCATCGGCACGGGCAGCCAACTGCCCTGACGGCCGCGGCAGTTCCACTTCCGGGTGGAACCGCTGCGGCCGTTGTTCGTATCTGGCCGATTCGGTTCCGCCGGACGGTGCGATGGTGCATCGTGGAAGCCCGCACGGGGGTGCACGGGTGGTGGCCGATAACGGATCGGAACCGGGCGTGTTCCAGTGATCGCGAACGGTGCCCGCGACCCCCCGCATTGCTGCTAGAACGTTGCCGAACACCCGAGGTGTGTCCCGCGCTCGGCGGGGCCGACAGCAGGGGGGACGCCACAGTGGTGCTGCCTGTCCGCCGGGGAGCGCCGCGGCCGGCGCCCTCCACACGGCGTTTGCGACGGTCGGCCGGAGCGATCGGGCTCGGCGCGCTCGCACTCGCGCTCCTGCCCGGCGCCGCCCGCGCCGCCGACCCGCCCGGTGGAGATCCCAACCTCAAGGTCGCGCCGATCTCCTACGTGGTCCTGGTCGACGAGTCCGGCAGTCTCAAGGGCCCCGACCTGGATCGGGAGAAGGACGCCGCCGGACTCGCCGCGATCGGCGAACTCTCCCCCGACTCCCGGGTCGGCGTGGTCGGCTTCGGCAGCGGCGCCGGAGCCAGGCCCGCGGTGGACGTGGTCTGCCCGATGATCCCGGTCTCCGACCCGACCGCGGCCGGGTGCGCCGGCAAACTGCGCCCGCGCACCGACCAGGAGGGCAACAACACCGACATCCCGGCCGCGATCAAGCAGGGCGTGAGCATGCTCCGCTCCGCGCCGGCCGGGCAGCCCAGGGTCTTGTTCATCACCACCGACGGCGCGATGTCCGTGCAGCCGAACGAGGGCTACGGCGCCGACGCCGCGCGGATCCCGGGCGAGTTGGACAAGGCGCTGACCAGTGCGCTGGCCGAGGCCAAGGCGGCGGGCGTACAGATCTGGCCACTGGGCTTCGGCGCCGGGATCGACACCGCGCAGCTGAACCGGATCGCGAGCGGCGGGGCGCCGTCCTTCTGCTCGGCCCGCCCCGAGGACGCGCCGAAGGCGTCGGTGATCAAGGACTCGGGCGAGGTCGTCCAGACGCTGCGCAAGGCGTTCGGCAGCGCGCGCTGCGCCGGGGTGACCCAGACCGACTCGACCGAGGTCGACGGTGAGGCCGACCTCGAGGTGACGATCCCGGCGATCGCCACCGACGTGGTCATCCAGGTGCAGAAGGCCAACCCGGACATCGACGCCACCTTCTTCGACCCGGACGGCAGGCAGGTCGACGCCGCGCCCGGCACCGAGCGGCGCGGACAGGGTTCGCGGACCGAGACGCTGCGGGTGTCCGACCCGATCGCCGGCAAGTGGCGGATCCACCTCAAGGCACGCGCCGGCGCGTCCGGGCCGGTCAGCGCGGCGGCGCTGTGGCAGGGCGTGGTCAAGTCCTACGTGCAGCTCAACCCGCCGCAGCCGAGCGTGGGCGAGTCGGTCCGGTTCAGCGTCTTCCTCCAGACCCGGGAGAAGAACCTCACCGATCCCGCCGCGCTCAAGGGCGTCACGGTGGCCGGGCACGTCGAGGGGGCCGGTCTCAAGGCCGACATCCCGCTCAAGGCCGGTGACAAGGGCGAGTTCTACAGCGATTACCGGATCCCCGGCGGCACCACCGGCGACGTGCGCTTCACCGGCACCATCACCGCACCCGGCGTGGCCGGCGCCCAGGAGGTCAAGACGGTCACCCTGGGCCAGGGCCCGGCGCCCGTGGGCGTCGAACTCACATGGGGCGACACCACCATCGAACCCGGCGGCAGCGTCGCCGGCACCGTGCAGTGGAAGGTCACCGACGGCAAACCGCACACCCTGCGGGTGGTCGCCGACTTCCCGCCGAACGTGGGCATGCGGATCACCGGCGGCGAGCAGCGGGTGAGCGCCGGCTCCGACTCGTTCGGCTTCGAGCTCGCCTTCGGCGACGGCATCGCCAAGGGCGACCACACCGGCCGGGTCCGGGTGGTGGACACCAGTGACGGCGACAAGGTCCTCGCCGACACCACCCGCACCATCACGGTCGAGCCGCCGCCCGGCTTCTGGGACCGGTATCTGTGGCTGGTGATCGGGGGCGTCGTGCTGATCGCGCTGCTGCTCGGCCTGCTCGGCTACCTCGCCAAGCGGCGCGGGCGGGCCCGGCGGATCGGGCCGATCGTGCTGCGCCTGTACCGCGACGGGCAGCAGATCGGGGTGGAGACCCGGCCGCTGGACGAGCGCGCCGAGGCGATGTGGTTCAAGCTCGACACCACCGGCTTCCCGCCGCAGTTGATACCGCTGTACCAGCACGAACCCGGAACCGCGTGGACCGTGCGCCGGACCGCCGCGACCGGCACCCTGGACGTGGAGACCCCGCTCGGTACACGTCTGCAGTTGGACATGGGCCGCCCCACCGAGATCGAACCCGGACTGGCACTCGGCTTCGCCGACGAGCGGGTGCAGGCCGGGCCGGCCGACGGGGTGGGCGGTTCCGCCGATCCGTACGGCGGGGGTTCCGCCGATCCCTACGGCGGCTACGGCCCGGCCGCGCCCACGCCGCCGCGACCGTACGGCGGCGAGGGGGTCCACGGCGCGGAACGGCCGTACAACCCCTACGGCCCGTACGGTTCGGGACCGCCCGCGGAGCCCGGCTCGGGTCCGGGGGCCGACCGCGGCCCCGACGACACCACGTTCGGCTACGGACCACCGCGTTAGTCCCCGGCACGAGGTCCAAGGCACCTGAACTCGCACGTCACGCACTTTTCGAGGAGGGCCCGTGGCAGCGCAAGGCCGCAGGGGCATGTCCATCCACCAGTCCATGCTGTTCGTGGGCCTGGGCGGTACCGGATGTCTGATCGGAGCCGAACTCGAGCGACGGCTGCGCGAGGAGTTGTGCGGGGCGGACGGCACGGGGCTGATGCAGCGGCTCGGTGGCCAACTCGCCCCCTACCAACTGCCCAACTGCATCCAGTTCGTCTACGCCGACCTGAACGAGAACGAGTTGCAGCGGCAGCGGTTGCGCGCCGCGCCGCCCGCGCACCGGGCCGCCGCCGACCGCAACGCGCACCTGACCACGCAGCTGGTGCCGCCGCTGAACACCTATCCGGAAGTGGCCCGTTCGCTGCGGATCAACGCGGCGGAGGAGACCATCCCCTGGCTGCCCGCCCGCGAGGGCGAGCCCCGGGTGACCCCGCTGCGGCGCGGCGCCGGGCAGTTGCCCACCGTCGGGCGCGCCGCCCTGTTCGAGACCTTCCGGCACGGACTCGCGCCGGCGATGGACCCGTTGCGCCGTGCGGTCGGCCTGATCAGCAACGGCAACGACCACCTGATGGCGCTCAGCGGCAGCCAGAACAACCGCAACACCTGCGACGTGTTCGTCGCCTTCTCCATCGCCGGCGGCACCGGGTGCGGGATCTTCTACGACTACCTGCACCTGATCGGCGAGGCGTTCTCGCAGGGCTACGACGGGATCAAGATCTACCCGCTGGTGCTGATGCCGTCCGCGTTCGACGAGGAACGCGGGGGCGGCCGGCCCGCAGTGCTCAACGCCGGGCGCGCGCTGCTCGACCTGTTCCAGCTGGTCGACGACCAGAACGGGCAGTACGCGCAGGAGGAGTTGGACACCGGCCTGGGCGCGCCCGCGGGCAACCTCGCGGTGCGCTACCCCGGTCTGGAGTCGACCCGGCTCAAGGCCGGCACCGTGCAGACCGGCTTCCTGTTCAGCCGCACCAGCGGCATCGAGCGCGAGGACCTGCATCGCTCGGTGGTCTCGCTGGTGATGTCCCTGATCGGGACCGGACTCAACTCCGGCGCACCGGAGTTGGAGAACGCGGTCGTCCAGGGCGACCTCTACCAGTCGTTCGCGGACAGCTTCATCAACGAGGGCGTGCGGCGCGAGGTGCCCGCACCCAGCGGGATCGGCGCCTGCGGGGTCTCCACCAGCCTGGTCGCGTCGATGACCGTGCCGGTGGACGAACTCGCCGACATCGTGGCCGGTCGGCTGCTCGCCCAGGCGGTGCGCGATCTGACCTCGGACGTGCGGGTGTCCGCCGAGGCCAACCTGGAGCAGATCAAGTCGTTCATGTCGGTGGCGGGCCTGAGCGAACTGTGGTTGTGCGCGCCGCCGCACGTCGCCGACCCCTCGCCGGCCAAGGGCGCCGCGGGCATCATGCAGGCGCTCAACGCCCGAACCCGGGCGATGGAACAGGCGTTGCGCCAGCAGGAGGCGCAACTGCGCACCCATACGGCCCAGTTGGCCGAGGAGTTCAACCACGCCCGCGGGATTCGCCAACTGCTGGCCGACGGCGACCTGTTCCGGGCCCGCCGGGTGCTCTTCGGCGACCGGCGGCTCTACTCCGACGCGGATCGGCCCGGGGTCGCCGGTCTGCTCGCGCACTGCAGCACCGAGCCCGCCCCACCCGCCGGGGTCAACGTCAACGCGCCGCACATACCGGCCATCAAGGACCGCGCGGGCGGGGTGGTCAAGGCCAAGTGGGGCGACCCCGAGGTGCAGCGGGCACTGGCCGCCCAGCAGCGCTGGTTCGAGTGGCGCTCGCGGCGCAACTGGCATGCCCAGTGGGGCGCTCAGGCCGAGGTGTGGGACCGCAAGATGGTCTATCTGCGGCATGTCGTGGACGGTCTCGCCCAGGCGTTCAACGACCACCGCGACACCGAGGAGGCCAACTTCGCCCGGGCCACCCGCGAGTTGTACCGGCAGCGCTCCGGCGTGTCCTACCTGCTGCCGCCGCAGGGCAACCTCGAGTCGTTCTACCGCCAGGTGCTGCGCCGCTTCGTGGACCGCGAACGGCTGCCCGAGACCGCCGGCGCCGCGCAGATCGTCGGCAAGCTCCTCGGCACGGGCATCTGGCAACGCGCGTACGAGATGGGCGAGGAGCGCGAGGGCGGCCCGGCCGCGGTCACCTACGTGCGCGACCAGATCAAGCAGCAGGTCAAGTCCCTGTTCGTACAGGCCGGCGAGCTGAACGCGCAACCGCTGCTGCCGCCGGTGCGCGACCTGCTCACCCGTGCCGCCACCAAGCGCGGCGCCTCGGTGGGCGAGGAGGACCTGGAACAGTTCGTGCAAAAGCTCGCGGGCATGTTGCCCAACGGCTTCTCGCCCGAAGGCAGCGGCGAACTCAAGGTGCTGATCGCGCACCCGGGCACCGCGCACGACGCGGACGTGCGGCAATACCTGGAACGGATGCTCAACATCCCCAACGAGCCCTCCCGCAAGATCGAGTTCCGCGCGGTCGAGCAGGAGTCGATCGTGGTGGTGCTCTTCCGCAGCGCGATGAGCCTGACCGAGGTGCCCGAGGTGCGCCAGGTGCTCGCGCAGTGGTCGCGCTCGCTGGACCGGCAGGACCCGGTCGACTTCCTCAAGTGGCGGCAGCGGCTGGGCTTCACCTACGACTGGCTGGCCACCACCGAGGGCCACCGGGCCTACATCCTGCACCGGCTGTTGTGCGCGATGTGGAACGGCCAGGTCGAGGTGGCGCGCGGGGACCGGTCCTCGCCCGAGGTGGTCGACATCCGGCTGCCGCACGGGTCGACCGTGATGAAACTGCCGCTGCGCCCGTTCGACCGGGCCTCCTCCTGGGGCAGCCTGCTGCGCGCCTACGAGGAGTGGACGCTGACCGACGACGCGTCGGTGCGACGGGAGTTCGCCAAGCAGCTGATGCTCACCTACCCCGAGGGGCTGGGCTCGCGGGTGCGCGAACCGGCGCCGCTGTACCGGCACTTCGTGCACGAGGTGGCCCCGCGCCAGGTGCGCACGCTGCACGAACTGCGTGACCGGTTGCCCGAGCGCAGCCGGGGCTGGGCGGAGGAGCTGCTGCGGTTGTGGGAGATCACCCTGCCCGCCGCGCTCGACCTGTCGTTCTCGCACCAGGGCGCCAACCGGGACTCGTTGCGCGAGCTGGAGTATCGGGACGAGGAGGACGGGGGATACCCGGGCGCGGGGTACGACGACGCACCCGGTGACGGATGGGATCGCGCGGACGAGCGCGGCCGGGAGCGGGACCGCCGGAGGGACGAGCGCGACGACGCGTGGGACCGGGAGGCGGACCAGCGGGCCCGGGAGCGCAAACGCGACCGCGACCGGGACGAGCGCGGTTCGGAGCGGGAGCGGCGCGGGCCCGAGCGGGTGCGGGACGAGCGGGATCCGTGGGACGAGCGGAATGCGCGGGACGTGCGGGAGGGGCGCGGCCTGCGGGATCGGCGGGACGCGCCCGATGCGCGGGACGCGCGTGACGTGCCGGAGGCGCGGGGTCTTCGCGGCGAGCGTGATGCGCGCGATCCGCGCGACGTTCGGGACGTGCGCGAGGCGCGCGAGGTGCGGGACGAACGGGAACGGGTGCGCGAGGACCGGGAACGGGAGCGGCGCGAGGCGCGTCGACCCCGGGACGACCGGGAGGACCCTCGGGAGCAGGAGCGCGAGCGGCGGGCCGTTCCGGAGCCGCGCGGCCCGGTGTTCGAGAAGGAGGAGCGGGAGCGGCGGGACGTACCGGAGCCGCGCGGCCGGGACGCGTGGCGCGACGCGGACTCGCCCGAGGCGACCCGACCGAGCCTGGACAAGCCGGCGCCGCGGTGGGACGACCGGGACGACAGGGACGACAGGGATGCCTCGGAGCGCCGTGGGCGGACCGAGCGGGACGAACCCTACGACCCGTATCCGCCGGCGCTGCCGCGCGCGGACCGGGACGCGCGCGGTGCCCGGGACGCGTACGACCCGCGCCCCGCGCGTGATCCGTACGACCCGCACGACCGGCCCGGCCTCGACGAGCCCGATCCGGACGACCACACGATCCGCCTCGACGGCCTGGACCGCACCCGACGGCTCGACCCGCCCGAGGACCACGACGAGCGCGAACTGCCCGGGGGTGGCTGGTGACCGACACCGCCGTTCCGGGCGCGGGCATCCCGCGCCCGCTGGTGATCGTGGTCGACCTGCGCACCGAGTACGACACGGTGATGGCGGCCCGGACCTTCGCCGACGTACAGACCGCCTACGCGCGCACCCGGGTGCCCGCCGGGACCCGCAACGTGGACGCCGACCGGGTGCTCGTGCTCGACTCCGTCGACGAGTTGGTGGCGCACCGGCACGCGTACGAGCGGATCTTCGCCGGCATGTACAGCAAGGTCGTGTGCGTCGCGGTCGGCGCGCCCGTGGACGGCTCGATCGTGCTGCGCCGACCCGGCCAGCTCGCGGGCAGCGACGCGGCCACGCTGTGGGTCGGCGACGTCCGGGGCACCGAATGGGCGCCGGGACGGGCACCCGGCGTGGTGCTCACCCCCGACGACGCGGACGCGCTCGCGCCGCTGGTCGACGTGCTGAGCCAGCCCGAGGTGTTCGACCAGGTGCTCGCCGGGGTGACCGAGATGCCCCGCTCGATCGCCGCCCCCGGGATGAACGTGTTCGTGCACCGGATCCGGGACGACGCGGTACAGCGGGCCCGGATACGCGCCGTGCAGCGGCTGGCCGGCGCCGAGGGCGGGGTCGACGAACCCTGGCCGGAGCCGCTGGCGGCGCTGGCCGACGAGCAGGGCGCCGGGTTGGCCACCACCACCGGCGGGGTGCGCGAGTGCGTGCGTCCGGACGGTGTGCTCGGGGTGCGGTGGGCGCATGCCGAGCAGGGGTTCAAGCGGGCCCAGCAGCGGCTGACCGCGCTGGCCGCGCCGGTCGCGCTCTACGGCTCGGCCGGGCGGGGCGGGCGCTCGATCGACGGCGAGATCGCCGACGCGGCGACCGTGCTGCGGGACTACCGGGACCTGGTCCGGCAGACCGTGGGCCGGGGCGCGGCCGGATTCGACGCGGACGGGCGGGCCTGGCTGGACCAGGTCGGCGTGGTCATCCCGGAGCCCCCCGGGCTCGGCGCGAACTCGGTGGCCGCGGCCCTGTACACCCGTACCGCCGCCGCCTTCGACCGCCCCGAGGGGCTGCGCGGGCTGGCCGAACGACTGCGCGAACTCGCCGACCGGATCACCCCCGGGGCGGGCGCCGCCCGGGCCCACGAGGTGGACCAGAGCTGCTCGGACGGCTTCCTCACCCGCTACCTGCGCCCGGCCGCGTTCCCGCTCGGCCCGGCCCACGTCGGCATCGTCGCCGGCCTGCTGGTCGGCGCGTTCCTGACCGCCCTGTGGCCCGCCTTCGGCGTGGCCGGCGCCGGGTTGGCGGTGGTGCTCGCGCTGTTCGGATCGATCCTGATCACCGCCCGGCGCCCGGACCGCGAGGGCCGGGCCGTGCTGCCGCCCGAGGCGCTGCCGATGATCGTGGTCACCGGCCTGGTGACCCTGGTCGGCGCGGTCTGCGGGGTGCTCGCGGGGCGGGCGTGGGATCCGCCGACCGGCGTCGGGCCGCTCGCCCTGGTGCTCGGCCTGGCCGTACTGCTCGTGCTGCCCGGCCTGGACTGGCGGTTGCGGGTGCGGCACTGGGACCACGTGCTCGGCCTGGGCGCGGCCACCCGTGCGCTGCACGGGCTGCACGGGCTGCTCGTGCGCACCGTGTGGAACGACTGGGCGCTGGCCGGCCCGCGCCGCGAGGCGGTGGACCGGGCCACCGTGCTGGCCGCGTTGCTGGAGGAGAGCGCCACACTCCTGACCGACGACGCGGCCGCGCTGGAGCGGCAGTTCACCGGCGAGCCGGCCGGACCGGACCCGGCCGCGGACACCTTCGGCAGCGGCGGTCGCCCGACCCCGGGCTTCCCCTCCGCGCCGGCGTACCCCGGCGGAGGCAATCCCGGCACCGGCGGCTACCCGCCGCCGGGGCGCCCGGTACCGCCGTATCCCGGCGCGGAGGCCTTCGGCACCGGTGCCTACCCGCCCCCCGGCCGTCCCGCGCCGCCCTCTGGCCCGCCGCCGGGCGCGGCCGGGGCGAGCCTGTACGACACCGTGCTCGGCGACCTCGTGGACGCGCTCCACGCCGCGTTCGAGCCGCTGTGGCCGCTCCTGGAGCGCGACCCGGCGGAGGTCTCCCGGCGCGGCGCGGCGCCCGAACTGCGACCCGTGCTGCGCGCGTACGCCGACCACCTCGCGCACAACGGGGTACAGGCCGCGCCGCCGTTCGGCCGGCAGGGCCAGGACCGTCCGCACGTCGGCGAGGCGGTCGGCGGCGACGCGGACCGGATCGCCGAACTGCTCGGGCAGCCCGCGGCGCACTCGATGTTGCAGCTGTGCGCGAGCGACCAGCTGATCCTGCTCGACCACGCGCCGACGCACACCGTCAGCGTGCGCTTCGCCCCGCGCGGGGTGCGCCCCGCCGTGCGCGAGGCGCTGCGCGAGCGCCGCACCGGGCACCCGATAGAGCACGAACTGGTGTGGACCGGCGGCGGGCGGATGGCCGGCGTGTTGCGCCTGCTGCCGCTGCTGCCCGGCTCGGTGGACGACGCGCGGATCTGGGAGGAGAGCGCCGGCGGCGCCGACCGACCCGGTGCGGGTGACGACCGGTACGACGGCGGATGGGCGCCGTGAGCGGGGGCGCGGGGCAGGCGGGCGAGCCGTCGGCCGAGGGCAAGCTCGGCTACACCGACCCCGAGGGCTACTCGGTGGAGCGCCGGGTCGAGTTCGGCCCGGACCGGCCGGCCCCGCCCGGGCAGCCGTTCCGGATCCGCGACGTGCGCGACGTGGAGGACGGCAGCGTCTTCGTGCAGAAGCGGCTCGGGCGGCTGGACCCGCGACGCCGGGTGGGCGCCGAGGCGAGCCTGGAGACGGAGATCCGGGTGCTGCTGCGCCTGGTGCGCACCTTCGGCGGCGCCGGATATCCGCGCGAGCTGGCCCGGGTGGCCGGACACGACTTCGACGGGGTCGAGCCGTTCCTGCTCCTGGAGGCGAGCCCCTGTCCGCCCGCCGAGGACGTGGTGGGCAAACTCCTCACCGAAGAGCAGGACGCGTTCCGCCGGGCCATCTTTCGTACCGTGCGCTACCTCGAGTCGGCCGGCGTCGTCCACGGCGACCTGACGCCGAGCAGCGTGCGCTGGCAGCGCGAGCAACGCCGGCTCCAGGTGGTCGACTTCGGCCACGCGGCGCTGGCCGGCGAGCCGCGCAGCAGCCTGGGCACCGCGCTGTGGGCCGCGCCGGGGCCGCTGCGCGGGCCCGGACCGGCCGATCCGCACGACGACGTCTGGTCGGCCGCGCAGGTCGCCTACCACGTCACCACCGGACGCCCGATCCGCCAGGGCCGCGTCCCGGTCGGCGTGGAGACCCAGGGCCTGCTGCTCGACCTGTTCCAGGGCGTGTTCGAGGCGGACGCGGTACGCCGCCCGGGCGCCGCCGAACTGCTGCGCCGGCTCGGCGAACCGGACCCGTACCTGGCGGGCCACGCCCAATACGACCCGCTCGCCGAGGGGCGGCGCGGCTACGAGGCGGCGATGGAACGCAAACGGCAGCGCATGCCGCTGCCCGGACAACCGCCGCCGGCGTACCGGGCGGGCGCCGAGGACCGACCGCCGCCGGTGCTGCCGCCCAGGCCCCCGGAGCCGCCGGGCAGGCCCGGCGAGCCGCCGAGGACCGGACGGTTTCGGCTCTTCGGGAAGGACCGGATGGGGTGAACACGACGGGCCGGGTCGGACCGGGCACATCGGACGAGTCGAACGCGACGGCAGGTGAGGTCGGCTGATGTTGCATCAGATCGTGTACCGCTGGGACCCGGACGGGCTGCTCGGGCGCCGCGGCATCGTTCCGGTCGCCACCTCGCTGGGGCGCGACGAGGTGTTCGGTTGGCACACCCGCACCGGGCTGGCCGAGGCGGTCACCATGGACTACGGCGACCCCGCCTGCCCGGCGTCCAGCGTGTGTCTGCTCGACACCCCGCTCGGAGTGGCGCTGATCCGCCGGGAGTTCTCCGCCGACGCGCGCCGCCAGCGGCTGAACAACTCCGCCCACGTGCTGGTCGGCCCCCGGGACGCGATCGCGCCGTTCGACGCGATCGCGTGGGGCTCGCTGGAGCGGCGCGCGCCCGGGGCGTTGGACCCGGACCGGGTCCAGCCGGGCTACGGCCTCAAACCGCTGCCCGACGAGCGCCTGGCCGCGGCCTTCGAGGTCGCCGCCGGCGACCTGCACGAGCGGTCCCAGCGACTGGCCGACCCGCTCGAAGTGCTCGTCGCCGCCGTGCTGCGCCGCCCCCGGGCCCGGCTGGCCCTGCTGCCGGCCGGCGCGGAGGACGCCACCGTGCTGCTGTGGGGCCTGCAACACCTGCTCACCGCGCTGCTCCCGGGACCGTGGACGTTCTCCACCTTCGAGGTCGACGACGCGGTCGACGACCCCAACGGGGCGCCGCGCTTCATCGCGCTGCCCCGGGTGCCGTCCGGTCCGCCCGGGCCGCGCGTCCGGGTCGATCTGACCGGCCACGGCGAGCCGTTCGACCCGCACCGCGAACTGGCCCGGCGGATCGTTCGGCACTACGTGGGCTCCGGCTGGTCGGGCTTCCACCGACTGCTCAACGTACCCACCGAGGTGCACACGCTGCCCGAGGCGGACCGGGTGAACGCGATCCGGCAGCGGCTGGACGCGCTGGGCACCCGCCAGGAGGCCCGGACCACCCGACCGCGCGAGGAGCCGCCGGCGGGCCAGGCCTCCGGACCGGTCGGCGCCCCGCCCGGGACCGCCGGCCGGACCCCACCACCCCGCGAGCCCGCGCGCGGGGCCGGCGAGACGATCACCGTCGTCACCGCGTCCGCCGGCGCCCCGGCGGCCGATCCCACCGACTCGAATCGACCCGTGGTGCGCTGCCCCTTCTGCCTGGACCTGGTCCGCTGGAACGAGAACGACCTCTACGAGCGCGACGCCCGGCTACGCTACGAGCGGGTCGACCTGAGCACGGTCACCGACCCGGTCAAGCGGCACGACCGCATGATCACCACCTTCATGCGCTGCCCCAACCCCACCGGCGACGAGGAGCGCGAGCACTTCCTGCCGACCAACTACATGATCCACGAACCGCCGCTGGTGGTCGGTCTCATCGGCGACGGCCTCTCGGGCAAGACCCACCTGCTGGCCGCGATGATCGCCGAGATCGACGCGGGCGGGTTGCGCCGATACGGGGTGACGCACGTGCCGGTGGACGCCGGCCACCACCAGGAATACCTGCGGGACCGGGTCGACCTGTTGCAGCGCGGACAGATGCTCGGGACCACGGTCAACCACCAGGGAAACCTCGTGCAGTTCGCCGACGCGCTGCTGCTGCGCGCGGGCGGGCGGACCCGGCCGATCGCCTTCTTCGACGTCAGCGGCGAGGACCTGGCGCGGGGCGGCAGGGAGATGCAATTCCTGGCCGCCGCGGACGCGTTCGTGTTCGTGGTGGACCCGGTGGTCGCGGTGGACCTGCCGGAGCTGCGCCGGCTGACCCGGGACGGCGAGGACACCGCGGGCCTGCGCCGGGGCGACCGCACCTTCGCCGCGGTGATGGACCGGCTGCCGCGTACGGCCGCGCTGCTCGACCAGCCCGTCGCCGTCGCGGTGACCAAGTCCGACCTGATCCGCTTCGAGCCGCCCGTGGACGCCTGGTTGGGCTCGCAGCCGCCCCGACCCGGGGTGGTGGACCCGGCCCGCACGGACGCCGAGAGCCGCGACGTGTACTCGTTCCTGTACGCGCACGACGCCGGCGCCTGGCTCAGCCCGTTCGAGGAATTCCGGCGCTGCACCATGCACTTCGTCTCGGCGACCGGCGCGCGAGAGCGGGACGGGCACTTCCCCGGCGGCATCCGGCCGCGCCGGGTTCTGGAACCGGTGGTGTCCATCCTCGCGATGTGCGGCATGCTCGATCAGGCCGGCATCGAGCGGGTGGGGGTGTGAGATGGCAGCGGACGCGGTGGACGCCACAGCGGATCGACTGGACGAGATCGTCTATCGCTGGAGCTACGATCACCTCCTGGGCGGGCGCGGCATGGGCCCGGTCGCCACGTCGCTGGGTCTGAGCGAACTCCGGGACTGGCACGGCGGCTTGGAGCAGCACGTCTCGATGGACCGCTCGTTGCCGGAGACCCCCGCCTGGAGCTTTTGCCGGGTACGCCTGGAGAACCGGCACGCGCTGGTGCTGCGCGAGGCCGCGGTCCACGCCGGCAACCGACCGGGAACCAACGCGCACGTCCTGGTGGACCCCGAACTCAGCGTCGGGGCGCACACGATGCTGGCCACCGCGTGGCTGCACGAGGAACGCGGCGGCGGACTCACCGGGTCCAGGACCCCGCTCGCCGAGGTGCCCGAGAACGCACCGCTGCGCGGCACCACGATCCGCCCGGAGGCGTTCGACCCGGCCATTCTCGGACAACTGCGCGAGCGGGCCCGGGCCCGGCCGGAGTTGCTGGAGGTGGTGCTCGCGGCCGTACTGCGCGACCATCACCGCACCTTCACCCTGCATCAGAACGACGTCGGCGCGGACATGGTGCCGCTGCTGTGGGGCGTGTTCGACCTGGCGCAACCGATCGCGCCCGGCATGTGGACCTTCTCCACCTACGAGACCAGCGACGCGGCGCTGAAGCCGCGATTCGTCCTGGTCCCGCGCTGGCCGAACGCGCCGGAGCCGGCCAACCGGTTGCGGATCGACCCGCGCGCCGAGCCGCAGCCGGGGCAGGACGTGTTCCGCGACGCCGCCGGCCTGCTGGTGCAGTGGTACTGCACGCGCCCGTGGACCGAGGTGGATGCGCTGCTGGCCCGGATCGAGACGGCGATCGGCGCCGACGGGGCTTCGTATCGGGAGGTCGCCGATCTGGTGCTGGCGCTCGAATCGGACGCCACCCGGCCGGCACCGGCGGTCGCCGCCGCGCCGGAGCCCCGGGCGCCGGAGCCGCCGCGGGCCGCACAGGCCCCGCCGGCCTCGCGGGGACCGCAGGGACCGCCCGTGCCGCCCGAGTCGCAGGCCGGCGCCGAACGTTGGGAGAACGGCTATACGGAGACCTGGATCAACGGGAGCGAGGACGACGAGCAGGACTGCGCGGGCGAGACCGGTGGGTATCCCGAGCGGGATCGGTACGGCCGGGGCGCCGCGCCGGGATACGCGCGGCCGGGCCCATCGTCGCCCGGGCCCGGGCAGTCGGGTTCGGCGCTGTCGGGGCCCGGGCAGTCGGGTTCGGCGCCGCCGGGGTCCGGGCGGTCCGGGCAGGCCGACGCGTGGCGGGCGGGCGACGGGGCGAACCGGGCCGGGCCGATGCCGGCATATCGCCCGACGGTGGGCGGCGACGGGCCGGTCCCGCCCCGCCCGGACCGGCTCGCCCCCGTGCCGGGGGCGTCCCCCCGGCCCGAGTCCGGCTCGGGCAGCCGTCCGGTGTTGCCCCCGAACGGTCCGACGGGCCGACTCGCGCGCGGCACGTGGGACCCGGGGGAGTGGGAACGCCTGGGCGCGTCCCGCAACGGCTACGCCGCGCTGGAGGCGGCCGACGGGCTGCTGGCCCGGAGTAGCGGGCACGAGACGAGCGATTTCCGCGACGTTTTGACCAAGGTCGACTCCGCCTCGCTGGCGGTCGCGCTGCTGCTGGCCCGGCCGCCGCTGTTGGCCCCGGTGGTGTACCGGCTGGATCGGCTCCTGCATCCCGCCTACGGCGACGGCGGTCGGCCGGAGCGGCACACCAGGCAGACCTACGCGAGGGTGCTCGGCCGGTTGTCCGAGGACATCAACACCCTCGACACCTGCGGCGCCCCGAGGGAGACGCTGTGTCGGCTGGTGGAGATGGTGGCCCGGCACACCGTGGCCGAGGTCAAGCGGCCCAGATTCGGCGCCGACGTGCTGCCCACGCTGGCCGTCGACGTCGCGGGCACGGTCTGGGCCCTTCGGACGTCCTTGCGGGTGTGGGCGGATTATCAGAACGTGCTCGTGGACGTGCTGTGTTCCTCCCGCTATCGCGAGCCGTTTCTGCTCGAGATGGGGCGACTGACGGTGGAGAGCTTCCAGACCATGCCACACAGGACGGGACCGTAGCCATGACGGCACGCACGGCACGCACGGCGCAGCCGGGAGGGAACCAGCCGCCGACCGGGGCCGAGGCGGACGGGTTCCGCCAGATCGTCTACCGGCGCCAGGACGACAGCCTGCTCGGCGGGCGCGGCCTGGGGCCGATCGCCTCCTCCGTGTCTCGGGACGAACTGCTTGGCTGGCACGACGAGTTGCGCGAGCACGTGGCGGTCGACGCGGAGGACCGGGGGGCGCCGGTGACCAGCGTCGCGCTGGTGCACACCGGTCGCGGCGCGGCGGTGGTCCGGCGCGAGTACGTGGTCGACGGGAACAACGCGCGCGTACTGCTCGACCCCGGCCGCGACCTGGGCCCGCATGCCGCGCTCGTGCTCACCCAGGAGGCCGTGTGGGCGGGGGAGCCGGCCCTGGAGGACATCCCGCGCGGCTACGGACTCGCGCCGCTGGCCCCGGACTTCGTGGCCGCCGCGCTGGACGGGCACGCCGAGCGGCTGCGCGGCCGGGCACGCGAGCAGGCCTATCTGCTGGAGGTCGCGGTCGCCGCCGTACTGCGGCACCCGGGCCGGTTCTTCTCGTTCCGCCAGGCGGACGTGGGCATCGATCCGGTGCCGATGTTGTGGGGGTTGTCCGACCTGCTGCTGTGGCTGGTGCCGGTGTCCTTCACGTTCTCCACCTTCGAGACGCTGGACCACTCGGGCAAGCCGAGGTTCGTGGTGCTGCCGCGCCGGCCGCGCGACGCGCAGCCGTGGGCGGGCCGCTACCGGTTGGTGGTGGGGGAGGAGCCCAAGGCCGGTTCGGACGTGCACGCGCATGCGGCGGCGCTGCTGGTGAGCCGGTACACCGACACCGACTGGCCGGGGATCCACCGGCTCCTGGAGGGCATGCGCGACCTGCGGCCGCTGCCGCACGAGCGGGCCGAGGAGCGGTCCCGGGAGATCTGCGCCCGGTTGGGACGGCGGGGCTCGGGGTCCGGGTCGGGTGCGGCGGCGGTCGCGCCCGCGCGTGTGCCCCTGTACGAGCCCGCGCCGGTGCCGGTGCCCGCGCCGCCGCGCGCCGCCGCGGTCGCGCCGGCGCCGGTTCGGGACCGGGGGCTGGCGAGCGAGAAGGCGCTGGTGGCCGCGGCGGAGCGGGTACGGCGCGGCGACGCGGCGGAGCGCGTCGAGCGGGAGCCCCGGGTGGTGACGGTGACCACGGCCGAGGAGGAGCCGGCGTTCCCCTACCCGGCGGAGCCCTCGGCGCCCCGGGCCGCGTCGACCGTGTCGCCGCCCCGGCCGTCGCTGCCGTACTCGGCTCCGGCCGCCGCGAGTGCGGACGCCGCGGATGTGACCTGGTACGCCGACGACGGTGCGGTGTTCGAGGAGATCGAGGACGCCTTCACCGGGCCGTGGCCGGGCTTCGAGGAGGAGCGCGGCGAACTGCCGATACCCGCGCTGCCGCACACCGACGACGACCTCGACGCGGACCCGGACGCCGAACCGGGCGCGGTCGGCGGACGCGAGAGCCCGCCGACCCCGGGCACGCCGCCGACCAGCGCCGGGAACGCGCCGTGGAGCGTGTGGGCCGAATTCGGCATCCCGGACACCGAGGTGAACAAGATACGGCGCGCGGTCAAGCGTCTTCCGGACAAGCCGACGCTGCGCGAACGCGCGCTCGGCGGCGGCGCGGCCAAGACCGAGGTCGCCGCGATCGACAACATCGTCACCCTCGCGGTCGCGCTGCGGTTGGCCGACCTGCGGGTGTTGCCGGTGATCGCGGACCGGCTGACCACGCGCCTGGAACAGCGCCGCCGCCAGCTGGCCCCCGAGGCGTGGAACCCGGACGACATGCGGGCGATGCGCGAAACGGTGCTGGACGCCGAACAGTTCGGGGACCGCCTGGAGGCGGCCGGCGCGGGCGAGAAACGCACCCGCAAGCTGCTCGAACAGCTCCTCGTGGTGGTGCTGGCCCCCAAGACCGACACGAAGGGGGTGCTGCGCCAGATCGCGATCTGCGTACTCTCCGACCGCCGGGACCGCTCCCCGAACCCGCTGATCGAGGAAATCCTCCTCAACAGCCAATGGGGCGAGGACTTCCGCACCGAACTGGGCCGCCGCTGGTCCGAACAGAACCCACCCCGCTGAAGCCTCCCGGCGCCGGGGACGGGTGATGGCCCGCGGCGCGGCCGGGGTGGTGTGGTGGTGGGGCCGGGTGTGGCGCGAGGGGCTCGCTCGGCCTGTTCGGGGCGGGGCGGAAAAAATGTGGCCGACCGTGTCGAGATCGCGTGGCCGGCTTCGTCCCCGGGGTGAGCGCGACCACAATGGGCGCACCGCCTTCGAGGAGAACGATCATGGCCAAGTACCTGCTGCTCAAGCACTACCGCGGCGCTCCGGCCTCGGTCAACGACGTGCCGATGGACCGTTGGACGCCGGAGGAGATCACCGCGCACGTGGGATACATGAACGACTTCGCGGATCGCCTGAAGGAGACCGGCGAGTTCGTCGACAGTCAGGCGCTGACCCCGCAGGGGGCCTGGGTCCGGTACGACGGCGAGGGGCGCCCGCCGGTCACCGACGGCCCGTTCGCCGAGACCAAGGACCTGATCGCCGGTTGGATGATCATCGACGTCGACACCTACGAGCGCGCCGTCGAGTTGGCCGGGGAACTGTCGGCCGCCCCCGGCGCGGGCGGCAAGCCGATCCACGAGTGGCTGGAGGTGCGCCCGTTCATGAGCCCCTCGCAGCACACCATCGCGGAGTGACGTGACCACCGGCATGAACGAGACACTGCTCCGCGGCCTCACGCCGAGCGTGCTCGGGATCCTCGTCCGCCGCGGAGCCGACTTCGCGGCGGCCGAGGACGCCGTACAGGACGCGCTGGTCGAGGCGATCCGCGTCTGGCCGACCGACCCGCCGCGGGACCCGAAGGGCTGGTTGGTCACCGCGGCGTGGCGCAAGTTCCTCGACGCGACCCGCGCGGACGCGGCCCGGCGCCGGCGCGAGGACCTCGTCGACGAGGAGCCGGCGCCCGGGCCCGCGCCCGCGGCGGACGACACGCTCCGGCTCTACTTCCTGTGCGCGCACCCGTCGCTGACGCCGTCCTCGGCCGTCGCGCTCACGCTGCGTGCCGTCGGCGGGCTGACCACCCGCCAGATCGCCCAGGCGTACCTGGTGCCCGAGGCGACCATGGCACAGCGCATCAGCCGGGCCAAGCGCACGGTCGCCGGCGTGCGGTTCGACCGGCCCGGCGATGTGGCCACGGTGCTGCGCGTGTTGTACCTGGTCTTCAACGAGGGCTACTCCGGTGACGTGGACCTGGCCGCCGAGGCCATCCGGCTCACCCGGCAGCTCGCCGCCGCGATCGACCACCCGGAGGTCGCGGGCCTGCTCGCGCTGATGCTGCTCCACCATGCCCGGCGCGCCGCCCGGACCTCGCCGGACGGCGGCCTGGTGCCGCTCGCCGAGCAGGACCGGGGCCGGTGGGACACCCGCATGATCGCCGAGGGCGTGGCGATCCTGCAGGCGGCGCTGGTCCGCGACCGGCTGGGCGAGTACCAGGCCCAGGCCGCCATCGCGGCGCTGCACGCCGACGCGCCGGCCGCCGAGGAGACCGACTGGGTGCAGATCGTCGAGTGGTACGACGAGCTGATGCGCCTGACCGACAACCCCGTGGTCCGGCTCAACCGCGCGGTGGCCGTGGGCGAGGCCGACGGACCACGCGCCGGACTGGCGGCACTCGCGGCGCTGGACGACTCGCTGCCGCGCCACACGGCGGTGGCGGCGTACCTCCACGAACGCGACGGCGACCCGGCGACGGCGGCACGGCTGTACGCCGAGGCGGCCCACAAGGCCGGCAACCTCGCCGAACGCAACCACCTGACCCGCCGAGCCGCCCACCTCAACGCCCTTCGCTGACCGCGGAGCGGGAATGGGGTGTGGGGTCGCCGCCGGTCCTCATGCGCCGGACGGGCTGGGGGTCGGCTCGCCTGTGCCCGATGCCGGATCGGTGGCGGGTTGGCCGGCCTGCGGCCCGCTGGTCCTCAAGCGCCGGACGGGCTGGCTGTGCGCTCGCCTGTGTCCGATGGCCGTCCGGCGGCGTGTCGGCCGGCCTGCGGCCTGCTGGTCCTCATGCGCCGGACGGGCTGGGTTTTGGTTCGCCTGTGCCCGATGCCGGGCCGGTGGCGTGTCGGCCGGCCTGCGGGCCGCTGGTCCTCAAGCGCCGGACGGGCTGGGGTTTGTGGTCCGAGCGTTTTTGGTTCGGCCTGCGGGCCGCTGGTTCTCAAGCGTCGGGCGGGCTGGGGTTTGTGGTCCGAGCGTTTTTGGTTCGGCCTGCGGGCCGCTGGTTCTCAAGCGTCGGGCGGGCTGGGGTTTGTGGGCGGAGCGTTTTGGCTTGGGTTGGTTCGGTTTTCGGGCGGGGTGGGTTTTGGCTCGTCTGTGTGCCGGATCGGCGGCGGGCGGATCCGTTCGATGGGTCGGGTGGCGGGGTTGGTTGGGTGACCGTTTCCGCCGGTGATGGACCTCGGGGGTCAGCGTTGTACCGTCCAGCCGCTGTTGCGTAGGGCGAGGGTGAGGGCGTCGGCGCGTTGGGGGGCGACCTGGAGTTCGACCAGGCCGGCCGGGCGGCCCTGGGCGTGGTCGATGCGGATGTCCTCGATGTTGACCTCGGCGCGGCCGACGTCGGCGAAAAGGCGGGCCAGTTCCCCCGGGCGGTCGGGGACGACCACCGGGATCGCCTCGTAGACGGCGGCCGGTTCGCCGTGCTTGCCAGGAATCCGCGCGTGGCCGGCGTTGCCGCGCCGCAGCAGCGCCTCGATGCCGCGCGTGCCCACCTCGCGCTTGGCCGCGTCGTCGGCCGCCAGCGACCGCAACGCGCCCACCACGGCGTCCAGATCGCCGGCGAGGCCCGCCAGCACGTCGGCCACCGCGTCGGCGTTGGCGCCCAGGATGTCGATCCACAGCCGCGGGTCGGAGCCCGCGATCCGGGTCACGTCCCGCACCCCCTGCCCCGCGAGCCGGGTGTCGGTGTCCTGCGCGTGTTCCAGCCGCGCGGCCATCAGCGCGGACACCAGGTGCGGCGCGTGCGACACCAGCGCCACCGCGTGGTCGTGGTCGCGCGGCTTCATCACCACCGGTACGGCGCGACACAGCGACACCATCTCCAGCGCCCGGTTGAGCGTCTCGGTGTCGGTCTCCCGCGAGGGCGTGAGCACCCACGGCCGCCCCTCGAACAGGTCGCCGCGCGCCGCCAGCGGCCCGGAGCGCTCCCGCCCGGCGAGCGGATGCCCGCCGATGTAGCGCCCGAGGTCGCAGCCCAGCGCGGCGACCTCGGCCAGCGGCTGCTCCTTCACGCTCGCCACGTCGGTGTAGCTCAGCGCCAACCGCGACTCCTGTACCTGCCGCAGGGTTTCCGCGATCCGCCCCGGCGGCACCGCGAGCACCGCCAGGTCCACCGGTTCGGCCGGCGCCGCGTCGAGGCCCGCGCCCATCGCCGCCGCCGTCTGCACCGCCGTCTTGTCGTGGTCGCGCAGATACACCGTGACCCCGCGCGAGGTCAGCGCGAGCGCGACGGATGTGCCGATCAGTCCGGTGCCGACCACGGCGGCGGTACGCACGACGGGAACTCCAAGGGGCGGGTGACGGAATAATGGGGGAACCGACCAAGGCTATCCGTGACGGTACCCTCGGGCGGTGTCCTATCGCCCCGCGGCCTCCGCAGCGCCGCCCGGTTCGGCAATACCCGCGACGGCCCCCGGGCCGGCAAGCAGCCAGACAAGTGAAAGGTCGGCGACCGTGGAAGCCCGTACGCCGCTCGCGACCGCCGTGGTCGCCATCGACGGCCCGTCCGGTTCCGGAAAGTCCAGCGTCTCGCGTGCGGTCGCCGCCCGCCTGGGCCTGCGCTACCTGGACACGGGCGCGATGTACCGGGCGATGACGTGGTGGATGCTCACCAACGGCGTCGACATCCACGACCCGGCCGCGGTGGCCGCGGCCTCCGACAAGCCGCAGATCGTCTCCGGGACCGCGCCGGACGGGCCCACCATCACCGTCGACGGCCGGGACGCGGCCGGCCCGATCCGCACCGACGAGGTGACCAAGGCGGTCAGCGCGGTCAGCGCCGTGCCCGAGGTGCGCACCCGCCTGGTCGACCTGCAGCGGGCGGTGATCGGCGCGGGCGGCATCGTGGTCGAGGGCCGCGACATCGCGAGCGTGGTGGCCCCGGACGCGCCGGTCAAGGTGTACCTGACCGCCTCCGAGGCGGCCCGCGCCGCGCGCCGCAACGCCGAGCTGACCGGTACGCAGGCCACCAGCGTCGAGGACACCCGGGCCGACCTGGCCCGCCGGGACGCGCTGGACTCGGGCCGCGCGGTCGCGCCCGCCGGGATGGCCGAGGGCGCGATCCTGGTCGACACCACCGAGCTGAACCGCGAACAGGTGGTCGACCACCTGCTCGCCCTGGTCGCGGAACACGTGCGGTGACCGCGACCCTCGGCGCCACCGCCAAGCCCGCGCCTACCACGCCCGCACCCCCCAGGCCCCCGCTCGCCGGCGCCGCGCACTTCATCGGCGAGCCGCTGCTGCGCAGTTTCTGGAAGGTGCGCGCGCTGGGCACCTGGCACGTACCGACGAGCGGTCCGGTGATCCTGGCGGGCAACCACGCCAACTTCGTCGACGGGCCGATGCTCTTCGCGTTCGCCCCGCGACCCACGCAGGTGCTGGTCAAGCGCGAGATGTTCGCCGGCGCGCTGGGCCCGATCCTGCGCGGGATCGGCCACATCCCGGTCCAGCGCGGCGTCGCGGACCGCCGGATGATCACCGATTCGCTCGACGTGCTGGCCGCCGGCGGCGCGCTCGGGGTGTTCCCCGAGGGCACGCGGGGGCAGGCCGACTTCTCGGCAGTGCACAATGGACTTGCATATCTGGCATTGCGCTCCGGGGCACCCATCGTCCCGGTGGCCTGCCTCGGCACCGGTGCGCGGGGATCCTCGATCGGTGCATTGCCGGGTCTGCGCTCCCGGATCGACGTGGTCTACGGCAAGCCCTTCCGGGCCGTCGAGAACGCCGACCGCCGGGCCACCCGCAAGGCCGTCCAGGCCGCGTCCGACCGCATCGTCGAACGGCTCACCGCGCACCTGCGCGAGGCCGAGCGGATGACCGGTCGCGCCAGCTGACCAGGACCCCGACCGAGCTCACCCGAACCGCTACCCGAACGAGGAACACCCCCATGGAGCAGCACGCCGACGCCACGACCGAGGGCGCCTTCGACCCGGAGGCGTGGGAGGCGGGCTACGACCCCGACGAGTGGGTCGACGTCGAAGGGGACGCCCCCGCCCGCGGCGGGCACGACGGGGAGGCGTCCGGCCCGCTGCCGGTGCTGGCCGTCGTCGGACGACCCAACGTGGGCAAGTCCACGCTGGTCAACCGGATCATCGGGCGCCGCGAGGCGGTCGTGGAGGACACCCCCGGGGTGACGCGCGACCGGGTCTACTACGAGGCCACCTGGAACGGCCGCCGCTTCACCGTCGTGGACACCGGCGGCTGGGAGCGCGACGTGGTCGGCATCGACCTGTCGGTGGCGGTCCAGGCCGAATACGCGATCGAGTCGGCGGACGCGGTGATGTTCGTGGTCGACGCGATCGTCGGCCCCACCGACAGCGACGAGGCCGTGGTCCGGGTGCTGCGCAAGGCCGGCAAGCCGGTCGTGCTGGCCGCCAACAAGGTCGACAACATGGCCCAGGAGGCGGACGCCGCCGCGCTGTGGTCGCTCGGCCTGGGCCAGCCCTGGCCGGTCTCGGCCGTGCACGGACGCGGCAGCGGCGACCTGCTCGACGCGGCGCTCGCGATCCTGCCGGAGGCCCCCGCACAGCGCTTCGGCGTCACCGAGGGCGGCCCGCGCCGGGTCGCCCTGCTCGGCCGCCCGAACGTGGGCAAGTCGAGCATGCTGAACAAGGTCGCCGGCGAGAACCGGGTGGTCGTGGACAAGATCGCGGGCACCACCCGCGACCCGGTCGACGAGCTGATCCAGCTCGGCGGCAAGACCTGGAAGTTCATCGACACCGCCGGCATCCGCCGCCGGGTGCACCTGACCCAGGGCGCCGACTTCTACGCGTCGCTGCGCACCACGGCCGCGCTGGAGAAGGCCGAGGTCGGGGTGATCCTGATCGACGCCAGCGAGCGGCTGACCGAGCAGGACACCCGGATCATCTCGCTCGCCGTCGAGGCGGGGCGCGCGATCGTGATCGCGTACAACAAGTGGGACCTCATGGACGAGGAGCGCCGCTACTACCTCGAACGCGAGATCGAGCAGGACCTGGTCCAGGTCACCTGGGCGCCCCGGGTGAACGTCTCGGCGCTGACCGGGCGGCACATGGAGAAGCTGGTCCCGGCCATCGAGACGGCGCTGGCCAGCTGGGAGAAGCGCATCCCCACCGGGCAGCTGAACGCGTTCCTGGGCACGCTGGTGGCCTCGCACCCGCACCCGATCCGCGGCGGCAAGCAGCCCCGCATCCTGTTCGGTACCCAGGCGGGCACCAAGCCGCCCCGGTTCGTGCTGTTCACCAGCGGCTTCCTGGAGGCCGGCTACCGTCGCTTCATCGAGCGCCGGTTGCGCGAGGAGTTCGGCTTCCCGGGCACGCCGATCGAGATCCGGATGAAGGTCAGGGAAAAGCGGGGTCGCAAGACCGGTCGGTGAGTGCGGCGGGCTGTGGTGGCCCGTGGACGACCAGGAAGGGCCTGGACGCGCACGGCGTCCGGGCCCTTCGTCTTCGCGTCTTCGTCGTTTCGGGATCCTTGCGCGCGCACCCTCGGGCTACAGCGGCAGGTGGCCGTGCGGGCCCGATGCGCGCGACGGTTGGGCGGGGACCAGGGACGCGCCCCGGTGCCGGCCGTATGGGGAGTAGCCACCCTGGGTGGGCAGCGTGAAGTTCGGGAACGGGGGGTCCTGCGCGTAGGCGTGGCTGATCGCGGCGGGCGCGCCGTACGAGGGCCGGCTCGCGGCGTAGTCCTCGTTCGTACGCTCGTGCGGGACCGCGCGGAACATCCGCCGCCACTCGGTCTCCAGCGTGTTGTAGATCGGCGTCAGGACGTCGTGACCGGACGACGCGGCGGCCCCCACGGAGAGGGCGGGGTGGCCGAGGGCCCGGCTGCTGATGGAGTCATCGAAACTGAACACACCGGGTCCAACGAGCGGAAGCTGCGGCGGTTGCGGGGGCGGATTCGAACGGTTACTGGATATATACGGAGTGCTACGGGTGGTGGGGGCGTTTGGGTGTTTGCGGTGGCGGCGGCGGGTGGGGCTGTGGGGCGCCGTGTGGCGAGGGCGGGGTGGGCGTTGCGGTCTCAGGGGGTGGCGGGGGGTCGGAGTCGTGTCGGCGGCGGTGCTTCTTGTTGGGCGCTTCGCGCCGGCTCGCGAGGGGCCACTTTTCTGCTCCCCCGCTTCGCTCCTCCGCAGAAAAGTGGCCCCTCGCTCGGGGCCGGCTGTCCCTCCGCTTCGCTCCGGGCCATCCGGCCCAAAACTGGCGGCTCCGCCGCTCTCCGCGCTGCGCGCGTCGATCGCGTGGGCGGCCCCCCTCGTGGGCGCTGACGCGCCATGGGGGTGGGGGCTTGCGTGGGGTGTCCCACCGCCTCTGGCGGCCGTGTTCGTGCGGAGGGTGGGGGTCAGGTGTGGGTGTGGATGACCTTGATCATCGCGGTGGTGATTTTGGTTAGGTCGTTCGGGGGTGTGATGTAGGGGGGCATCGTGTAGACGAGGCGGCCGAAGGGGCGGATCCAGACGCCCTGTTCTACGAAGGCGGGTTGGATCGTCGCCATGTTTACCGGGGTGGCGAGTTCGATGACGCCGATTGCGCCGAGGACTCGGACGTCGACTACGCCGGGCAGGGTGCGGGCCGGGGCCAGGCCCTTGCGTAGGCCGTCGGACAGGGTGGTGATTCGGTCGCGCCAGGGTTCTGAGAGGAGCAGGTCGACGCTGGCTGCGGCGATTGCGGCGGCCAAGGGGTTGGCCATGAAGGTTGGGCCGTGCATGAACGCGCCGCCCTCGCCGCGCGAGATGGTTCGGGCCACCTCGTCGGTGCAGAGCGTGGCGGCCATGGTCAGGTAGCCGCCGGTCAGGGCCTTGCCCAGGCACATGATGTCGGGCGCGATGCCCGCGTGGTCGCACGCGAACAGTTCGCCGGTTCGGCCGAATCCGGTGGCGATCTCGTCCGCGATCAGCAACACCCCGTGTCGCGAGCACAGTTCGCGGATCCGGCGCAGGTAGGCCGGGGAGTGGAAGCGCATACCGCCCGCGCCCTGCACGATCGGTTCGAGGACGACGGCCGCCACCGTCGAGCCGTGTCGGTCCAGCAACTCCTCGATCCCGGCGGTGTCTTCGTCGCGCAGCGGAGTGTCGAAGCCCGCCGGCGGGATCGGCGCGAACAGGTGCGTGGGCAGGACCCCGGAGAAGAGGTGGTGCATCCCGCCGATCGGGTCGCACACCGACATCGCGCCGAACGTGTCGCCGTGATAACCGCCGCGCACGGTCAACAGCCGGGTGCGCTCGGGCCGGCCGCGCCCGCGCTGGTACTGGAGCGCCATCTTCAGCGCCACCTCGACCGCGACCGAGCCGGAGTCGGCGAAGAACACCTTGGTCAGCGGCTCGGGGGTGATCTCCACCAGGCGCCGGGCCAGCCGCACGGCCGGCGGATGGGTCAGCCCGCCGAACATCACGTGCGCCATCGTGTCCACCTGCGCGTGCGCGGCGGCGTTCAGGACCGGGTGGTTGTAGCCGTGGATCGCGGCCCACCAGGACGACATGCCGTCGACCAGCTCACGCCCGTCGGCGAGCCGGAGCCGGACCCCGTCGGCGCCGACCACGGGGAACAGCGGCGCTTCGCCCTCGGTGCTCGCATACGGGTGCCAGATGTGCCGCCGGTCCTGGGAAACCAGTTCGTCGCCGTAGGCCGCGTCGTAGTGCTCCATGGCTCGGCACGCTATCGGAGCGTCGGGAGGCGACCCGGTACAGGTCGCCTCCCACGCGGGCCGCGCGCGGTCGAGGCTGCCGCGCGGCCGGGTCAGATGCCGCTGACCGGGACCGATCCGGCCGCGAGCAGGTTTCGCCGACCCGCCTCGCCGAGCGCGGCGGCCAACTCGTCGTTGCCGGTGTGGATGCCGATGGTGCCGACCGGGGCGGCGAACAGCAGTACGACGCTGTGCGTCTTGGCGGCGTTCAACCACGCCTCGGGCACCTCGGCCGGGGTCTGCGCCTGCCACCACGCCTCGGTGCGCCCGCCCGCGCCCGGGAACAGCACCGCGGTCAGGTAGCCGTCGGTCATCTGTACCGACCAGCCGCCGAGCAGCGGCGGCAGCGTCTCCTCGGGGGAGGCGATCGGCGCGAACCCGCGCTCGCCCAGCAGCGACAGGAACTCGTCCTGCGCGCCGGGCGTGCCCGGACGGGCCACGGCCGCCCCGGGCTCGACCACGAGCGCCGCGTAGGTCACGCCCGCGCACACCACCATGCTCCCGGTGATCGAGATCGGCACCGGACCGCCCGGCACCACGGTCTGCACCGCGAGCCCGGGGTTGGCCTGCGCCGCGAGCAGTGGCTCGACCGCGGCCTCGGACACCGGGATCACCTGGGAGGGGATGCAGCGGGTGTGCGCGAACGCGAGCACCGCGGTCTCCTCGGCCAGATACAGCAGCGCACTGGTTTCCACGGAGGTGGTGTCGCCCTCACCGCGGCACGAGGCGCACGCGTAGGTCTGGGGGCCGGTCTCCCCCGCCACCAGGCGGGCGGCCTCGTCGTCGCCGATCTCGGCGCGGACCTCGGGGCTGACGTCGAGCAAGCGTGACACGGAAGGCTCCATCGGTAGGGGGGTGTGCGACAGTGAGGGATCGCCGCTTGCGTTCTCGCGCCGGGACGTTACCGCCTGGTGACGTTGTGTCACCTGGAGAATGCGGGAACGTCACCCCTATGGGGCATGTGCGCCCCGCCCGCGCCACGGCCATTCGGGCGACGGCGCCGGAGTGCGCGCCCGTGCGCGGCGATTGAGGTGCGGAGTGCGCCGTCGAGTGGTCATTCGATGACCGAGGGTCATGGATGTGGCCATGTCGTCACGTCGGAATTACGTGATGATCACCGGGAGATCACAGTGAATGGGTGAGGTCGAATGCGATAAATGGTGGTGAATTTGGACATATGGGTTTGCGTTGATGAGACGTGAATCTCTCTATGTTTCCTCTCGGAATCACTCGGGCAAGTCACGCCCGGTAACAAATGCGGGATACAACTTTCTCGGGGGACTCGGGAAAGGCGTTCGACCCCGGACGTGCGCCGCTGCCGTGACGTTTTTGCACCGGCCGTACTCCCGCATCCAGCAGCCCGCGGCGCCGGCGCCCTCTTCACGGCGGTGCTCCGGCCCGGAACCGGTATCAACCGTTCCGTTCCTCCGCGGCCCGAACCACGAGGTATCCGTGTCCAGACTCCGGGCCGAAGGCCTGTACAAGATTTTCGGCCGTCGAGCCGACGACGCTCTCGACCGGCTGCGCGCCGGCGAAAGCCGGGACGACGTACGAGGGGGCAGCACCGTCCCCGCCGTCATCGACGTCTCCTTCGAGGTCGCCGAAGGCGAGATCTTCGTCGTGATGGGCCTGTCCGGCTCCGGCAAATCGACCCTGCTGAGGATGCTCAACGGCCTCCTGGACGCCACCGCCGGCGCCGTCTACATCGACGACCGGGACCTGACCACGTTGCCCGCCAGGGAATTGCGCGACGTGCGCGCCCGGCGCATCAGCATGGTCTTCCAGCACTTCGCGCTGTTCCCGCATCGCACGGTGCTGGAGAACGCGGGCTACGGCCTGTCGGTCCAGGGGGTGCCGGCCGCCGAGCGCGACCGGCGGGCCCGTGAGGCGCTCGCCCTGGTCGGCCTGGCCGGCTGGGAGGAGTCCGCGCCGGGCGAGTTGTCCGGCGGCATGCAGCAGCGGGTCGGCCTGGCCCGCGCGCTCGCCACCGACGCCGACATCCTGCTGATGGACGAGTCGTTCAGCGCGCTCGACCCGCTGATCCGTCGCGAGATGCAGGACCAACTCCTGGAACTCCAGGAGAAGTTGCACAAGACCATCGTGTTCATCACGCACGACCTCAACGAGGCGATGCGGCTCGGTGATCGCATCGCGGTGATGCGCGACGGCCGGGTGGTGCAGATCGGTACCGCCGAGGACATCCTGACCGACCCCGCCAACGACTACGTGGCGTCCTTCGTCGCGGACGTGGACCGTACCCGGGTGTTGACCGCGGGCTCCATCATGGAGGACTCGCGCGCCACGGTGACCAGCGGAGAAGGGCCCCGCGTCGCGATGCGCACGATGCGCGAGGCGCAGACCACGGCGGCCTTCGTGGTGGACACGCGCGAGAACGGCCGCCGGTTGCTCGGCGCGGTCACCGATGCCGCCGTCACCGAGGCGGCGCGGGTCGGCGAGCGCACCGTCCGGCCGGACCCGGGTCTCGACGTGGTCACGGTGACGCCGCAGACGCCGGTGGCCGAGTTGTTCGCGCCGAGCGCGGAGAGCAGGCTGCCGCTCGCGGTGGTGGACGAGGGCATGCGACTGGTGGGCGTGGTGCCCCGGGTCAGCCTGCTGGCCGCCCTCGGCAACGCCGCGGGGGGATCGGGCGAGGCCGACGGCGGCACGCTCGGGGTCACCGACACCGGGAGCGTGAAGATGCTGGTGCCCGCGGGGCCGGGGGAGAAGTTGGTACCGGTCGGGCCGGGGGAGAAGTTGCTCCCGACCGGCGCGGACGGTGTGGGCGGGTCCGGCGCGGCGGCGGTCGACGCGGCCGGGGTGCGGATACCGGCGCCGGCTGCGGAGTCGGTCGTGGAGCGGGTCGGGGCCGAGGGCGAGGTGCGCGACGATGCCTAGGATCCATCTGGGCGACTGGGCCGAGAGCCTGGTCGACTTCATGCGCGACCACTTCTCCTGGTTGTTCGACTTCATCCGGAGCGTGGTCGGCGGCGCGGTCACCCACCTGGCCGATTGGCTGACGGATTCGCCGCTGCCGGTCGTGGTCGTGCTGTTCGCGGTGATCGGTTGGGCGGTGCGCGGGCCGGTGTTCGCGCTGGTCGCGGCGGCGGGGTTCCTGCTGATCGACGGCCTGGAGATGTGGAAGCCGGCCATGTCCACGCTGGCCCTGGTGCTGGTCTCGGCGGTGATCGCACTGCTGATCGCCATCCCGCTGGGCATCCTGACCGCGCGCAGTCGCGCGGTCGGCACGGTGTTGCGGCCGGTGCTCGACTTCATGCAGACGATGCCGGCGTTCGTGTACCTGATCCCGGCGATCACGTTCTTCGGCATCGGCGAGGTGCCGGGCGTCGTGGCCACCGTGGTCTTCGCGCTGCCGCCCGGGGTGCGGATGACCGAATTGGGCATCCGCAGCGTCGACGCCGAAATGGTCGAGGCGGCCGAGGCGTTCGGCACGAG
Source organism: Embleya scabrispora (assembly GCF_002024165.1). Taxonomy (NCBI): domain Bacteria; kingdom Bacillati; phylum Actinomycetota; class Actinomycetes; order Kitasatosporales; family Streptomycetaceae; genus Embleya; species Embleya scabrispora. Next base: position 5,354,041 of record NZ_MWQN01000001.1, read on the forward strand.
CGAGTGGCGGATCCTCAAGGACGTGCAGTTCCCGCTCGCGTTGCCGACCATCATGGCCGGGGTCAACCAGGTCATCATGTTGTCGCTGTCGATGGTGGTCACCGCCGGCATCGTCGGCGCGGGCGGCCTGGGCAGCGAGGTGTTCGGCGCGTTGTCGAACAACAACGTGGGCCTGGGCGTCGAGGCCGGCGTCGCGGTGGTCGTGCTCGCGATCTACCTGGACCGTACGGTCGGTGCGGCCGGACAGCGGGCCGAGGCTCGGGCCAAGCGCGCCAAGGCCGTGCGCGGTGCCGACGGCTTCACGCCGAAGTGGCTGCTCGACTGGCGTCCGCGCCCGGCCGTGGCGGTCGGCGGCGTGGTGACCGTCGCGCTGGTCGCGGGGCTGCTCGGCGGCTTCGGCCTCGGTACCTCCGACGGTGGTCGCAAGAAGATCACGGTCGGCTGGATCCCGTGGGAGGAGGACGTCGTGGTCACCAACATGTACAAGCAGCTGTTGGAGAAGCGCGGCTACGACGTCACGATGAAGCAGCTCGACGTGGGCCCGCTGTTCCAGGGTCTGGCGCGCGGCGACATCGACCTGTTCCTGGACGCGTGGCTGCCCACGCTGCACAAGAAGTACCTGGACGAGTACGGGTCCAAGCTCGAGGAGATCGGGCGCTGGTACAACAACGTGGACGTGCAGCTCGCGATCCCGAAGAATCTGCCGTACGCGTCGGTCGAGGATCTCAAGGGCCACGAGAACGAGTTCGGCGGCCGGATCGTCGGGATCGAGCCGGGCGCGAACATCATGGACCTGACCGAGAAGAAGCTGATCCCGGAGTACGGGCTCGACTTCGACCTGGTCAAGAGCAGTACGCCCGCGATGATCGCGGAGCTGGACCGGCAGATGGCGGCCGGCAAGCCGATCGTGGTGACGATGTGGCGTCCGCACTGGGCGTACACGAAGTACGACATCAAGCCGCTGGCCGACCCGAAGCAGTCGTACGGCGCGCCGGGGTGGATCAGCTCGATCGGCCGCAAGGGCTTCGCGAAGGACTTCCCCGACGTCAACACGTGGGTGAAGAACCTGAAGCTGGACGACTCGGTGCTCGGTCCGCTGGAGAAGAAGGTCTTCGTCGACTACGCGGGCAAGCCGAACGCGGCGGCCGAGGGCGTGAAGGCGTTCCTGAAGGAAAACCCGGACGTGGAGCGGAAGTTCCTCAGCGAACTGCCGCCCGCGGGCGGCACATCCGGGACGGGCGGCACCGAGCGGCCGAAGCACGACGGCGGCAAGGACGGGCAGAGCGCCCGGCCGCAGTCGCTGCCGGCGGCCACGCGGGAGCGGGCGGAGGCGTCCTGACGGCCGGTTCCCCAGGTGGGTGACGCGGTCGGCTGACGCAACCGCTCGGGGAGGGCATCGCGCGAGGTTCGCGCGGCGCCCTCCTTCGCGTTGCCGGCCCGCGTCGGGTCAGGAGCGGAACTTCCAGTCGTCCTCGGGGGCCTTGGGGTTGATCGGTTCGCACCGGAGGCCCCACTTCGAGGCGCCGTCGGCGAAGGCTCGGAAGAACTGTTCGGTGGGTTGGCCCAGGGTTCGGCCCGGGGGGTCCTCGCCGTTGTGGCGGGTGAGCTGGTAGGCCACGGTGTGCTTGTCGCACATGCCGATGACCTTGCCCTCGACGGTGCCCGAGAGTTGGGCGTCGTTGGCGATGCCGCCGGTGGGCAGCCGCTCGGACAGGATGGCGCGTTCGCCCGGGGCCTCGGTGCCGGGGGCAAGGTAGCCGTGCACGATCGCGAAGGAGAGCACCCGCCGGTTGTCCAGGAACAGGTCGCAGCCCTGGATCGCGCCGGCTCCCTCCGGCGTCGCGGCGGCCGTCCAGCGCGCGCGCTGATCGCCGGCGGCCTGGGGGCCGAGCGCGGCGGGGTCGAGCATGCCGCAGACGGGGGCGTCGGTGATCGGCTTGGGCTCGCTCGCGGGTTGGATGGGGCCCGGCCGGGGGGCGGGGTCCGACTCGCAGCCGGCCGCCTTGGCCACGCCGTTGGCCAGGTCCACCGCGAGATTGGCCAACTGCTGCCGCTGGTCCGGCCGGTCCGGGGTGCCGGCCGGGGCGAGGGTGCGCGCCCGGACCAGCATCGGAACCGGGTCCTCGACGTTCTGCACCTTGCAGTTCTGCACCAGCCACGCGTCGTCCGCGCCGGCCATGCCGTACAGCTTGTTTTCGCCGTTGCCCAGCGGCGCCGACCCCGTGGTGGTCAGCCCCGGCAACTGCACCCGCTCGGCGCCGGCCATGTTGAACAGGTACGCCGAACCGACGAACGAGCGCTCGCCCGCCGTCACCTGGCAGCGCAGCACGGGGTAGTGCGGCAGCGGCGTATGGTCCTTGGCGGTGAACGCGGGCGCGGCCGGGAGCAGCGCGGTGACCGCCGAGGTGGGCAGCAGACCCGCGCAGACCGTGTCGCCGACGGGTGTGGTCTCCGACCCCGTGGGCGTGATCGCGGAGGGTTCGGCGGAGGGGGAGGCGGAGCTCGAACAGCCGGCCACGAGCACGCCGGCGGTCAGCAGGCTCGCCACGTGTACGGCCGGACGCAGCCTGGAGCGAAGCATGCGGCCCAGGATATCGGGCGGCTCAGCGCCGGTTGGTCCTCACCCACCACCCGGTCAACATGCCCGCGGCGAACGTCCCGACCAGGACGATCCACAGCGGCGCCGCCAGCGTCGGGATCCAGAATCGGATGCTCACCGAGCCGGTGTTGGCCAGCACGAACCAGACGCTCAGGACGACGATCACCGCGACGCCGATCGTGCGGTACGAGATACCGCCGATATTGCCGCCCGTAGTGCCCGATTGAGGGGTCTTTGCCATGCCGCAGATCCTATCTGCGTAGTCGGTTGGTCACTTTGAGGCGCGCCGACTTGACCATCTCTTGAAAGTTGCTTGCAGCAACAAAGCTTGCTATGGTTGTACCAAGCAACGAGTGTCGGGGGTGGGGAAGCCGCGTCCGGGCGCAGAGCATCCGCAGCAGAAGGGGTAGGTATGAGCAACGCACCGGCCGCAGCGCCGGCCGCGCAGACATCGGCGGAGCCGATGTCCCACCGGCAGATCATGGAGGCCCTGTCGGGGCTGCTCCTGGGCATGTTCGTGGCCATCCTGTCGTCCACGATCGTGTCCAACGCCCTGCCGCGGATCATCTCCGACCTGCACGGCAGCCAGACCTCCTACACCTGGGTGGTCACCGCCACACTGCTCGCGATGACCGCGACCACCCCGATCTGGGGCAAGCTCGCCGACCTGACCAGCAAGAAGCTGCTGGTCCAGCTCGCGCTGGTGATCTATGTGGCGGGCTCCGCGCTGGCCGGCCTGTCGCAGAACACGAGCATGCTGATCGGCTGTCGGGTCATCCAGGGCGTCGGCGTCGGCGGTCTCACCGCCCTCGCGCAGGTGATCATGGCCGCGATGATCTCGCCGCGCGAGCGGGGTCGCTACAGCGGCTACCTCGGCGCCACCTTCGCGCTGGCCACCGTCGGCGGGCCGCTGATCGGCGGCGTGATCGTGGACACCCCGTGGCTGGGCTGGCGCTGGTGCTTCTACGTCGGCGTACCGTTCGCGGTGGCCGCGATCGTCATCCTGCAAAAGACCCTGAAGCTGCCGGTGGTCAAGCGTGAGGTCACCATCGACTACCTGGGCGCGACGCTGATCAGCGCCGGTGTGTCGGTGCTCCTCGTGTGGGTCTCGCTGGCGGGCAAGAACTACGCCTGGGTCTCCTGGCAGACCGCGGCCATGGTGCTCGGCTCGCTGCTGCTGATCGCGCTGGCCATCCGGGTCGAGGGTCGGGCGGCGGAGCCGATCATCCCGCTGTGGTTGTTCAAGCAGCGCACCATCGTGCTGGCCGTGCTCGGCAGCCTCGCGGTGGGTCTGGCGATGATGGGCTCGTCGGTCTTCCTCAGTCAGTACTTCCAGATCGCCCGCGGCAAGTCGCCGACCGTGTCCGGCCTGATGACGCTGCCGATGATCGGCGGCCTGGTGATCGCCTCGACGGTGGTCGGCAAGCTGATCACCGCGACCGGGTTCTGGAAGCGCTACCTGGTGATGGGCGGCGTCTCGCTGACCCTCGGGCTGACCCTGATGAGCACCACTCGCGCCGACACGAACCTGTGGGTGCTCGGGGTGTACATGTTCCTGCTCGGCATGGGCATCGGCGCGCTCCAGCAGAACCTGGTGCTCGCGGTCCAGAACGCGGTGCCGGTGCACCAGTTGGGCGCGGCCAGTTCGGTCGTCGCGTTCTTCCGCAGCCTGGGCGGTGCGGTCGGCGTATCGGCGCTCGGCGCGGTGATGGCGACCAAGGTCACCGGCTACCTCTCCGACGCGGGGCTGAAGTCGGGCGCCGGCGGCGGGGGCGGGATCCCCAACGTGCACCACCTGCGGGAGCCGGCGCGCGGCATCGTGGAGAACTCCTACGGCCACGCGGTGGGCGACATCTTCCTGTTCGCGGCGCCGTTCGGGCTGCTCGCGCTGATCGTGGTGCTGTTGATCAAGGAGGTCCCGCTGCAGACGGGCCAGGCGGTCGTGGTGGCCAAGGCCGAGCAGCGGCAGCCGGGAGCGGAGGCGGACCCGGCGTCGGGCCGCGAGCCGGTACGGATCGACAAGGTCGAGGCGCGCACGCCGTAGCCGGCCACACGCACCACGAGGGCGGCCCCGATGGGGACCGCCCTCATGGTGCGTGTGGGGCCGGGCTCAGTACTGGTAGAAGCCGCGGCCGGTCTTCTTGCCGAGCAGCCCGGCGTCGACCATGCGCAGCAGCAGCGGCGGCGAGCTGTACAGCTGCTCCTTGAACTCGTCGTAGAGGCTGTCCGCGACCGCCTTGATCGTGTCCAGGCCGATCAGGTCGGTCAGCCGCAGCGGGCCCATCGGGTGCGCGCAGCCGAGCACCATGCCGTTGTCGATGTCCTCGGCCGAGGCGAAGCCGGACTCGAACATCCGGATCGCGGAGAGCAGGTACGGCACCAGCAGCGAGTTGACCACGAAGCCGGCGCGGTCCTGCGAGCGGATCACCGTCTTGCCCAGCACCTCGGACGCGAACGCCTCGGCGCGCGCCGCCGTGCTCTCGTCGGTGAGCAGCGAGGGCACCAGCTCGACCAGTTTCTGCACCGGCACGGGGTTGAAGAAGTGGATCCCGACGACCTGCTGCGGCCGGGACGTGGCCATGCCCAGCTTCATGATCGGGATCGAGGACGTGTTGGACGCCAGGATCGCGTCCTCGCGCGTGACGACCTTGTCCAGGGTGGCGAAGATCTGCGTCTTGACCTCCTCGATCTCGGCCACCGCCTCGATCACCAGGTCACGATCGGCGAACTCGCCCAGGTCGGTGGTGTACGTGACCCGCGCCAGCGCCGCGTCGCGATCGGCCTCGGCGAGCTTGCCCGCCTTCACCCCACGATCGATCGACTTGGTCACCCGGGTCCGACCGGCCTCGGCCGCCGCCGCGTTGGTCTCCGCCACCAGCACATCGAGCCCGGCCTTCGCGCAGACCTCGACGATCCCGGACCCCATTAGCCCGGCCCCTACCACCCCTACGCGCCGTACATCGCTCACCGCGTACTCCTCGCTCCACTACTCGCTACCGTGTTCGCCTCCTCGCATCCTCTCAGGTGCGGGTCAGCGGGCGTCGATGCGCTGGACGGGTTGCCCGGTGAGCTTGGCGATGACCTCGAAGTCGCGGTCGGCGTGGAGAAGGACGAGGTTGTGCCGAGTTGCCGGAGAAACTCCAGGCGAACCGGCTCGCACAGGCCGACGCGCCCGGCCTCGAACGGCTCGTCCCACGCTTCGCTGGTTTACCTGCGGTAGAACCGGACGAGTGCAGACGTGTCCACGAGGTACGAATCCTGGGTCATCGAGGGTTCTCCAGCGGCTCGTACTCATCGGGAAATCCGAAGATCGAGAAGTCCAAGGCGCCTTCGTCGACCAACTTCCTCATGCCCTCGATAGCCGCCTTACGGCGCCGGACGTCTTCGGTGAGGAGTCGCAGGGCCTCGTTGACGGTGTCACTCTTTGTTGCGGTTCCCAGTATCTGTGCGGCGACTGCCAAGTTTTCACTGTCGAGGTCGGTCACGGTCTCGGACATGGCAGTTCCTCACGGCGGATCCGTCACTCGAAAAGAGCATATCTCCGTCTGCCGCCATTGAGCCGAAGGGCGCAACGGCCCATGTATGGCCTCTGACCAGCGCAAGGTTGCCAAACAGAGTCGCCCGGATTCACTCGAAAAGGCGATCTTCTCGGCTGTTCTCAGTGGGGCGCCACGTCCATGTCCGGTAGGGGGTACGGGAACTTCGCGCTTACCGCGCCGTCGACGGTGAGGACCTGGCCGCTGAGGTAGCGGGACAGGTCGGTGGTGAGGAACAGGAGGGGGCCGGCTATGTCGGCGGGGAGGGCCACGTCGTTCAGGGGGGCGTTGGCGGAGTTGGCCTTGCGGCCCGGTTCGCCGAGGTAGGCGGAGACCCTTGGGGTCCAGACGACGCCGGGGGCGACCGCGTTGACGCGGATGCCCCGGGGGCCCAGTTCGACGGCGGCGGAGCGGACCAGGGAGATCAGGCCGGCCTTGGCGGCGCCGTAGGCCGCGTGCATGGGGGCGCCGGTGAGGCCGGACACCGAGGCGACGAAGGTGATCGCGCCGCCGCCGTGCGCGGCCAGGTGCGCGCCGCCCAGTTGCAGGGCGAGCAGGGCGTGGCGCAGCACCACGTCCTGGTGCCAGGTCCAGTCCTCGTCGGTGATCGAGAGCAGGTCGGCGTAGCGGCTCATGCCGATGATGTCGACGATCGCGTGTGCCCGGCCCAGGCGCGCCTCGACGTCGGCCCACATGCGCGTGGCGTCGGCGCGGGAGGTCGCGTCGCCGGACCAGGCGATGCCGTCGACCTCCTCGGCGATGTCGGCGGCCAGGTCCGGATCGCGGTCCACGGCGAACACCCGGGCGCCGCACTGGGCGAGGGCGTGCGCGGTCTGCCGGCCGATGCCCTGGCCCGCCCCCAGCAGCACGACGCCGCGCCCGTCGAGGCGGAATCGGGCCGGGTAGTCGGGGACCTCGGAGTCGTCGGTTCGGGTCATGGCGCCGACGCTAGGCAGGACCTGACGCAGTGTCAATCATCGCTCCGGGCCTGGGTGGTGCCGGAACTGACGGTCTGTCAATCGAGCCCCGGGCGTGGCAGTGTACAAATGGTTGACCCAGGCAATCAAAAGGGGAGTGCGGTATGGGCGAGCACATGGGCCACGGCGTCAAGCAGCGGGACCGGGTCCGGATGACGGACGAGGAGGTCGCCGCGTTCCTGGCCGGGCGGCACTCGATGACGATGTCCACGCTCAACGCCGACGGCAGCATCCACTCGATCGGCATGTGGTACGGCTTCCTGGAGGGCGACGTCGCCCTGGAGAGCAAGGCCCGTGCGCAGAAGGTGCTGAACGTGCGGCGCAATCCGACCATCACCTGCCTGGTCGAGGCCGGCGAGTACTACGAGGAACTGCGCGGGGTGTCCATCGTCGGCAAGGCCGAGGTGGTCGAGGAGCCGGAGCGGATCTGGGAGTTGGGGGTGAGCGTGTTCAGCCGCTACGCGGCGCCGTACACCGAGGAGTTGCGCCCGGCCGTGGAGATGATGCTGAACAAGCGCGTGGTGATCAAGGTCGTCCCGGACCGGATCGTCTCCTGGGACCACCGCAAGCTGGGTCTGCCGTCCACTCGCCCGAACTGAACCCGGCGCGCCCGCGCCCGACCGCCACAAGCCGCCTGCCGCCCGGCCGCGCGGATCTGGCGACCCAGGATCCAGTCAGGTAGCCTGTCCGCTTACTTGATCGAGACAAGTATTGGTGAGGGAGTACACAGTGCCGATCGGATTCGCCACCGAGCATCGGGCGTTCGCGGAATCGGTAGCCGGTTTCGTCGCTCGCCACGCCTCGATCGAGAGCACCCGCCGCGCCGCCGAGCAGCTGTCCGCCGGCGCGCCGCCGGACTGCTGGGCCGCGCTGGTCGCCCAGGGCCTGACCGCCGTGCACCTGCCCGAGGAGTACGGCGGCGCGGGCGCCGGGCTGCTCGAACTGGCCGTCGCCGTCGAGGAGACCGGCCGCGGCCTGCTGCCCGGCCCGTACCTGCCCAGCGTGCTGACCAGCGCCGTACTGGCCCGCCACGCCGGCCCCGAACCGGCCAAGGCGCTGCTGCCGGCATTCGCCGAGGGCGCCACCGGCGCGGTCGCCGTCGTACCGGACCTGACCGCGCGCGCCACCCCGGGCGGCTGGCAGATCCACGGCGTCGTCGAGCCGGTCCCCGGTGCCGTGGGCGCGACCTACCTGCTGCTCGGCGCCCGGACCGACGCCGACCCGACCCGGGCCGAGGAGATCTGGTTCGTGGTCGAGCCCGGCGCGGCCGTCGAGGTCACCGCGCTCGGCCCGCTCGACCTGGCCCGGGGCGTGGCCCGGGTGCGTACGAACGGCCTGGAGATCCCCGCGTCCGGGGTCCTTCCCGGTGTCACCACCGCCCGGGTGCGCGAACTCGCCGCCGTCCTGGCCGCCGCCGAGGCCGTCGGGGTGGCCCGCTGGTGCTTCGAGACCGCGCTGGCCTATGTCAAGGTCCGCGAGCAGTTCGGCGTCGCGGTCGGCTCGTTCCAGGCCGTCAAGCACAAGGCTGCCACCCTGTTCACCCGGCTCGAACTCGCGGGCGCCGCCGCCTGGGACGCGGCCCGGGCCGCCGACGACGACGCCCCCGACGCCGGGGAACAACTGGCCCTGGCCGCCGCCGAGGCCGCCGTGCTCTGCCTGCCCCTGGCCCGTGAGGTGGCGCTCGACTGCATCACCATGCTCGGCGGCATCGGCTTCACCTGGGAGCACGACATCCATCTGTACTGGCGCCGGGCGATCTTCCTCGGCCAGTGGCTCGGCCCGGCGGGGGAGTGGACCGCACGGCTCGGTCGCGCCGCGCTCGCGGGCGGCCCCACCCGGCGCTTCGACCTCGAACTCGACGAGGACGACACGGGCGCCTTCCGGGCCGAGGTGGCGGCGAACCTGGCGGCGGCGAACGTGCTGCCCGAACCCGCCCGCCGACAGCGCCTCGCCGAACTCGGCTATGTCTCGCCGCACTACCCCAGGCCGTACGGGATCGCCGCCGACCCGGCCCAACAGGTGGTCATCCAGCAGGAGTTCGCCCGGATCGGGCTGACGCCGCCGAGCACGGTCATCGGCGAGTTCGCGCTGCCCACGATCATGGCGCACGGCACCGAGGCGCAGCGCGACGCGTACGTGCCGGCCACCCTGCGCGGCGACATCGTCTGGTGCCAACTGTTCAGCGAACCGGGCGCCGGCTCCGACCTCGCGGCGCTGGCCACGCGCGCCACCAAGGTCGAGGGCGGCTGGCGGCTCAACGGCCAGAAGGTGTGGAACTCCAAGGCGCACGAGGCACACTTCGGGATTTGTCTGGCCCGGACCGACCCGGACGCGGCCAAGCACAAGGGCATCACGTACTTCGTGGTGGACATGGCCACGCCCGGCATCGACGTGCGGCCGCTCAAGCAGGCCAACGGCCGGTCCGAGTTCAACGAGGTCTACCTGGACGACGTGTTCGTCCCCGACGACGCGGTGGTCGGCGAGGTGAACGGGGGCTGGCGGATCGCCCGCACGACGCTGGCCAACGAGCGGGTGATGATCGCCGGGGGGCCGGGCATGCAGGCGTTCGGCAAGCTGGTCGCCGACCTCGCGGGAGATGCTCCCGCCGCCGTCGACGACCCCGCGCCGCTCGCCCGGCTCGGCGCCTTCGCGGCGGAGAACTTCGCGCTGCGCGCCCTCACCCTGCGCTCGACCCTGCAGCGCCTGTCCGGGCTCGACCCGGGCGCCGCCTCCAGCGTGCTCAAGCTCGCGGTCACCGAGCACCAGCGGGCCGTGGTCACCGCGCGCCTGGAGCGGTTCGGCCCCGGCGGCACACACCTCGACGGCCCCGCCGGCGAACCGCTCACCGAGTACCTCTCGCTGCCCGCGGTCCTGCTCGGCGGCGGCACCCGGGAGATCCAGCTCAACGTCGTCGCCGAACGCATCCTGGGCCTGCCCCGGGGGTGAACCCGGCGACCGCCCGGGGTCCTCGACCCCGCGTCCCGCGACCGACAGACAGCGTCCACGGCCGGCAAGGTCCACGGCCACCAGGTCCACGGCTATCAGGGAGACCACGTGCACATCGCCTACACACCCGAGCAGGAGGACCTGCGACGGGAACTGCGCGAATACTTCGCGCGGATCATGACGCCCGAGATCCGGGCCGAGCAGGCCGCGGGCGAGACCAGCCTGATGGGCAAGGACGGCGCGTACTGCCGCGTCGTCAAGCGCATGGGCGAGGACGGCTGGCTGGGCATCGGCTGGCCCAAGGAGTACGGCGGCCAGGACCGCACCATGCTGGAACAGCTGATCTTCACCGACGAGGCCACCCTGGCCGGCGCCGCGGTGCCGTTCCTGACCATCAACACGGTCGGCCCGACCCTGATGGAGTACGGCACGCAGGAGCAGCGCGACTTCTTCCTGCCGAAGATCCTCGCCGGCGACATGCACTTCTCGATCGGCTACTCCGAGCCGGGCGCGGGCACCGACCTCGCCGCGCTGACCACCAAGGCGGTCCGCGACGGCGACGACTGGATCATCAACGGGCAGAAGATGTGGACCTCGCTGATCCACGTCGCCGACTACGTGTGGCTGGCCGCGCGTACCGACCCCGACGCGCCCCGGCACAAGGGGCTGACCATGTTCCTGGTGCCCACGAACGCCGAGGGCTTCTCCTGGACCCCGATCAAGACCATGGGCGGCCAGACCACCTCGCAGACCTTCTACGAGAACGTCCGGGTACCCGCGTCGGCGATGGTCGGCGAGCTCAACGGCGGCTGGAAGCTGATCACCGGGCAGCTCAACCGCGAGCGGGTGGCGCTGTGTTCGGCCGCGGGTATCCAACTCGCGCTGCACGAGACCCGGCGCTGGGCCGAGCGGGCGGTGTTGCCGGACGGCTCGCGCGTGATCGACCGGGAGCACGTCCAGGCCAACCTCGGCCGGGTGCACGCCAAGGTGGAGTTCCTCAAGCTGGTCAACTGGAAGATCGCCTGGGCGGTCGACCACGGCGCCAAGGTCGGCCCGGCCGATGCCTCGGCGACCAAGATCTTCGGTACCGAATTCGCCACCGAGGCCTACCGGTTGCTGATGGAGTGCCTGGGCGAGGACGCCTACCTCCAGCAGGACTCGCCGGGCGCGGTGTTGCGCGGCCGGCTGGAGAAGATGCACCGCACGGCGCTCATCCTCACCTTCGGTGGCGGCACCAACGAGGTACAGCGCGACATGATCGCGATGCTGGGCCTCGGGCTGCCCCGGCCGCCGCGCTGACCCGCCGTCACCACGCTGACAAGGACAGGTGAAATGGACTTCGGTTACACGGAAGAACAGCAGGACCTGGTGGGCCTGGCGGGGCGGATCCTCGGCGAGCGGGTCACCCACGAGGCGCTGACCGCGCTGGACCGGCGGGTCGAGCAGGACGGCGCGCCGCGCTTGGACCGCGAATTGTGGGCGGAGCTGGCCAAGGCCAACCTGCTCGGGATCGGCCTGCCGGAGGAGTTCGGCGGCTCCGGCTACGGCGTGTTCGAGCAGTGTCTGATCCTGGAACAGATCGGCCGCACGCTCGCACCGGTGCCGTTCGGGCCCTCGATCGCGGTCGCCGCGGCGCTGCTGAGCCGGCTGGGCACCGACGAGCAGAAGACGGCCTGGCTGCCGGGGGCGGTGGACGGCTCGCGGATCCTGACCTACGCGCTCGCCGAGCCGTACGGCCGGGACGGCGCCGCGCCCGCGACGAAGGCGGTGTGCACGGACGGGGTCTGGCACCTCGACGGGGTCAAGACCGGAGTGCCGGCGGCGACCGTCGCCGACCTGATCCTGGTGTCCGCGGACCTCGGCGAGGGCCACGCGGGTGTGTTCCTGGTCGACCCGAAGGCGCCCGGCGTGCGGATCGAGGCCCAGCTGACCACGGCCAAGGAGATCGCGGGCCTGGTCACCCTGGAGCGGGCCTCGGGCACCGCGCTCGGTGGTCCCGACGCGGCGGTGAACCTGCGCGAGCTGGCCACTCTGGCGCTGTGCGCGACCCAGCTCGGGGTGACCGAGAAGGCGATGCGCGAGACCGCGAAGTACGCGAGCGAGCGGGTGCAGTTCAAGCGGCCGATCGGCTCGTTCCAGGCGGTGGGGCACCGGCTGGCCGACGCGTACATCGACGTCGAGGCGATCCGGCTGACCACCTGGCAGGCGGCCTGGCGGGTGGCCGAGGGCCTGGACCCGGCCGAGGCGATCGCGACCGCGAAGTTCTGGGCGGCCGACGGCGGCCACCGCGTCGCGCACGCCGCCGTGCATGTGCACGGCGGGATGGGCGTGGCCGAGGAACACTTCGTGCACCGCTACTTCAACCACGCCAAGCAGCTCGAACTCTCCCTCGGCGGCGCCACCGAGCAGGCGCTGCGGATCGGCGCCGGCTTCGCGGCCACGCCGGCGGGGGAGTTCGCCTGACCGGCTCGCCCGAGCCCACCCCAGGTGCGGCCCCGCCGGCGCCGCATCCCGTGATCCCCGGATTTTCTGGAGACGAACAGACATGAGCGAACCGCACGCCCTGGTCGAGCGGGACGGCCCCGTCCTGGTCATCACGATGAACCGCCCCGAGGCCCGCAACGCGGTCACCGGCGAGATGGTCGAGATCCTGGAGGCCGCCTGGGACGAGGTGAACGACAACCCCGAGATCCGGGTGGCCATCCTCACCGGAGCCGGCGGCGCGTTCTGCGCCGGCGCCGACCTGAAGGCGATGAGCCGGCGCGCGCCCGGCGACGCGTTCAAGGGCGGCGAGGGCAGGCCGGCCATGGACATGTCCGTGATGAAGTGGTGTCTCAAGGGCTTCACCCTCACCAAGCCGTTGATCGCCGCCATCGAGGGCCCGGCCATCGCGGGCGGCACCGAGATCCTTCAGGCCACCGACATCCGGGTGGCCGGCGAGTCGGCCCGCTTCGGGGTTTCCGAGGTGCGCTGGGGTCTGTTCCCGCTCGGCGGGTCCGCCGTGCGCCTGCGCCGGCAGATTCCGTACACTGTCGCCGCCGACCTGCTGTTGACGGGCCGCCACATCAAGGCGCCCGAAGCCAAGGAGCTCGGTCTGATCGGGCATGTCGTACCCGACGGCGGCGCGTTGGGGAAGGCGAAGGAGATCGCCCACCAGATCGCCGCCAACGGTCCGCTCGCGGTTCAGGCGGTCCTGCGCGTTCTGCGTGAAACCGACCAGTTGACCGAGGAAGATGCGTTCAAGCTGGAATCGCAGATCGGAATGCGGGTATTCATGAGCGACGACGCCAAGATCGGTCCGCGAGCCTTCGCGGAGAAGAAGACCCCGGAGTTCAAGGGCACCTGATGTGCCATCGGAAAACTTCGGCATGAAACGGGCCCGCCGGGTCAGGGACGGCAATCCCCCGGCGGGTCCTCATCATCTCGACGCGTGTGCGCTCACGCGGGTTGCGTCGATCGACCGAAAAATTTCGGCGATGTCGCGGCCGGGCGCCGGGAGCGCACCTCGCGGGCCGATTCGATCGCGGTCAGCAGAGCCAGCACGACCCAGAGCGCGATCATCAGGCCGCCGTTGCCCAGCGACGTGCACGACCAACCGGTCAGCGCCGCGAACAGCCAGAACGCGGCGACGTACACGGCAGGGGCGTCGCGTCGCCGCAGGAACGCGACCAGGAAGACCAGGGCGAGCAGCGCGAACGGCACGATAGCGGTGAACTCCTCGCCGGTCGGGTCGGTCGCGCTCCAATGGTCGGAGTCGCCGTAGGCGGAGAACGGCTGCCGTCGGTAGCTTCGGCGGTAGGCCGGCGCGAACAGGGCGGCGGCCAACACCGCGAGCGGCCCCCACACCAGCACCACCGCCAGCCGCGCCGACCACAACAGCGCGACGGCGGCGAGCACCGCCGAGGCCAGACACAGGTAGTTGAACCCCTTGAACCCCTCGGGCCGGGTGCTCAGCCACGCGGCCGCCAGCATCGCGCCGCCCGCGACGGCGAGCAGACCGTCCGCGCCGAGCCGGAAGCGGACCGCCCAGGGGCCGCCGGAGCGCTGCGGCGCCGAGTCGACGGACGGCGGGAGATCGGGCCGCCACGGCGGCGGGCCGAGGTCGTATGGGGGCGGCGGGCCCGGGTCGGGCGGCCGGGCCCGCGTCGGCGCCGGTGTCGGCGGCGACATCGCAACGGGCGGCGGCCGGTCGGTGCCGGTGGTCGCGACCGGATCGGGGGTTCGCCCCGGCTGCCGGTCGGCGTTCGGGTTGTGGGCGGTGTCGGGGGCGGGCCTGCTCGCGGCCGACCGGCCCCGGACGTCCTCCAGCGCCGTGCGCAGCCGACTCGCGGTCGGAAACCTTTCGTCGGGGTGCTTGGCCAGCAGCCGCAACACCACCGCGTCCAACTCCTCGGGCACCTGCGGGCGCATCGCCGACGGCGGGGTGGGCGGCCTGGACAGGTGCTGGTGCATCACCGCGAACGGCGAATCGGCCAGGAACGGCGGCCGGCCGGTGAGCAATTCGTAGATCAGCGCGCCGAGCGAGTACAGGTCGGTGCGGGCGTCGACGTCGCGCCCCTCGATCTGCTCCGGGGACAGGTACGCGGGGGTGCCCACGGTCATCCCGGTCGCGGTCAGCCGGGTGGTCGTCTCGGCGAGCACCTTGGCGATGCCGAAGTCGAGCACCTTCACCCCGCCCGTCGAGGTCAGCATGATGTTGGCGGGCTTCAGGTCGCGGTGCACCACGCCGTGGCCGTGGCTGTGCACGAGCGCGTCGGCGACGTCGTGGGCGATCGAGACGGTGCGGCCGATCGGCAGCGGGCCCTCGCGCAGGGCCTCGGCCAGCGTGCGACCGTCGACGAACTCCATCACCAGGAAGGGGATCGGCTCGGCGCCGGTGGTGTCCTCGCCGACGTCGTACAGCGTGGCGACGCCCGGGTGGGACAGGCCGGCGACGGTGCGCGCCTCGCGCCGGAACCGGTCCCGGAACTCCTGCTGCCGGGTCAGCTCGACGGGCAACACCTTGACCGCGACGGTGCGGCCCAGTTCGCGGTCGACGCCGCGCCAGACCACGCCCATCCCGCCGTGCCCGACCGACTCCAGCAATTCGTATCTGCCACCCAGAACGCGCATGTCTCCCCCGGAGTTCGGTCGTGGATCGTGCCTGGCCGGGCAAGTCCGGAGCAACCGGCTGTTCGGGGACATATGCCGGGCCTTCGTGGCGAGAAAGTACCGCCGCGCGGGCAGGTTCCGACAGCGCTTTGCCGGAACGTGGCGCGGCTATTCTTTTGATCGAGTCAAGGGTAAGTTGGCCCGACCCTGCCTCCGACCGGATGGGATCCCCGCCTCGGCCCCGGATCCCCGGTGTCGGGAGCATCCGTACATCCGCCGTGGGAGCCGACCATGACGTCCGTCAGCCCGTCGTTCAACCTCGCCGACCTGTTCGAGATCGTGGTGGACGCGATCCCCGACCGCACCGCGATGATCGCGGGCGAGGTACGCCTGACGTACCGGCAACTGGACGAGCGGGCCAACCGGGTCGCGCACCACCTGCTCGGGGCCGGGATCGAGCCGGGGGACTTCGTCGGGATCCACGCGTGGAACCGCGCGGAGTGGGTCGAGGCGATGATCGGCTGCCACAAGGCGCGGGCGGTGCCGATCAACATCAACTACCGCTACGTCGAGGCCGAACTGCGCTACCTGTACGAGAACTCGGGCATGGTCGCGGTGATCGCCGAGCGCTCGTTCGCCGGCGCGACCGCGGCGATCCGGGCCGACTTCCCCACGCTGCGGCACGTGGTGATCCTCGAGGACGGCGCGACCGAACCGGCCGAGGACACCGTGGGCTACGAGGACGCGCTCGCGGCGGCCTCGCCCGCACGCGGCTTCGGCGCGCGCAGCGACGACGACCTGTACGGCCTGTACACCGGCGGCACCACCGGGATGCCCAAGTGTGTGCTGTGGCGCGGCGAGGACATCTTCTTCGCCGCCCTCCAGGCCGGGCGCGGCGCCCGGCCGAAGCTGCGCACGCCGGACGAACTCGCGCGGACGGTGCGCGAGTCGGCCGGAATGACCACGCTCGGCCTGGCGCCGATGATGCACGGCGGCGGGCAGTGGTCGATGTGGAACACCTTCTACATGGGCAACACGTTCCTGATGTGGACCGGGCGCGCCTTCGAGGCGGACGCGGTGATGGCGCTGGCGTCCCGGGAGAAGGCGCTGTCGATGGCCGTGGTCGGCGACGGCATGGGCCGGCCCCTCGCGGACTGGTTGGCGGCCAACCCCGACACCTACGACCTGTCCGCGCTCAAGGCGATCAGCAACGGCGGGGCGCCGATGAGCGCGGCGGTGCGGACCGCGCTCGAACAGGCCGGGATGTTCGTGATCGACAGCTTCGGCGCGTCGGAGACCGGCGCCGCCATGCGGCAGACCGGTGCGCCGGGCACGGCCACCCGGTTCGCCTCCTCGGAGACCACGACGGTCCTGGACGATCGCCTGGTGCCGGTCGAGCCGGGCTCGGGCGACGTGGGCCGACTGGCCGTCGGCGGGCACATCCCGCTCGGGTATCACGGCGACGACGAGAAGACGCGGGCCACGTTCGTGCGGGACGCGAACGGGCGGCGCTGGGTACTGCCGGGCGACTACGCCCAGTTGGACAAGGACGGCAGCATCCTGCTGCTCGGGCGGGGCAGCGCGACCATCAACACCGGTGGCGAGAAGGTGTACCCGGACGAGGTGGAGGACGCGCTGAAGTCGCACGCGGACGTGTTCGACGCGGTCGTGGTCGGTGTCCCCGACCCGCGCTTCGGCCAGGCGGTCACCGCGCTCGTGGTGCTGCGCGAGGGCACCGACCCGGGAGCGGAGGCGATCACCGCGCACGCCCGGACCCGGATCGCCGGCTACAAGACGCCCAAGCGCATCCACTTCGTCGAGTCGATCCCGCGCACGGCGGCGGGCAAGGTGGACCTGCGGGCGGCCAAGGCGCGGGCTGAGGAGTTGTCGCAGTCGGCGCGGCCGGGCGGCTGAGTGCGGCGGCGTCGGGGCCGGCTCAACCGAGCACCTGGGTGAGGGTGTGGATCAGCAGGCCGACCAGCGCGCCGACGACGGTGCCGTTGATCCGGATGAACTGGAGGTCGCGGCCGACGTTGATCTCGATCTTGCGGCTGGTCTCCTTGGGATCCCAGGCGCCGACGGTGTCGGTGATCAGCGCGGTGATCTCGTCGCGGTAGGTGGTCACCACGTAGGCGGCGGCCTGCTCGATCCAACGGTCGGCCTTGCCGCGCACGCGCGGGTCCTCGGCGAGCCGGGTCGCCAGTGCACGGATCGCGTCCGTGGCCCGGTTGCGCAGCGCGCTGTCGGGGTCCTCGGTGGCCTCGACGAGCATCGCCCGGGCGGCGCCCCACACCGACGCGATCAGGTCCTGCACGGCCGGGTGCGCGATGGTGCGGTCGCGCAGGCGCTCTATCTGGGCGATCATCGCCGGGTCGTGCCGGAGGTCGCGGGCCACGTCGGCGAGGAAGGTGTCCACGGCGAGTCGGGCCGAGTGCTCCGGGTCGTCGCGCACCGCGCCCGCGAAGCGCACGAGTTCGCGGTGCACCTTGTTGGCGATCTGCCGGTCCAGGAAGCGCGGGGACCAGCCGGGGGACTCCTCGCTGACCACGCGCAGCACGGCCTCGCGATGCGTCTCCAGCCAGTCGTGCGCCTTGGTCGCCACCAGGTCGACCAGGCCGTGGTGCGCGCCGTCGCGCACGAGCCGGTCGAGCAGTTCGCCGATCGGCTGGGCCACGGCCTGGGCGGAGACCCGACGGGTGATCGCCTGGCCGAACACGTTCTGCACGTCCTCGTCGCGCAGCACGGTCAGCGCGGCGCGGGCGAGCGCGCCCAATTGCTCGGTGACCCGTTCGGCGTGTCCGGGGGCGGCCAGCCAGGTGCCGGCGCGCCGGGAGACCTCCATGCGGGCCAGGCGCTGCCGCACCACCGCGTCGGAGAGGAAGTTCTCGCCGACGAACTCGCCGAGGTTGCGCCCGAGGGCGTCCTTGCGGGTCGGGATGATCGCGGTGTGCGGGATCGGCAGCCCGAGCGGGCGCCGGAACAGCGCGGTCACCGCGAACCAGTCGGCCATCGCGCCGACCATTCCGGCCTCCGCCGCCGCCTGTACATACCCGGCCCACGCCCCGGCCCCGCGAGCCTCGGCCCACCGCGCCAGCACGAACAACACGACGGCGAACACCAAAAACCCGGTGGCGATCACCTTCATCCGCCGCACCCCACGCAACTTCTCCACCTCGGCGGCGGTGCGACCGGCGCCGACGACGGGTCGAGAACGTGGGGCCGGGGCCACGGGTTCGGCCAGATCTTCCATGAGGGTCATTGTGAAGATCTGCCCACCCGAAAACCCCCCACGACACCACCCCACCAGGTGGCCCTCCTCACGCCCCCCGACAAGATCGCCACGGCCAAGCGCTTCTTCTGGACGAATATAAGCCAGGCGTTATATTTGACGCGTGATTCGCTCGCGGAAGCCCGATATCAGCGGTACCGCGAGGAGCAAAGGAGCAACGATCATGAGTCCCGCACGGCGCTGGCAGGACGTCAAGGCCGATGCCCACCGAGTCAACCCGGTTTTGGCCGATCCCGGGGTCCAGTCGCGGGCCCGGGCCGAACTGGACGCCTACGTCGTCGGCTTCCGCCTCAAGGAACTGCGCAAGTCCCTGGGTCGGACACAGGCCGAGGTGGCGGCGATTCTCGGCGTGTCCCAAGCGCGCGTGTCCCAGATCGAGACCGGCGACCTCGAGGCCATGGAGCTGGAGACATTGCGCTCGTACGCGGCCGCGTTGGGTGGTCGGCTCGACGTCACCGTCAGCATCGGCGACACGTCCTTCCGGGTGGCCTGACCGGTATCCCGTCGACGGGCCATCAGCCGGTGCGGCCCGTCGACGGGATGCGCGTGGCTCGGTTCTCGGGGTCCGGACCGCTCTGTGTGGATCGCTCGTCGATGGGTGAGCGGTGGGGCGGGGTCAGGTTCGGCGGGCCGGGGTGGTGAGGATGCCGTTGAGGAGGACTTCTATTGCCCAGGCGTCGCGTTCGTCGCCGGAGCCTTCGGTGAGGGTGGGGCGCATGGCGACCAGGTGGGGGTATGCGGTCGCGGACAGGCGGGCGAAGGTTTCGTTCATGCCGGCCACCGCGCTCTCCTCCGTCTGGCCCTGTTCGCCCTTGGCGGCGTAGGCGGACTGTTCGGTCGCGGCGGCGGTGATGTAGAGGTTGATCAAATCCAGGGCGAGCGAGCGGGTGAGGTCGTCGATGCCCGCGCCGGCGAGCAGGCCCAGGATCGTTTCGGCCAGGGCCAGCGCGTTGGGGCCGGTCGGGACGTCGCCCAGGGCCACCGACGCGATGCCGCGCCGGTTGCCGAGGACGGTGACGGCGTCGCCGATCAGGGTGGTCAGCTCCGCCCGCCAGTGCGGCACGGGCGCGCCGACCGGGCCGACGGCGGGCAGCGGGATCTCGCCCACCACCCGGTCGTAGACCAGCGCCAGCAGTTCGTCCCGGTTCGCCACATAGACGTACAGCGACGCCGCGCCCGTGTCGAGCGCCTGGGCGACCCGCCGCATGGTCACCGCCTCCAGCCCGTCCGCGTCCAGGATCGCGAGCGCGGCGGACACGAGCGCGTCGGCGCTGAGCGCGGCCTTGGCCGGGCGGGTGCGGCGGCTGACCGGGGCGGCGGGGGCGGACCGTCGAGGTGCGCCGGGAGGGTTCGACATGGTCCGAGCATAACGCCTTGACGGAACGCCGTTCGGAACGTACGTTGTTCGTAACGAACACCGTTCGGAGCGCGCAGGCCCCGGTCGACGCGCCACGACGGCCCATGCATACGTACGCAAGGACATCGATCCCCATGACCACCCTCGTCACCGGCGCCCGCGGCAGTGTCGCCCGCGGCGTCGTCACCCGCCTCCTCGCCGCCGGCCGCGACGTCCGGATCGCGAGCAGCGACCCGACCGCCCTCGACCCGGCCCCCGGCGTCGAAGCCGTCCGGTTGTCGCTGGCCGAGCCCGCCGCCGACGCCGCCGCCGCGCTGCGCGACGTGCACAGCGTCTTCCTCTATGCCGAGGCCGCCGGCATCGCCGACTTCCTGGCGGCCGCCCGTGCCGCCGGAGTCCGGCACATCGTGCTGCTGTCCTCGGCAGCGGCCGCCGCGCCCGACCCCGCCGCCAACCCGCTCGCCGCGAGCCACCACGCGGTCGAGGTCGCCGTCGCCGAATCCGGCCTCCCGTACACGGTGTTGCGCCCCGGCGCGTTCGCCGGCAACACGATCGGCTGGAAATACCGGCTGCTCGGCGCCGACAGCATCCAACTCCCTTATCCCGACGCCCAGCTGGCCCCCATCCACGAGGACGACATCGCCGACGTCGCCGCCGCCGTGCTGTTGACCGGCGACCGCCTCGGCGAGACGCTCGACCTCAACGGCCCCGAATCGATGTCCTTCGCCGACCAGATCGCGATCCTGTCCGATGTCCTCGGCCACGAGCTGCCGTTCGTCGAGGTGAGCCGCGAGGAGGCGCTGGCGGATCTGACCCGACACATGAACGAGGGCTACGCCAACGCCCTCCTCGACCTGTGGCAGCACTCCGTCGACCCCGAGCCCGTCTCCGGCACCACGGAGGCGATCACCGGCCGGCCCGGGCGCAGCTTCCGCGCCTGGGCCCTGGACCACCGCGAGGACTTCGCCGGACTTGCCGCCCCGCGCGGGTAAGTCCCCCGCACACAGGCCGACATGGGCCGAACCCGCCGGTCGGACGGACATTCCGCCCGACCGGTGCACGCTTTGGTGGGGTTCTCACTCCCGCGTTCCCCACGGGGCCTCCGTGCTGTCTACCCTGCTGTCCAGACCGGCCGTTTACCGAACTCTGGACGCACATGACCGTCGCGCTTCACACCGGCGCGGGTGCCGCAATCGAGGTACGCCGCGCACTCCAGGCTGATGAAGCCAGGGACGTGCCCGCCCATACGTGGGTCGGCCCGATCGTCCGGGTCCGCCCGCAGGGCGAACGGCACTACGAGGACGTCGCGTACATCGACGCGGCGCCCACCGACGGCATGGGCAGCTCCCCTTCGCGGCATCTGGTCCTGTGGGCCGACCGCGCCCGCCGACAGCGGATCGCCGCGGTGGGGACCTACTCCGCCGCACCCGACTACGCGGTCTACAGCATCACCGGACCGGCCGGGGAGCACCTGGCGACGGTGCACCGCGAGCAGGGCAGCATTCGCCGACTGCGCCGCACGTCCTGGACGATCCGCCCGGCCGAGGGCCCGACGCTGCACGCGGCCAAGGGCACCACGTTCGGCTGGATCGCGTGGTGGGCGCTGTCCCCGCTGTGGGGGCTGATGACGGCGGTGGCCGTACTGGGCGGAAAGGCGCCGAGGTTGCCGCTGCGCACCATCTGGCGCCACGACGGCAGGCGCGTCTTCGAATACCTGGGCAGCATGGGCACCACGGACTCCTACGAGTTGCCGCCGGGTCGGGCCGACTGCCGGATACTCCTGGCCCTCGCGGCCCTGCACAACAGCCACCCGGGCTGGTACGACCGCCTGTAGCGCGTGTGCCGGTACGGTCGCGACCGCTGCGGCCGGACCGGGCTCAAGCGTCGGTCGGCGCGGGGGCGGGGGTCCAGGCGGCGACCAGGTCCAGCAGGCCCGGGAAGCGGTGGTCCAGGTCGTCGACGCGGACGTGGCTGCGGCGTTCCAGGCCGTACTGGCGCTGCCGGATCAGGCCGGCCTCGCGCAGGGCGCGGAAGTGGTGGGTGAGCGAGGACTTGGGTTGGCCGAGCCCGAACCAGCCGCACGTGTGGTCGAACTCGGTCGAGTCCAGGAGCAGCGTGCGCACGATGCCCATCCGGAGCGGGGTGCTCAGCGCGCCCATGACCGCTTCGAGGCGCAACTCCCCGGCCGCGGGCTCCGGCAGCGGCTCGGGGGCGTCGTGGGGGACCGGGCGGACGACCGCGTTGTGGGCCACTGGGCATCTCTCCTCGCCGTGGGCGGCCGTGGCCGGCCGCTGCTGTACGAGTTGCATCGTACTGCACTTCATGTTCGAATCGACTCGTACAGATAGTACGACTCGACTCGTACAGCCGCGTCCTGGGGGTTCCATGTCACCGACCGACGTTCGCCACGCGCCCGCGCCCGCCGTGCCCGCTTCCGTCCCGCCCGCGCCCGCCTCGCCCGCCCGGATCGGGCTCGCCGCCTGGCCGGTGACCGCCGTGTTCGTGCTCTCCAACGCGGCGACCCCGCTCTATGTCCTCTGGCGGCGCGAACTCGGCTTCTCCTCCGGTACGTCGACCGTGATCTTCGCGGCCTACATCGTCGGCCTGCTCGGCGCGCTCACCGTCGCCGGCGTGCTCTCCGACCGGATCGGCCGCAAACCGGTACTGCTGCCCGCGCTCGGTCTGGCCGCGCTCGCCTGCCTCCTCTTCGCCACCGCCGCCTCGGTGCCCGCGCTCGTCGCCGCGCGCCTGCTCACCGGCATCGCCGTCGGCGCGACCGTATCGGCCGGGATGGCCGCGGTCGCCGACATCGCCGGATCGGCACACCGGCGGCTCGCGGCGTTGGCGGCCTCGTCCGCGATGGTGCTCGGCGCCGGGCTCGGGCCGATGCTCGCGGGCGGGTTGTCCGAGACCGTACCCGGGCCGACCAGCACCGTGTTCGTGGTCGAGGCGGTGCTGCTCGCCACGGCGTTCGCAGTCGTGTACCGGCTGCCGCTCGCCCGACCGGCCACCGCGCCTCCCGCGGCTGCCCGGTGGTTCCGCGTGCCCTCCGTGCCCGCCGCCGGCCGAGGCCGACTGCTCCTGGGCATCGCCGTGTTCGCCCCGGGCATCACCGCCACCTCGTTCGTGCTCTCGCTCGGCCCCACCCTCCTGGCCGACCTCCTCGACACGTCGAGCCGGATCGTCGCCGGCGCCACGGCGTTCGCCATGTTCGCCGCCGCGACCGGCGCGCAGTTCGCGGTGCGCCGGTGGGCGGTGCGCACGGTGCTGCTCGCCGGGGCCGCCGCGATCGCCGCCGGCATGATCGTGCTGATCGCCGCCGTACACCTCGCGTCCGCGCCCCTGTTGATCACGGCCGCGATCCTCGCCGGCGCCGGTCAGGGCCTCGGCCAACTCGGCGGCCTCACCCTCCTCGGCGCGCATGTCCCGCGCGAGCGCGCCGCCGAGGCCAACGCGGCCCTGAGCGTGGGCGGTTACCTGCCCGCCGGCCTGCTCCCGGTCGCCGCCGGCTACCTGAGCGACGCGGTGGGCCTGCGTACCGGAACCACGACGTTCGCGGCCGTCCTGATCGGCGCGGCCACCGTCGCGGCGGCCCTGGTCCTGACCAACCGCGCGGCAGACGACCGCGGTTGAGGTCGCGATCCGGCTCGGTCCGGCGACACGTCCCTGCGGAAACACCCTCGACTGCCCCAGGATTTCCATTACTTGACCCGAACCCGGTTGGTTCCCGCGGGTATCGAACGTAAGTTGGTCGGCGTCGTTCGATCACTACGGGGGCAGTGGCGCGCGGCGGCCGCAAGCGGGTCGCCCCGCATCGAACGGGCGGGCGCGCCTCGCGTCGGCCCCGGCGGCCTCGGTTCGCCCACTCCCGGAACGTCGTACGCACACGACGTCCTACGGGGAGGCGATCGGGGATGGGCAAGACGAAGACCGGTCCGAAAGGCGGCGATTCGGGCGCCTCGGGCACCGGTCACGATACGACCAAGCCGAGCGGCGGGGCACCGACCACGACCGTGCCCAAGGCACCCAAACGTCCCGGCGGCGACACCGGTGGCACACCCGGCGGCCCGCCAGCCACCACCACCTCCAAGACCGGCGCACCCGCCGGGCCGCCGCCCAGGGGCGGCAACGGCTTCAGCCACAAACCGGAACACGTGGAGTCCGGCGCCCGGGGCATCGACGCCTCCGCCGCCCGGATCGAGGCCGCGCACACGAAGTTGACCGGCGTACTCCAGGCCAAGGGCTCGTTCTGGAACAAGGACAGCCTGGGCCAGACCTTCGGCAAGGTCTTCGAGCCGCTGTCCACCGGCCACACCCGAGCCGGCGGAGCACTCCAGCAGGCGGTTGCCAAGACCGCCGGGAATGTGCGGGTCGGCGCCAAGAAGACGGCCGCCACCGAGGAGGCCAACCTCAAGAAGTTCGGGCAGCGGATCGACGGCGACCCGAAGAAGATCGGCGACGCCGACCGCGACGGCAAGGGCCCGTCGGGCAACGCCGCGCAAAAGCCCGGCCCGAACCGCACGCCGGTGTACTTCGTCGACGAGAACGGCCGGGTCCACCAACTGGTGAACGGCCAACTCGTGCCGGCCACCCACGGAGGCACGAACAGCGGCATCGACCGGGTGCTCAATCCGGACGGCACGATCAGGGTCAACATCAAGACCGACGCCAAGGGCAATCCCGAGGTCACCCCCAAGGGAAAACCGAAACGGGTCCCGGTGCCGGGCGGCAAGGGGAGATACGACCGGTTCTCGAAGAAGGAGCAGGCGGACAACGACAGCGCCAGTCCGCGCACTCCCGTGCAATCGCGGCCCCTGCAGCACCCCACGGACCTGTCCCAGGCGGTGGAGGACGTGCGCCGGGCGGGCAACGACTACGGCGGGAACAACTACGCGTCGCTGCACTACCGGGACCCCTCCGGACAGGCCGGCGGCGACTTCATCCTGGTGGGCAGCAGCGGCCAGAACGGCGGCCACTCGGAACGAGCGATCGGGTTGCCGATGGTGCACAACGGCATGCAGAACGACGTGACCCGGCTGTATACCGAACGTGCGCCCTGCCAGGTCTTCCCGCGGACCGGCGGGGCCGGCTGCGACCTGTGGGTCGACATGCATCTCAACGGCCCGGGGCGCAACTCCCCGCTGGAGGTGAGCCACGTCGCGGACTTCGATTCGACCCGGCTCGACGGAGCGGACCGCAACGGTCCGTTCAACCGCTACATGTTCGACCTGGAGCAGCACCACCGGGCCGGCAACACGAGTCCGCTGGCCGGTGTATACACGTACCGGTATCCCTGAGCCCGACGCTGGAGTAATGGATGATCTTCGACATCGACCGGGGCCGGCTCCTGGAGGCGTTTCCCGAGCGGCGGGTCGTGCGTGCCTCGCGCGCCGCACTCGCCGAGGTGGAGGGTCGGGCCGAGGATCTGGACTTCCTGTGCGACGTGGGCCTGCCGCAGGGGCTCTTCCAGATCGCCCCCGCGCTGGCCGGCGAGGAGGGCGCGCAGCCCTCGCGCCTGTTGGATCTCGGCGACCCGGACGAGGGTGTGGACCTGCCCGAGTTGGACGGCGTCGGTCCGGTACTCCTGCTGGGCGGAATCCAGCACTGGTACGTCTTCCTGCACCTGGAAACCGGCCGGATCCACGCCTTTGCGGAGGACGGGGCGGACTACTGCACGATCAACGGGGACCTGTCCTCGCTGTGCACCATGTTGTGGCTGTTGGAAAAGGAGACTCCGCGCACGGCACCGGGAACCCGGGGGCCGGGCAACGACGAATACGCGCACGTGGCCGACTCCGTTCGGGCCCGGATCGAGCCGCGCGACCCGCTGCCCTATCAGGGGGACAGCCTGTGGGTCTTCTATTTCGGCTCCTACGTCGACGGCCTGTATCCACTGAGCTGAGCCGAGCGATCGAGCCGAGCGATCGGGAAGGAAACCCGCACCACCATGAACGTCGACCTCTCCGCCGCCCTCCACCAGCGCTTCGGCCGGGACGGGCTGCGCACGTACGCGTCGCCGGACCTCGACGGCCTGCCGCTGCCCGTGCAGGTCGGCGCGTACTTCATCGCCGCGGAGGACGAACACCCGCTCACCATGGGGGCGTTCGCCGACGCCGTCGGTGAGGTGCTGCCCGATGCCGGACTTCGGGACCGGGTTCGGCTCGGAACCGATCAGGGGGCGGAGCTGTACGTCGCCGGCGACGGATCGGTGCGGGCCCTGTTCCTGGGCGTCGACCTGCCCGCGATGGCCGTGGCGAGCAGCGTGGAGGCGTTCGCCGACGGGTTGTTGACGCTCGACCAGGTGTTGCCCCGGATCGCCGCCGTGGACGAGCCGATGGAGGGGTTCCCGCTGTACCGGGAACTGCGCGAGGCGCTGACGGCGGCCGATCCCGCCGCGTTCGTCGAGCGCGAGTCCTGGTGGCCGCGGGTCCTGGACGACGTGCGACTCCCGCTCAACATCGGCAGTTCGGCCGCCTTCGAGATCGTGGACGCCGGCGGCGAACCGCGCATCCTGACCGAGTCGTCGCGCCCGGGGCTGCCGCATCCGGAGGAACTGCTGTGGTACCGGCTGGCGGCCGCGGGAGTGGACGCCGAGGACGTCCGGCGGGTCTACTGCGAACTCGAACCCTGCCTGATGCCCGGCCACTACTGCGCGCTGTGGATGGGCCGCCTGTTCCCCGACGCCGAGTTCACCCACGGCTTCGGCTACGGGGAGACCGCGCAGTCCCGGGAGGACGGCGTGCGGGCGCTGATGACGCACATCGCCGAGCAGGCGGGAAACCGCTGACGAAGCGCCACACGGACCGGGCACGGCACAGAGCGGTACGAGCGGTACGAGCGGCACAGAGCGGTACGAGTGGTGGAAATCGGGGGACGGAAACCGTGGTCGACCAGGACGGGCATCGGCTGCCGCACATGACGGGTGGGCGGCACCTCGCCGCCCGCGCGCTGCTCGGGTGGCTCGACGATCCGCGTTCGCCCCGGTTGTGCCTGGTCGGCGGCTCGCCGGGGGCGGGCAAGTCGCACCTGCTGGCCTGGCTGTACGCGGCCACCGCCGGGGCGGGCACGCCGCCCGCCCGCCGACTGCACGCGTTCGTCCCGGCCGGCGGGTCGACCCTGCCCGGGGTCACCGTGGAACTGGCGCGGCACCTCGGGGTCGCGGCCCGAACACCTCGCCACCTCGTTGCCTGGGCGGCCCTGGACCCCCGGCGCACGGTGATCACGATCGCCGATCTCGACCACGCCGGCGTGCCGGGCCGCCCCGGGGAGGGCGCCCGGATCGTCACCGACCTGCTCGACCCGCTGCTCGACCTGCCGCACGTACGGCTGCTCGTGGAGTGCGCGGACGCCGCGACCCGGGCCGCGTTCACCCGGGTCGCGGGGCCGGCCGCGCTCGATCTGGACGAACCCAGGTGGACCCACCCGGGCCGATTCGCCCGCTGGTACGCCGAACTGCTCGCCGCCACACCGGGCACGTCGCCGCCGGCCGCCGACGCCGCCTACCCGCACCCCGGCCTGGCCCGGCTCGCCGCCCGCGTGGACGGGGCCTCGGCGTCGTTCCTCGCGGCGGCCCCGGCGGCGGCCGACCTCGGCGGCCCGGCGGAGCGGTTCGCCCGGATCCACCGGGCGTGGTGGGCGGGCCTGACCGAGGACGTGCGCTCGGCCGTGGCCGCGCTGTACGGACTCGACCTGCCCGTGACCGCCCGGCAGTGGGCGATCGCCTGTTCGACCCTGTATCCGGGACCGGCGCCCGGTTCGGGCGGCGCCGCGACGGACCCGCCGATCGTGGCGGCGACGCGCGCGTTGCCCCCGCTGCTCGACGGCGGCGACACCTGGGCGCTGCCGGCCGGACCGCTCGCCGACTTCGTGGCGGGGCAGCGCCGGGAATGCCTCGATCCCGGCCGCGCGCCCCGGGTGCACGCGGCACTGCGGCGGGACGCGGACGCGGGCATCGTGGACCTGGCCGGGCTCCACGACGCGGGGGAGGAGCGGCTGTCGGCGATCCTGGAGCACAGCGTGCGGATCGGGGACGCGGCGGCGCTCGCGGTCGACCCGATCGTGCAGGCGCTGGCCCGGCCGCACGTGGTGGCCGGTGCGCTGGTGGCCACCGGACAGTGGGCGGACCCGGCGCAGACGGCGTTTCGCGGCGCGTACGGCACGCTGGTCGCGGAGCCCGCGTCGGGGATGCGGGCGGCCCTGCTCGCCATGCACCGACTCGGCCGCGACGACGACGCCGCGCGTCGACTCGCGGCCCGGGCCGCGGCGCCGGGCTGGCGGGCCGAGTGGGCCCGGTGGGGCGAGGGCGACCCGCAGCGGCCCGACCGGTGGCCGGGACCGGTGCTCGCCGCGGCGTCGGGCCGCGGCGCGCTGGCGGGGCAGGCGCTCCTGGTGGACGACACCGGCACGATCCGCACCGTGCGCGGCGCCGACGGCGGCATCGTCGGCCGAGTCGGCGCCGCCTTCGGGCCGATTCCGCTCCGCGCGCTCGCGAGCACCTACGGCGGCCGGGTCGCCACGCTGAACCGATGGGGCGGCGTGGACGTCCTGGACGCGGCCTACCACGGCCCGCGCGGTGCCCTGGAGGCCGGATTCCAGCGCCTGGTCGACACCTGCGGGGCCGAACCGACCGTGCTCTGCGCACACCCGCTGCCCGCGCTCGGCGACGCCGAGGGCGCCGTGTGGTGTTACGCGCCGGCCCCGACCTCGGCCCCGGCCGGCGACGAGCCGCCGCCGCGCGGCGTGTTCTCCGCGCCGCTGCACACCGGCCCGGTCACCGCGCTGGGCGCGGTCCGCACCGGTGCCGCCGGAGCGCCGACGCTGGTGATCAGCGGCGGGCGCGACGGCCGGGTGCGGATGTGGAGCCCGGGCGCCGAGCCGGGCCCGGACGCGCTGGACGCCCGCGCCGCCCCGGTGACCGCGCTCGCCTGCGAACAGACCACCGAGGGCCTGCTGATCGCGGTGGCCTGGGCGGACGGCCCGGTCCGACTGCGCCGACCGGGCGACGATACGACGGTGGAGCTGAACCCGGGTCTGCCGGTGACCGGGATCGCGGTGTCGGTGGAGGGCAACATCGTGCTGGGCACGGCCGCGGGGGTGATCGGCGTCCGCCTCGAACGGCCCTCCGGATGACGGCTGTTCGGTGGTTCGGCGTGAGCGTGGGACGGGCCCACCCGGCCCGAAAAGGATGTACAAGGCCGGAATCGGTGCGTAGCGTCGACGGGACGCGCCCCGCCGGTTCGGGCGTGGGCGAAGACGACGGGGGTCGACTGTGGGCATCACCGTACCGGGCTATCTGGACACGGCACTGGACGTCATCGGGGTCGACTGGCCCAACCTCGACGAGGACGAGTTCAAGGAACTGGCGGTCGCGTACCGCGAGTTCGCGGACGAGATCGACGAGGCGCGGGCGGACGGCAAAAATGGCGCGGCCTGGATCCTCTCCGGCACCAGCGGCATGGCCGCCGAGGCGTTCGAGGCGCACTACGGCAAGCTGAACAACGAGCATCTGCACGATCTGGCCGAGGGCGCCCGGATGTTGGCCAAGGCGCTGGACGCGGCGGCGGTGGTGATCGAGGTGGCCAAGGGCAGAGCCATCGCCCAACTGATCATCCTGGCCGAGGCGATCGCCGCCGCCGCCGCGGCGGCCACCTTCACCCTGGGCCTGTCCGCGATCGCCGGCCTGGCCGAGGTCGCCATCGTGCGCACCGCGGTCAAACGCATCTTCAAGGAACTCGAGGAAGAGTTGATGGCCAGGGTGATCGAGATCGCCACCGCACCCGCCGTCGCCGCCCTCGAAGGCACCGCCAACGAACTGCTGTCCCAACTGGTGGAGAACGAACTCGGCGCGCGCAACGGCTACGACCTGGACACCGTGATAGACGCCGGCAAGCAGAGCGGACGGGACGCCATGCCGACCGCGTCCGGCATCGTCACCACGCTGAACCCGGTGGCCTGAATCCGGTGGTCCGAACCCGCCGGCCCGAACCGGGCGTCCCGGCTCGCCGGCGCGCACCCGAACGCCCGTTCGAGCGTCTTGACTTCGTGCCGCCGCGTCGGGATCCTGCCGGCGGGGCGGCATCGCCACACCGCGCCCTGCCGCAACCACCGAGAGGAACCGCGGATGAGTCGCGACCAGGGTGGGGCGTACGCGTCGGCGTATCGGCGCAGCCTCGACGATCCGGACGGATTCTGGTTGGCGGCGGCCGAGGCGATCGACTGGATCACCCCGCCGACCCGGGCCCTGGACGACCGTGCCGCGCCGCTGTACCGCTGGTTCCCCGACGGCGTGCTGAACACCTGCTTCAACGCCCTGGACCGGCACGTGGCGGCCGGCCGCGGCGATCAGGCGGCCATCGTGTACGACTCGCCCGTCACCGACACCCGGCGCCGGCTGAGCTACGCCGAACTGCTCGACCTGACCGCACGGTTCGCCGGTGTGCTGCGCGGGCTCGGGGTCGGCCGCGGCGATCGGGTCGTGCTCTACCTGCCGATGGTGCCCGAGGCGGTGGTGGCGATGCTCGCCTGTGCCCGGCTCGGCGCGGTGCACTCCGTGGTGTTCGGCGGATTCGCCGCCCACGAGTTGGCGGTGCGGATCGACGACGCCCGGCCCACCGTGGTGGTGGCCGCGTCCTGCGGCATCGAGCCGACCCGCACCATCGCCTACAAACCGCTCGTGGACGCCGCCCTGGCCGAGGCCACCCACCGCCCGGACCACGTGGTGATCCTGCAACGCCCGCAACTGATCCCCGAGTTGGCGGACGCCGACGTCGACTGGGACACCGCCATGGCGAGCGCCGAGCCGGTCGGGTGTGTGCCGGTGGCGGCCACCGACCCGCTCTACATCCTCTACACCTCCGGCACCACCGGTCCGCCCAAGGGCATCGTCCGCGACAACGGCGGCCACGCGGTGGCACTGCGCTGGTCGATGGAGAACATCTACGGCGTGCGGCCGGGCGAGGTGAGCTGGACCGCCTCCGACGTCGGCTGGGTCGTCGGCCACTCGTACATCGTCTACGCGCCGCTGCTCACCGGCTGCACCTCCGTGCTGTACGAGGGAAAACCGGTCGGCACTCCCGACGCGGGCGCGTTCTGGCGGGTGGCCGCCGAGCACCGGACCACGATGCTGTTCACCGCGCCCACCGCGTTCCGCGCGATCCGCAAGGCGGACCCGGAGGGGAAACTGCTCGCCGGACACGATCTGTCCGCCCTGCGCGCCCTGTTCCTGGCCGGCGAACGCCTCGACCCGGAGACCTACCGCTGGGCCGGCGACCTGCTCGGCGTGCCCGTGGTGGACAACTGGTGGCAGACCGAGACCGGATGGCCGATCGTGGCCGACCCGATCGGACTGGAGCCACAGCCGACCCGGCCCGGCTCGCCGACCCTGCCGGTGCCCGGCTACGACGTGCGGATCCTGGACCCGGACGGCGTCGAGGTGCCGCCCGGCACGGACGGGTGCGTGGTGCTCAAACTGCCCATGCCGCCCGGCACGTTGACCGGGCTGTGGGGCGACGACGCGCGCTATGTCGCCTCCTACCTGACCGCCTTCCCCGGCCATTACCTCACCGGCGACGGCGGGCGCAAGGACGCCGACGGCTACGTCTACGTGATGGGCCGCACCGACGACGTGATCAACGTGGCCGGACACCGGCTGTCCACCGGCTCGATGGAGGAGGTCCTGGCGGGCCATCCGGACGTGGCGGAGTGCGCGGTGATCGGGGTGGCCGACGAACTCAAGGGCCAGGTGCCGCGCGGCCTGGTCGTGCTCAAGGCCGGCGTGGACCGGGAACCGGCCGAGGTGGCGGAGGAGTTGGTCCGCCGGGTCCGGGACACGATCGGCGCGGTGGCCGCCCTGCGGCGGGTGGACGTCGTCCCCACGCTGCCCAAGACCCGGTCCGGCAAGATCCTGCGCCGCACGATGCGCGACATCGCCGACGGCAAACGACCCGAACCGCCGTCCACGATCGAGGATCCCACCGTCCTCGACGCCCTGCGACCGACGCTCGTCGACGAATAGGAGCGGCGGATCGGGTGCGGCGCGATCAGCCCGCGTAGGACGCACGCGGCGGCGACTGCGGGCCCAGCGGCCCGGCCAGCCAGGTGTCGTACAACCGCTGCCACGACCCGTCGCGCTTCATCCGCTCCAGCAGCCCGTTGGCGAAGCGCACGAAGTCCTCGTGCGCCAACGGGAAGGCCATGCCGTGCGGTTCGTCGCTGAACGCCGGCCCGACCAACTCGGTGTCCGAATCCTGCGCGCGAAGTCCCTGCAGCAGTGCGGAGGTCGTCGAGACCGCGTCCACCTCGCCCTGCTGCAACGCGACCAGGCAGTCCGTCCAGTTCTCCACCGCGTAGGGCACCACGCCCGCCGGATCGTCGCGCAGGAACACGATCGAGGTGGTCGCCCGCACCGTGCACACCCGCCTGCCGCGCAGATCGGCGAGCGCGTGCACATCGGAGTCGCGGCGGACCAGCACCCGCTGGCCGTCGGTGTAGTAGTCGCTGCTGAACGCCACCTCGCGCTTGCGCTCGCACGTGATGGTCATCGTGTCGATCACCACGTCCACCACCCCGGACCGGAGCACTTCGGGCCGCTGGGCCTGGGTGATCACCTTGTACCGGATGTGCGCGGAGTCGTCGGGGCCGCCGAAGATCGCCTGCGCGAGGGTCTTGGCCATCTCGATGTCGAAGCCCTGGATCCGGCCGCTGCGCCGATCCATTTCGGCGAAGTAGCGGGTGTTCTGGTCCACCCCGACGATCAGGTAGCCGCGCCGCTGGATGGTCTCCATCGTGGACCCGGCGGGCATCCGACCGCCGGCGGGCAACGAGTCGGGCGGGGTCAGGCTCCGGCGCGGGTCGCACGGCGCGGCGGTGGACGGTTTGGGGTAGTCGTCCGGGCCGGCCGGATGTGCTCCCGAGACGACCGGGTCGGCGGCGGTGCGGACCTCGGCCGGCGGCGGGCCCGACGAGCCGGTACAGGCGGACAGCGTGGCGGCCAGGGCGACGGCTGCCGCCGTGGTCGCCGTGCGGCGGGCTCCCCAATGCATGCCATCCCCCGTGGGCCGGTGTTCCCGAGTGCCGTTGGGGTCCGATTATCGATCGGATCCGCCGGAGATCCGGCCCGGTTGCGCAAACAATGGGGGGTTCCCTCGGAGTGGTCGATCAACTTTGGAGCGCGTGTGACGGGCTATGGCATCACCGGGCACATCAACCTCGCGGCGGGGACGGCGCCGTTGGTCGATCGTGCGCTCCGGGATCTGCTCGCCGGTGTCGCGGCGGACGAACTGGTCGGCTACAGCTGCCTGGCGGCCGGTGCGGACGCGATCTTCGCCAGGGTCGTGCTCGACCTGGGCGGCCGGCTGGTGGTGCTGCTGCCGTCGGCCGACTACGCCGAGTCCAGGGTCGGCGCGGCCTATCGCACGACCTTCGACCACCTGCTGGCGGCGGCCGACGACGTTCGGGTGATGCCGTACCCCCGCGCCTCCCGAGACGCCTACGCGGCGGCCAACGAGAATCTGATCGCGGCGGCCGATGTGCTCTTCGCCGTCTGGGACGGCCGGCCCGACGACAACCGGGGCAGCACCGCCGAAGCGGTGACCCGCGCCCGCGCGGCCGGCAAGCAGGTCCACGTGGTGTGGCCCCGGGGCGCGGCCCGGGCCTGAACGGCCGGGGGCGGCGCGGGAGTTGCCCACGATGGTCGACCGGATGTTCGGGAATGCCGGGGGGAGCGGTACACCTGACCCATGAAGCCCTGCGCGTCGGTTCCCGTCTCCGTCGGCGTCCACGAACTCGCCTTCCTGGCCGGTGGCCCCGGCCGTGTGGTGGACACCACGATCGTCGGTCCGCGGGTTCGGGAAGTGCTGTGCGTAGCCCGGGACGGCCGGTTGACCGCGCCGGCGCGCACGGGGGAGGGGCCGATCGAGGACACGATCCTGGCCCTGGTGCCGGCCGGGAGCGGAGCCGATCTCACCGAGGTACGGCTTGCGGCGGCCGTGGATCCGGCGATCCTGGCGGTGCGGGATCGGCTGGTGGCGGCCGGATTGATGCGCCGGGCCCCGCGACCGTTCGGCCGGCGGGCGGCGATGGTGACGCCGGCCGGGGAGCGGTGCCTGGGGCGGCGCGCCGGGAATGGGGCCGGGTCGACTGGGCGGCGGAGGGCCCGCCCGACGTGATCGGGGGAGCGGCGCTGTTCGGGCGACGCGGGCTGTACGACGCCGAGATGGGCGCCGCCTTCCGTGCGTCCGACGTGCGGATCCGGCGGCTGCGGGAGGGAAAACGCCGCAAGCGCCCGGCGGACGGGGGTGGTCGGGAGATGTTCGACCCGAGCAGCGGCTACAACCCCACCTTCGGCCACAACCACAACATCGGCAGTCACTCGGACGCGTCGGGCGGTTGCGCCGGTTCGTACTGAGCCCGAAACCGGCTCCGCCGGTCGTCGGGTGGACGACCGGCGGACCGTAGGTGGTGTATCCGTGACCTCGCCTAGCGGTGTGAGTCCGCCTCGGTGGGGTGCTGCCGAGGGGTGGCGCCGTACGGGGGTGCGCCCTGGGCGGTGGGCTTGCGGGCGTCGATGACGGCGAGGACCAGCGTGCCCAGGCCGGCGAGGCCGGCCAGTACCGAGATGCCGGGGAGCACCATGCCCAGGATCATGTTCTGGGCGTCGCGCCAGGCGGAGTCGGTGAGCCGGAACAGCCCTATTCCGACGGCGGTCACGCCGAGCAGCGCGATCACCGCGTGCCAGAGCAGCGGTTCGGCCGGGCGCTGCTCGGTGGTGGGGCGCTGCTCGGTAAGTCCGAGCGGGAAGGGCAGGCCGGCGCCCGGTTGCGGGGCAGCCGTCGCGGCGGCTGCGGGGGTCGCGGTCGGGAGCGGCGGTGCGGCGGCCGGTGGCGCGGGGGCGGGCAGCACCGAGGTCGCGCCGGCCGGGCTCGCGGCCGGGTGCTCCACCTTGACCGTCTCGGCCCCGGCCCCCGCCGGTGCGGGACCGTCGGGCTTGCGCGGGACCTTGACCGACTCGGCGTTGTCGCCGCGCCGCACGACCGGCACCTTGACCGGCTCGCCGCCGTCGTAGCCCCCCTCCGGCTTGCCCGACCCGGGCGCGGGCGGCGCGGGATCGGCGGCCGGCGCGCGGCCGGCGGGCACCGCCACGGGGGTGGTCGCGTCGTCGTCCGCGACCCCGGCGGCCTTCGGCGCACCCTTCGCCCCGGCCTCGCCCTTCGGCTTGCCGTCGCGGGCGGCGGGCACGGTCACGGGAGCGGTCGCGTCGTCCTCGGCGCCGTCCGTGCCCGAACCTGCCTCGGTGGCGGGCTTGGCGGGCTTGCGGCTTCGCGCCGCCGGGGTGGCCGCAGGAGTTGCGTCGTCCTGGGCGTCGTCCGTGTCCGAACCTGCTTTGGTGGCGGGCCTGGTGGGCTTGGACTTGCCGCTCCGCGCCGCCGGGGTGGCAACCGGGGTTGCGTCGTCGTCGGCGTCGTTCGGGTCCGAACTCGGCTCGCTGGCGGGCCTGGTGGGTTTGCCGCTCCGCGCCGCCGGGGTGGCGTCGTCCTCGGGGGCTTCCGTGTCGGAATCCGGCTTCGGGGTGGGTTTGGCCCTGCCGGTCCTGTTGCCTCGTGCCGCCGCGCCGGCAACGGGCGTTGCGTCGTCCTCGGGAGTGTCCGCGGCGGAACTCGCGGCTGCCGTGGGCCTGCCGGGCTTGGCGCCGCGGATTGCCGGGGTGGTTACGGGAGTCGCGTCGTCCGCGTCGCCGTCGTTGTCGGCCGGCGCCGGGACGCCCGGCTTCGCCTTCGTGCCCTTGGCCGCCGGTCCAGCAGGCTTCGCCTCGGTGCCGTCGGCCGCCGCATCGGGCCGATCCGCCTCGTCGTCCGCCTTCCGGGCCGCCGCCGTGCCGGTGCCCGGCTTCGTCTTCCCGGTCGCCTTGGCCCCGGAGGCCGCAACGGCCGGCGGTGCGGCCGCGGGTGTCGCGAGCGCGGCCGACGCCGCTACCTCGGCCGTCTCCGCCGCCGGGTCCGAACCGTCCAAGCCGTTCGCGTCGCCCGGTTCCACCGTGTCCGCCTCGTCGGCGTCCGGTATCTCCACCCGCTTGGCCGAGGCCGACGCCGCCTCCGCCGCGTGGGTCGCGAGCAGGGCCGCCGTCGCCTTCGGCAGCCAGTCCGCCGCCGGGTCGGCCGCCGCGAAGCGGGCCACCAGGTCGGCCGCGGCAGGTCGCGCGGTGGGCCGCTTCTTCAGGCAGTCGGCGACGATCTCGCGCAGCCAGTCCGGGAGTTCGGTCAGGTCCGGCGTCTCCCGGACCACCCGCTGGGCCAGTTCGGCGGCCGACCCCGTGCCGAACGGCGCCACGCCCGCCGCATGGCAGAGCACACCGCCGAGGGCGAAGACGTCGATCGCCGGACCGATGGATCCGCCGGTGACCTGCTCCGGCGCCGGCAGCGCCGGTATCTCCACCACGCCGGTCCGGTTCAACCCGGCCGCACCCAGCGCCCGGGCCAGCGCGTAGTCCGCCACCCGGGGCCCGTCGGCGGCGAGCAGGACGTTCGCCGGCTTTAGGTCACGGTGCGTCAGACCCGCCTCGTGCACGGCCGCCAGGCCCTCGGCCAACCCGGCGCCCAGCGCGCGCAACGTCCGCTCCGGAAACGCCCCGTGCGCCTCGACGGCCGCCTCCAGGGACGGGCCGGCGACATGCTCGACCACCAGCCACGGCGGCGTACCGTCGGCATCGGCGTCCAGGACGTGGGCGACATGCGTGCCCTCGACCTCGCGCGCGGCCGCCATGTCCGTACGGAATCGTTCGAGGAACTTCTTGTCGGCCGCCAGGTCCGACCGCACCAGCTTGACCGCGACCTGCTCACCACCGGGTGCTCGACCGAGGAACACGGTCCCCAGGCCGGCCCGACCGAGTCGGGCCGACAGTCGGTACCGCCCGACAACCCCGGGATCGCCCGGCTTCAGCGGATCCATGACTGCCGCCCCCTCCACGTACGTGCGTTCTGTGCCAAGGCAGGGAGTGGCCCCAGGGCATGCCGACGGCCCTGTCGGTCTCGCCTCCCCGCGGACTTCGCCGCAGCCTACCCCTCGGGCCGGGGTGTCACCGAGGACCCGGACCGCCCCGTCGATCTCCTGTTACCGACTCCGGACGGGCGCCGGAAGACCGGGACATGTCCGGATTCCGACGTTCTGCCGGACCGTGTGGGCACACTGGCTTCGCGGCAACCACAGTCCGATACGACGAGGGAGTCGGACCGATGGCGATCGTTCTGGGGCCGAATCGATACGGCAAGGCGGAGGTGCGCGTGGCCCGGGTGACCCGGACCACCGCGACCGAGCACGAACTGTGCGATCTCGACGTCTCGATCTCCCTGTCCGGCGACCTCGCCGACACCCGTCTGCGCGGCGACAACGCCCGGGTGGTGCCCACGGAGACGATGCGCGCCGTGGTGTACGCCTTCGCCCAGGACCGACCGCTGCCCTCGACCGAGGAGTTCGGCCTGCGCCTGGCCGGACACTTCGTCGACGCGCACGCCTCGATCGACACCGCGCGGGTGCGCCTGCTCGAACGCCCCTGGGTCCGGATCGCCGGCACGCACGGTCCGCACCCGCACGCGTGGACCCGGGCGGCGGGGGCGCGCTGCGCCGGGGTCGTGCACGGGCCGGAGGGCGTCGAGGTCTGCTCCGGCCTGGCGGACGTGGCCGTGCTCAAGTCCACCGGATCCGAGTTCCACGGCTTTGCGACGGACCGCTACACGACGCTCGCGCCGACCCGGGACCGGATCCTGGCCACCACCGTGCGGGCGCGTTGGCGCCATCGCCGCGACGGCGACGCGCCGGCCGACTGGGACGCCTCGTTCCGCGCCGCCCGGGACACCCTGCTGCGCACCTTCGCCGACACGCACAGCCTTTCGCTCCAGCAGAGCCTGTACACGATGGGCGAGGCGGTCCCGGCGGAGCAGGAGCACCCGGCCGAGTACGCCTGACGCTGCCCAACCACCACCACGTCGAGGTCGACCCGAGCCCGTTCGGTCAACCCAACCAGGGGGAGGTGTACGAGGTCACGGACCGGCCGTACGGCCTGATCGAGGGCACGGTCCTGCGCGACGACGCCGCCCCGGCCCTGGCCGACCTGCCCTGGGAGTAGCGTCGGGGCCCGCTACGCCTTGGCGGGCGGCTCGGCGATCTCCCGGCGACCGCCCAGGGGGATCACCAGCGGGACGCCCGAGACCGGGCACGGGATGACCGACGTGCGCAGGTCGAACACCTCGTGGACCAGTTCGGGGGTGACGATGTCGGCGGGCGGACCCGCCGCCACGACCCGGCCGGCGCGCATCGCGACGAGATGGTCGGCGTAGCGGCACGCGTGGTTCAACTCGTGCAGGACCATCACGACGGTGCGCCCGTCGGTGCGGTTGAGGTCGGCGACGAGTTCGAGCACGTCCACCTGGTAGGCGAGGTCGAGGTAGGTCGTGGGCTCGTCGAGCAGGAGTACCTCGGTGTCCTGGGCGAGCGCCATCGCGATCCACACGCGTTGCCGCTGGCCGCCGGAGAGTTCGTCGATGGAACGATCGGCGAGGGCGGCGGCGCCGGTGACCTCGAGGGCCCGGTCGACCACGGCTTCGTCGGCCGAGGACCACTGCCGCCACCAGCGCTGGTGGGGCGTACGGCCGCGGGCGACGAGGTCGCGCACGGAGATCCCGTCGGGTGCGCTCGGCGTCTGCGGCAACAGGGCCAGCCGCAGGGCGAGTTCGCGGCCGGGCAGGTCGGCGATGTCGCTCCCGTCCAGATGGACGACGCCGGCCGCCGGCTTGAGCAGGCGGGCCAGGGCGCGCAGCGCGGTGGACTTGCCGCACGCGTTGGGGCCGACGAGCGCGGTGACCTTGCCGGCGGGAATGTGCAGGTCGAGGTCGTCGGCGACGACGCGGTCGCCGTAGCCCAACCGCAGGCCGCGGCCGGACAGTCCGGTGGTGTCGAGTGCGCCGGCGGTCATGTCAGCCTCCCTTTCCGGCCCGGTTGGTTCGGGCGAGCAGCCACATCAGATACGGGGCGCCGACCGCGCCGGTGACGATGCCCACCGGCAACTCGGTGGGCGAGAAGGCGAGTCGGGCGGCCAGGTCGGCGGCGAGCAGGGTCGCGGCGCCGACCAGTCCGCTCGCGATCAGCGGGATGCCGGCGGTGCCGGTCAGGCGGCGGGCGATCTGGGGTGCGCCGAGCGCGACGAAGGCGACCGGTCCGGCCGAGGCCGCCGCCACCGCCGCCAGGCACGTGGCCACCACGAGCAGCGCGATCCGGGCCCGGTGCAGCGGCATGCCCAGGCTGAGCGCGGTGTCGTCGTCGAACTGGAGGAGTTGGTAGGGGCGGGCCAGCGCGAGCGTGAGCGGCACCAGGACCAGCAGCGCCAGGCCCACCCAGCGCACGTGCGCGTAGTCGCGCCCGTTGAGGCTGCCGGTGAGCCACACCATGGCCCGCGACGCCTGGTCGATGTCGGCGCGCGCGAGCATCCAGCGGGTCAGCGCCATCAGCACGCCGTGCATGGCCAGGCCGACCAGTACGAAGCGGTAGCCGGTGATGGTGCCGCCGCGAAAGGCCATCACGTAGATCAGGGCCGCGGTGAGCAGCGCCCCGGCGAGGGCGCCGAAGGGCACGGCGCCGAAGGACGCGGCGCCCGCCGAGGTGACGCCGCCGAGCAGGATCGTGCCGACCGCGCCCGCGCTCGCGCCGGCGGAGATGCCGATCAGGTCGGGTCCGGCCAGCGGATTGCGGGTGACGGCCTGGAAGACGGCCCCGGCCAAGCCGAACGCGAGGCCGACGAGCAGTGCGGTGAGGGCGCGCGGCAGCCGTAGTTCGCGCACGATCAGGTCGGCGTCGCCGGAGCCGACGCCGAGCAGCGAGTCGACGACGTCGCGGACCGGGATGGAGTAGGTGCCGATGGACACCGACGCGACCAGGCCGCACGCGATGACCGCGAGCAGCGTGGTGGTGACGATCGCGACGCGCGGGCGTACGGACACGCCGACGGGGCCGAGTTCGACTCTCATCGGGCGTGCTCCTTGAGCTTGCCGCGCTTGACCAGCGCGATCAGGAACGGCGCGCCGAGGATCGCGGTGACCACGCCCACCTCGAGTTCGCCGGGGCGCGCCACCACTCGGCCGACGACGTCGGCGCCGATGGTCAGGGTCGCGCCCGCGAGGCCGGAACACGGTACGAGCCAGCGCGCGTCCGGGCCGGTGAAGGCCCGCACCACATGCGGAACGACCAGGCCGACGAAGGTGATCGGGCCGGCCGCGGCGACCGCGGCACCGGCGAGCAGGATGACCGCGAGGGCGCCGAGCGCGCGGGTGGCGCCGACCTTGACGCCGAGGGTCGAGGCGAGGTCGTCGCCCAGGGCGAGGGCGTTGAGCCGCCCGCACAGGCCCAGGGCCAGGAGCAGCCCGACGGCCACGAACGGCAGCAGGCGCACGCCGAGATCGGTGTCGCGCCCGGCCAGCGAGCCGACCGCCCAGAAGCGGTACTGGTCGAGGGTGCGTACGTCCAGGAGCACGAGCGCGTTGGTGAACGCGTCGAGCAGCGCGCTCACGGCGGCACCGGCGAGGGCGAGTTTGGCCGGGGTGGCGCCGCCGTATCCGGTGCCGCCGACGAGGTAGGCGAGCAGGCCCGCGACCGCGCCGCCGAGGAAGGCGAACCACACGTACTGGTAAGGGCTGGTCAGTCCGAGCAGGCCGATGCTCGCGGCGACCGCGCAGGCCGCCCCCGCGCTGACCCCGATCAGCCCGGGGTCGCCGAGCGGGTTTCGGGTGATGTCCTGCGCGACCGCGCCCGCCACGCCGAGCGAGAGGCCCACGAGCAGGCCGAGGAACGTACGCGGCACGCGCAGGTCCCGAACGATGACCGCGTCCCCCGCACGACTGCCGCCGAGGGCGTGCAGGACGTCCGCGAGTGGAACGGTCTTGGCTCCGATGGCGAGCGACGCGAACACCACGATCGCCAGGGCCGCGAGCAGTACGGCCGCCACCGTGACCCGGCGGCCGGCGCCGTGGCGGACGGGCTCCGCCGGCCGGGCGGGAGCCGCGCGTGGAGCGGCGAGATCGATGTTCGAAGGCACGAACGTAAGGTAAGGCACGCCTAATACCCGGAAAGCACGACCCTGCCGCTTGTGTCTGGATAGGTAAGGCTAACCTCATCCCCACTTCCCGGATGCTCCCGGATGCGGACGGCCGCGCGCCGCACCGGGTCCGGGCGTCCCGCCGTATCGCTCATCCCTGGAGGGCACATGCTCACGCTCGGACGCCGCAGACGGCGCGCCCGTCTCGGCCTCGCCGCACTCGCCATCGCGCTGACGGCGGGCCTGACCGCATGCGGCGAGGGCTCGGACGACAAGGCCGAGGGCGCCGGCGGGTCCACGGCGGCGTCCTCCGGCGGGGCCGCCTCCACGGCCTCCTTCCCGCGCACCATCACGCACGACAAGGGCACCACCACGATCAAGGAGAAGCCCAAGCGGGTCGTGGCGCTCGACAACAGCCTCGTCGAGGCGGTCGCCGGCCTCGACGTCCCGCTGGTCGGCGGCATCGGCTCCTACCGCGACCAGAAGGGCTTCCCGGCCCGCCTCGGCGACGCGGTGAAGAACACCAAGGACGTCGGCCCGCTGGACAGCCCCAACCTCGAACAGATCGCGCTGCTCAAGCCCGACCTGATCGTCTCCGCGACCGTGCGACACGACCAGCTCTACGCCCAGTTGGCCAAGATCGCGCCGACCGTCTTCGTCAAGACCACCGGCCCGACCTGGAAGGACAACGTCAAGCTCGTCGGCCGGGCGCTCGGCGAGGACGACAAGGCCGGCGCCAAGCTCACCGCCTACGAGACGCGCGCCAAGAAGATCGGCGACGCGATCAACACGAAGGCGAACAAGCCGACGGTGTCCATCGTGCGCTTCGTGGACGGCCCGACGCGCATCTACCTGAGCAAGACGTTCAGCGGCATCATCCTGAGCGACATGGGCCTGGCCCGCCCCGAGAACCAGCGCGACCCCGAGAAGTTCAACATCGAACTCAGCGAGGAGCAGATCGGGCAGGCCGACGCCGACCACATCTTCATGACCACCTTCTCCGGCGGCGAGGAGCGCAAGAACAAGTTCCTGGCCAACCCGCTGTGGCAGCGCCTGAAGGCGGTACAGGCCGGGCACGTGTACGAGGTCAAGGACGAGAGCTGGATGACCGCGGTGTCCCTCCAGGGCGCGGACGTGATCCTGGACGACCTGGCCCGCACGTTCGGGGTCGACCCGGCGAAGTAACCGATCCGGGCCGCGCGGCGAACGGCCGCGACGCGACGACGGAGGAGGCCGCCGACCGTGCACACGGTCGGCGGCCTTCGGCATGTTCGTCGCGGGTCGGGCGGAGCCCGTCCTCAGTCGCGAAACGCCAGCATCGGGATCAGCGCGTTGTCCACCAGGGATTCGATCTCGGCGTCGGTCATCGGCACGCCCGAGACGGTGAAGCGCTGGCACAGGAACGTGGGCCCGGTCAGCACGCACTCCGGGGCCAGCGCGCCCTGGCGGGCCTCGCCCCGGGCGATGGCGTCGGCGATCACCTCGGTCAGCAGCGCCGTCCACGGGCCGACCACGCGCTGCTCCCACATCTCGGCGAACTCGTGGTGTCGGCTCAGTTCGCCGCACAACATGCGCGTCCCCAGGCCCAGCGGGCCGAGCATGCTGCGCGCGATGGCTCCCAGGTAGACGATCAGGTCGCCGCGCAACGCGCCCGGGAAGGACAGGGATTCCGGGTCGGGCAGCGTCGCGGAGATCGCGTCGGCCACCATGCCCACCTTGTCCGGCCAGCGCCGGTACAGCGCCGACTTGCCGGTTCCGGCGCGGGTCGCGACGCCCTCGAAGGTGAGGCCCGCATAGCCGCGTTCGCCCAGCTCGGCGAGCACGGCCTCGGTGATCGCCCGCTCCAGCGTGACGCCGCGCTTGCGGGGGCGCTGTCGGTAGTCGGTGACCAGCAGGGCTGTCTCGACGTGACCGGCGCGTACTCCAGTGCTCACTGTCACCTCCGACTGCCATGCTACAGAAAACGTTTGCGTTCTCTAAGGCATAAGCTCTAGATTCACGTAGAGAACGCTCACGTCCACTAGCAAGTCCACTAGTAGCAATGCGAGGCAATCCATGACGACGGCACCTCCCGAGGTGGCCGGTTCGACCGGATCCCCGTCCGCCGAGGCGCCGCACGCGCGTCGCGGACTGGCCCTGGCCCTGCTCGCAGGGGCCCAGTTGATGATCGTGCTCGACGCGACCATCGTGAACATCGCCCTTCCCGACATGGGCAAGGCGCTCGACATCAGCGAAACATCGCTCTCCTGGGTGATGAACGCCTACATGCTGACCTTCGGCGGCCTGCTGCTGCTCGGTGGTCGACTCGGTGACCTGTTCGGCCGACGCCGGCTCCTGGCGCTCGGCCTGATCGTGTTCACGGTCGCGAGCCTGCTCGGCGGGTTCGCCGGCAACGAGGCCATGCTGCTCGCCTCGCGCGCCCTCCAGGGCGTGGGCGGCGCGATGGTGGCCCCCGCGGTCCTGTCGTTGGTGACCACCACCTTCGAGGAAGGCCCGGAACGCAACAAGGCGTTCGGCGTCTACGCCGCGGTGTCGGGCATGGGTTCGGCGGTCGGCCTGCTCATGGGCGGCCTGCTCGTGGAGTACCTGTCCTGGCGCTGGGTCATGTTCGTCAACGTGCCGATCGGCATAGCCCTGGTGGCCGCGCTGCCGCTGGCCATCCCGGACGACGCGAAGACCGGCGAGAAGGCCGTCTGGCGCGGCCGGTTGGACATCCCCGGCGCGCTCACCTCCACCCTCGGTGTCACCGCGCTGGTCTACGGCGTGATCCGGGCCGCGGACAAGAGCTGGGGCGACGGGCTGACCATCGGCTCGCTGGCCCTGTCGGCGGTGCTGATCGCCGCCTTCATCGTGATCGAGCTCAAGGTCGAGCGACCGCTCATGCCGATGCGGCTGTTCCGCAACCGCAACCGCTCCGCCAGCTACGTGGTGATGGCGCTCGCCGCCGGCGGCATGATGGGTTCGTTCTTCTTCATCACCCTCTACATGCAGCTCGTCGCGGGCTACTCGCCGATCAGGTCCGGTCTCGCCTATCTCCCGCTGTGCGCGGGCGTGATGGTCTCGGCCCAGTTCACCAGCGTGATGTTGCCGAAGATCGGCCCGCGGGTGCTGCTGACCGTGGGTCCGGTCCTGGCCGCGGTCGGCCTGTTCTACTACGCGATGCTCGACGTCGACTCGGGCTACGTCACCGGCCTGCTGCCCGCGATGATCATCTTCGGTCTGGGCATGGGCCTGATCT
Source organism: Embleya scabrispora (assembly GCF_002024165.1). Taxonomy (NCBI): domain Bacteria; kingdom Bacillati; phylum Actinomycetota; class Actinomycetes; order Kitasatosporales; family Streptomycetaceae; genus Embleya; species Embleya scabrispora. The sequence continues at coordinate 5,398,147 of NZ_MWQN01000001.1, forward strand.
TCGTCGCGATCATGGCCACCGCGGTGGCCGGCATCGCCCCGGAGGACGCGGGCATCGGATCCGCGATGCTCAACGTCACCCAGCAGGTGGGCGGCGCCGTGGCGATCGCGGTGCTGACCACGATCTACTCCAGCGCCAAGGACGACAAGCTGCGGGACGAGGTGGCCAAGCTCGGCGGCAAGGCCCCGGACCTGCACGCGATCAAGGCCGCCCTCACCGAGGGCTACACGGCGGGCTTCATGACCGCCGGCATCCTGCTCGCCGTCGCCGCAGTGATCGCCGTCGCGGTACTGCGGGTCGACAAGTCGGAGCTGCCCGCCGAGACCACCGGCGGTCTGCACTAGGACGGGCATCAGCCGTCGTCGCCGGGCGGTCCTCCGCTCGCCCGTCGACACCTCGACACCCGGGCCGGTTCCCACGAACCGGCCCGGGTGTTCGCGGTCCGAGAGTGCGACACGTCCGAAAAGAACCGATCAGTGGAGTAATTTCCGCTTCGCCGGCCACTCTTCGTGTTCGATGCCTGGGGGATTCCCCCGTGTTTCGGTCCAAGCGGGACGCGGCGTGGGCGGCGGAGCGAGCAGGCGGGTACCCTGCGACAGGCAGCGGGTGCTCCGCCCCGGGGCACCTCTATCGCGACGACGGGACGACCGGCGCCGTGGCACTCCTCCCGCCTGTTCCTGTCGAAACAGCCGCTCGGCGGGGATGATGGGCGGTGGAGCGACTTCGGGGGGATTGTGACGGAACACGGATGGCCGGGTGAGCCACCGGCCAAGGGGGATCCGGAACGGATCGGCCCCTACGCGGTGCTCGGCCGACTCGGCGCCGGCGGCATGGGCCGTATCTATCTGGGGCGTTCGCCCTTCGGGCGACTGGTCGCGATCAAGACCATCCGCTCGGAGCTGGGCGGCGACCCGGGCTTTCGCGCGCGCTTCGCCCAGGAGGTGGCCGCGGCCCGCCGGGTCAGCGGCGTGTTCACCGCCGCCGTGGTCAACGCCGACCCCGACGCCGCGGTGCCGTGGCTGGCCACCGCGTACGTGCCCGCGCCCTCGCTGGAGTCGCTGGTGCGCGCCTGCGGCCCGCTGCCGCCGCGCGCGGTGCGCTGGATGGCCGCCGGCATCGCCGAGGCGCTGGAGTCCGTACACGCCGCCGGCCTGGTACACCGCGACCTGAAGCCGTCCAACGTGCTGGTCGCCAGCGACGGCCCCAAGGTGATCGACTTCGGCATCTCGCGCGCCGCCGACTTCGGCTCGCTCACCATGACCGGCGTCGCCGTCGGCACCCCGGCGTACATGTCGCCCGAACAGGCGCAGGGCGTGCGCGACATCACCCCCGCCAGCGACATGTTCTCGCTCGGCGCCACGCTGGTGTACGCGGCCACCGGGCACTCGCCCTACCCCGACCGCAAGCCCGCCGAGGCGCTGCTGCGCCTGGTCACCGGCTCGCCGGACCTGGAGGGGCTGCCGACCGAGCTGACCGGCCTGGTCAACCTGTGTATGCAGCGCGCCGCCGAACACCGGCCGAGCCCGACCCAGTTGCTCAACCAACTCGCCCCGCTCCTGGACGACAGCGACGCGGACAGCCAACTGCCCGACAACGCGTCGGCGATGGTGCAGCGGTTCGAGAGCCAGTACCGGCCCACGATGGGCCCGCGCACGCCGCCGGTCCGCGAACTCGTCGAGCCCGACGGGGAGCAGCGGCCCGAACTGCCGGAGAACGTGCGTCCGGACCCGAACAACATGGGCAAACTGCCCAACCAGGTGCGCCAGGAGCCGCGTCCGGCGCCGCGCCCGGAGACCCACCGGCCACCGCCGCCCCAGCGTCCGCCGACGAACCCGACCCGCAAGCCGCCGCCCCGGCCGCCGGCCCCGCCGACGAACTCGCCCACGGGCGGCCCGCCGGGCGGCTCGCGACCGGTCTCGGGACGACCGGTGTCCACGTCCTCGCCTTCGCCGGCGCTGCCGACCGAGCGGGTGGCCCGGCCGCCCGCCCCGATACCCAACTCTCCGGTCACGTGGCCGGAGAGCGGTCCCGACGTGCCCCGCCAGCACCCCACGCCGCCGCGCACCCCCACCGGCGGCATGGAGGCCGCGCCGGTGTGGCGGTTCGCCGCGACCGGCGAGATCCTGACCCCGCCGGTGCGCGCGGGCTCCGGGCGGACCGCCCGCGTACACGTGCACAGCAACGACAACGGGCTGCACACCCTGCATCTGGCCACGCGCGAGTGGCGGTTCGACTCCTCGGGCTGGTCGCACCCGCCGGCCGTGGACGGCGAGCTGATGTACCTCAGCAGCCAGGACAACCACGTCTACGCCCTGGAACTGACCTCGCGGCAGTGGCGCTGGAGCTTCCCCACCGGCGGTGAGGTCGTGGCCGCCCCCGTGGTCGCCGACGGCACCGTCTACTTCGGGTCCAGCGACAACGCGCTCTACGCCGTGGACGCGGCCACCGGGCGCTGTCGCTGGCGGTTCCCCACCGGCGGCTGGGCCACCTCGCCCACCGTCGTGGACGGCACGGTGTACTTCGGCTCCAGCGACCGCTGCGTCTACGCGCTGGACGCGGCCACCGGCTGGTGCCGCTGGCGCTTCCCCACCGGCGGCTGGGTGTCCTCGCCGACGGTGGCCAACGGGATCGTGCACGTCGGCAGCACCGACCAGTACCTGTACCTGCTCAACGCCGGCGACGGCGCGATGCGCGGCTGGTTCGGCGCGGGCGGCCCGGTCGCCCAACCGGCCACCTCGGGCAACCTGTCCTTCTTCGGCAGCGGCGACGGCGGCCTGTACGCGGTCGACGTCAACACCACGCGCTGCGTGTGGCGTTACGGCGCCGAGGGCTGGGTCACCTCGCCCGTGGTCGCCGAGGACATGGTGTACGCGGGCAGCAGCAACGGCTCGGTGCTCGCGGTCGGCATGGGCGGCGAGCCCCGCTGGCGGTTCACCACCGGCGGTCGGGTGACCTCCCCGATCGTGGCCGACGGCCTGCTCTTCGTGGGCAGCGCCGACCGCCACCTGTACGTCCTGGACGCGGTCACCGGCAAGGGCCCGTCGGCCGGGACCAACGGCTGAGCGCGGGGCGGGCGAACGCGCCCGCCCCCGACCCCCGCGACACGCGACGATCCCGGAGCCGTCGCCGGCGAACCGCGGTTCGCGAGCTTCGACTCCGGGATCGTCGTCGGGTGTTCGATCCGGGTCAGCGCGCACCGATGGGGGTGTAGTCGCGCAGCGCGACGCCCGTGTACACCTGGCGCGGACGGCCGATCTTGGCCTTCGGGTCGGCGATCATCTCCTGCCAGTGCGCGATCCAGCCCGGCAGCCGGCCGATCGCGAACAGCACCGTGAACATCTCGGTGGGGAAGCCCATCGCCCGGTAGATCAGCCCGGTGTAGAAGTCCACGTTCGGGTAGAGCTTGCGCTCGACGAAGTAGTCGTCGGCCAGCGCGCGCTCCTCCAACTGCATCGCGAGGTCGAGCAGTTCGTCCTTCTTGCCCATCCGGGACAGGACGTCGTCGGCGGCCTTCTTGATGATCGTCGCGCGCGGGTCGCGGCTCTTGTACACCCGGTGGCCGAAGCCCATCAGGCGGACGCCGTCCTCCTTGTTCTTCACCTTGTTCACGAACGCGTCGATGTCGCCGCCGTCGTTCTTGATCTGCTCCAGCATCTCCAGCACCTGCTGGTTGGCGCCGCCGTGCAGCGGGCCCCACAGCGCGTTGATGCCGGCCGAGATGGACGCGAACATGTTCGCCTGGCTGGAGCCGACGAGGCGCACCGTCGAGGTCGAGCAGTTCTGCTCGTGGTCGCCGTGCAGGATGAGCAGCTTGTCCAGCGCGTCCACCACGACCGGGTCGGCCTTGTACGACTCGGCCGGGACGGCGAAGGTCATCCGCAGGAAGTTCTCGACGTAGCCGAGCGAGTTGTCCGGGTAGAGCATCGGCTGGCCGACCGACTTCTTGAACGCGTAGGCCGCGATCGTCGGCAGCTTGGCCAGCAGCCTTATCGCCGAGAGCCGGACCTGCTCCTCGTCGAACGGGTTGTGGCTGTCCTGGTAGAACGTCGACAGCGCGGACACCACGGACGACAACATCGCCATCGGGTGCGCGTCGCGCGGGAAGCCGTCGTAGAACCGCTTGACGTCCTCGTGCAGCAGCGTGTGCTGGGTTATCTCGTCGCGGAAGTTGTCCAGCGCGCTCACCGACGGCAACTCGCCGTAGATCAGCAGATACGCCGTCTCCAGGAAGGTCCCCTGCTCCGCGATCTGCTCGATCGGGTAGCCGCGGTAGCGGAGGACGCCCTCCTCGCCGTCGATGAAGGTGATCGCCGATTTACACGCGGCGGTGTTGACGAACCCTCCGTCGTAGGTCACCAGCCCCGTCTTTGCGCGCAGCGTCGAGATGTCCATGGCGGTGTCGCCGATGGTGCCCTCGATCAGCGGGAAGGTGTGCTCGTTTCCTTGGTGGCGCAGTACTACCGAGTCCTCGCTCATGGGGGTCCCCTACTTCTCGGCTCAGGCTCCGGCAGCCACCCGGATCGTGTCCGTGCGGTTCCGGTCTTTGTGACATGTGTGCATCAGTACGAATAGCAGGCGCACGAGGCGGCCTCGCAGCCACCTCCCACCTGGGCGACAAACCGTGAGCCGCGTCACCTGACCCAGGGTGCCGGGTCGCAACGCCCTTGGTCACCGCCGACTCGGGGCGCGACGGTGCCCTGTGTTTCGGCTTCCCGCTTCGGGGGTCACCCATGCGGCGTCATGATGAGGGGCACACGATGGGGCGGCCGGGGGGACGTGGCGTGACCGACGACGGACGACGGGGGCCGGCGCCCCTGGACGCCTACGATCCGCGCCGGATCGGGCCCTATCGGGTGTTGTCCCGGCTCGGCCGCGGCGGCATGGCCCGGGTCTTCCTGGGGCTGTCCCCGGCGGGTCGGCTGGTGGCGATCAAGACGATCCTGGCCGAGTTGGACCACGACGAGGACTTCCGGCGGCGGTTCGCCCGCGAGGTCCAGGCGGCGCGGCTGGTGAGCGGGGTGTTCACGGCCGCGGTGGTGGCCGCCGACCCGGCGGCCGCGCGGCCCTGGCTGGCCACCGCGTACGTGCCGGCGCCGTCGCTGCGCGAGGTGGTCGACGAGTGCGGCCCGTTGCCGCCGGACGCGGTGCGGTGGCTGGCCGCCGGGGTGGCCGAGGCGCTGGGCGCGATCCACGGGGCGGGTCTGGTGCACCGGGACCTGGCCCCCGGCAACATCCTGGTCACCTTGGACGGGCCGAAGGTGATCGACTTCGGGCTCGCCCTCGCCCAGGACCAGGACACCGTCAACCTGGTCGGCACCATCGCCTACATGGCCCCCGAGCAGGTCGAGGGCGAATCGGGCACGGTCCGCTCCGACGTGTACGCGATGGGCGCCACGCTGCTGTTCGCGGGCGCCGGGCACGCGCCGTACCAGGGCAGTGCGATGCGGGTGATGAGCGCCGTGCGCAACCGCGACCCGGACCTGAGCGGGCTGCCGGCGGAGCTGCTGCCGCTGGTCGAATCGTGCCTGCGCCGCCGGGCCGATCGGCGGCCGACCCCGGAGCGGGTGGTGGCCGACTTCGCCGAGCTGCTGACCGGCCGTCGGCGTCCGTACGAGGCGGCCGCGTGGTTGCCCCGGCCGGTGCTGGACCTGCTGCACGAGCACGAGCGGCGGATCCGGCCCGGCGTGGACACGCCCCGGCCGCGCGCCCCGCGCCCCGCGCCGGAGCCGGAGGCGGTGCGCGCGCCCACGCCCGAGCGGCCGCGCCAGGGCGGGGCCCACCGCACCGGACCGGATCGGCCGTCGCCCGCCGAGCCGACCCGGCCGATGCCCGCGCCCGGCCCCACCCGGCCCTACACGCGCGAGCCGTACCGGTCGGCGCGGGCGCCGATGCTGGACCGGATCCTGTACGACCTGCCCGGAGCGGGACCGGCCGGCGTGCTCGCCTCGTCCCTGGCCGACGCCGACCTGCGCCGGTGGCACCCGGTGCTGGCGCCGATGATCGACCCCGAACCCGGCGCAGGGCGCGCGGCCGACCGGCCCGCGGTCCGGTTCGGCCCGCTCGGTGGTCGCCCGACGCTGATCCGGCGCACCCCCGGCCGCGCGCTGGTGCTGATGGCCCCGGCCCGCGCCGACCCCGCCGCGGTCTCGCTCGCCGGCCCCCGGCACGCGCTCGCCCTCGGCGCCGCCTCGGGGGATCCGGCCGGCCTGGAGCAGCCCACCGGCCGGCCCTCGCCGCGGCTCGACCCGAAGGTGCTCGACGCCGAACTGGCCCGCTGCGCGCCCCGCCTGCGGGCCCGCGCCGGCACATCCGCCGACGTGCTGACGGACGTGGTCGCGGCGGTGCTCGCCCGACCCGACGAGACCTTCGCGCTGTCCGAGGCGGACGGCGTACCGGACCCGGAGGCGGTGTTGTGGGGCCTGTGCGACCTGGTCGGCCCGCTGCTCCCGTACACGCTGTCCTTCTCCACGCTGGCCGCGCCGGAGCCGATCGACGAGCCGCGCCTGGTGGTGCACGCGCGGTGGCCGGAGCGGGAGGCGCGCTCGGCCGGGCGGCGGCGCCATCGCATCGTCCCGGGCGAGGAGCTGTACTCGATGGGCGACGTGCACCGCACCGCCGCCGAGGCCCTGGTGCGGTGCTACACCGGCCCCGACTGGACCGGCGCGGCGGCCGGGCTGACCCCTTCGGGCCCGCTCCGCGCAGCCGCGCCCGCCGACCGCTCCCGGCGCGTGCTGCGGGCCCTGGAGGGGCGCTGAGCGCCCGCCGTACCGGCTACCCCGGCGGTCGGAGCAGCCCCGCGGTCAGGCCCTCCAGCAGGCCCCGGCCCAGATCCTCGCCGAGCGCGGCGGCGCCGCGCAGGTCGGTGACGAACATGCGCAGCGCGCGGAAGGTCTCCCCGTACGCCCGCTGCCGCTCCGGCGGCAGCAGCGGGATCTCGATCCGCCGCACGTCGACCCGCACGATGCTGGAGCCGTAGCCGGCCCGCCGCGCGTGCGCCGGGTCGGTCAGGAACCCGGCCAGGAACCACGGATCCAGCGCGGCCGGGTCGGGGCGCAGCAGGTGCAGGTTGGGCCCGAGGACCGCGTCCTGCTCGGCCGACCCGGCGACCCGGACCGCGCTCGCCCACCCGTGCTCGTCGCCGCCCAGCAGGGTGGGCACGATCACGTCCCCGGCGTGGATCCGGGGGTGCTGCGCCTCGTCCGCCTCGGCCGCGGACAGGCGCCCGCTCGGCGGCACGGCGGCGGCCAGGTCGGCGGTGGTGAGCATCGGCACGGTCGGGCCGGGGGGCGTCTCGTGGCCGACCCGCCCGGGCCGCGACGCACTGCGGTACAGGGTGACCGCGCCGGTGCGGGCCAGGTCGGCGAGCGCGACCGAGCGCCACGTCCCGGCGCCCTCCTCGGCGGCCGGCACCGCGGGCACCAGGTGCGGCAGCCGGGCCAGCAGGGCGAGCAGCCGGGCGCGGGTGTCCTGCACCCGCTCGGCCACGTTCGCGTCGGTCTGCGCGGGCAGGTTGTGCGCCGGGGTCAGGTCGACGTTGTCGTCGAGGAGTTCGATCAGCGGTACCGCGCGGTGTCGGCCCGGGATCTCGGCCAGGCCCGCCGGGTCGGCGCGGAAGTCGCGCCAGGCGCGCAGCGCGGTGTCCGCCGCGACGGGGTCCGCCAGGTCGTCGAGCTCGGCGAACAGCACGTGTGAGGGCATTCGCTCGCCCGAGGGCCGCTCCAGGATCCACAGGTGCAGCGCCACCCCGAACGGCGGCGCGGCGCCGGCGGGCAGGCCGAACACCGCGCGCAGCGCGCCCCGGCGCAGCAGTTCGGCCCGGATGCGGCGGCCCGAGCCGCGGGCCGCCACCGCCGGCGGCATCAGCAGTACCACCCGCCCGCCCGCCTCGGTGTGGCCGAGCGCGTGTTGCACCCAGGCCAGTTCGGATTCGGTGCGCGGTGGCAGGCCGTACTCCCACCGCTGGTCGTAGGCCAGTTCGTCGTGCCCCCAGTTGCGGTCGTTGAACGGCGGGTTGCCCACGACGGCGTCGAAGCGGGCGCCGGGCCACGCGTCGGCGCGCAGTCCGTCGCCCTCGGCGATGGCGATGTCGGTATCCGGTGCGGCGTCCGGATGCAGCGCGAGGCGGACCCGGATCAACCGGGCCAGGGCCGGTGCCTCGGTCTGCCCGCGCAGCGTGCGCGCCGAGCGGACGAAGCCGAGCAGCAGGTCACCGTGGGTGGTCGCGGGGTTGAATACGGTGACCGGCTTCTCCCGTCCGGCGCCCGCGAGTTCGGCGATCAGCGCGACGGTGGCCGCCGGTGTGGCGCCGCCGGGGCTGGCGGGCGACTCGGCGAAGCGGGCGTACAGGTCGGCGAACACGGCGGGCGCGCCGCGGGTCGCGGCGAGGTCGCCGGCGGCGCGGAGTCGATCGGCGTGCGGGCCGACCGGCGCGGGTGCGCCCGCGAGCAGGTATTCGCCGATGTCGGCGAGCCGGTCGGCCACGTCGCCGTCGGCCGCGATCAGGCGCCACAGCCGCTCCTCGGGCGCGACCTCGGCGATCTTGCCCTGGGCGCGCAACCAGCCCTCCACGTCGGCCAGCGCGAAGGTGGGGCTCGCGTCGCTGCCGCCCACGGGACGCGGGAAGTCGTCGAAGCGGCGACGCCAGTTGCTCACGGCGGCGCGCCCGACACCCGCGATGCGGGCGATCTCGGCAGCGGTGACCTGGGGGCTGGTGGGCACCGTCTTCTCCTCTGACCTGGGGTGTGAACTCCGGGAAGTCAATCATAGAGAAGCGACGCAATGTCGGCGAGGATGCAGTGTTGACATCGTTCACAGCTACTGTTTCCATTGACCCAGGCAGCAAGGTGCAACCCCGGAAACACCCGCACCGTCCGTCTGTCTCCGCAGTGCCTGCGAGCAGCGACTCCGAGCAATGACACCCATGCAGTGCTTCCGAAGGGAAAACCTCATGTCCCCGATCGCTCCCCGGCCGACCGTTCTCCGGCAGCCCGCTTCGACCGCGACCCCGCGGGGCCGGCGCCGGGGCCTGATCACCACCGTGGCGGTCGCCGCGACGATCGCCCTGACCGGCTCACTCGCCGCATGCGGCCCGAAGAAGGACGAGGGCAAGGCGTCCAGCGCGACGGTCGAGTCGCCGAAGACGACCGGCGCGGCGGACACGAGCGCGGCACCCGGCGCCGGGCCGGCCAAGACGGAGAAGAGCGACAAGGGCGACAAGAGCGAGCCGAAGGGCGGCACCGACAAGGTCGCCCAGGACCTGCTCGCCTACCTGAAGACCACCAAGCACGGCGGTGTGGTTTCCGAGGTGCGGATCGCGAAGCAGTACGAGCGCTACGAGGTCACCGTCAACACCACGCTGCCCGCCGAGCCCTCCATCACCGAGGACATCAAGGGCGCCAACGCCCGGATGGACAAGGGCCGGAAGCTCGCCGTCGAGGCCCTGCAGTGGACCCAGGACTCGGCCACCCTGACGATCTCGTCGGTGTCGGTGCTCGACAAGGAGAAGGGCACCGCCGGGATCGAGAACGGCGCGGAGAAGGACGGCGACAAGGCCGGCTCGGAGAAGTACGCCGCCGACATGCTGGCCAAGCTGAAGACCACCACCTACGGCTCCGTGGTCACCAAGGTCCGGATCGCCAAGACGTACTCCGGCTACGACATCGCCGTCATGACCACGCTGCCCGCCGAAGTCTCGCTCACCGAGAACCTGACCGCCGAGAGCGCCCGGATGGACAAGGCGGGCAAGCTCGCCAACGAGGCGAAGCAGTGGGCGCAGAGCAACACCGGCCGCAAGGTCTCCTCGGTCGAGGTGCTCGACGTGGAGAAGGGCATGGCCGGGATCGAGAACGTGGGCTGAGACCCGGGCCGGGATCCGGGCCGGGATCCGGGCTTCCGGGTCCTTCGGACCTTTCCGGCCATTCGGGCCGATGAACTTTCATCCGGGGGGATGGGGGCCACGAGGGCGATCCGCCGAAGGGCGGGTCGCCCTCGTGCGTTGTCGCGGACCCGCGTCGTACCCAAGCGCAGATCACATCGCGGATCGCTTGAATGACTCGGTCAAGGATCCTAGGGTCCCCGCCATGGCCACCTCCAGCTCCACCGGGTCCGCGGCAGCCGCGCCCGATCCCGTACTCGCCGCCCTGACCGCCCCCGACGGCCCGTTCGCGCTCGTCGAGGAGGACGTGCTCGGCGTCCCGCTGCGCGTCCTGGCCGAACGGCCCCGCTCGATCACCGCCTTCGTCGAGCGGGCGCGCGGGTTCGGGGATCGCGAGTACCTGGTCCACGAGGACCGCCGGATCACCTTCACCCGACACGTGCGTGACGTCGCCTCGACCGCGCACGCGTTGCGCGAGCGGTTCGGGGTCGGACCGGGGGATCGGGTGGCGATCCTGGCGGCGAATCGGCCCGAGTGGTTGACCGCCTTCCAGGCCGCCGCGGCGCTCGGCGCGATCGCGGTGGGCATGAACGGGTGGTGGGCCGGCGACGAGATCCGCTACGCCGTCGCGGACTGCGCGCCCACCGTGCTGATCGCCGACCGGCGCCGACTGGAGCGGCTGGGCGGCGCGGTCGCCGCCGCGGGCGAAACGGGCCTGCCCGTGGTGGAGATGGAGGGCGACTTCGCCGCGCTGACCGAGCACGCCCCCGACGCCGACCTGCCGCCGGGCGCCGCCGACGAGGACGACCCCGCGCTGATCCTGTACACCTCCGGCACCACCGGCCGGCCCAAGGGCGCCGTACTCACCCATCGCAACGTGGTGGCCATGCAAAACCTCCAGGCGCTGCTCGCCGCCCGGGCGAGCGCGCACCTGCCCGCCGCCGCCCGGGCCCAGGCGCCGCCCGGGAGGTGGCTGGTCAACAGCCCCTTCTTCCACGTCTCGGGCCTGCTGGCGGGCGCGGTCGCGGCGCTGGCCGGTGGGCAGACGATGGTGCTCTACCCCGGGCGGTTCGAGGTGCCCCGACTCCTGGAACTGATCGAGCGCGAGCGCTGCACCACGTGGTCGCTCGTGCCCACGCTCGGCTGGCGGGTGGTCAACCACCCCGACACCGCGCGGCACGATCTGTCCTCGATCGTGCGCCTCGGCGGCGGCAGCGCGGCGTTCTCGCCCGAACTGGTGCGCCGGCTCCAGGAGGTGTTCCCGAGCGCCAAGGGGGCGCTCGGCGTCGGGTACGGGCTGACCGAGTCCGGCGGGGTGGCCACCACGGCGGGCGCCGCGCAACTGGAGGGCGAACCGGGGGCGATCGGAACGGCCGTGCCGACGGTGGAGGTGACGATCCGTTCCGAGGACGGCACCGAACAGCCGGACGGCGTCGAGGGCGAGTTGTGGATCCGCAGTCCGCTGGTGATGCGCGGCTACTGGCGCAACGAGGAGGCCACCGCGAAGGCGCTCACGCCGGACCGGTGGTTGCGCACCGGCGACCTCGGCTTCGCCCGCGCCGGCCGTTTCCACCTCGCCACCCGGCGCAGCGACCTGATCCTGCGCGGCGGGGAGAACGTCTACCCGGCCGAGATCGAGCACTGCCTGGACGCGCATCCGGACGTCGCCGAGTCGGTGGTGGTCGGCGTACCGCACCCGGAGTGGGGCGAGGAGGTCAAGGCGATCGTGGTCCCGGCCCAGGGCAGCCCGGTCACCGCCGCCGAGCTGGGCGCCTACGTGGCCGAGCGGCTGGCCCACTTCAAGGTGCCCGCGCACTGGGAGTTGCGCGCCGAGCCGCTGCCCCGGACGCCGACCGGCAAGGTGATCCGCGCGGTGGCCACGGGCGGCCGCCCCGCCGACCTCGTCGAGGAGTGAACGACGCGAGCGGGGCCGCCGGCCGTGATCGCCGCCGGCCCCGCTCGGGAGCACCGCCGCGCAACGCGGCGCCGGGTCAGTCGTTCTTGTGCAGGTCCTCGTTCAGCGCGCCCCACGACTTGGTCCGGGCGATCGCCTCGATCGTGCCGGTGACCGAGTTGCGGCGGAAGAGCAGGCCGTCGCGGCCGGAGAGTTCGGCGGCCTTGACCACCGTGCCGTCCGGGGTGGTCACCCGGGTGCCGGCGGTGATGTAGCAGCCCGCCTCCACGACGCAGTCGTCGCCGAGCGAGATGCCGATGCCCGCGTTGGCGCCGAGCAGGCAGCGCTCGCCGACCGAGATGGTCTCCTTGCCGCCGCCGGACAGCGTGCCCATGATCGACGAGCCGCCGCCGATGTCGCTGTGGTCGCCGACCACGACGCCGGCGCTGATCCGGCCCTCGACCATGGACGCGCCGAGGGTGCCCGCGTTGAAGTTGCAAAAGCCCTCGTGCATCACCGTGGTACCGGGCGCCAGGTGCGCGCCCAGGCGGACCCGGGTGGCGTCGGCGATCCGGACGCCGGCGGGCACCACGAACTCGGTCATCCGCGGGAACTTGTCCACCCCGGCCACCTCGAACGGCACGCGCGCGGCGCGGGCGCGCAGCCGGGCCGCGGCGAGGCCGTCCACCGGCACCGCGCCCAGGTTGGTCCAGGCGACGTTCGGGAGCACACCGAACAGGCCCTCCAAGCTCTGCCCGTGCGGGCGGACCAGGCAGTGGCTGAGCAGGTGCAGGCGCAGGTACGCGTCGTGGGTGTCCACCAGGGGGGCGGCCAGCGAGGCGATCACCGTGCGCACGGCGACGACCTCGACCCCGCGCACCGCGTCGGCGCCGAGGCCCGCGATCGCGTCGGGGCCGAGCGCGGCCAGGGCCTCGTCGGCCGACAGCCGCACCGTCTCGGTCTTGCCGTCGGCGTCGCCCGAGGTCAGCTCGGGTGCGGGGTACCAGGTGTCCAGGACGGTGCCATCGGCGGCGATCGTGGCGAGGCCGGCGGCGACGGCACCAACGGGGGAGGAAGCAGCAGTGTCGATCACCCCGCTACCGTACCGAAGGCCCGGGCCGACACCGAGCGCCGCCCGACGACGTCAAGCCCGATCGGCGGGTCCCACCGCTCGACACGGCGCACGTCGCGCGCGACTACGTTTCCGACCCCCGCGTGGCCCCATCCCGGAACGGCCAGGTTTCCGTGCGGTCGTCGTCCACGTCCGGGCGGATGTTGCCGCCGTGTGGGATGCCGTACGGGCTGTAGCCGCCCGGGTATTCCTCGACCCAGTCGGCGGACTCGGCGCGTTCGTGGTCGATCGGTGGCCGCGCGGTGCTGCCGACCAAGGCCTTGACCATCTCGGTCGCCCGCATCTGAACCGGGATCGCGCCGCAGGCCATCGCCGTCTGGCGGGCCCGTTCCAATTCGCCGATCGCGTCCTGCTTGTGGTTGTCCTTGCGCAGCCGGTCGCCGTAGGCGAGCAGTGCCTTGGCGTATTCGTAATTGGCGCCGACGCCCTCCAGGGCGACCGCCGCGTCCCACAGCGCCTGAAGCGCGTTGGGATTGTCGTCCAACTCCGCGGCCACTCGCTTGGCCTGACCGGCGGCCACCGGGGCGTAACACGCGTCGGCGCGGGCGACCGCCTGCTTCGCCACCTTCTTGGCCAACTCCTGATTCTGCAAAGGACCTTCGAGACTCAGTGCCTGCGCGAGCAACAGTCCCCACGGGCACCACGCGGGGTTGTCCATGCCACGAGCGCGGAGCTTTTCGCCGAGGTCGGTCAGCGGCTGGATCACCTCGGTGTGCCTGCCTTGAGCGATCCGCAACTCGGCGAGCACGATCGCGGGCACCGGCAGCACGCGGGCCGCCTGGTCGGCCTTCGCCGCATCGTCGAAGCCGACCCGCCTGGAGGTGTGTTCGGCCAGTTCGAGGTCGCCCTGCGCGATCAGGGTCTGGATCAGCACGCCCGCCGCATACCACTTCGACGGCGTGTTCTCACCGAGTTGCATGGCCATGTCCAGGCCGATCTCGGCCTGTTCCCGAGCCTCCTGGAGCCGGCCCATCCGATACAAAAGCATCGCCTGGAACGCGTGGCCGTAGGACAGATGCGAGCGCTGGCGACCATTGTCGCGCAGCTCGGCCATGCCCTTGTCCAAGAGCGCGCGGGCCTCCTTGAACAGGTCGCAGTGAATGAACGTCAGAATGAGCACCATCGGGATCTCGAAGCCCCAACCGTCCTCGATCCAACTGAAGCCCGCGCGCTCTCCGTTCGGCGCCTCCGGACCGAGCGCCGCGCGGGCGAACTTGGTGGTGGTCTGCAGCCGGCGCCCGCTCAGCACGCCGTACCAGGCGACCAGAGCGAACAACGAGCAGTTCGTGCGCGTGGTGGCGTGCTCGGTGTTCAGACGCACGGTCAACCGCTGGAGGTCGTGCGCCCGCGAGGCGAAGCTGGTGTCGTCCTCCCAGAACGCGGCCCACATGAACAGGTCGGCATACAGCCGGTGGCGGGTCCGGCCGACCGGGGTCTTCTTGATCTCCTCGTCCAGGAGTTCGATGCTCTTGCGGAGTTGGCCATTGAACGCGAGCGAACGGCCCAGTTCGCAGACGATGTTGGTGCGCAGTTCGGCGCCCGGCGGGCACGCGGCGAGAGCCCGCCTCAACGGTTCCAGGCTGGCCGGGGGATTGTTCACGAAGTAGGCGCGGCCGATGTTGTAGTGGATCTTGGCGTGCATTTCCTTCGGCGCGAGCTGGGCGAGCGCGTGTTCGAGGTAGCGCACACCCGCCTCGGGCACACCCGACGCCAGACATTCGCGAGCCGCGCTCACCGCGGTTTCGGCGGCCCACTCGTCGATGGTGCCGAACACCTTCAGGAGGTGGGTGGCGGCGCTCTGTGCGGAAAACCCGTCCTCGCGCAACATGTGGGCCGCCCGAAGGTGCATCGCGCAACGCTCGCTGAGCGCGAAACAGTGGCTGTAGACCGCGCGTTGCACCAGCGAGTGGGTGAACCCCCACGCCGATCGCTCGTCGTCGACGGCGGTCAGGATCTCCTGCCCGTAGAGGTCCGCCGCCGCCGTCATGACGGTCTGCGGGCTCAGCCCGGTCAGCGTGGCGATGCGCTCGACGTTCATGTGCGGCGTCAGGATCGCGGCTGCCATCGCCACCCTGCGCGCCGCGGGCGCGAGTCGGTTGAAGCGCTCCTCGAACTGGTCCTTGTGGTAGGCGTACGCGGCGTGATCCGCCATCTCGGTGCCGTACCGCGCGATCCCGGCGGCCGTCGGCGGGATCCCGGTCTCCTCCACGTAGCGCAGGAGTTCGCGCAGGGTCTGCGGCAGGCCGTTGACGTAGCGGTGGCAGTGGCGGACGAACTCGTCGTCGACGTGCCGGTCGGCGAACCGCCGGCGGATCACCGAGGCGACGCCGTCGACGGTGAGTGGGGCGAGTTTGCCGAACTCGGTGGCGGCGACCTTGTTCAGCGCCCGCAGTGCCGGGCGCAACGGCTCCTCGATCTCGTCGGGTCGATACGAGATCACCAGCAGGATCGGCAACTCGACGACCTGTAGCGCGAATCGAGCGAGCCAGTCGAGCGAGGAGGAATCGGCCCAGTGCACGTCGTTCACCACGAGGAGCAGCGGTCCGCCATGCGCCGGCAGGTGGCTGCGCATGACCGCGTCGAGGCCGGCGCGCACGTTTTCCGGATCCGGCGGCGCCTCGGGCTGACGCGGTTGCGTGCCGAGGATGGGGGCGAGGACGCCGTACCACTCGCCGAGTCGCTGCCGCCGGCCGGCGTCGTCGAGCCGATGGATCTTGACGAACAGCCGCTTCACCAGGCCGTAGACGCGGACCTTCTCCAGGTCGTAGCCGGTCACCGCGAGCGTTTCGAAGCCCTCCGTCCGCGCCGTGGCCTCGGCCCACTCCAGCACGGCCGACTTGCCCATGCCGGCCACACCCTGGACGACCGCGACGCGGCCCGAGCCGGTTCGGCGCACAACGGCCATGTTTTCGCGGAGTTCGCGTTGCAAGAGGTCGCGCTCGACCAGAGGCGTAGGCTCCGGGGCAGAGGCCGGATCGGGTGTGTGCTCGCGCCCCGTGCCTTCCGGGCGCGCTGCCGTGCGTCCTGCCGTCATCGCGCAACCTCTCTGCCGTGCGTTCCCACCCCGAGCCCGCGCGGATCGATTACGCGCCGTGGCGGATCACTTGCGCTACCCATCCTGCGCCAAGTCCGCAAGCCATGTCTTCGACTTGGCCGAGAAGTCCTGTCGACGTCCTCTCTTCGAGTGGCCCGATTTCGGAACGGGAACGGATGTGCGGTCGATTCGGCAACCGGGCGCTTGGTACGCGAGCATGCAGCCGGGGCTCGTGTTCGACCGCCGGCGGGCCCGCAGAACTCGACGAGGCATGTTCGACCAGAAAGGCCGTGACACCCGTGTTGGGACCGCAGATCGGTGTACCCGTCACTCCTGCCGCGTCGGTGCGGATCCCGCCCGAATCGGGCGAGTTGCGCTATCAGCGGTGCGGCGCCTGCGATACGGCGAACTTCGCCCCCACCGAGATGTGCCGTGGCTGTTCGTCGCGCGCGCTCCAGTGGGCCACCAGCGCCGGGCGCGGCAGCGTGTACAGCTGGACCGTGGTGCGCAGGCCCCAGGCGCGCCCGTTCGGCGGCGCGCACGCGGTGGCGATCGTGGATCTGGACGAGGGCTATCGCATGCTCACCAACCTGGTCGAGGTCGAACCGGCGGAGATCCATTCGGGGATGCGGGTGCGGGTGGACCTGCGACCGACGGGGGAGGAGCGGGTGTTGCCGTTCTTCACGCCCGACCGAGGCTGAGACCTTTCGCACTCCCGCCGAGCGTCCCGGGCGGAAGCCGGCGCCCGGGACGTCCGACCGGCCGCGTCCGGGCGGGGCCCCGACGAGCAGCCGGTCCGAGCAGCGGGTCCGCGCCGTCCGGACGCAGCCGGCGGCCGGACAGGCCGGCCGGGGCCGGGCGTTCGCCGAGCGCCCGGCCGACCCGGGTCGGAGCCGCGATCCCGCGGGCGGCGCGCACCGGCGGGCTCCCCCGAGCGGCGCGAGCAACGCGCCTCGCCCCCGGCGGCCGCACGACCGTGCCGCACGCCACCTCGCGGCCGTCGTCCGGGCGCACCCCCGACGATCCGGTCCCGGCGCATCGATGGGCCCACCGCCGGCGCGCGGGGTGGGAGCGCGGCGCGGCGCGTGGAGCCCCGACTGTTACCCGCGCCCGCGCCCGGCGCAGGCGCGTCGGCAACGTTCGACGGCGAGTGTCACGCGAACGGTCGCGGATCCCGCGCGCCGGAGCAGATCCAGGCGCGCGCTGCCGCCACACAAGGGAGTGATGGGTGTCATGCCCTGATCGTATACCCCCTAGGAGTATTTGCCGGTTAGGATTCGATTCCGGTGGGGTCGCGCATCATCGCGGTCGCCTCGGGTAGACCGCCGAAACAGGGCCCGTTCGAACGCAGCAGGAAGACAGGAGACGCGATGACCACCACCGCGATCGCCGCTCTGGCGACGTTGTTCGTCGGCCTCGCCGGCTGCCTGTGGCTGCTCACCCGGGCACGCCGCGCCGAGCGCATGACGGCCGCGGTGTTGATGTGCATGTTCGCGTCGCTCGCGCTGGTGTTCTACTCGATCGGCCAGGGCGGTATGGGCGCCCTGGATGCCGCGCTGCTGCTCGGTGTGGCCGCTCCGGTGGGCACGCTGACGGTCGCGGCCCGCGGTCGCGGCCTCGGCCGCACGGCCGCCGGTCGCGACCATCGTGCCCGGTGATCCGCCTGCCGTGACCGATCAGGTCCGGCCGCCGCCACCGCGACGCAGGAGGAAGGACACACACAGCCAGACCAGCGTGGTGGTGCAGCCCATGATGATCAGCGCGAACGCGATCACCACCAGGTAGGCGCCGGACGTGGTGATCAGCGCCGCGAACACCGCCGCGAACAGCACGACGAGCAACAGCACGTGCCAGGTGCCGGAGAGTGTCGGTCGGCGCATCCTTCGGCGGGCGCGCCCCGAGGCCGGCATCGAGCCCGCGCCCGGGACGACCCGGCCGCGCACACCGCCGCGCCGACGGTTGCGGGAAGGACGCATCGTGCGCAGCGCGAGGTCCAACTCCTCGTCCTTGCGCAGCTCGTACTCGATCTCCTCCAGCATCCGCCGCTCGTTCGGCGTCAGACGCACTTCCTCCATCATGTCGTTCGCCCCCTACCGCAGTTCCGCCCGCATCCCACGAGTACGGCCGAACGGTCGTCGCGACACGGCAGGGACAGCCGACGGCGCGGACCGTACTCAGAGGGTCCCCCGCAGGTGGCGATGTGACACCTGGCAGAACGAGAGATGACAGGTGGTGACATTTCCTCGGATCGCTCTGCGGGCCCGGGGACGGGGCGTCCGGTGAGCCGGCGCGGGCCCGCCGGCGTGCGTGCCTCCGCGCGCGCGAGGCCGCCGGGTAGGGTCACCCGTTATGGCCAACGGAACCACTGACGAAAGGTCGGGCGAGGCGCCCGACAAGCCCGCCGAGCTGCTGGACCTGCGGGACAGCATCGACAACATCGACGCGGCCCTGATCCATCTGCTGGCCGAGCGGTTCAAGTGCACCCAACGGGTCGGCGTGCTCAAGGCCGAGCACCGGCTGCCGCCTGCCGACCCGGAGCGCGAGGCGGTACAGATCCGCCGGCTGCGCGCGCTGGCCGAGAGCGCGAAGCTCGACCCGGACTTCGCGGAGAAGTTCCTCAACTTCCTGGTCGCCGAGGTGATTCACCACCACAAGGCGATCGCCGGCGCGTGATCGCGTGATCGATCGCCGTCCGGCTCGTTGAAACGAACGCGGACATCGGCCGCCCCGCGTCGGTGCGGTCCGGCCATCTCCCCTGCGCCGCTTGCTACTTACGGGGGAAGATCGCGCGCCCCCCGTCACCGGCACCCCCCTCGCGCGTTGGACGTCGTGGAACCCCGGTTCCACCGTCTATCGATCGATGGGAATAACTACCAGTGAACAAGCTCACCAAGGGTGCGGTCGTCACCGCCGCCATTCTCGGCGGTTCGGTTACGGTTGGGGGCCAGGCGTTCGCCGCCGCCGAGGCGGACGGCGCCGCCGTCGACTCGCCCGGCGTGCTCTCCGGCAACAACATCCAGGTGCCGGTGCACGTGCCGGTCAACGTCTGTGGCAACACCGTGAACATCATCGCGGCGATCAACCCGACGTTCGGCAACACCTGCGTGAACGGTGACGGCGTGGAGACGCCGATGCCGGGTCACCCCGCTCCCGGCCACCCGGGCCACCCGGCCCCGCCGCCGCACCAGGTCCCGCCGACCGACGACTGTCCGCCGGAGCTTCCGCCGCCGCCGCCCGTCCCGCCGACCGACGACTGCCCGGACCCGACCGGTCTGGCCTCCATGGCGAGCGGTGCCGCCGGCGCGATGATGGGCTGAACACCCACGTCACGGCCGTACCGGCGGCGGCCCCGGCACACCTCCCAGGTGTGCCGGGGCCGCCGCCGGTTTCCGGGCCGGTGCAGGCGGGTCAGCCCACCGGGGTGCGCTCCACCGGGCGGGGCTCGCGCAGCCGACGCGGCGCGGGCTTGTCCTTGGGAGGCTTCCCGAACGCCTCGCAGACGCCGTACACGGCGATCACCAGACAAATCATGGTGAATCCGCCCAGCACCCCGAAGAAGCCGCGCAGCGCCTCGGTGCGGTCGGCGTCGCCGGTGATCAGGATCAGTACGCCGAGCAGCGCCCCGGCGATCGCCATCGCGGCCACCGCGCGGGCGAACTCGACCACCTCGTAGCGGACCCGCTCCGGGCCCCGTCGCGGCGGTCGCCAGGGCAGCGGGCCGCCCAGGAAGTGGTAGCCCACCCGCTGGTCCACCCAGCGGATCGCCCGGTGCCCGAAGACCGCGGTCATCCCGATGTACAGCGCGGCGATCCCGTGCCGCGACCCGGCGGTGGCGCCGCCGCGCAGGTCCACCACGGCGACCACGAGCAGGATCACCTCCAACAGCGGTGTGCCGTACAGGAACACGTTGCTCAGCCGGCGGCGGTGCAGCACGTAGCGGCTGAGCAGGCCCAGGGCGATCAGCACCCAGAAGCCCACCTCGCAGGCAACGATCATGGCGACGACCACGGTGATCCCCCCTTCGGACGGCTCGGGCCCGCCCGACCCCGCGCCCGGGGCGGGCGACGGCGGTCTCGAACGGACCCCACCAGCGTCTCCCGGGCACGCCCGCGGCGGATCGTCGGCAGGGCGGATTCCGCCGTACAGACAACGATGTAGTCGGCGCACGACACGTCGTGGCAGGCCCGGCCCGGGATCGGGGGATCCGCGCCGCGCGTGCCGGATAGTGTGCTGAGCAAGGCCGAACAGCAGGGAGAGCACATGGCGCAGGAGCAGCCGGACGGTCGGGTCATGGTCGAACTGGTGGACCCGCAGGGGAACACCATCGGCCTCGCGGAGAAACTGGAGGCACACCAGCCGCCGGGTCTGCTGCACCGGGCGTTCTCGGTTTTCCTCCTCGACGAGCGGGGCCGGGTACTGATGCAGCGCCGGGCCCTGACGAAATATCACTCGCCGGGACGCTGGTCCAACACGTGTTGCAGCCACCCGTTCCCGGGCGAGGAGCCCCGGGAGGCGGTGCTGCGCCGGCTGACCGAGGAACTGGGCGCCAAGCCCACCGTCCTCGAACCGGCCGGTCTGGTGACCTACGACGTCACCGACGAGGTCTCGGGCCTGGTCGAGAAGGAGTTCAACCACCTCTTCGTCGGCCTGGTCGGCGGCGAACTCGGACTCAACGCCGAGGAGGTCGACGACGTCGCGTACGTGCCGCTCGACGAACTCGACGCGTGGCTGGCCGAGCACGATCACACCGCGTGGCTGAGCGCGGTGCTCGAACCGGTGCGCGCACCGCTGGCGGCGCTGGCCGCACGCTGAGCGAACACCCGAGCGGAGAGGGCGGGCCCACGACACCGGGCCCGCCCTCTCGCTCGTGTCCGTCCCGCCCCGTCAGGCCGGGGGCGGCGTGGTGCCCTGGTCCGGCCAGCTCGGCGCGGGCGCCGGGACGAGCGTGGCGCGATCGGGCTTGGGCGCGGCGCCGCCGAAGACGTACTCGGTGCGCAGGTGCCGCGTCGCGCCGGTGGCCACACCCTTGTCCACCACCGTCGTGCTCACCTCGGAGTACGCGGGCAGGTGGGTGGCCGGGTCCAGCCAGAACACCGCGCGCACCGGCGACCCGCTCTGCCGACCGAAGTTCTCGATCTGGTACGGCCCCTTGGTGAAGTCGGGGATCGTGGCCCGGAACGCCCGGAGCAGCAGATCGGTGTTGGCCGCCGCGCCGCCGTTCTGCTGCGGCTTCAGGTCCACCGTCAGCCGCAGCCAGGACTTGCCGTTCTGCTGCGCCGGTTCCACCGCCGAGGGGGTCAACCAGCCCGGGGTGGCCTCCAGTTGGGCGGCGAAGGTCTTCGCCTGCTCGGCGGTCAGCCCGGTCGGCAGGATGCCGTCGCCGACGTACTTGCCCTCATGGGACATGTCCACGACACACGTGCGCTTGGTGTCGCTCCACTGCTCGAGCGCGTTGTTGTAGCTCCACTCCCGGCCCGCCTCGCACTGGGAGCGCTTGATCGGCGCGCCGGCGGCGACCTGGTAGGCGCGGTCGGTGAACGCGGACTTGCCGCCCGCGTCGTACCAGGACCACAACTCCTCCTTGACCGTCGCCTCCTTGGCGGTGTCGCCGGCCGCGGTGCGCACCCCGTGGTACTCGACCACCTGCTGCGTGGTGGTCGCCGCGACGAGCGCGGCCCAGACCGCCCTGGGGTCCTTGTCGCCCGCCCCGCCGGGTGCCGGGGCGCCGGCCGACGGCCCCCCGGTGCCGCCCGCCTTGTCCCCGCCCTTTTTCTCCTTGCCCTTGCCGCCGCCGGAGTCGGACGAGCACCCCGTCAGCACGACGGCGGCGGCCAGGCCCGCCGCCGCCCACGTGCTCCACCGTCGTCCCACGCCCCCGTGTCGCATGCACCACTCCTCGCCTCGGTCTCACCGAACGCTGCGTCAGCACGCATACCGTACGCGTGAGCGAGCCGGGCGGAGCGGGAACGGCCCCGCCCGGCGGAGGTGCTCAGGCCAGGGACAGTGCGGCCAGCGCCGCGTTGACGATCGAACCCGGCAGCAGGTCGTGCAGCTCGTACAGGTCCTCGATCCGGCCGGTCTGGCCGAACTGGTCCACGCCCAGCGGTACACACGGCACGCCGAGCGCCGAGCCGAGCCAGGCCAGGGTGTGCGAGGACGAGTCGTGCACGGTGACCACCGGCGCGCGGTACGGGAACGCGGTACGCAGCGCGCCCGGCGCGGACGGAGTGGTCGCGGTGCGCACCCCCTGGCGCAGCGTGCGCTGCCAGGCGGCGTAGAGCCGGTCCGCCGAGGTGATGTCCACGACGTGCGCGGCGATGCCCTCGTCGCGCAGCTCGTGGGCGGCGGTCAGCACCTCGGGCAACACCGCGCCGGACGCGGCCAGGTACACGCTCGGCGCGCCCGGCAGGTCGGGCGCCTCCAGGAGCCGGTAGCCGCCCGCGAGCACCTGTCGGCGCAACACCGCGTCGCCGAGCCGGGTCCGGGCGGCCTCGAACGGCGCCTGGTCGATCGGGCGGGTGGTGAGCCGGAAGTAGTAGGCGCCGTTGTCCGGTTCGACCCCGTGGTCCGGGCCGCCCGCGATCCGCCCCACCGCGTCGCACAGCAGCCAGTCGAGGGCGGAGCCGTAGGCGGGCTCGATCAGCGTGGTGCCGGGCAGCTCCAGGCCGATCGAGGCGGTGATGGTGGACTGGTGCGCGCCGCCCTCGGGAGCCAGGGTGACCCCGGAGGGGGTGCCGGCCACGATGAAGCGCGAGCCGGAGTAGACGGCGTGGATGAACGCGTCCAGGCCGCGGCAGACGAACGGGTCGTAGACCGTACCGATCGGGATCAGCGGCTGGCCGGACAGGTCGCCCGCCAGGCCGAGTTGTTCGAGCAGCAGGAACAGGTTCATCTCGGAGATGCCCAGTTCGATGTGCTGCCCGCCGGGGCCCTCGATCCACTTCAGCGCGCCGTCGCCGGACCAGGCCCGGCGCTCGGTGGGGGAGAACACGCCGGTGCGGTTGATGAAGCCGGCCAGGTTGGTCGAGGTGGCCACGTCCGGGGCGGTGGTGACCAGGTACGGCGCGAGCGCCGGGTCGCGGGAGAGGTCGACCAGGACCCGGCCGAAGGTCTCCTGGGTGGAGACCGGCTTGCCCATGCGCTGATTCGTCGAGGAGGCGACCGGCACGCCCAGCGGGCCCGGCCGGGGCGGGCGGGCCAGGTGCTCGCGGCGCTGCCCGGCCAGGATGCCCTCGGGTGTGGCGGCGTCGAAGCGGTCCCACTCGGTGCGCTCGCTCAGACCGAACTCCGCGCGCAGCGCCGCGACCTGATCGGTGGTCAGCAGCGCGGAGTGGTTGCGCGGGTTGCCCGCGAGCGGCAGGCCCCAGCCCTTGACCGTGTAGGCGAAGACCACGCTGGGCCGGTCGGTGACCGCGTCGCAGCGCCGGTAGGCGTCGAGCAGGGCGGCGATGTCGTGCCCGCCGAGATCGGTGACCAGCGTGTGCAACTCGGCGTCGGGCACGTCGGCGACGGTGGCCGCGACGTCGGCCGGCGCGCCGTCCAAAAAGTGCGCGCGCACGTCCGCGTCGGCGAGGCCGAACAGCGCCTGGTACTGCTCGTTGGGCATCGCGTCGAGCCAGGCCCGCAGCGCCGCGCCGCCCGGCCGGTCGAACGCGGCCTGGAGCCGGCGTCCGTACTTGACCTCCACCACATGCCAGCCGGCCGCCTCGAACTGGCCGCGCCACTGGTCGATCCGGACCCCGGGGACCACGCGGTCGAGTGACTGCCGGTTGAAGTCGACCAGCCACATCACGTTGCCCAGGCCCTGGGTGGCCGGGTCGGCGATGGCCTCCCAGATGTTGCCCTCGTCCAATTCGGCGTCGCCGAGCAGTGCGACGAAGCGGGAGGCGGGACGCGCGCCGAAGTGCGCGTCGACGTAGCGGCGGGCCGCCGCGCCGAACAGCGGCGCCGCCGCGCCCAGGCCGACCGAGCCGGTGGAGAAGTCCACCCATTCGCGGTCCGGGTCCTTGGTCCGGGAGGGGTACGACTGGAGGCCGCCCTTGGCGCGCAGCGTGGTCAGGTAGGACCGGTCCAGGTTGCCCAGGAGGTATTGGATCGCGTGGAAGACCGGCGAGGCGTGCGGCTTGACGCTGATCCGGTCCGGGCCGTCGAGGTGGGCGAACCACAGCGCGGTCATCGCCGAGACCAGCGACGCGGAGGACGCCTGGTGGCCGCCGACCTTGATGCCGTCGGCGTTCGGCCGGTCGTGGTTGGCCGAGTCGACGATGCGCGTCGCGAGCCACAGGACGCGGCGCTGGACGGCTTCGAGGACGGACAGGTCGATGCCGAGAGCGGACGCGGCGTGGTCCGTGTCGCTGCGGTGCATGGTCACCTCAAGATGGGTCGGGGTGGCCGAAGCATACGGCGATCGTCTCACCATGCGATACGCGCGCCGGGGGGCGGCGGGCGGGCGCGGCCGGGTCCCGGCCGCCCGGGACCGGGGGCGGGCGGCCGGCGTGGCCTGCGGGCGGCCTCCGACAGGGCCTACGCGAAGCGCTCCCGCAGTGCCGCCAGGCCCGCTCCGTACGTGCCCTCGGCGAAGACCGCGTCCACCGTCTCGACCACGTCCGGCTCGCCCTCGTAGGTCGCCGACCAGACCACCTCGCTGCCGTCCGGGTGCGGGTGCACGGCCAGCGTGCCGACGTAGTCCGTCACCGCCAGTGGCACCTGGATCAGCCGGTAGCTCATCCGGTGCGCGGCGTCGTCGTGGCTGAGCAGTTCCTCGCGCGAGAGCACCTCGCCGTCGATCGCGAACGCCCGCACCGCGCCCGGGGTGTTGGCGTCGCCGCCGCCTTCGATCGTGCTCGGCGGCACCACCGGGTGCCAGTCGCCCAGGGCACCGAAGTCGCCGATCACCGCCCAGACCCGGTCGGGTGTGGCGGCGATCACAGCGGAACGGGAAAACTCGTGCATGAACGAACTCCTGTCGGTTCGAAATTACGCGCGTGGAGGTGCGACGATGCAATTCGGCGCGCGTCGGACGTGGTTTCGGCCACGATTCGATCCGGGTCCGTGGCGGGTCCGCAATACCACCGGGTGGTTGGTCTCGACCGAATAAATCACCCGCCCGATGTGGCCTGTCTCCTGGACGCGGAAACCACTTGGCGCCTAGAACCGTTGCAGGGCCGGACGGGTCACCGAACGGACGAGGCCGGAAAGGGGCGGCGGGGACGTGTTGTACGGACTTGTGCTGACGGCTTTCGCGGCGGCCATCCTGGTGACCGCCCCGCGCGTACTGCGCCGGGCCGAACGCAGCGGCTTCAGCCCCCGGCACGTGCAGCGTGCCTGGCGGGCCGCCGCGGGCGGGGTGCTCGCCTCGTTCGCGCTCGCCGTCCCCGTCTACACCCCCGACCTGTGGCAGGCGCCGATGCGCGCGGCCGGATTCGACCCCGGGATCGGCATGCCGCACGTGCCGCTGCCCGCGCAGATCACCGTCGCGGTCCTCGCCCTGCTGCTCGTGGCGTTCGGCTGGCACCGGGGCGCGGGCGCGATGCGCGACTATCGGCGCGCGCTGCGGGTGCAGCTGGACCGGCTGGAGAACTCCGCGCCGCTGCTCGACGAGGAGGACGGCGGCCGGCCGCGCCTGGTGATCGTCGAGGACGAGGCGCCGCGCCTGGTGCTGCTGCCGTCCCGGCCGCCGCGCGTGGAGGCCACCACCCGGGCGTTGGACCTGCTGCGCCCGGAGGAGCTGAACGCGGTCCTGACCCACATGGCCGGGCACCTGCGCCGGCGCGACGCGCAATGGATGGTCTGCGCCGACACGTTGGCCGACGCGTACTCGGGGGTGCGCTTCTTCGCCGACTGGGCCGACCACGCGGCCGAACTGTCGGAGAAGGCCGCCGACGCCGACGTGCGCGGCTCCATCGCGCGGGCCAATCTGCGCCGGGCCATCGTCAAGCTGTCCGGGCCGGGCCAGGCGGGCGGGCCGTTCTGCCCGTGCTTCGCGTGGCCGCAGCAGCGCCAGGAGGAGCTGATCGTGCACCGGACGCACGCCGCGGCACACCCCGAGGTGGCCGTCGCGGGGGTCCGGGTGGGCGCTCCGGTCGCGTCGGCGGGGTTGCGGGTGCTCACGGCGGCGGCGCTGCTCGTACCGTCGGTGATCGTGTTGTCGCCGCACTTCCTGTACATCTGAGGCCGCCGGGGCGGGCGGGACGGGGTCCGGAGCGCTGCGCGTAATCTGCCGAGCATGATCGACGGCGAAGTGTGGTTGCGTTCCGAAGGCGCCGAGGCGCGGATTCTGCCGGACGCCGGGTGCCGGCTCGGCTCGCTGCGGGCGCACGGGCTCGAACTGCTCCGGACGCGGGGGGAGCGGCCCGAGGAATGGGGCAGCTATCCGATGGTGCCGTGGGTGGGCCGGATGGGCGGGGCCCGGTTCGAATTCGCCGGTGCGGTCCACGAGTTCCCCGCCGACGCGCCTCCGCACGCGCTGCACGGGCTCGGATATCGGGCGGCGTGGAAGCAGGTGGCCGGGGACGCCGGGTCGGCGGCCTTCGAGCTGGCGCTGACCGATCCGTGGCCGTTCGCGGGACGGGTCGAGCAGACCTTCACGATCCGGCCCGACGGGCTGACCACGGTGCTGCGGGTCGAGTCCGACGCGGAGGCCTTTCCGGCCCAGGCGGGCTGGCATCCGTGGTTTCGGCGGCGGTTGGCGATCGGCGAGCCGCTGGAATTGTCCTTCGAACCCGCCTGGCAGGAGGAGCGCGGCCCGGATTACCTGCCCACCGGACGGCGGATACCGGTCGTCCCGGGGCCCCGGGACGACTGCTACGGAACCCCCGGCGGCCTGGACGCGACGCTGCTCTGGCCGGGCGCGCTGCGGTTGCGGATGACGTCGGACTGCGATTACACGGTGGTGTACGACATGCCCGCGGACCACGTGTGCGTGGAGCCGGAGACCGGCCCGCCCAACGGGCTGACCGCGCCCACCACGCACCTGGTGCGCCCGGGGGAGCCGCTGATCGCCACGACGACCTGGACGTGGGCTTCCGTCGGGGTATGAGCGGGCGCCGGCGGGCGTCCCGTGTCAACGGGGCGTCAACATGGGTCCATCGATGATCAAGGGCGCGGTAGGGGCGGGGTTGCCCGGTATGCGGTGGTCGTAGCGTCGGATTCAGGGCTCGCGCATGGTGGCGGGGCCGGACTTCGGAGGCTGTCGTGTCGGACGTGTTGATCACCGACGAGGAACCCGCTGCTACGACCCCCGCTCGGCGCGTGGTGATCGTGCCGGTGCGGGCAGAGGCCGGGGCGCGGGTGGTGCGGTTGTGCCGAGACCCCCTGGGCCCGGGTCCTGGTGGCGTTCACCTCGGTGGCGCGGCTGCGGGCGGTGTTGGGCGTCGAGCAGGAGTGGATCCGACTCGGCGCCGGCGCGGCCCGCTCGCTCGCGGACGAGATCGGCGTCGAGCGCATGCTGGTCGATCCGGGCCTTTCGGCACCACCGGTGGACCGGCCTCGGGACGAGGCGGGGCGCGAGGCCGACGGCGGCGAGCCGGCCGCGGCCGACGCGGGCGCCGCCGAAACCGGACCCGGGGCGGGTGCGGTGGTGGTCGTCGTGTTTTCCGTGTCTGCCTGATTCTTCGTCACCCATGTACGCGCACCAGGGAGTTGCCATGTCCATATCGCTTGCCGAGCCGGTTCTCGACGCGGGCCTGTGGCCTCGTTCGACGCGGCCGCGAGGGGCGGATCTCGTGGTCGGCGGGTTGCCCGCGGCCGAACTCGCCGAGCGGTTCGGGACGCCGCTGTACCTGCTGGACGAACGGCACGTGCGGGACACCTGCCGGGCCTATCGCCGCGCGCTGCCCGGTGTCGAGATCGCCTACGCGGCCAAGGCGTTCCTGTGCCGCGGCCTGGTCGCCTGGCTGCGCGAGGAGGGCTTCGGGCTCGACGTCTGCTCGGCCGGGGAGTTGGAACTCGCCGCCCTCGCCGGGATGCCCGGGGAGCGGGTCATCCTGCACGGCAACGCCAAGTCCGGCGACGAACTGCGCGCGGCGCTGCGTCTGGGCGTGGGGCGGATCGTGCTGGACAACCCGGCCGAGATCGCCCGGCTGGCCGCGTTGGTGGCGCCCCGGCAGCGGCAGCGGGTGATGGTGCGCGTGGTGCCCGGGATCGAGGCCGGCGCACACCACGCGATCCGCACCGGCGGCGAGGACCAGAAGTTCGGCCTGTCCATCGCCCGGGGCGACGCCGAGGACGCGGTGCTGCGGGCGGTGGCCCAACCGCACCTCGAACTCACCGGCCTGCACTGCCACCTGGGTTCGCAGATCGGCTCGGTACGACCCTGGCTGGCGGCCGTCGGCACGCTCGTCGCGTTCCTGGCCGGGCTGCGCGACCGGCACGGGATCGTACTGCCCGAGCTGAATCTGGGCGGTGGCCACGCAATCGCCTACCGGAGCGGTGAACACGCGCTGGACATCGAGTCGTTCGCGATCGACGTGCGCCGCCGGCTGGCCCGGCAGTGCGCGCTGTACGAACTGCCCGTGCCGCGCCTGATCGTCGAGCCGGGCCGGGCGATCACCGGGCCGGCCGGGGTGGCGCTGTACCGCGTGCTGGTGGTCAAGCGCACCGCGCACCGGGTGTTCGTCGCGGTGGACGGCGGCATGGCGGACAATCCCCGGCCGGCCCTGTACGGCGCGCGCACCACCGTGCGCCTGGTCGGCCGGGCCGGCGCGCCCGGCACCCGGCAGGTCACCGTGGTGGGCCGCTACTGCGAGTCGGGTGACGTGTTGGCCGCCGATGTCGAACTGCCCGAGGACGTGCGCCCCGGCGACCTGCTCGCGATGCCGGCCGCCGGGGCGTACCAGCAGTCGATGGCCTCGACCTACAACCTGGTCGGCCGCCCGCCGGTGGTGGCCGTGCGCGACGGCCGGGCCCGCGTGCTGCTGCGCCGCGAGGGCATCGCCGACCTGCTCGCCCGCGACGTCGCCGAGTAGCCCGGTCCGCTCGTCACCACCCGCCCGACTCGGGTGATGGGCCGACGGACGGGTCCCGGTCATGAGGTCCGTCCGCACCGGGCCGGCCGTCGCGTCAGAGCCGGACCATCGGCAGCTCCGACTCGCGGTCGCCGTTCGGGCCCGCCTCGACGCGGTACGCCCGCGCCTTCGGGAGTTCGGTCACGAACCGGTACGGCTCGCCGTCGACGAGGTGGATCGCCGCACCGTCGTCCAGCGCGTAGCCGGGCGCGAGGGTGCCCGCCGCCACGGCCGCGTGGTAGGCCGGGCGGCGGCCGGGTTCGCCGTCGTAGTGCGGACACACGCTGCCCCGGGCCCAGCCGAGCCCGTCGGCGAGCGGGCGCAGCCGGGGTCCGTAGGAGTCGGTGATCCCGCCCTCGAACCAGCACAGCGCGCCCGCGCTCAGTCCGCACACCACCAGGTCGCGCCGGGCGGCGCGGGCGGAGAGCGCGGCGTCGAGGCCGTGCAGGCGCCACAGCGCGAGCAGGTTGAGGGTGGAGCCGCCGCCGACGTAGATCACGTCCGACTCGGCCAGTATGTCGACGAGTTCGGTGTCGGTGCGCTTGAACAGGCTCAGGTGGTCGACCGCACAGTCCCAGGAGGCGAACGCGTCGCGAAACCGCTCGACGTAGCTGTCGGCGTCGCCGGAAGCGGTCGGTACGAAGCACACGTTGGGGCGGGGGCGGCCGGTCAGGTCCAGGACGTAGCGGTCGAGCGCCGTCGCCCCGTCGTTCATCGAGAATCCGCCGCCGCCCATGGCCACCAGGTGTGTCGTCATCGGCTCATCCTGCCGGGTGCGTACCGCCCGCGACGAGGCATTTTCCGCCGGTACGGGCGCGGGCCGGCGCGCCGATCACCCGGCTCGCAGCCGGGCGGCGTCCGCCTCGGGGAGCCGGCGCACCGCCTCGCGGAACGTCACCCCGGACATCCGGGGCCGGTGCGCCTCGGTCCACGCGATCACGTAGCCAGGATCCCGCCTCGAGATCTCCCGAAGCACCCAGCCGATCGCCTTCCGGACGAAGAACTCCTTCTCGTCCAGCATCGAATCCGCGTAGCGGTCGAACCGGACCAGATCGGGTGCGCCGGCCCGGACGCCGGGCAGCAGGGCGAGCAGCGCCGCGCGGCGGACCCAGAAGTCGGTGTCGGTTGCCCAGGCGTCGGCGGTGCCGAAGTCGGCGGGAGTGCGGCCCATCAGCGGCCCCGCGACCTTCTCCGCGAGCGTGTCCACGTACACCCAGCCGGCCGCCTCCCGGATGAGCCGCTCGATCAGCGGCAGGTCGGCGCGGGTGAGCACGCGCAGGTGGATCCGCAGCAGTTCGATGGCCGCGAAGCGGCTCTCGTGCAGCCGCCGGGTCCACAACGCGTCGACCCAGGCGAGCAGTTCGGCCCGGGTCGGCGCGGGCCGGGCGCGCGTCGCGGCGGTCACCGTCTTGCGCAGCACCGGGACCGTGACGCCGAGGAAGTCGAGACCGCTCTTGAGATACGCCTTCTCGGCCTCGGCGCGCGCCGGTGTGCCGAGGCCGGCGAGGTCGGTGAGCAGGGCCGTGGTGGCCTCGTCGGGATCGAACATGGGCCCACCGTAGGTGGCGCGGGTCACGGTCCGCGGATGCGCGGTGGGGCGGTTTCGCTTGACATGAAGTCGACTTGAAGTTCGAGAATTCTCGCATCGCGACCGGGGGAAGGTGCTCCGGTCCCATCAACGTTGGTCCCGTCACCGCCGGCCCGTCCCGAACGGGCCGGCACACAACCCAGGAGTGCACGATGCGCGCGATGCGATTGAACGAGTTCGGTCCGGCCGAGAACCTTCGCTTCGAAGAGCTGGCGACACCGGAGCCGGGCCCCGGGGAGG
Organism: Embleya scabrispora; assembly: GCF_002024165.1. Classification (NCBI taxonomy): domain Bacteria; kingdom Bacillati; phylum Actinomycetota; class Actinomycetes; order Kitasatosporales; family Streptomycetaceae; genus Embleya; species Embleya scabrispora. The sequence continues at coordinate 5,428,913 of NZ_MWQN01000001.1, forward strand.
TGCGCATCGCGGTCGCCGCGGCCGGGGTGCACCTGGTCGACGTGATGTTGCGCACGGGTCGGGTGGAAGGGCCGTTCCCGGCGCCGGAGTTGCCCACCACGCTCGGCCGCGAGGTGGCCGGCACCGTGGACGCGGTCGGCGCCGGGGTGGATCCGACCCTGGTCGGTCGCCGCGTGGTGGCGCACCTGGGCAACCGGGGTGGCGGCTACGCGGAGTTCGCGATCGTCGACGACCAGGCGCTGCTGTCCCTGCCCGACGACCTCGGGGCCGAGGTCGCGGTGGCGATGGTCGGCACCGGGCGCACCGCGATGGGCATCCTGGAGGTGGCCGCGATCGGCCCCGAGGACGTGGTGCTGGTCACCGCCGCGGCCGGCGGCCTGGGCACGCTGCTGGTCCAGGCCGCACACCGGCTCGGCGCGGCGGTGATCGGGGCGGCCGGCGGGCCGGCCAAGGTCGAGGCGGTGGCGAAGATCGGCGTCGACCTCGCGGTGGACTACAACGCCGCCGACTGGGCCGACCGGGTGCGCGAGGGCTTCGGCGAGAGGCCGGTGACGGTGCTGCTGGAGAGCGTCGGCGGCGAGATCGGCCGCACCGGTCTCGACCTGGTCCGCCGAGGCGGTCGGGTGGTGACCTACGGCTGGTCCTCGGGCGCGGCCATCGCCGACCTGGACGAGGTCGCCGAGGCGGCCGGGGTGAGCGTGGAGAACCCGCTGGGCCCGCGCATGATGAACCGTCCGGGCGGCATCAAGGCCCTCGCCGAGCAGGCTCTGGCCGCCGCCGCGGCGGGCGAACTCACCCCGGCGGTGACCACGTTCGCGCTGGCCGAGGCCGCCGCCGCGCACACCGCGCTGAGCGACCGGCAGACGGTCGGGAAGGTCGTACTGATCCCCTGACGCCGCACGATCGTCGCACGACCGCCCCTCGGCGCGGGTCCGCCGACGCCGACGCGGGGCCACCGGCCGTCCCTCGCCGCCGGCCCGCCGTTCGACGATCGAGCGGCGGGCCGGCGCGGTTGTGCGGGTCAGCCCGATGTGTCCCGGTTCGCCGTGTCGATCTCCCGCTCCAACGCCGCGAGTTCCGCCCGCTCCTCCGGCGGGATCACCGCGTCGAGGTCGGCGAACCCCTCGGGTTCCCGCTCGTGCGCGAGCGTGAGCACGATGCCCTGGCCGGGCGTACGATTCGCCGCCTGGAGCGCCGTCGTCGCCGGTCGGCGCCGCTCCTCGTACCGGGCGAGCGCGTCGATCGGGTCCGCGTGGGCGGCCAGTTCGCTCGCGAGTACCGCCGCGTCCAGGATCGCCTGCGCCGCGCCGTGGCCGCCTCTCGGGAAGGTCGCGTGCGCGGCGTCGCCCAGCAGGGTCACCCGCCCGTCCGACCAACTCGGCAGCGGCTCGCGGTCGATCAGCGGGTACTCGTACGCCACGTCCGCGTCGGCGATCACCGCCGGCACATCCAGCCAGTCGAATTCCCAGTCGGCGAAATAGCCCACCACCGTGTCCGGTTCGGCCGGCCGCTGCCAGTCGCCGCGCTCGGGCGGCGGGCCGGCCGACGGGCGCTCGGCGAGCCAGTTCAGCAGCGCGGGCCGGTCGCCCTCCGCCGCCCGCAGGGGGTGTGCGACGAAGGTCTGTACGCCGTCCCCGGCGATGATCATGGTGTGGCCGGTGAGCAGGTCCGGCGCGGGCGAGATCCCGCGCCACTGCACCCGACCGTGCCAGGACGGCGGCCCCTCGCCCGGATACATCAGCGCGCGCCCGGCCGAGTCGATCCCGTCGGCCGCGATCAACACGTCGGCCTCGTCGGTGACGATGTTCCCGTCCCGGTCGGTCAGTTCGACCGTGACCCCGGCCGCGGTCTGCGCGTATCCGCTCAGCCGCAGGCCGGTGCGCAGCGACTCGGGGCCCAACCAGGCCAGTTGGGCGCGCACCAGGAGCATCTGCAACTCGCCCCGATGCACCGACAGTTGTGGCCAGGCGTGGCCGGCGGCCAGGCCGCGCGGCTCGGTGTGGATCCGGCCGCCGAAGCGGTCGTGGTGGACCAGTTCGGTGGTGGCCACCGAGATCTCGGCGAGGTCGTCGTACAGGCCCAGCGCGGCCAGTTCGCGAACGGCGGGCGGTGGCAGATCGATCCCCACCCCGTGCGGGCGGATCTCCTCGACCGCCTCGTACACGGTCACGTCGGCGATACCCGCCGCGTGCAGACTCAGAGCGGTGGCCAGCCCACCGATGCCGGCTCCGGCGACGACAACGCGCACGAGTGCCCCTGTACAGGTGGAAGGGATGTTGTCGCACGCAGGGTACGCGTCGACCGCACTCGCCCGTTCGGGGGGTGGCGCCGAACCGTGTTCACGGGCCCGGACGGCGGAACATAACGGGACGCGGGGTGCATCGGGCGGCGAGAATCGACCCATGGCCTTCGCTTCGAGCAACCGCGCGAACCCCACCGGATCCCCCCGACCCCGTCCGGAGCTTCCCGAACTCCCTTATGCGGCGTGGGCGGACACCCTGGACACGCTGCACCTGTTCGCGCAGATCGTGGGCAAGGTGAAGTTGGCCGCGAGCCACCCGCAGAACCACTGGTGGAACATCACCTTCACGGTGGACGCCCGTGGTCTGACCACCCGCCGGTTGAGCGTGGCCGGGATCGCGTTCGACATCGCGTTCGACTTCCTCGACCATCGTGTGGTCTTTCGTACCGATCGCGGCGAGGTGCGCGAGATCGCGCTCGTGGACGGGCTGAGCGTGGCCGCGTTCGACGTCGCCGTCCACGGCGTACTCGCCGACCTCGGGATCGACGTGCCACTGCTGGAGAAGCCCTTCGGAGTGCCGCACCTGACCACGCCGTTTCGCGAGGACACCGGGCACTGCGCCTATCGGGCCGAGTACGCGCAGCGGTTCTGGCGCGTCCTGACCTGGTCGGCGGACGTGTTCGAGGAGTTCATGGGCTGGTTCGACGGCAAGAGCTCACCGGTCCAGCTCTTCTGGCACTCGTTCGACCTCGCGCTCACCCGGTTCTCCGGCAAGCGGGTCGAGCCGCCGATGAGCGGGGTGGACCCCGTCACCGCCGAGGCGTACTCGCACGAGGTGATCTCGTTCGGCTTCTGGGCGGGCGATCCGACCGTGACCTACCCCGCCTACTACTCCTACGCCGCGCCCAAGCCCGCCGGCGTCGAGCGGCAGCGGCTGTCCCCGCGCGAGGCGGTCTGGTTGCCGGACGGCTCGCGCTCCACGCTGGAATACGACGTGGTCCGCCGGGCCGAGGACCCGCGCCGCACCCTGCTCGGCTACCTCCAGTCCAACTTCGCCGCGAGCGCGACGCTCGCCGGCTGGCCGACCGACGAGCTGCGCTCCAACTGGTGCCCGACCGGTGAGCAGCTGCACGCGCTGGCGCGGGCCGGCGTCTGAGCCTCCGCGCCGCGGGTCGGCTCATCGGCTCATCGGCTCGTCGGTTCAAAAGCGGCCCTCGGCCCGCCTGCGCAGATCGCGCCGACGCGCCTCGCGGACCAGGGCGAAGCCGAGGACCACGGCCACCACCACGACCGAGGACAACAGCTGCGGCCGGGCGTCGGCGTCGAACAACATCAGGATCGACACCGCCGCGAGCGCGAGCATCACGAACCAGGTCAGATACGGGAAGCCCCACATCCGGATGAGCAGCCGCTCCGGATCCTCGCGCTCCATCCGCCGACGCAACACCAGTTGCGCGGCGGCGATGGCGAACCAGACGAAGAGCAACATCGCGCCGACCGAGTTCAACAGGTGTTTGAACACCTGCTCGGGCCACCACACGTTGAGCAGCGCGGCGAGGAAGCCGAACGCCGAGGAGGCCAGCACGGCCGTCCGCGGCACCCCGTTGCCGGCCACCCGGGACAACCCGCGCGGACCCTCGCCGCGCCGGGACAGCGAGAAGGCCATCCGGGACGCGCCGTACAACATCGAGTTCAGCGCGGACAGCAGCGCGGTGAACACCACGACGTCCATCACGTGGGCCGCGCCCGCGATGCCGATGTCCTCCAGGACGGACACGTACGGGCTGCCCAGCCGGTCCGAGTTCCACGGGAGCAGCGTGGCGATGATCGCCACCGAGCCGATGTAGAAGAGCAGGATGCGCCAGACCGCGGTACGCACGGCGCGGGCCACGTTGCGGGCGGGGTCGTCCGACTCCGCGGCGGCGATGGTGACGATCTCCAGGCCGCCGAAGGAGAAGGCGACCGCGAGCAGGCCGGCGATCACCCCGTCCCAGCCGTTGGGCAGGAAGCCGCCGTTGCCGGTGAGGTTGTCGAGCCCCGGCGCGTCGGTGTCCGGCAGCCACCCCACGATGGCCAGCACGCCCAGCACCAGGAAACCGACGATGGTCACGACCTTCACCGTCGCGAACCAGAACTCGGTCTCGCCGAACGAGCGCACCGTGAGCAGGTTCGCGCCGGTGAACACCAGCATGATCAGCAGCGAGAACGCCCAGATCGGTACGCCCGGCGCCCACCCGTGCGCGATCGCCGCCGCTCCCGACGCCTCGACGGCGAGCACGATGGTGACCATCCACCAGTACAGCCAGCCGACGGTGAAGCCGGCCCACCGGCCGAACGCGGCTCCCGCGTACTCGGAGAACGAGCCGCTGCGCGGGACGGCCGCGGCCATCTCGCCGAGCATCCGCATCACCAGCAACACCAGCACCGAGGCCAGCGCGTAGGAGATCAGGATGCCGGGGCCGGCGGTGTGGATGCCGGCGCCGGTGCCGACGAACAGGCCCGCGCCGATGGCGCCGCCGAGCGCGAGCATGGTCATGTGGCGGGGCTTGAGGGCATGGCCGAGGTGGTGGGTGCCTGCGGCGGAGTGGGCCGGGGCGGGGCCGGCCTCGCCCGGGGTGCCCGAGGTGCCTGCGGTGCCCGAGATGTCCGGGGTGTCTGGGTTGCTCATGGGTGGCGCTGATCCTGGGGACGGGAACGGGCGTGCGGACGGTCAGTATGGCCTAGCCCACATCGCCCCCGGCAAACCCGGACAACCCCCCGATGTTCGAGTGCCCGCCCCGGCCCCGGGGTCGCCGCTCACCCCTCCCGGGCGTCGATCGCGGCGAAGTCGGGCTCGCGGCGTTCGGCGAAGGCGGTCAGCGCCTCGATGTTGGCGGGGCTGCCGAGCAGTCGGCCGAAGGCCGCGTCCTCGCGGCGGCGGGCTTGGGCGACGCTGTCCCCGAGGCCGTCCAGCACGGTGCGCTTGGCCTCGATCAGCGACGGGATCGACTTGGCGGCCAGGATCCGGGCATGCCGCATGGTCACCGCCATCAGCTCGTCGGCCGGGCAGACCTTGAACACCAGACCCATCTCCAGGCACTCGGCGGCGCTCAGCCACTCGCTGCTCAGCAGCGCCCACATCGCGTTCTGCCGGCCGATCAACTGCGGAAAGGTCACGCTGCTGCCCGCCTCCGGCGCGACCGCGAGCGAGGTGAACGGGCACTTGAGCCGGGCGGTATCGGCCATGAAGGCGAGATCCGCGAAGCCCAGGACGGTCGCCCCGATGCCGAGCCCGAGTCCGTTGACCGCGACCAGCAACGGCTTGGGAAACGCCTGGATGCGATCGACCATGCCGCCGAAGCCGTGCCGGCCCTTGACCTTGGTGCCGCTGTTGAGTTGCGCCATCTCGATCAGGTCGGTTCCCGCCGAGAAGGCCCGACCCGCGCCGGTGAGCACCACGACGGCTACCGCGGGATCGGCGGCGGCGTCGATCAGCGCGTCGGCGGTCGCGTCGTACAGCGCCTCGTTGAACGCGTTCAGCGCCTCGGGGCGGTCGAGGGTGAGAGTCCGGACGCGGTCGGCGTCCTCGATCCGGATCACGGCTGCTCCTGGTGGTGGGGGTGGGGTGGATGCGCTCTGGGGTTCGATGGACAGGAAACCTTACTTAGTTGACCGAGTCAAGTGTCTCGGCGATCGGGTGGTCGCGGCACTTCGAATGGGTCGGTTGTCCCGTGCTTCACGTGCGTAACGGCCCGGTGGCGTGGGAAAGTCCTCGAACGGTACGTCGGGAATACGGAATGCCGCGCATATCGGGTCTTGATCCATAGCCGCTAAGGAGCCGTCGTGGAGTTCGACGTCGTTGTGGAAATTCCTGCGGGCAGTCGGAACAAGTACGAGATGGATCGCCGCACGGGACGCATCAGGCTCGACCGCATGTTGTTCACGTCCACCGCCTATCCCGCCGACTACGGCTTCGTACATCGCACCCTGGGCAGCGACGGCGGCCCGCTCGACGTGCTGGTGCTGCTGGACGAACCGACCTTTCCGGGCTGTCTGATTCGCTGCCGCACGGTCGGGATGTTCGTGATGAGCGACGAGAAGGGGCCGGACGAGAAGGTGTTGTGTGTACCCGCCCGTGATCCGCGGCGACACGCGATACAGGACATCGCCGATGTCCCGGCCTTCCAATTGAACGAGATCGCGCACTTCTTCGAGGTGTACAAGGACCTCGAACGCGGCAAATCGGTGGAGGGCTCGCACTGGGAGGGGCGCGACGCCGCGGAGAAGGAGATCGTGGCGGCGTATGAGCGGCGCGAACTGGACGCGGGGGAGTGGGCGTTCGAGGGGCGTTGAGAGCGCCGCCGATCCGGCCCGACCGGGGGCGGTCGGACCGGGTCGGCGGCGTGGGCGGGTGAACTTGCGTCGGGTGCTTCGGGTGCTTCCCCCGGGTTGGGGAGCTACGCCCGGTGTACGACGCGGCCCGCGACCACCGTCGCGGTGACGGGGAGTTCCGGTAGGTCGTCGGGAGGGCAGGTCAGCGGGTCGCCGCCGAATACGGTCAGGTCGGCCCGGCAGCCGACGGCGATCCGGCCGGCCGTCCTCTCCTCGCCCGCCGCGTAGGCCGCCTGCGTGGTGTAGCCGGCCAGGGCCTGACGGGCGGTGAGGCCGACCGAGGCCCCGTACGCCGCGCGGCCGATCTCGCCCGCGGGTCGGCGCAGTTGGGCGCCGGCCAGGGTGCGTCGCGGGTCGAACGCGGCCACCGGCCAGTCCGAGCCGAGCGCGACGTGCCCGCCGGCGGCCAGGATGTCCGCGCAGCGCCAGGCCTTGGCCGCCCGCTCCGGGCCCACCCGGCGCGACCAGTTGTCGGATTGGTCGGGCAACGACCAGTCCATGTGCGTCGGTTGCATCGACGCCACCACGTCCAGCGCGGCGAAGCGCGGCACGTCGGCGTCGCTCAGCACCTCGGCGTGCTCGATGCGATGCCGGGTACCGAACGGCGCGGCGTGCTCGGCGTAGACGTCCAGGGCGCGGGCCACCGCCCGGTCGCCGATCGCGTGTGTCCACGCCGGCAGGCCCGCGTGGGCGGCGATGGCGACCGCTTCGGCGTACCGGTCGAAGTCCTTCCACTGGGACCGGTGCGACTGGCCGCAGCAGTCCGGCTCGTGCAGCCACGCGCCGCCGCCGTCGATCGCCCCGTCGGCGAAGAACTTGATCGCGGCGAGCTTGACCAGCCCGTCCGGCCCGCCCAGGGACCGCAGTTCGCCGATCCGCTGCGCCAGGTTGTCCACCTCGCCCGGCGGACACCACGGCGCGAGGTGGACCCGCATGCTCAGCCGCCGCTCCGCGTCCAGCTCGGCGAGCGTGTCGACGGTGCCCGGCGCGTCGTCCAGGATGTGTACGCCGGTGACCCCGTGTCGGTTCTGCTCGGCGAACAACTCCTCGACCCGGGCCGACATCTCGCCGCGCGGCATCGGCGGTACCGCGCGGTAGCCCAGGAAGCACGCGGTCATCTCGTGCAACTCGCCGGTCGGACCGCGCTCGTCGCAGACGATCTCGCTCCGGTCGGCGAACTCGCGCGGCCCGGTCAGCCCGGCCAGGCGCAGCGCGGCCGTGCTCAGCAGCGCGGTGTGGCTGTCCGACATCCAGATGAACGCGGGCCGACCGTCCACGGCGGCGTCGATCAGGTCGCGGTGGATGGCCCGGCCGGCGAATGCCGCGTACTCGCCGCCGAAGCCGACCACCCAGTCGTTCGGACCGCACGGCGCGGCCTGTTCGGCGAGGCGGCGCTGTACCTCGGCCAGGGTGACGGCGCCGACCAGGTCGGCCCCGCGAGTGCTGCCGGCGCCCATCACGGAGTGCTGGTGACAATCCGTCAGGCCGGGGGTGACGGTGTGTGCGATCGCCTCGAGCACCTCGGTACGCGGGCCGATCAGCGCCCGGGCGTCGGCGCCGAGCGCGACGATCACCCCGTCCCGGACGGCGATCGCGTCCGTGACCGGCCGGTCCCGATCCATGGTCAGTACGTGCGCGTCGGGGATGACGAGGTCGGCGGTGGTCATGCGGTGCTCTCCACGGGGGTCGAGGGTTCGGGGTCGGTGCCGCCGTCGGCGAAGCTCGCGCCGACCCGCACCTTGTCCTGGGGGCGCTTGATCAGCAGGTACAGCACGCCGGTGCCGACCACGATGGCGATGCCGATGACGGCGGCCCACACCTGGTAGGCGGGGGCGTCCGGCGGCGCGAGGATTCTGCGCGGCCAGGCGATGTTGACGAATTCGAAGGCCAGCCAGGCGACGGCGAGCACGTTCAGCGGGGTGCCCCACCGGCCGAGCCGGACCAGGCCGGCGGGCGTCCAGGTGCCGCGCAGTCGGGCGATCAGCGCGGCCAGCGCGATCAGCAGGAACTGGAGGTAGATGGCGGCGCTGCCGAAGGTGATCAGGCTGCCGATCGCGGAGCTGTCCAGCGCGAGGAGCAGGGCAGAGCAGCTGATCGCGGAGGTGATCAGCAGCGCGCCCACGGGGGCCTGCCGCCGGTTGATCCTGCGCAGTGCGCGGGAGGCGGGCAGTACGTCGTCGCGGGAGACCGAGTACACCGCGCGCGCGGCGGACGCCTGGGAGGCGAGCGCGCATGCGACGAAGGCGATGATCACCACCACCACGAAAGGCTTGGCCGACCACGAGCCGAACGAGTTCACCACCGCGGTGGTGACCGGGTCCAGGTCCTCGCCGTGCACCACCGCGGCCGGGTCGGGATGGGCCAACTGCACGGCGACGGCGTTGAGTACGACCAGGCCGCCGACGCTGGTCAGCGTCCACCAGATCGCGCGGGGTACCTGCCGGGCGGCGTCCCTGGTCTCCTCGGAGGAGGCCACACACGCGTCGAAGCCGATGAACGCCCAGCCGCCGACCGCGAGCACGGTGAGCAGGGCCGAGAGGGTCGAGCCCCCGGACAGGGACTGTGCGCCCATCGTCTCGGTGAGGATGCCGAAGCCGTTCTCCCGGAAGAGCAGGAGCAGCGCCAGACCCACCCCGAGCGAGGCCACCGCCTCGGCCGCGATGCCGGCGGCGAGTACCAGGCGCAGCACGTCGATGCCGAGCGCGTTGACGGCGGTACAGCAGAGCAGGAATATCGCGGCCACCGCGACGATCCGGCCGGGTGTGGGCTCGGCGTCGAACAGGGCGAAGAACCAGGGTGCGCCCAGATAGACGATCGTGGTGTTGGCGAACACCACCGCGCACAGCGCCACCCATCCCGCGAGCCACGCGTAGGTGGGCCCGAGCAGACGACGGGCCCACTGGTAGGCGCCGCCGGCGATCGGATACTGCGAGGCCAACTCGGAGTACACGCACATCAGCAGCGCCTGGCCGAGCAGCGCGACCAGGAGCACCCACACCCACGCGGGGCCGGCGACGGTGGCGCCGACCTGGACGACCGCGTACAGGCCCACCACGGGGGAGACCGTCGCGAAGCCGATGGCGAGGTTGCCCAGCACGCCGAGACTGCGCTTGAGCTCCTGCTCGTAGCCCAGTTCGCCGAGCCGTGCGGCGTCGTGGTCGGGCGCTTTGCCGGTGGGGATCGGTGGGCGAGAAGTGCCGTGGTTCATCGGGACCTCGCAGCGGGAGCGAATAAAACTTACTAAGTTAGTTTGAGGACCATAGCCCCCGGCCGGGTGTAGGGGAAGAGGTGGATTCCGGCTAGGTTGGCCACGCGGAGTGACCGACGACGGCGCTCGCGAACGGCACGAGGTGAGCGCACGATGGGTCGACCCAACCGCCCCAAACTCGACCGGGAACTGATCGCCCGCGCGGCGGTGGACCTGGTCGACGAGCACGGCATGGGCGCGCTCACCATGCGGGCGCTGGCCACCCGCTTGAACGTGCGGGGGCCGTCGTTGTACAACCACGTGTCGTCGAAGGAGGAATTGCTCGACGCGATCACCGTGGTGATCACGAGGGAGATAGACCGCGCCCCGCTGGACGACCCGGACTGGCGGGTCGGCATCACCGCATTCGCCCGCGGCTACCGCGCCGCGTTCCTGCGCCACCCCGACGCGCTCCCGGTGATCGCCCGCCGGCCGGTGTCCACGGAGGAGGCCCTGTCGGCCTATGACGCCGTCGTTCGCACGCTGATCCGCATCGGCCTCCCCCCGGCCGAGGCGGCCGAATTCTCGGCGGCACTCGACTACCTGGTGGTCGGCTCGGTGATCGAGACGTACGAGGAGGGCTTCGCGCGGTCGGCCGAGGAGTACCGGGCCGATTACCCGTCACTGGCCCGCGCTCTGACCGCCGGAGACCGCGACACCCTCAACGCCCGCGGCTTCGAGAGGGGCCTGCGCCTTCTCCTGGACGGGCTCGCGTCCCGCCTGAAGCCCTGACCACGCCACCAGCCACCCGTCGGTCCGCCGCCTGCCGCTCCGGCCTCCCGTCGCCCGTCGCCCGTCGGTCCGCCGTCTGCCGTTCCGGCCTCCCGTCGCCCGTCGGTCCGCCGTCTGCCGTTCCGGCCTCCCGTCGCCCGTCGGTCCGCCGCCTGCCGCTCCGGCCACCCGCCACCCGCCACCCGCCGCTCGCCGGTCCGCCGCCTGCCGCTCCCGCCACCCGCCACCCGCCGCCCGCCGGTCCGCCGCCCGCCGGGCCGGCCACCCGGCTCCCGCCGGTCCCGGCTCCCGCCGGTCCCGCCACCTGCTTCCCGTCGCGCGCCGGTCGGGGTGGACGGGGCGGAGTCATGGTGTCGGCGTTGGGTGGGGGGCGTTGACAGTGGTGTATTGAATGCCGTTCAATTCGGATTGAACGGCATTCAATACGGAGGTCCGTGTGGGCTCCTGTGGTGCCCATGGCGCTCGTAGCGGCCGAAGGACACGCGGCTCCCGACGAAAGAAGTGGTGAGATGACGAACACCCCTGTCGCCGACGGCTTTTCGATGCCGGCGGAGTGGGTGCCGCACGAGCGCACCTGGATGGCCTGGCCCAGCCGCAACGAGACCTTCGCCGAGGAGGACCTGCACACCGCGCGCGCCGCGTGGGGCCGGGTGGCCGGGACGATCGCCCGCTACGAGCCGGTCACGCTGATCACCGACCTGGGCGAGTCGGACACCGTGGCGCGCTACGTCGACCGGCCGCTCACCGTGCTGGAGAGGCCGCTCGACGACGCGTGGATGCGCGATATCGGGCCAACCTTCCTGACCGACGGCCGAGGTGGCATCGCCGCCGCCGACTGGGTGTTCAACGGGTGGGGCGCCCAGGAGTGGGCCTCGTGGGAGCACGACCGACACATCGCGGAGCATGTGATCGAGGCGGCCGGCGTCCGCCGTTACGCGTCGCGGATGGTCAACGAGGGTGGCGGGATCCACGTCGACGGCGAGGGAACGGTGCTGATCACCGAGACCGTGCAACTCGACGAGGGCCGCAACCCCGGGTGGACCAAGGAGCAGGTCGAGGCCGAGTTGAAGGCGTTCCTCGGGGTGCGGAAGGTGATCTGGCTGCCGCGCGGACTCACCCGCGACTACGGCCTGTACGGCACGCGAGGCCACATCGACATCGTCGCGTCGTTCGCTCGACCGGGCCTGGTCCTCGTCCACGTGCAGCCCGATCCGGCGCACCCGGACCACGAGGTGGGCAAGGAGAACGCGGCTCTGCTGCGCGCGGCCACCGACGCCGAGGGGCGATCCCTCGAGGTGGTGGAGATCCCGGCGCCGACCGTGCTCGAAGCCCACGACGACTGGGTCGACTTCAGCTACATCAACCACTACGTGGCCAACGGCGCGGTGATCCTGTGCGCGTTCGACGACCCGCGGGACGAGGAGAACGCGGCGACCTTCGGCAAGCTCTTCCCCGGCCGCGCCATCGAACTCGTGGACGCCCGGGACATCTTCGCCAACGGCGGCGGCATCCACTGCATCACGCAGCAGCAGCCGAGGGCCTGACGGGCACGGTGGCGGGTGTCCGGTCGGCGGGCGGCCGGCGGGGGGTCAACGCCCTGGCAGCGGTGGTGTGTTGCCGGGGGCGGCCGCTGATTCGCCCGGCACGGCGGGTGGTTCGGCCGGCTTCGGGATCGGGGCGGTGACGGGTCGGCCGCGCTCGCCGGCGCCGAACGCGGCCAGGGTGAGCAGGAGTACGGCCAGGGCGACGGTGGTGGCGGTCGGTATGTACCAGCCGGCGTCGGTCGCGGGTTCGATGAGTGCGGCGAGCGCCGCTATCCCGCCCGCGTAGAGGAGGGCGCCCGCGAAGGCGGGTATGCCGCGCCGACCGGCACCGGCGGCGACCGCGCCCGCGATCAGCGCGAGCAGCAGCAGCAGGCCGGACAGGCCGATCAGGGACGGCCCGAAGTCGTCACCGGTGCAGCCGCGTCGGCCGAAGTCGTCGCACGAGCCCAGGGCGGCGGCCCGGATCGCGTATGTCCCGATCAGCCAGCCCGCCGAGGTCGCTCCGGCGAACGGGAGGAGCCACCCGCGAAGGGAGGCCGTGACGGGGTGGGACGCCGGTGCGTCGGTGCTCATGGTCGGAGGCTAGGCGGCGTGCGGGACGCGCGGATGAACGACCGGGAAGCGCGGGATGAAGGCTGCGTGGCCCGGCGGGCGGGCGGACCGGGTGGGGGAGGAAAGAGACCGGGCAAGGGCGGGATCGGAGCGGAGGGGAGCGGTTCGAGGTTCCGGGCCGAGCCACCCGTGGCGGGTCGATCCCGGCCCCTCGGCCCTGACCCTCCCGCCCCCGCCGGGTGGTCGGGTCAGGACTTGGGCGTCGCGCCGTGTGCGGTGGCGAAGGCGGCGATCCGGCCGGCGAATTCCGTGTCGGTGGCCGTGATTCGGTTGCCGGCGTCGTGGGTGGTCAGGGCGAAGGTCAGGGTGCCGTAGAGGATGGTGATCCGGGCGTGGTGGTTCGCCTGGTCCTCGGCGGCGGCGACGGTCGCGTAGAAGGCGGGGACATCGGCGCGGGCGCAGGTGTACGTCGCGGTCAGTTCCCCGTCGGTGACCTGCCAACCCGGGAGGTCGGCGAGGGCCTTGGTCAGTTCGGCGTCGGTGAGCGGCTGGGGTGCCACGGTGGGTCCTCTCGTCGGAGATGGGCGCGGACGGCCGGGGTCGCGGGCCGGGAACCGGTTCCGGTCGCGTCATCGGCTTCCGCCAGTATGGCGGCGTCGGTTCGCCGGGCGCGGTATTGAACGACGTTCTAACATGGCGGCAGGCGGGGTCCGCCGTCGAACGAACCAGGGGTGCTGAGCATGGCGGGGACACGGCGCAAACGGCTGGAGCAGCCCAGGGAGGTGGTGCTCCAGGCCGCGATGGACGCGATCGCCGAGCACGGGCTGGCGCAGCTGACCATGGCGGGCCTGGGCAAGCGGATCGGGATCAGCGGCGGCCACGTCGCCTATTACTTCGGGTCCAAGGAACAACTCCTGGTCGAGACCCTGCGCTGGAGCGAACAGGGATTCGCCGAGCGGCGACGGGCCCTGCTCGGTGCGACCGGGGTGCCGCGCGCCGAGCGGCTGGCCGGCTACATCGACCTGTACCTGCCCGACGAGCGCGCCGACCCGCGCTGGACGTTGTGGCTGGAGGTGTGGACGCGCTCCCTGGCCGACCCGGACGTGTCGGCCGCGAGCGCGGAGATCGAGGGCCCGTGGATCGCGGATCTGCGGGCGATGATCGCGCCGCACCCGGACCCCGACGGGTACGTGTTGCGCCTGCACGCGCTGCTCGACGGGCTGGCCACGCGGATCGTGATCGGCGCGCCCGGTCCGTCGCGGGCCGAGATGGTTCGGCAGGCGATCGGGTTCGCGGTACGTGAGGCGGGCGTCGATCCGGCCGCCGAGCCGGGTGCGGAGCCCGGTACGAACCACACGGACAGGTGATCGGAGGCCGAATTCCTCCTGTCCGGCGCGGCCCGGTCGCATCGTGGACGGATGAAGTGGTGGCGGAACCCGAAGCTGCTCGCGGTGCTCGGCACGGTCTTGGCCGTGCTGGTGGCCGTGGGCCTGGCCCATCGCGACGGGCCGGCCGGGACCGGTCCGGCGACGGCCGAGGGGGCACCGGTCGGCGCTCCGGTGTCCCCGAGCGCCCCGGCTTCGAGCGCCCCGGCTCCGGCGGTTCCGACCCACGCTGCGCCCGCGAGCCCTCGGGCGACGAAGCTCTCGTCCGCGCCGAGGAATGTGCTGCCCGACCTGGTCGGCGCCGACCTGCAGGAGGCGTGGGACGGCGCGCGCCGGGCCGGCTACCGGTTCGTCACCTCGCACGACGCGAGCGGGCGGGGGCGGCGGCAGTTCATCTTCAGCAGTTGGAAGGTGTGTGACCAGAGTCCCGATCCGGGGCCGCTGGACAAGGGACTCCGGGTCGAGTTGGGCGTGGTTCGGCACGATGAGAAGTGCCCCACCGGCGCGGCGCCGACCACCGAGCCCAAGGTGGTCGACGGCCGGATGCCGAACCTGGTCGGGCGCAGCGTCATCGTCGTGCGGCGCGGTCTGCGCGGTGCGGCCCACGTCGACGTGGACGACCTCGGCGGCGGGCGGCCGGTGCTGATCGAGACGCACTGGGTCGTCTGTACCCAGCGACCGGCCGAGGGGCAGCCGGTGCCGGACACGGTGGGGGTGGGCGTGGTGAAGTACGGCGAACGGTGCCCGGATTGAGGCTCGGCCCGGCCGCCGTCGGTCAGAGCCCCAGCGCCTCGCGGGCCGGGTCCACCAGCTTGCGTACCGTGCGGCCGTCGGCGAATCGGCCCAGCGCGGTCATCGTCCAGATCGGTCCCTCGCGGACCAGCTTGCACATCAGCACACCCGTGCGCGGCTCGGAGCCGGACAACTCGAAGCGCACCAGTTCGGTGTCGGTGGTGTCGTCGACCAGGCGGCAGAAGGCGCGCGAGACCTCGGTGAACTTCTGCCCCAGGAACGAGTTCACGGTGAAGACGAGGCCGGTGACGTGCGGCGGGAGTGCATCCAGGCAGACCACGATCGACTCGTCGTCGCCCTCGCCCTCGCCGGTCAGGTTGTCGCCGGTGTGCCGGATCGCGCCGCCCAGGCCGGACAGTTTCATGAACCAGACCGCGACCACCTTTTTGCCGTGCGCGTCGAAGGCGATGCAGGAGGCGTCGAGGTCGATGCTGCCGCCGGACTTGGCCGGGTCCCAGCCCAGTCCCATGCGCACCCGGGTCAGCGGCGGTGCGCCGGTCTTGACCAACGACACCGACTGGTCCTTGCGCAGGCTGACCCGACCCTTGTCGAGGTTGATCGGGGCGGCGGCGCCGGTGCCGGTGCGGGTGGTGGTGCCGGTGGGCAGCGGGGCGGTGCGGGCCTCGACGGGAGTCGGGGCCGGCGGCGTGGGCCGCGTCGTCATCGGGCGGCGTGGGATCGGCGGTGGGATCGGCGCGGGCCGGGGCGGCTCGTGTGGAAGCAGCGGGGCGACCGGCGGAGTCGGGGTGTCGTCGTACGCCGGGGCCTCGGGGCGGGCGGGTGGTACGTCCGCGTTTCCGGCCGGTTCGGGGCGGCTCGGCGTCGCCGGTTGCGGGCGGGTGGGCGGCGGGGCCGGGTCGTCGTCGACCGAGACGCCGAAGTCGGTGGCGATGCCCGCGAGTCCATTGGCGTAGCCCTGGCCGACCGCGCGCACCTTCCATACGCCGCCGCGCCGGTACAGCTCCAGCAGCACCAGCGCCGTCTCCCGGCCCAGGCCGTGCGGGGTGAACGTGACCAGCGCCTCTCCGGACGGGTCGCGCACGGTCGCGGTGGGCGGGGTGGTGCCGCCGAAGGTGACCGGTGCGCCCGGGCCGCCGTCCAGGCTCAGCGTCACCATGATCGTCTGTACGTCGGCCGGCACCGCGGTGGTGTCCACGTGCACCGCGGCCGGTCGGCCGGGGCCGGCCGCCAGATACCGGACGCCGGGTCCGTTCGGCTGGTTGTAGAAGACGAAGTCGGCGTCGGAGCGCACCTTTCCGGCCCCGGCGAGCAGCAGCGCCGATACGTCCACCGGCGCCGTGAAGGCGACCTCCACCACCACGGCGGCCACCGCCAGCGGGCAGTTGCCACCCTTCGAGAGCGTCACCGACATGCGCACCCCTCCGGTTCACGGACCCCACCGGGCCGGCCGGTACGAGATTACCGACGCCGGGCCCCCACCGCACCGAACCAACCAGAGCCCCCCAACCCGACCCCCAACCCCAAGCGTTGCGCTCCCCAACCACCCCGACGCACGCCCCCGGCCACCCGTCCCCGGCACCCGCCACCACACCCGGCAGCACCAAAACCCGCATGCCGGGCGCCTACTCACCGACAGCCCTCAACCGCCGCCCACCCACCTGTCGCCCGCCGCCGGCTCCCGACCTCCGGGCCGCCCGCGCGCCCGCCGCGCGCTCCCTCTGCTCCGGCTCCCCGCCGCTAGCGGCGGATCAGCCCGGCGTCATACGCGAGTAGGCCCGCCTGGGTGCGGTTGGCGCAGGCGAGTTTGGTGAGCATTCGGGAGACGTAGCTTTTTACGGTGGTTTCGCTGAGGAACAGGCGCTCGGCTGTTTGGGCGTTGGACAGGCCCTCTCCGATGCAGGTCAGCACCTCGACCTCGCGTTCGGTCAGGGACGCGACGGCCAGGGCGGCGCGTTCGCGCGCGGCGTTGCGGCCGGAGGAGGCGGTCACCAGGTCGCGGGTCACCGCCGGGGACAGGACGGTGTGGCCGTCCATGGCCACCCGGACCAGGCCGATCAGGTCCTCCGGCGGGGTGTCCTTGAGCAGGAAGCCGGCCGCGCCCGCGTGCAGGACGCGCAGGATGTACTGCTCCAGTCCGAACGTGGTCAGCACGATCACCCTGGGCGCGCCGGGCAGGTCGACGATCTGTTCGATGGCGGTCAGGCCGTCCACGCCCGGCATGTGCAGGTCCATCAGGACCAGGTCGGGCCGATGGCGCAGGACCGACTCGACCGCCTCGGCGCCGTCGTACGCCTCGCCGATCACCTCGATGTCGTCGGCTACGCCGAGAATCGTGCGCAGGTGGGCGCACACCATACGCTCGTCGTCGACGAGCAGGACGCGGATCATACGGGCTCTCCGGTGGTCGTGGTCGGGGCGCCGGCGGGCAGTGTGGCCAGCAACTCGTAGCCGCCGTCGGGCAGCGGACGGGTGCGCAACGTCCCGGCCACCAACTCGACCCGCTTGCGCAGACCGAGCAGGCCGCTGCCGCCCGACCCCAGGGCGACGTCGACCGCCCGGGTGGGAGCCGAGTTTCGCACGGTGATCCGGACCTCGTCGCCCACGTAGTGCAGGCGGATGTCCACCCCCGCCCCCGGCGCGTGTTTGTGCACGTTGGTCAGCGCCTCCTGGACCACCCGGTAGGCGGCCCGGCCGACCACCGGCGAGGTCGGGTGCGGCTCGCCGAGCGTGACCAGGTCGACCGGGATGCCCGCCGAGCGCGAACCGGCCACCAGATCCGATACGTCGAGCACCGCGCGCGGGCCGACCACCACCGAGCCCATCTGCCGCTCCGATCGGCTCACCGCGACCAGCCCGCGCAACTCCTCCAGCGCCTTGCAGCCCACCAGGCGCAACTCCTCCGCCGACGCCCGTACGTCCTCGTCCCGGGCGCGGGTGCGCAGCGCGCCCGCCTGGAGCACCATCAGGCTGACCCGGTGGGTGATCACGTCGTGCATCTCGCCCGCGATCCGGGCCCGTTCCTCCAGCCGCACCCGTTCGAAGCCCAACTCGCGCTCCCGAACCACCTGTTCGGCCCGATCCGCGCGCAGTCGGCGGCGCGCGGCCACGTAGAGGCCGAGCAGGACCGGGACCAGCGCGAGGCTCGCGGCGGCGACGACGTCCAGCGGCGCCGGCCGGCTCCACGGTCGTGTGGCCGCCACCACGAGCCCCCCGATGAGCCCCCACGCGCGCCGTCGGTCCTCGACACAGGCTCCCGCCGCATAGGCCGCGAAGTAGAGCGCGTGGGTCGGATACACCAGACCCACCGCGCAGATCGCGGCGCCCGCACCGAACGGCGCACGTCTGCGGTACAGCAGCAGCGCGCCGCTCAGCACCGCACTCGCCTGGTGCAGGTACGGCCAGCCGATCAGGCCGGCGCCGCGCCCCATGCGCAGCGTCAGTCCCAGGGCGACGGCGATCGCCGCGACCAGCACGTCGAACCCGAACGAGCGGCGACTCGCCCACCAGGCGCGGATGCTCACCCGGTCACGGTAACCGGCCCCGGGAGCGGATCGCGCGAACGGCACCGGCGGTGCGCCGGCACAGGAGGCCGGCGCACCGCCGCAGCTCGTGGGACTGTCGATCATCGGCCCGCGGTCATTCCGTGGAGATCGCGGCCAGCACGTTCATTCGCGAGGCCCGCAGCGCGGGCAGCAGGGCGGCGAGCAGGCCGACCACCCCGGCGCCGACGACCACCGCGACGATCGTCCCCCAGGGGACGGTCAGCACGTCCAGGCCCTGCGAGGCGAGCATGCGCTGCGCCGCGACACCCCAGCCGACCCCGAGCGCCAGCCCCAGGACCGCGCCGAACACGGCGATCACCGCCGACTCCAGGCGGATCATCCGCCTCAGCTGGATCCGCGACATGCCGATCGCGCGCAGCAGTCCGATCTCGCGCGTGCGCTCGATCACGGACAGCGCCAGGGTGTTCACCACCCCCAGGATCGCGATGATGATCGCCAACCCGAGCAGGCCGTAGACGAGCCGCAGAATGATGTTGGTCTGATCCTGCACCGTCTGCTTGTAGTCGGCCTGATCGCGCAGTTGTACCTGCGGGTAGGGCTTGAGCGCGGCCTCCAGCGCGGCCCGAACGGTCGAACTCTTCGCCCCGTCGGCGACGTTGGCCATGATCACCGAGTCGAGCAGGTCCGGGACGAGCTTGGCCAGCGTGTCCAGGCCGACCGCGCCGGAGCCGGCGCTCGCGACACCGATGCCCTCGTCGTCGATCACCGCACCCACCCGCAGATCGGCGGTCCGGCCGTTGGGCGTGCGCAGCGTCACCGTGCCGCCGACGCCCAGGTCGTGCTTCTTCACGTAGGACCTGGGCAGCGCGATCCGACCCGGGGCGAGCCCGTCGGGGGCGGATCCGGCGGTGTACTTCTGCTTCAACATCGCGTCGATGCCCGGATCCGCCCCGGTCACCGTGATGTTCTCGGACGATCCGTTGAACAGCACCTTCGCCTCGGTCTCGCGCTGGCGCACCACATTGCTCACGCCGGACACCTTGCGCACCGTCTCGGCCACGTCGTGCGAGAAGTTGAGCCCGCCGTCGCTCTCCAGGGTGTAGTCGGCGCCCAGGCGCTGGTCGATCTGCTTGCCCACCGAGTCCTTCATCGACGTGGCCACTACGGACAACGAGGCGACCAGCGCCACGCCGATCATCAGCGCGGCGGCGGTGGCGCCGGTGCGGCGCGGATTGCGCAGCGCGTTTTCCCGGCTGAGCCGGCCGACTGTGCCGAACAGGCGCGGGAACGCCCCGGCGAGCCACGGGATCACGGCGCGGGCCAGAACCGGCCCGAGCACGATGAAGCCGACCAGGGTGCCGACGAGGCCGCCGGCCAGGGCGAGCCCGTGCGCCGCGTCCAGCTTGGTCGCGGAGGCGCCGATCGCCAGGCCGAGCGCGCCGAGCGCGGTGACCGCGGTGCCGCCGACGGCGCGCCCGCGCAACGACTTCACGGGCGGCGCGCCGGCCTCGCGCAGCGCCGCCATCGGGCTGACCCGGGCCGCCCGGCGCGCGGGCAGGTAGGCGGCGACCAGGGTCACCACGACCCCCACCGTGTAGGCGATGATCGGCGTCGCGGGTTTGATCACCAGCGGCGCGCCCTTGAGGTCGACCCCGAGCGACTTCATCAGCGTCAACAGGCCCTGGGCCAGGCCGAGTCCGCCGAGCAGCCCCAGCGTGGAGCCGACCACCGCGAGCAGCGTCGCCTCCACCAGCACCGAGCGGTTCACGTCGGCCCGACCGGCGCCGATCGCGCGCATCAGGCCCAACTCGCGCGTGCGCTGGGCGACCAGCATCGAGAAGGTGTTGAAGATCAGGAACGTGCCGACCAGGAGCGAGACGCCGGCGAAGCCGAGCAGCGCGTACTTGATCACGTCGAGCGCCTGGCCCAGATCGGCCGAGGCGTCGTCGGCCTCCTCTGTGCGGGTCCTGACGTCGACGTCCGCGCCCAGTTTGGCGACGACCCGCGCCTTCAGCTCCTTCTGGTCCACGCCGGGCTCGGCGGTCAGCGATACCGACGTCACCACGCCCGGCTTGCCGAGCAGCCGGTCACGGGCGGCGGCGCCGTCCAGGAACAGCATGGTCGTGCCGGGGTTGATCGTCTTGAAGTCGGCCAGGCCGACCACGGTCGCGTCGAACGCGCCGGGCGCGGCGACCACGTGCACCTTGTCGCCCAACCGCACCTTGTTGTGGTCGGCCGAGTCGCTGTCCAGGATCACCTCGCCGGGACCCTGCGGCGCCTTCCCGTCCGCGAGCACGACGGAGGACTGCTTGGTGGGGAACCAGTCGGCCGCCTGTACCTGGGGGTCCGACGTCAGCCCGACCTTCTTGCCCTTTCCGTCGACCACGATCACGTTGGTGACCGTGACGTCGGGATGCGCGTCGGCCACGCCCGGCACCGAACGGGCGGCGGCGACGATCGAATCGGGCACGGTCGGCTGCTGGCCGCTCTTGCCGAGCCGGTCCTCCCGGAACTCCTTCTTCGGCTTGACCGTGACATCGGCCGCGGCGGTGCGCGAGAGTTCGTTGAACGTCTTGCCGATCGTGTCCGTGAACATCAGCGTGCCGGCCACGAACGCGACCGAGAGCAGGATCGCCAGCGCGGACAGGATCATCCGCGCCTTGTGGGCCAGGAAGCTGCGGAACGTCGCTTTGAGCATGTCGGCGCCTCAGTTCGCGGAGCGGGCGAAGCGCTGCATGCGCGCGAGCACGGTGTCGGCCGTCGGCGACAACATCTCGTCCACGACCCGACCGTCGGCCAGGAACAACACCCGTTCCGCGTAGGAGGCCGCGTTCGGATCGTGGGTGACCATCACGATGGTCTGGCCCAGGTCGTAGACGCTGCTGCGCAGGAAGCCCAGGACCTCGGCGCCGGAGCGCGAGTCGAGGTTGCCGGTCGGCTCGTCGCCGAAGATGATCTGCGGTTTGCTCGCCAGCGCGCGGGCGCACGCGACACGTTGCTGCTGGCCGCCGGACAACTCGCTCGGCCGGTGCCGAAGCCGGTCCCGCAGGCCGACGGTCTCGATGACGGTGTCGAGCCAGGCCCTGTCGGGCTTGACCCCCGCGATGTCCATCGGGAGCGTGATGTTCTCCAACGCGGTGAGCGTGGGCAGCAGGTTGAAGGCCTGGAAGATGAAGCCGATTTGATCCCGCCGCAGCCTGGTCAGGTCCCGGTCCTTGAGCCCGGTGATCTCGGTGTCCCCGATCCAGCTCTGTCCGGAGGTCACCGAGTCGAGGCCGGCCAGGCAGTGCATGAGGGTGGACTTGCCGGACCCGGAGGGGCCCATGATCGCGGTGAACCTGCCGCGGCCGATCTCCACGTCGACCTCGTCGAGCGCGACCACGCGGGTCTCACCCTCGCCGTACCACTTGGTCAGCGCTCGGGAACTGGCCGCACTGCCCTTGGCCCGATCCTCGTGATCGATGCGCCGGTACGCGTCGGGTTCGGCGGGCCCACCCGACGGGGAGGTCGGGGTCGGGGGGCGCCGGCGGATTCCGGGAGACATGCGGGGTGCTCCTTGCGGTGGGGTCCTGACTACCTCCCCAGCCTTCGCCCCGGGCGGGTGCGCCCGATAGCCGCGAACGTGGCCACCGCTGTCACTAAAGTTGCATCCAGGATTTCCTTTGTTGTCACGCCGTCGATGTCAGGCGAGCCAGCACCAACCCGCCCACGATCAGCGCCAGCGCCGCGATCCGTCCCGCGCTCAGCGCGTCGTGCTGGATGGTGATGCCGAGGGTGATCGCACCGACGGTCCCGATCCCGGTGAACGCGGCGTACGCGGTGCCCACCGGCAGGTCCCGCATGGCCACCGACAGCAGATAGACCGCCGTCGCGCCGAGCAGGAAGCAGATCACGGTCGGCAGCGGCTTGGTGAATCCCTCGGTCGGCTTGATGCTCTGCGACCACACGACCTCGACGAGGCCCGCCGCGAGCAGGATCAACCACGCCATCAGTACCCCTCCACGAGTGAGCGTCCCAGTTCCGCGGCGCGCTCCAGCGCCTCCGCGTGCGAGGAACGGTGCTGCTCGAGCCGCCCGGCCAGCGCCGGGTCGACGAGCGAGTTGGTCAGTTCGGTACCGAGCACGATCGCGTCCGTGACGGCGTAGTGCCCGGTGAAGAAGTCCAGGAGATAGCGCGTCTGGTGGTCGAACGGGGCCCGAGGGGTGCCCGGCAGATACGACCCGCCGCGTGCGGAGGCGACCACGAAACGACGCGGCGCGAGCGACATCTTCGGGAAGGTGACCTGGTCGATCCACGCCTTGAGCTGCGCGGACACGCCGAAGTTGTACATCGGCGCGCCGATCAACACGACGTCCGCGGCGACCAGTTGGGCCAGGAGCGGTTCGACCGTGGCCCACGCCTTGCGCTGCTCGGGCGTGCGCACGGCCTGCGGGTAGTCGGCGATCGTGGTGATCCCCTCGCGCAACATCGTGTCGCAGATCTCGGTCCACGCCTGGTCGATCGGCGGGACCGGCCGCGCGGTGAGGTCCCGGTAGGTGTACTCGGCGTCCGACCGCGCGCCGCGCCAGGCGTCGGCGAAGGCGGCGCCCAGGGCTCGCGAGAACGAGTCGGCGCGGGCACTGGAGTCGAGGTGGAGCAGGCGAGGCATGGTCACTCCCGAGAGCTAAGTGGACGGGCTGTCCGCTTCATCGACGCGACCATAACAGGCAAGCGGACGGACCGTCCACTTAATCGGCCGCGCCGCCTCGGATAAATGGACGACGTGTCCACTTGCTGGTTAGGGTGGGGATCATGACGAAACGCACCGACTTGCTCACCGGTCTCCCGGTCGCCGCGGACGGTGCGGCGCCGCCACGGGAACGTGCGGACGCCGCCCGCAACCGGGCCCGCGTGCTGGCCGCGGCCGAGGAGTTGTTCGCGACCGGCGATCCGGCCGAGGTCACGATGGAGGACATCGCCAAGGCGGCCGGCATCGGCCGCGGCACGCTCTATCGCCGCTATCCGGACCGGGCCTCCATCGCCCGCGCCCTCCTCGACGAACACGAGCGCGCGCTGCAACACGAGATCCTGCGCGGCGCACCGCCGTTGGGTCCCGACGAGCCGGACCCGGCGGCCCGCCTGGCGGCCTTCTACGCGGCGATGGTCGACTTGCTGGAGCGGCACGTACACCTGCTCCTGGGCGCCGAGGCGGGCAGCGCCCGCTACCGAACGGGCGCGTACGCGTTCTGGCACACGCACGTACGGATCCTGGCCGCGAACACCCCCGACCCGACAACCCTCGCCGACGTGCTCCTCGCCCCGCTGGCCCCGGAGCTGTACCGCCGCCAACGCGACCAGCACATCGAACCGACCCGGATCAAGGCAACACTGACGGCACTGGCGCATGCGATGTTGGCGGGGGTGTGGGGGAGGGGGTGGGGGTGGGGTAGGGGGGCGGAGCCGTGCCTGGGTGGGGGTTTCGGTGCTGGGGGGTGGGCGGCGGTTGTTGGGGCGGGGGGTGAGGTGAGGGGGTGGGTGCAGGTCGGGTGGATGGGCGGCGGGGGCGGGGGCGGGGGGTCGCCGGCGTGTGTGTCGGGAGGGGGATCGGGGGTGAGGCGCGGTGCTGGGGTGAGGCGCGGCGGGGAGTCGGGGTCGTGGGGCGAGCCAGAGGGCAGGCGGAGTCGTGGGGTGAGGTGCGGCGGGGGCGGAGTCGCGGGGTGAGCGCGACAGAAAGCCGAAGAGGCGAAGCGGGCAAGGCGGGAGGCCGGAGTCGCGAAGTGGGCACGGCGGGAAGCCGAAGTCGTGTCGGCGGCGGCGGCTTTTTATTGGGCGCTTCGCGCCGGCTCGCGAGGGACCACTTTTTCTCTCCCCCGCTTCGCTCCTCCGAGAAAAAGCGGCCCCTCGCTCGGGGTCGGCTGTCCCTCCGCTTCGCTCCGGGCCATCCGACCCACAAAACCGCGGCTCCGCCGCTCTCCGCGCTTCGCGCGTCGATCACCACCTCGACCAGGGTCGTGGGCGCTGACGCGCCGACGGGATGCACCAACGACTCGGCCCACCGGGCAAGGCCCACATCGCGGCGGTGGCCAGGTGGGGTGGGACGCGCGTCGTGTCGCGAGCCTGGCCTCCCCGCCCCTCACCCCCGTGGCGCGTCAGCGCCCACGACCCAGGCCGCCCACGCGATCGACGCGCGCAGCGCGGAGAGCGGCGGAGCCGCCGCTTGTCTTTTGGGCTGGGCGACCCGGAGCGAAGCGGAGGGGCGCACAGCCGCGAGCGGGGTGCCGCTTTTCTGCGGAGGAGCGAAGCGGGGGAGCAGAAAAGCGGTGCCTCGCGAGCCGGCGCGGAGCGCCCAACAAAAAGCCGCCGCCGCCAACACGACTCCGGCCCGCCCCTGCGCTCCCGCCGCGACTCCGGCCCAGCCCGCTGCTCGCTCTGCGTCTTCGGCTCTCGCGCTGCTCACTTCGCGCCTTCGGCTTCCTGCCGTGCTCGCTCTGCGTCTTCGGCTCTCGCGCTGCTCACTTCGCGCCTTCGGCTTCCTGCCGTGCTCGCTCTGCGTCTTCGGCTCTCGCGCTGCTCCCGCCGCGACTCCGGCCCAGCCCGCTGCTCGCTCTGCGTCTTCGGCTCTCGCGCCGCTCACTTCGCGCCTTCGGCTTCCCGCCCCGCTCACCCCGCAACTCCACCCCGCCGCGCCTCACCCCGCGACCCCCGCCCCGCCCCGCCCCGACCGCACCACCCCGCCCAGCCCCACCCCGCCCCGCCCCAGCCAAAACGACGCCTCCATCGGCACCAAAACGTCCCAACCACCCCACACGCGACCCATCTCTCCGCCCATCGCTCCACCCATCCGCGCTCGCCCCAACCCGCCCCTGCGCCCCGGTTCCCGCTCGACGGCCCAGCGCGGGGCCCGTTCGTCAAGCCCAGGCGACTCAACCATCGGGCGCTCATACTGGGTGTCACGGCTTGGAGTGCACGGGCGACCTGGGGATCGGGGCGGAGCGCGGTGGATCCGGTGCAGGGGCGGTTGTTGGCGACGGCGATCGGGGGTGCGTTGCGGCGGTTGACGGCGCCGCCGGCGGGGGCGCGGCTCGTGGACGTGCCCGTGCGGATGGGTGGGCGGGTGGCGCGGCGGCGGGAGCGGCGCGAGGTGCGTACCGCCGACGTGGATCGGCTGACCCGCACGCTGACCCTTCGACTGGCCGACGTCGAGCCGGACTTCGCCCGCCTGGCGCCGGCCGAGGGTGAGCGCATCGTCGCGGCGGTCGTGCGTACCCTCGGCGGCACGGTGACCATGGACGACGTCCAGGCCGCGGGCCTGGATCCGGCCGCGCTGCGGGGCCGGATGGAGGCCCGCGCCGAGGCGTCGGCGGAGCGCGCGGCGCCGCTGTACGGGGTGTTGCTCGACGAGTGTTGCGCGCAGATCGTGGACTTCTTCACCAAGCAGCCGGAATTCCTGGCCCGGACCATGGTCGAACAGGCGTCCGGCCAGGCCGAGTTGTTACGCCGCGTGCCGGAAGCGGAGGCGGTGGACGAGGAGTTCGCCCGACGCTACCGCGCCGGCCTCCGGGCGAAATTGGACCGGGCCAGGCTGTTCGGGGTGACCGAACTCGACCCCGAGGACAGCACATACGAGTTGACCACGGCCTACGTGAGCCTCGTGGTGCAGACCCGCCGCGAACCCGGGCCGCTGCGGCGGTGGGACGACGAGGCGGTGCAGGCGGACACCGCGCGCAGCCTCCTCGAGGACGCGCTCGCCCGCCGCGACCGCTTGGTCCTCGAAGGCCCGGCCGGGTCGGGCAAGAGCACGCTGCTGCGCCGGCTCGCGGTGCATGTGGCCTCGGGCGATCTCCCGGACCGGCTGGCGTCCTGGGCCGGGCGCGTGCCGTTCCTGCTGAAACTGCGGGCGATGGTGGTGGACGACCGGCTGGTGCTGCCCGATGTCGCCGACTTCGTCACCGCGTCCGGGTCGACGCTGGGCGGCGAGCAGCCGCCGGGGTGGGCGGCCCGCCGGCTGCGGGCGGGGCGGGCCGTGGTCTTCGTCGACGGCTTGGACGAACTGCCCGAGGAGCACCGGGCGGACGCTCTCGACTGGGTGGAACAGCTGTGTGTGGACTACCCGGACGCGGCCTACCTGCTCACCTCCCGACCCCGGGTGTTGTCCGAGCGACGGCATCGGCGATTCCGGCAGGCGGGCTTCGTCGCCGGTGAACTCCAGCCCATGTCGAGCGCGCAGGTCGAACTGTTCGTCGACCGCTGGCACCGCGCCCAGCCCGGAGACCCGGACGATCTCGCGGCCTGCGCCGAGCAGTTGAAGCACACCCTGGACAGCCGCCGGGACTTGGCCCGACTCGGCACGAACCCGCTGTTGTGCGCGCTGATGTGCGCCCTGCACCGTCACGCCGACCAGGCCCTCCCCGAGGGCCGCACCGAGTTGTACCGCTCGGCGATGGCGATGCTGCTCGGCGGCCGGGAACGAGCCCGGCGCATCTCCACCGGCCGGGTGCGTCTCCAGCCGACGCAGATGGAGAAGATACTGGCGGCGCTGGCGATGTGGATGACGCTCAACGGCCGCCGGTCGATCCCGGATCGGGTCGCGGTGTCCTGCGTGACCGACGCGCTGACCCGTTTCCGACAGACGACCGAACCGCCCTACACCGCACGGGAGGTGCTGGACAGCCTGGTCGACCGCAGCGGCCTCCTCCAGGAACCGGAGTCGGCCGTCCTCGAGTTCCGGCACGCGAGCTTCCAGGACTACCTGGCGGCACTGGAGATCATCCGCTCGGAGCACGTCGACCATCTGATCAACCACGCGCACGACCCGCTCTACCACGACGTCCTGATCATGGCGGTCGCCCGGACCCAGGACGACCCGTCGCGACAGCGGGAGTTGCTGGACGGTTTGATCGCGCGAGCGGAGACGGACGAGGAGCATCGTGCCCGGTTGTGGCTGCTCGGCGTCGCGTGTGTGTCCGGAGCGGGCATGGTGGACCCGGAGCCCGCGGCCCGGTTCCGGGAGGAGACCGCCAAGCTGCTGCCTCCGCAGGACGCGCGTGCGGCGGAGGATTTGGCCACCGCGGGGGAGTTCGTGCTCGATCTCCTCGCGGACCTGACCCGGACGCAGCGAGTCTCGGACGAGATCGCGACGAATATCGTGCGGGTGGCGCGCCGAATCGGAGGCGAGGCGACGATCCCGCTGCTGCGTCGATTGTGTGACCGGGACTCGACCCGGATCCGCCTGCAACTGTTGGGAATGTGGGAAACCCTCACGGATCGGGAGCGCTACTACGAAACGGTCTTGACCCACGTCAGGATCGACGACTGTCATGTGCCGATCCCCGATCCGGCGGCTCTGGGACTGCTCGCCGGACGTCCGGACGTGCGGAGCATCAACCTCCCGGCCGAACTGTCGGAGCTTCCCGTGTCGGCGCTCGCCGCGCTTCCGCGGCTCGATGCGCTCGGAGTCGCCGACACCTCGATCACCGACCTCGGCCCGCTGGCCGAACTGCCGCAGGTCACCTCGTTGACGCTCGGCCCCGCACAGCGCGCGGAGCCGGCGCTGTTGGCCCCCCTGCCGTGGATCACCGCCTTGCACTTCAACGGTGACCGCTTGGTGGGGAGTGTGCGCGTCCTGCCGGAGGCGCCGAACCTGAGCCACATCTATCTACACGACACGGGCGTTCGAGACCTGTCGGGTCTGACGAAGTACCCGAACCTGCGCATGCTGGGCATGGTTTCCACCCCGGCCACCGACCTGGGCGCACTACGCGACTCACCCACGCTCGAAACGTTGCTGATCGACGGATCCCTGGTGACGGACCTCTCCCCGCTGATCGACCTGCCACGCCTTACCCACGTGGGCATCGCCGCGTGCCCGGTAACCGACCTGAGCCCCCTGGCCGACCTCCCGGCCCTGGAGTGGCTGCGGATCGACAAGACACAGCGGGACCACCTCGGCGCGCTCGCCGACCGGGTCACCGAAGGCCGACTCGAACTGGACGTGACCGCGGACTTCGACTGACCCCCTCGACCGGACCTACTCCTCCGACGGCGTCGCCACCCGCAACCGGTTCCCGTCCGGATCCCGCAGGTGCACCTCCCGCGCCCACGGCTGCTCCTCCACCGCCACGCCGAATTCACGGGCCACCTCATCCACATCGGCGACCCACACATACACCAGCGTGTCCGGGCTCGCATCGCCCGCATGCTCGCTGAGAAACAGCTTCACCTCACCCCTCGCGACCTCCACGAAGGCCGGAAAGTGCGGCTCGAAGCGATGCTCCCACCGCTTGACGAACCCCAGACGGCCATACCAGGCAACGGACTCGGCGGCGTCGACCACGCGCAGGATCGGGATGGCTTGTTCCCTCATAACAGACACCCTCGCATCCCACTCCGACATCCGGCCGGTTCCTCGCCGAGTGCCGTGTCATCCGGGGGCCAGAGGGTAACGGCTCGGCGGAGGCCCGGGCGGCCCGCTCGGTGCCCAGCGCACGCACCATCCGCATCCGTGGAGGACCCATGGCCATCGCGTCCGTCAATCCTGCTACCGGTGAGGTGATCGAGGAGTTCGCCGAGATGGGGGAGGTTGAGATCGATGCCCGGATCGGGCGGGCCGATGAGGTGTTTCGGGGGCATCGGGGGGACTCGTATGAGGCTCGGGCCCGGGCCATGCGGCGGGTTGCCGACATCCTGGATGCGGAGCGGGACGAGGTTGCGGCGGTCATGACCGCCGAGATGGGGAAGACGCTTGTTGCCGCTCGGGCCGAGGTGGGCAAGTGTGCTCGGCTGTGTCGGTTCTATGCCGAGCGGGCGGCGGGGTTTCTCGCGGACGAGCCGGCCGATGCCGAGGCCGTGGGGGCGCGGCGGGCCTATCTGCGGTATGAGCCGCTCGGGCCGGTGTTGGCGGTGATGCCGTGGAACTTTCCGTTGTGGCAGGCCATGCGGTTCGCGGCGCCGGCGTTGATGGCGGGCAATACCGGGCTGCTCAAGCATGCGTCGAACGTGCCGCGCACCGCGCTGTACATGGGTGAGTTGTTCACCCGCGCCGGCTTTCCCGAGGGGGCGTTCCAGACGTTGCTGATCGGGTCGAAGCTGGTCGAGCGGGTGTTGTCCGACCCGCGCGTGGTGGCCGCGACGCTCACCGGCAGCGAGGGGGCCGGGCGGTCGATCGCGGCGATCGCCGGGCGCGAGTTGAAGAAGACCGTGCTCGAACTGGGCGGCTCCGATCCGTTCCTGGTGCTGCCCTCCGCCGACGTCGAGGCCGCCGCGCGGACCGCGACCACGGCCAGGACCCAGAACAACGGGCAGAGTTGCATCGCGGCCAAGCGGTTCATCGTGCACGCCGACGTCTACGACGCGTTCGCCGAGGCGTTCACCGCGAACATGGCCGCACTGCGGGTCGGCGACCCCACCGCCGAGGGCACCGACGTCGGCCCGCTCGCCCAGGAGCAGGGGCTGCGCGACGTCACCGAGCAGGTCGAGGACGCCCGGGCCAAGGGCGCCCGGATCCGGTGCGGCGGCGAGCGTCCGGCCGGCCCCGGCTGGTACTACCCGCCGACCGTGGTCGCCGACCTGACCCCGGACATGCGGATGTACACCGAGGAGGTGTTCGGGCCGGTCGCCGGGCTGTACCGGGTCGCCGACCTCGACGAGGCGATCGACCTCGCCAACGCCACACCGTTCGGCCTCGGGGCCAACGCCTGGACCACCGACGAGGACGAACAGGCCCGCTGCATCGCCGAGTTGGCCGCCGGGGCGGTGTTCGTCAACGGCATGGTCACGTCCTACCCGGAGCTGCCCTTCGGCGGGATCAAGTCCAGCGGCTACGGCCGCGAACTCGCCGCGCTCGGCATCCGCGAGTTCTGCAACGCCAAGACGGTCTGGGTGGGCTGAGCGGCGCGTCGGCGCTACCGCTGCCGGATCACCGCCTCCTGCACCACCGAGGCCACCAGCACGCCGTCGTGGTTGTAGAACTCGCCCATCGCCAGACCGCGCGCGTCCTGCGCGGACGGGGACGCCTGGGCGAACAGCAGCCACTCGTCGGCCCGGAACGGGCGCAGGAACCACACCGCGTGGTCGAGCGAGGCCATCTGGAGCGTCGCCGGGTTGGTGATGTACGGCTTCGCGGCGGTGCCGGCCAGGGTCAGGTCGGACATGTAGGTCAGCCCGCACACGTGCAGCAGCGGGTCGTCGGGCAGCTGCTTGGCGGCGCGCATCCACACCCGCTGGTGCGGGATGCCGTCGACCATGTGGGTGCCCGACGAGCGGTCCTCCGGGACGAAGCGCAGGTCCATCAGGAGCCGGGTCTGCGACTCCTCGTAGTGCGCGCGCTCCTCGGCGGACAACTTCTCGTACGGGTCCGGCAGATCCTCCGGCAGCGGTACGTCGGGCATCGCGCGACGGTGTCCGGGCGTCTCCTCGGCCACCTTGAAGGACGCCGACAGGGTGAAGATCGCCGCGCCGTGCTGTACGCCGGTCACGCGCCGGGTCGCGAAGGAGCGCCCGTCGCGGACCCGGTCGACCTGGTACACGATCGGCGCCGTGGTGCTGCCCGGGCGCAGGAAGTAGCTGTGCAGCGAGTGCACGTGCCGCTCCGGGACCACGGTGCGGCCCGCCGCGACCAGGGCCTGTGCGGCGACCTGGCCGCCGAAGGCGCGCAGCGGGGCGCCCGCGTGGCACCAGCCGCGGAAGATGTTCTCCTCGACCTGCTCCAGCCGCAGCAGGTCGAGGAAGGTCTCGGCCCGGCCCGGGCCCTCGTCGGCAAGATCGTGTTCGCTCACCCTGCCCATGATGGACTACGGCCGCGCGGGGCGTCGCTCAGCCCGTCGACGACCGCCGGCGCCCCCGCTGCGCCGGCCGCTCCGTCGCTCAGCCCGCCGCACTCAGGAACGCCTTCACGATCGGCCCGGCCGACTGCCCGCCGGTCACCCCGCCCTCCACCCAGACCGCCACCGCGATGTCGCCGCGGTAGGCGACCATCCAACCGTTGTTGGGCCGACCGCCGCCGACCTCGGCGGTGCCGGTCTTGGCGCCCACGTCGCCGCCCAGGCCGCCGAGCGAGGCGTGCGCGGTGCCCTCGGTGACCACCGCGCGCATCAGCGTGCGCAACTGCCCGCTCACGGCGGGGGACAACGAGCGCGGGGCCCGCCACAGGCCCTCCTGGTCGGTGAGCAGGTGCGGCTGGCGGAAGGTGCCGGACTTGGCGGTGGCCACCACCGAGGCCATGGTGAGCGGGTTCATCTGTACCTGCCCCTGGCCGATCATGTTCGCGGCCTTCATGGTGTCGTTCGACGCGGCGGGCACCCGGCCGTCGAACGAGACGATCCCGGTCTTCCAGTCGCCGCCGATGCCGAAGCAGTCGTGCGCCATGGTGGACAGGTCCGCGCCGGTGAGCTTGCCGGACAGGTTGGCCATGGTGGTGTTGCAGGACTGGGCGAACGCCACCTTGAAGCTGCCCTCCGGAAACGCGCGGCCCTCGGAGTTGGTGAACCGCATGCCCCCCGCGTCGGCCGATTCGGGGCAGCCCACCTTCTCGTCGAGGCCCACCACACCCTTGGACAGCAGCGTGGCGGCGGAGACGATCTTGAGCGTCGAGCCGGGCTGGGTGGTGGCCAGGAAGGCGTTGTTCTGGCCGGCGGCCGGATTGTTGGCCACCGCGACGATCTCGCCCGTACTGATCCGCACCGCCGCCAGCGAGGCGGTCCGCGACTCGCCCTTGACCGCCCGCTCGGCCGCCGTCTGGAGCTTCGCGTCGAGCGTGGTGGTGATCCCGCCGTCCCGGGGCGCGGCGGTGACCGGCTCGCCGAGCGTGGCGAGTTGTCTGACCGGGGTCCGGGTGGCCGCGTCGACCAGCCGGACCACGCCGCCCGGCTTGGCCTGCTCGCCGGGCTTGGCCTTGCTCGCCAGGCCGGTACGGATCGCCGCCAGGGACGGGTTGTCGGTCGCGGACAACGCCGTACCGTCCTTGGCCCGCAGCACGTCGCCGCCCACGCCGTCCTGGTTGGGCGCCAGTTCGAGCGAGGTGCCCGCGGTCAGCTCCGGGTGCAGCGCGGCCGGGGACCAGGCGACCAGGTAGCCGCGATCCGCGCTCTTGGCCACGTCGAGGGAGCCGGTGTACGACCAGTCGCCGGCGTGGCCGAGGGTCAACTTGGCGGTGAACGGCACCGGGACCGTTCCGTCCGGTCGCGCGGGGGCCGGTTCGCCCATCGTCAGCGTGCGGGCGGTGACCTTCAGCCCGTCGTTCAGGGCCGACAGCGCCGTGGACGCGGCGGTCGCGTCGCTGGTGAGCCGGGCGGCGCCGGCCCAGTTGCCCGCCTGCCATTCGCCGAGGAACAACCGCGCGGCGTTGCGCGGGCTCTGCTCGGCCCGGGTTGCGGTCTCGCTCGACCGCGCGGTCGGCGTCGAGGCGTCGTCCTCCCGGAGGAACGAGTAGGCCCCATAGCCGGTGCCGAGGACCAACACCAACGCCAGGACCAGGAATATCCAACCGCTCCGGCGGGCCGCCCCGCCGTGGTCCGCGTCCTCGTAGCCGCCTAATCGGCCGCCGTACTCACGGTCGTCGCGCGCTTCGCTCCGGTTGTGCTCCGCGTCGTGCATGCCCACCCCCATGCGATGCCACCGGCTCCGGCGGCAGGGGCGTGAGTTTACGGGCCCGCCAAAGAGTCGGTGGGCTCAAAGGCCGTTTTGTCACCGAGGGGAAAGCGCACGTGTTCGAAGGGCGAGCCGTTCGGCGGCCCGAGGCGGACGCCCCGCGATCACGTCGTCAGCAGCGCCGCCAGCCGGGTCGTCAGGTCGTCGGCCCGCGCCCCCATCACCCGGAACGACTCGATCGGCTCGCCCATCGGGTCGTCGAGTTCGTCGCCGGGACGGGCCAGTCGGTTCGCCGGTCGCCGCGCGTCCACCCCGGCCACCCAGTCGGCGAGCGGCAACGCGCGGCGCGGGCCGAACGCCTCGCCCAGGCGCACCAGTTCGCCGAGCAGGAAGGTGCGTGGCAGGGCGTCGGCGGCGAGCGCGTCGATCGCCCAGTGGTGCTCGCGGGACATGCCGATCACCAGGTCGGCGGCGCGCAGCAGGTCGGCGGTGAGCTTGCGGCTGCGGTGTGCGGGCGCGTCGATGCCGTACTCCGTCAGCACCAGGGCGCTGTTGTCCGCCATCGGCCGGGCGTTCCAGTCGATGGTGCCCGCCGAGGACACCTCGCTCGGCAGCGCGGACCCGGCCAACCGGCCGCGCAGCATGGCCTCGACGACGGGGGAGCGGCAGATGTTCCCGCTACATACGACCAGCACCGATGCAGTCACGCCGCGGATCCTAGAACGCCGCGCGCGCGGTCCTCGGGCCGCCCCCGGGCCGGATTCCCGGTCGGACCCGGACGGGGATGACGGGTGATCAGTAGGCTGACCGCGCTGAGGGGGCCAGGAATCGGCGCAGGAAATGGGGCGAGGGCTTGTTCGGGATCATCCGGCCGTGCCGGCATCGACTGTCGGAGAAGTTGCAGAGCGAGTGGATGGCGCACCTGTGCGGCATGTGCCTGGCGCTGCGGGACGACCACGGGCAGGCTGCGCGCGTCGCCACCAACTACGACGGGTTGATCATCTCGGTCCTGGTCGAGGCGCAGTCCGCCCGGCCGACCGCGGACGGACGACGCAAGGCCGGCCCCTGTCCGCTGCGCGCGATGCGCCGGGCCGAGGTGGCGATGGGCGAGGGTGCGCGGCTCGCGGGCGCGGTGTCCCTGGTGCTCGCGTCGGCGAAGATGCGCGACCACATCGACGACGGCGACGGGGTGTACCGGCGGCGCGCGGTCGCGGGCGGCGCGCGCCGGGTCGCCGAGCGCTGGGCCCGGCAGGGTGCGGGCACCGCGCTCGACGTGGGCTTCGATACGGCGGTGATGGTCGAGGCGGTGGACCGGCAGGTCGAGGTCGAGGCGCTGGCCGGGCCGGGCGTGTCGGTGCTGGTGGTGACCGAGCCGACCGAGACGGCCACCGGCGCGGCGTTCGCGCACACGGCGGTGCTTGCCGAACGGCCGGACAACGCCGAGTCGTTGGCCGAGGCGGGCCGGTTGTTCGGCCGGCTCGCGCACCTGCTCGACGCGGTCGAGGACATCCACGCCGACCGGGCGGCGGGCGCGTGGAACCCGCTGTTGGCCACCGGGACCGGGCCGGACGAGGCGTACCGGTTGTGCCGCGACGCGGCGACCGGGATCCGATTGGCACTGGCCGAGGTCGAGTTCGTCACCGGCGCGCTCGCCCACCGACTGCTCGTGCACGAGGTCGACGAGGCGATCGACCGGTCGTTCCGGCACGCGGGCTTCCCCGTCGAGAAACCCTCCTGCTCGGTCGGCGGCAAACACGGCGGCGGCTGCGCCAAGCACGGCGAGCGGGCCGAACCCCGGCTCGCCGCACGCCCCGACGGGTCCTGGCCGAACCAGCCGCCCAACCAGACACCCACCCAGCCGCCGCCCGGCAGCCCGTACGACCCGAACAGCCCGTGGGGTCCGCCCGGCGGCCCCACCCCGCCCCCGCCGCCGCCCGGCGGACACAACGTGTTCGTCGCCTGTGCGATCTGGGCCGGGTTGTGCTGTACCTGCCAGTGGTGTTGCCGGGAGACCTTCGAGGATCCGTGCACCGGTCAACAGCGGCAGGGGTGTTGCCACAAGTGCGACTGCGGGGACTGCTGCGAGGGATGCGACTGCTGCAGCAACTGTTGTGAATGCTGCGAGTGTTGCTCGTGCGACTGCGGCTGCTGAGCGCGCCCGACCGCGCGCGGGCGCTCGCGCCGATCTGTTCGCGGGCGCTCGTGCCGACCCGCACCCGGGCGCTCCCGCCGGGAGTGGCGTATCCGACAAGGTGTCGGAAAGCCTAGAAAATCCCCGAACTGGCATTCGACGGTAAAAACGCCCAACCGTAACGTCTTGGCAAAGCATCTTCGGTCCGATTGACCCTGCTTTCGCCGCCCAACCACGATCAGCGATGACCGGGTGTCGTGCGATCGGCACCCGGTGTCACCGATCTCGGGCCGGTTCCGCCGGCCCGATGCCGTGTGCTCTCCGGGGCACGCGGCAGACGGGAGGGGGCCGTTCATGCACGACACGACGCACGCGACGCACGCGAAACGCCCATTGCCCCGGATTGCCGAACTGCCCGGCGGCGCGCCGGTACGAGCCGGGCACGCACCGGCCGACCAGGTGTCCCGGGACCGGGTCACCCTGGTCGTGCCGGCCCGCAACGAGGCCCGCAATCTGCCCTGGGTGCTCCAGCAGATACCCGAAGGCGTCGACGAGGTCCTGCTGATCGACGGGGACTCCACCGACGCCACCTCGCTGATCACCCGCCGCTACCTGCCGGCCGCCCGGGTCATCCCGCAGTCCGGCCCCGGCAAGGGCAGCGCCCTGCGCACCGGATTCCGGCACGCCACCGGCGACATCATCGTCACCATCGACGCCGACGGCAGCATGTCGCCGCACGAGATCCCGCACTACGTGCACTTCCTGGGCAACGGCTACGACTTCGTCAAGGGCTCCCGGTTCGTCGGCGGCGGCGGATCGCTGGACCTGACCGCGCTCCGCAGCCTCGGCAACCACGCGCTGATGGCCCTGGTCAAGCGGCTGTACGGATATCGGCTCACCGACCTGTGCTACGGGTTCTGTGCGTTCCGCCGGTGCTTCCTGGAACACCTGGACCTGCGTTCGACCGGCTTCGAGATCGAGGCCGAGATGATCGTCCGGGCCCTACGCGCCGGGCTGCGGATCGCCGAGGTACCCAGCCTCGAACTGCCGCGCCGGAGCGGCCGATCCCACCTCAACGCGCTCCGCGACGGACACCGGGTGCTGCGCACCGTCCTGCGCGAGCACGCCGGCGCCGCCCGCCGCCCGGAGCGAGCGGGGGAGGACGCTTGACGCCCCACCGAGAGCCCGATCCCGACCCGAGGCCGCTGATCCCGAGGCAGCGCCCGGCCGAACCGAACGCCCCGCTGCCCGGCCCGCGCCCACCGGCCACGCCGACCCCGATCGCCATCCCGCGCCCGGCCACGCCGACCGCCGCCTCGCCGACCGCGGCCGAGCCCAGGGGCGAACCGCCGGCGTCACCCGCCGAGTCCGCCGGATCCTGCGAGCCGGCCGAGCCCGCCGCCGTCCCACCCGCCCCGCCCCCCGACCTCGTGCACGTCCGGGTCCTCGACCTCGCCGCCGACGCCGAGCCGAGGCTGAGCACCCCCGACGGCACCCCGGCCGACTGCCCCGCCGGCGCCGTACTCGCCCTGGTCCGGCACGCCGGCACCCCCGTCGGCCTGCTCGACCTCGAACTGCCCACCCCCGGCCCGGAACGGCTGATCGCCTGCGCGACGGCCCGCTTCGGCACCCCCGCCGCGCCCGACCACGCCCCCGGACCGCCCGGGCCGCCCGCCCCGCGCGGCACGCCCCGGGTCAGCGTGATCGTGGCCACCCGCGAGCGGCCCGAACTGCTCGCCGCGTGCCTGCGCACCCTGTTGTGGCAGACGTATCCCGACATCGAACTGATCGTGGTGGACAACGCGCCCACCACCGACCGCACCGCGAGCGTGGTCCGCGGCGGTTGCGCCGGCCTGGTGCGCTACGTGCGCGAGCCGCGCCCCGGACTGGCCCTCGCGCACAACCGGGGCATCGCGGTGGCCACGGGCGAGTTGCTCGCGTTCACCGACGACGACGTCCTGGCCGACCCCGGCTGGATCGCGGCCCTGGTCGCCGGCTTCGCCCGCGCGGGCCGGCCCGCGTGCGTCACCGGCCTGATCCTGCCCGCCGAACTGCGCACCCCCGCGCAGGTGATGCTCCATCACCACGGAGGCTTCGCCAAGGGCTTCGAGCCGATCCTGTACGACCCCCAGGCGCCGCCCGCCGACCCGCTGTTCCCGTTCACCGCGGGCCGGTTCGGTTCGGGCGCCAACATGGCCTTCCGGGCCGACGTACTGCGCGCGATGGGCGGCTTCGACCCGGCCACCGGCGTCGGCACCCCCGCGCGCGGCGGCGACGACCTGCTCGCCTTCTTCCGCACCATCGTGCGCGGACACCGGATCGGCTACGAACCCGGCGCGCTGATCTGGCACCGGCACCGCGCCGATCGGGCCGCGGTGGCCGCCCAGGTGCGCGGGTACGGCACCGGCCTGGGCGCCTATCTGACCGCCGCCGTACTGCGCGAGCCGCGCACCCTCGGCGCACTCGCCAGACGCACCCCCGACGGAATCCGGTACGCGCTGGCCCGGACCCGCGCGCCCGGGCGGCCCGACATCCCCTGGCCCGCCCGGCTGGCCGCGCTGGAGCGCCGTGCGCTGGCCGCCGGTCCGCTCGCCTACCTGCGCTCGCGGGTGCGGATGCACGGCGTGCGCACGCCCTGGGAGCAGGCGGAGTCCGGCCGGTGATCCAGGCCGGGCTGCGCCGGTCGGCCCGACCCCGGGTGGACCCGCTGCTGCGCAACGGGCATGTGCTGACCGTGGGTTCGCTGCTGACCTCGGCGTTGGGCGCGGGCTACTGGGCGCTCGCGACCCGCTGGTACGGGGACGCGACGGTGGGGCGCACCTACGCGGCGGTGTCCGCGATGATGCTGCTCTCCGGCCTGGGCCAACTCGGTCTGGCCAACGTGCTCGTGCGCTTTCTGCCGCAACCGGGCGCGGACCGGCGCGGGCTGATCCGCGCCGCGTACGCCGCCGCGTTCGGCGCGACCCTGGTGGCCGTTCTCGGCTTCCTCGCGCTGATCCCGCTGTGCGCGCCGGGCCTGGGATTCCTGCGCGAACCGGCGGCCGGCTGCTGCTTCGCGGCGACCACCGTCGCCTACGCGCTGTTCGCGCTCCAGGACGGCGCGCTCACCGGCCTGCGCCGACCCGGCCTGGTGGTGGGCAAGAACAGCGGCTTCGCGATCGCCAAACTGGTCCTGGTCGCCGTGTTGGCCGCGCTGTTGCCCACGCTCGGCATCCTGATGTCCTGGACGCTGGCCCTGGTGTCGACCCTGCTGGTGGTCGACACCCGGCTGTTCGCGCGACTGCCGCCCGCCCGGGAGCCCGCGCGGACGGCGGGCGTCACCCCGGGCCTCGACCCGCGCGTCACCTCCGGTCCGGCCGCGGGCGACCACCGGCATCCGCCGACCCGGCACCCAACCCCCCACCCCGGCCCGCGATTTCGGCCCGGGCCCGGGCTGGTGCGGTACGCCGGGGCGGACTACCTCGGCACGCTGTGCTGGCTCGCCGCGACCACCGTGCCGCCGATCATCGTGCTCGAACGTGTCGGCGCCCGGGAGAGCGCCTACTTCTCGCTGGCCTGGGTGGTGGCGAACACGCTCTACCTGGTCGGGCTCAACATGGGGGCGTCGCTGCTCGTCGAGGCCGCCGCCGGCACCGCCGGGCTCGCGGCCGGCTGCCGAAGAGTGCTGCGCCACACCGGGGCGCTGCTCCTGCTCGCGATCGGCGCCCTCGTCCTCGGCGCGCCGCTGGTGCTGCGCGTGTTCGGACCCGGCTACGCCCGCAACGGCGCCGGGCTGCTGCAACTGCTCGCCCTGTCCGCGCTGCCGCACCTGGTGGTCGCGACCGCGATCAGCGCCTGCCGGGTGTTGCGCCGGATGCGTGTCGTGGTCGCCATCCAGGCCGGCCTCGCGGCGACCGTACTGACCCTGACCGTCGTCCTGTTGCCCGTGCTCGGCCTGCTCGGCGCCGGCATCGCCTGGCTCGGCGCCCAGACCGCGACCGCCCTCGTGCTGCTCGCGGCCCGCCGGATCTGGCTCCCCACCGTTTCCGGGAGGCCCGCATGACGGAGACCCCACCGCGCACCAGGCGCCTGGCCTGGGTGGCCATCCGCGCCGAGCAGGCCGCCGCCAGGCGGGCCCTGGTCCGCGCCCGCGGCGCCGGCCCTGCCGTCGACCGCACCCCGCCGCGCCCCACGCTGACCGTGGTGGTCTGCGCGTACACCATGGACCGCTGGGACGACCTCACCGCCGCCCTCGGCTCGCTCCGGGCCCAGGACGAGGCGCCCGCCGAGATCATCCTGGTCGCCGACCACTGCCACGAACTCGCCGCGCGCGCGAGCGCCGCCTTCCCCGACGTCACCGTGCTGCGCAACCGCGGCCGACGCGGCCTCTCCGGCGCCCGCAACACCGGCGTCGAGGGCGCGCGAGGCGACGTCGTGGCCTTCCTCGACGACGACGCCGTCGCCGAACCCGACTGGACCATGCGCCTGCTCGACGGCTACGCCGACCCGAACGTGCTCGGTGTCGGCGGCCGGATCCGACCCAACTGGGACACCGGCCGCCCGACCTGGTTCCCCGCCGAGTTCGACTGGGTGGTCGGCTGCACCTACCGGGGCATGCCCGAACAGGCTGCGCCGGTACGCAACCTGATCGGCGCCAACATGTCCTTCCGGCGCAGCGTGCTGCTCGACGTCGGCGGCTTCCGCACCGACCTGGGCCGCGTCGGCACCCGGCCGCTGGGCTGCGAGGAGACCGAGCTGTGCCTGCGCGCCGCGGCCCGACACCGCGGCGGCGTGCTCGGGTACGAACCGGCCGCCGTGGTCCGCCACCGGGTGCCCGCCGCGCGCACCACCTGGCGCTACTTCCGGGCCCGCTGCTGGGCCGAGGGCCTGTCCAAGGCGGCGGTCAGCCGACACGCCGGCACCGGCCGCGCACTCGCCTCCGAACGCTCCTACCTGGCCTCGACCATCCCGCGCGCCCTGGTGCGCCCGTTCGCCCCGGAACCGGGCCCGCCCAAGGCCACCGTCCCCGCGCTGGTCCTGGGCGTGCTCACCACCGCGCTCGGCTACGCCGCAGGTCGGGCACGCGGTCTGGGCCGGGACCCGCTGCCCACCCCCGCCGCGCTCGCGTTCCGCGCGTCCGGCCGGCTCGCCCTGCCGCTCGCCGCACTGCTGTGGATCCTGGCGATGCGGATGCCGGTCGCGGTGGACCGGATGGGCGGACTCGGGCTGCTCGACGTGCTGCCCGCCCTGTACTGGTGCGCACTGGCCGTGCTCACCGTCGGCTTCGCGGTGAGCCTGCTCGATCGCACCGCCCGGACCCGGCGCTACGCCCTGTACACCGGAGCCCTGGTGGCCATGCTGCACGCCACGCCGGCGGTGCTGTACGAGCACCTGCGCTACGCGTGGGCCTGGAAACACGTCGAGGTGGTCGACCAGTTCCTGCGCACCGGCCGGACCCTGCCGGACGCGGGCGAGTTGGCGCCCTACCACCAGTGGCCCGGATTCTTCTCCGCCGCGGCCACGGTCGTGCGCGGGTCCGGCACGCCCGACGCGCTGACCATGGCGACCTGGTCGCCGCTCGCCTTCGACCTGCTGCTGATCGGCCCCCTGGTCCTGCTCTACCGCACGCTCACCCGCAACCGGCGGATCGTCTGGGCGGCGGTGTGGATCTACTTCGCCACCGCCTGGGTCGGCCAGGACTACTTCGCCCCGCAGACCTTCGCGTTCGTCCTGTACGTGACCATCCTGGCGCTGGTCCTGGACCGCGACCGGCGCCCGCTCGCCACCGTCGGACTGTGCGCGCCTCTGGTGCTCGCCGTGGTGACGGCGCATCAGCTCACCCCGCTGATGCTCGTCGTCGCGCTGGGCGCGCTGACCTGCTCCCGCGCCCATCGGCCGGTCGCCCTCCCGCTGCTCGGGCTGACCGCGGTGGCCGTGCTCGGCTGGGACCTGACCGTGGCCCGACCCTTTGTTTTCGACCAATTCGGGTCCACCTGGGCCCAGTTCGGCGACTTCGAGTCGAACGCGCACGCCGGCATGGTCAATCTGGGCAGCGCCGAACCGGGACAGGTGCTGGTCGCCCGGGTGGACCGGGCGCTGACCGCGGGCGTCGCGCTGCTCACCGCCGCCGCGCCGATCCGCTGTCCGCGCCTGCGCCGCTCGCCCGCCATGCCGCTGGTGCTGGCACCGCTGCCGCTGCTCGCGGCCGGTGCGTACGGCGGCGAAATTCTTTTCCGCGTCTACCTGTTCGCGTTGCCCGCCGCCGCCTTCCTGATCGCCGGATGGCTCGCCCCGCTGTTCGGCGACCGGGGCCGGCCGCGCCCGCGCGCGGTGTTGCTGCCGGTGCTGTTCGCGCTGCTGCTCACCGGGTTCGTGTTCGGCTACTACGGCAAGGAGCGCCAGAACCACTTCGACGACGGCGAGATCGCCGCCCGGCAGGAGTTGGCCCGGGTGTCCGCGCCCGGCGATCTGATCGTCGCGGCGAGCAACAACTTCCCCGGCGCCTACGCCGATTACGAGCGGCAACGACATCGCTGGTTCGCGATGGAGACGCCCGCCCTGCGCGAGGGGGTGGTGCGCGATCCGGTGGCCGGGCTGAGCGCGCTGGCCGACGAGTATCCGGGCGAGACGGCGTACCTGTTCCTGACCGCCGGTCAGCGGGCCGAGTGCGAGCAGACCGGACTGCTTCCGGCGGGCACCCTCGGCCGCATCGACCGCGCGCTGTCCACCGCGCCCCGGTTCACCCTGCTGCTGCGCGACCGGGACGCGGTGATCTACCGGATCGGCCCACGACCGGGACCCGTGCGATGACCGGCCCGATCCGGACCCTGTGGCCCGCCGCCGCCGGATGGGCGGCGTTCGGCGCGCTCGAACTGCCCGCCGAACACCCGCTGCGGGTCCTCGTCGTGGTCGCCTTCCTGGCCGTCGGGCCGGGCTACGCGCTCGCCGGCGATGGCGCGAGCGTGCCGGCCACGGCGGTGACCTCGGTGGCCGGCAGCGCGGCGCTGTGCGCGCTGACCGCCGAGGCCTACCTGCTCGCCGGCGCCTTCTCCGCCCCGCGCGTGATCGGCACCCTCGCCGGCCTGACCACCACCGCGGCGCTGATCCGCGCCGTCGTGCGTACACACACCCGCCGAGAGGAGCTTCGATGAGATCCGAGGCCGCGGTACCGGTCCTGCTCTACCACGCGGTACGGGACGACCCGCCGCCGTGGATCGCGCCGTTCACCGTCACTCCGGCCGAGTTCGGCCGACACCTGGACCGGGTGTCGGCGAGCGGGCGGGTGCCGATCGGCCTGGACCGGTTCACCGAGGCCCTGCACGGCGGTCGCGACCTGCCCCGGGAGAGCGTGCTGATCACCTTCGACGACGGCTACGCCGACTTCGCCCGGTACGCGCTGCCGCAACTGGTCGAACGCGACCTGCCCGTGACGCTCTACGTCACCACGGACGCGCTGTGGCCCACCCCGAATCCGGTACTGCCGCCGGCCGCCATGCTCAGCTGGCGCGAACTGCGCCGGATCGCCGACGCGCCGGGCCTGACCATCGGCGCGCACGGCTGCACGCACCGCGAACTCGACACCCTCCCGATCGAGTCGATGCACCGCGAGATCGCCTGTTCGCGGCAGCGCCTGGAGGCCGAACTGGAGCGCCCGGTCACCTCGTTCGCCTACCCCTTCGGCTACAACGACGCCGCCGTGCGGGCCGCGGTGCGGCACGCGGGCTTTCGTACCGCGATGGCGGTGCGCGACGCGCACAGCTCGCGCGAGGACGATCCGTGGCGGATCTCCCGGCTGATGGTGCGCGCGGACACCGGGCCGGACCGCCTGGACGCCTGGCTGGCCGGCGCCGGCCCCCGGGTCGCGCCGTTTCGGGACGGGCTGCCCACGCTGGGCTGGCGGGCCTGGCGCCGGATCAGGGCCCGTCGGCGCGGCCGGCCCGATCCCCGGCACGAGCACTCCGATCCGGTGGCCGGCCGGGCCGGTTGAGGTGACCGCCCGACCGGGGCCGGCGCGCGCGGACTCAGCGCTCCCAGACCCGCACCGCCCGGATCCGCATCTCCGCGCCGGTCACCGTCTCGGGGACCGGCTCCGGGTAGCCCATCGCGAGGGTGAACAGCACCTCCATCGGCTCGTGCGGGACATGTGCCCGGTCGGTCACGGCGAACACCCGCTCGCCGTCGATCGACCACGTCAGCCGATCCGGCCGCCAGTCGAGGGTGAACCGGTGGAACGCGCCGGACCAGTCGCGTTCGGGAGAGGCGTGCGTCTCCGCGTCCGGCCGGCCGTCGGGCCCGGTCCAGTGCACCGTGGCCCGGGCCAGGCCGTCCAGGCCGATC
The DNA here is from genome assembly GCF_002024165.1 of Embleya scabrispora. Classification (NCBI taxonomy): domain Bacteria; kingdom Bacillati; phylum Actinomycetota; class Actinomycetes; order Kitasatosporales; family Streptomycetaceae; genus Embleya; species Embleya scabrispora. The sequence continues at coordinate 5,472,251 of NZ_MWQN01000001.1, forward strand.
AGTTCGACCACGTCCAGTTCCGGAGGGGTGCGCTTGGCGGCGGGCATCAGCCAAAAGGCCGGGAACGAGAAAGGCTCGCGAGGCAGCCGCAGTTCGGCCTCGACCCGACCGTACGTGAAGGTGAATCTCGGCCGCCCCGACCAACTCGGCCGCCCGGTGGACAACATGCCCGAGACCCACGGGTAGGCCACGCCGTCCGAGCCGGTGGTGGGCCGGCGCGCCGCGGTCAGGATCGCCTGCCCGTCCCGCACCCGGACCTGCTCGGGCAGGTACCACTGCTGCTCGTGGTTGCCCGCGTTGGTACAGCCGGCCACGTTCCAGTCGTAGCACGTCACCCAGCGCTCGGCGGCGAGCGCCGACCCGGCGAAGTCGTCGGCGAACAGCAGCCTCGGCCCCGCCGGCGGCGCCGACTCGCACCCCGCGAGCAGCAGCGCCGGCACCACCACCGGCAACACCGCGGCGAGCCGTCGGCGGACCCGCATCGCTCGACCCGTCCTCATCGAACCCACCCACTCTCCTCAGTGCCGCCGCCGGCGCACGGCCAGGGCGAGCGCGCGTACGGCCGTGACCGCCGCCGGCAGCGGATCGTCCAGCGCCAGCCAGGCCGCCTCCACCCCGCCGTGCCCCGGCGCGCGGCCGGGCGGCCGAGCCGCGCCGCAGCGCCCCCGGTAGGCCACGAACGCGGCGAGATCCAGGTGCTCGGCGACGTAGCGCCGACCCTCGCGCTGGCCACCCGAGGGGATCGGCCGCCCCGTCAGGTCCAGATGCAGCGCACGCACCACGTCGAGACCCCGCGCGGTCTCGAACATGCGGAACTGGGCGCCCACCCGGGGATTGAAGTCGACCAGCTTGTAGCGTCCGTCGCGCAGGTCGAGCCGCCAGTCCAGATCGGCCGGACCCCGGTAGCCGAGCGCCCGACACAGCCGGGCGGAACGGCGGGCAAGCCCCGGGTTGGCCAGCGCCCGGGCGTACGTGGTCACCCCCGCGTGCGGCGGCCAGGAGCGGAGCTTGAGACCGGTGAACACCGGCGCGCACCGGCCGTCCGGCGCGGCGTACAGGTGCACGATCCAGTCCTGCGCCGCCTCGCGCGGCACGTATGCCTGCAACAACACCCCGCGCGGCTCGCCGACCAGCGCGAGCAGCACGCGCCGGTCGTGGACCAGCGTGGTGCCCGGCACCACCGGCGCCCGCAGCCGATCCCACGGCGCGAGGTTCTTCACCACCACCGGAAAGCCCAACTCGGCGGCGAACGCGACCAGTTGTCCACGGTCGGCGGGGAAGCGGGTGGCCGGCGCGGGGACCCCGTGGGCCAGGCAGCGCCGGTAGAGCCCGCGCTTGCCCGCCAGCCCGGCGGGCAGTTCCGGGTCGATCTTGGGCAGCAGGAAGCACTCCGCGAGGCGGTCCTGGGCGCCGGCGGCCAGCAGCGCCGCCTCGTCGTCGGTGGGCACCAGGACCGCGCGGGCGGGCAGTCGGCGGCCGATGCCGAGCAGTTGCTCCACCAGCGCCCGCGGGTCCTCCAGGCCGGTGGTGGGCCACACGTGCCGCCGACTCAGGTGCCGGGACAGGGCGGTGGGCGTGTACGCGTCCTCGACCACCGCGTGCACCGGCACACCCGCGCGCCCGAGCGAGCGCACCGCGCCGACCGAGCCCTGGTGCAGCGGATAGCGGCCGACCTTGAACAGCAGCGCGGGCACCGAACGATCCAGCTCGACTCCTCGGACAACCATCTCGTCGCCTCCCCGTCCGGACCTTTCTAGCAGCGCGAACCGACCTTTCACCGGATAAGCAAACAATCCACTCGAATATCCGAAGGGCACCGCCATGACCGTGGCCATCGTCGGAGCCGGCCCCTACGGCCTCTCGCTCGCCGCCCACCTGCGCCAGCTCGGGGTGACCGCACGTGTGTTCGGCGAACCGCTGGAGAGTTGGCGGCGGCACATGCCGATCGGCATGCTGCTGAAATCCAGGCCCGACGCCTCCTCGATCCCCGCACCCAGGCCCGGATTCACCCTGGCCTGCTTCCAACGCGCCCGCGGCGAGCGCCCGCTGACGGGCGATCAGCCGGTGCCGCTGGAGCTGTTCGTGGCCTACGGGCGGTGGTTCGCCGACCGCCTGGTCCCGGACGTGGAGCGCGAGCGGATCACCGGCATCGAGCCCGCCGGGCACGGCTTCGTGCTCGCCCGGGACGGCGGCCCGGACCTGGCGGTCGACGCGGTGGTGCTGGCCACCGGCCTGGCCGCGCACCGCTACGTTCCGGCCGTGCTCGAACACCTCGGCGACGACCTGGTCTCGCACCCCGCGCAGCACCCCGACCTGGCCGAACTCGGCGCGGACCGGGACATCGTGGTGATCGGCTCCGGCCAATCGGCCCTGGAAAGCGCCGCGTTGCTGCACGAGGGCGGCGCCGCACGGGTGCGGGTGTTCGGCCGCGCCGGGCGTATCCGGTTCGCCGCTCCGCCCCGGGCCCGGCGGCTCACCCCCGACTCGCCGCTGGGAGCCGGCTGGACCATCGCCGCCGCCGCGCGGGGCCAGGCCGCGTTCCGGCTGCTGCCCGCCTGCGTCCGGGTCGACCTGGCCCGGCGCATCCTCGGCCCGTCCGCCGCGTGGTGGTTGCGCGATCGGCTGGACGGGCGGGTCCCGGTCCGGGACGCGCAGACCGTCACCCGGGCCCGGCGCGAACCCGACGGGCGGGTGCGGATGTGGCTGCGGGACCGGACCGGCTATCAGCGCCAGGTACACGCCGACCACGTGCTCGCCGCGACCGGCTACCGGGTGGACCTGGCCGCCCTGGGCTTCCTGCCGCCGCCCCTGCGGCGCCGGATCGCCACGGTGGGCGGACTGCCCGCGCTCGACGCGTCGTTCGAGACCACCGTGCCCGGCCTGTACGTCACCGGCCCGCCCGCCGCCGCCACCTTCGGCCCGGCGATGCGCTTCGTCCACGGCGGCGACTTCGCCTCCCGCCGCCTCGCGGCGGTACTGGCAGCCCGCTTCCAGGCCTGACCGCCGCCGACCCCCGCGGCGCGTCAGCGCCCACCACCTGAGCCCCCCACGCGATCGACGCGCGCAGCGCGGAGAGCGGCGGAGCCGCAAAACTCGGCTGGGCGACCCGAAACGAAGCGCATGGCCACCCAGCCCCGATCGAGGAACCACTTTCCTGCGGAGGAGCGGAAAACCCCCGCCGCCCCCCGTGGCGCGTCAGCGCCCACGACCCGGTCCGCCCACGCGATCGACGCGCGCAGCGCGGAGAGCGGCGGAGCCGCAGAACTTGGGTCGGATGGCCCGGAGCGAAGCGGAGGGACAGCCGACCCCGAGCGAGGGGCCACTTTTCTGCGGAGGAGCGAAGCGGGGGAGCAGAAAAGTGGCCCCTCGCGAGCCGGCGCGAAGCGCCCAACAATCAGCGCCTATGCGGCTCCAAGCGCACCACGATCGACTTGGACGTCGGAGTGTTGCTCTCATCGGCCGTGCTGTCCAGCGGCACCAGCACGTTGGTCTCGGGGAAGTAGGCCGCACAGCAGCCCGCGGCGGTGTCGTACGACACCACCCGGAAGGCCTCGGCCCGCCGCTCCGACCCGTCGTGCCACTCGCTGACCAGGTCGACCAGCGCGCCGTCGGCCAAACCCAGGGCGGTCAGGTCGACGGGGTTGACGAACACCACCCGGCGACCCTGCTTGATCCCGCGATAACGGTCGTCCAGACCGTAGATGGTGGTGTTGTACTGGTCGTGCGAGCGCACCGTCTGCAGGATCAACCGACCCTCGGGCACCCGCAACACGGCGAGTTCGTTGCGGGAGAAGTTGGCCTTCCCGGTGGTCGTCGGGAACCGCCGCGCGTCCCGCGGCCCGTGCGGCAACACGAACCCGCCGGGCTCGCGCACCCGGCGGTTGAAGTCGGTGAAGCCCGGGATCACCCGCTCGATCCGGTCCCGGATCAGGTCGTAGTCGCGCGCGAGGTCGCGCCACGGCACCGACACCCGATCACCGAGCACCCGTTCGGCCAGCCCACAGACGATCGCCACCTCCGAGCGCAACTTCGGCGAGGCCGGCGGCAGTTTGCCGCGCGACATGTGTACCGCGCTCATCGAGTCCTCGACGGTGACGAACTGGTCCCGCTCGGTCCTGCCCAAAGTGGGCAGGATCAGCGCGCGCCGCCCGGTGACCGCGTGCGAACGGTTGAGCTTGGTGGACACCTGCACGGTCAGCCGCGTGGCCCGCAGCGCGGCCTCGGTGGCGGCGGTGTCCGGCGTCGCCGAGACGAAGTTGCCGCCCACCGCGACGAACACCTTCACGCTCTCGTCGCGCATCGCCCGGATCGTGTCCACCACGTCGTGCCCGTGCGCGCGCGGCGGCGCGAAGCCGAACTCCCGCTCCAGCGCGTCCAGGAACGCCGGCGCGGGCTTCTCGTAGATGCCCATCGTGCGGTCGCCCTGCACGTTGCTGTGCCCGCGCACCGGACACACCCCCGCGCCGGGCCGGCCCACATTGCCGCGCAGGAGCAGGAAGTTGACCACCTCACGGATCGTCGGCACCGAGTTCTTGTGCTGGGTCAGGCCCATCGCCCAGCACACCACGATCCGCCGCGAGCCGAGCACCCGCCGATGGATGCGCTCGATCTGCTCGCGCGAGAGCCCGGTCGCCTCCAGCACGTCGGCCCACGGCGTGGTCCGCACGTCGGCCGCGAACTCCTCGAACCCGTGCGCGTATTCGTCGATGAAATCGCGATCGAGCACGGTGCCGGGGGCCGCGTCCTCGGCTTCGAGCAGCAACCGGTTCAGCGCCCGGAACAGCGCGAGGTCGCCGTTCACCCGGATCTGCGCGAACTCGTCGGTCAGTTGGGTGCCCGAGCCGAGCACTCCGGAGACCTTCTGCGGATTCTTGAACCGCAGCAGACCGGCCTCCGGCAGCGGGTTGACCGCCACGATCGAGGCGCCCGCCTGCTTGGCCTTCTCCAGCGCGGACAACATCCGGGGGTGGTTGGTCCCCGGGTTCTGACCCACCACGAAGATCAGGTCGGACCGGTACAGGTCCTCCAGCGACACGCTGCCCTTGCCCACCCCGAGCGTCTGGGTCAGCGCCGAACCGCTCGACTCGTGGCACATGTTGGAGCAGTCCGGCAGATTGTTGGTGCCGAACGCGCGGACGAACAGCTGGTACACGAACGCGGCCTCGTTGCTGGTGCGGCCCGAGGTGTAGAACGCCGCCGCGTCCGGCGAGTCCAGCGCCGCCAACTCCTCGGCGATCACGCCGAACGCGTCCTCCCACGAGATCGGCGCGTAGTGCGAGGCGCCTTCGGCGAGATACATCGGCTCGGTCAACCGGCCCTGCTGGCCCAGCCAGTAGTCCGACTTGTCGGCCAACTCGGCCACCGGATGTGCGGCGAAGAAGTCGGCGCCCACTCGGCGTACCGTGGCCTCTTCGGCGACCGCCTTCGCGCCGTTCTCGCAGAATTCGGCGACACTGCGGTGGTCCGGCTCGGGCCAGGCGCACCCGGGGCAGTCGAAGCCCTGCTTCTGGTTGACCTGGACCAGGGTCAGCAGGCTGCGCTTGACCCCCATCTGGCGGCCGGCGTGGCGCAGCGACCAGGCGACGGCCGGCAGCCCGGCCGCGTACTCCTTGGGCGGCCCGACCACAAGCCCCTCGTCGCCGACGTCGTCCACGGGCGGCTTGCTGACCATGCGGGTGCTCCTGCGGCTCGAAGCGGTCGTATCGACACGACTCGACACGACCCTGATGCCCCGTACGTTACGCCCCCGGGTTTCGCCCACCGCAGCTCAGCGGCCCCGGAGCAGCACCGTCCCGCGGGCGGCCCCGTCCAGGCTCTCGGTGTGCAGCCGTTGCGGGGCCACCCCCAATTCGCCGGTCAGCCGGTGCGCGGTGGCCCGGACCAGGGCCGCCGACCCGCTGACGAACACGTCGTGGTCCGCCCAGTCGCCGTACCTGGCCAGCACGTCGGGCAGCGCGCCCTGGTCGCCCGCGAACGAGCGGTCGTGGGTGACCGCGGGGATCACGTTCAACCACGGGTACACGTCGGCCATCGCGGACAGCGCGCCCAGGTCGTACAGGTCCGTCCCGTACTTGGCGCCGATGAACACATGCGCGCGGTGCGCCAGCTGACGCTGCGCCATGTGCTCCACCAGCGCCTTGATCGGCGCCAGGCCGGTGCCGTAGGCCACGCACAACGTCCGGCGCAGCGTCTCGCCGCGCAACACCAGGCCGCCGCGCGCCGGGCCGAGCCGGATCCGGTCGCCGACCCGGGCCCGGTGTACCAGCGCGTTGCTCACCCACCCCGCCGGCACCGCCCGCACGTGCAGCTCCAGCCGGCCGTCGACGCGCGGGGCGTTGGCGATCGAGTAGTGCCGCCACACCCTGGGCCACCACGGGGTCTCCACCGTGACGTGCTGGCCGGGGTGGTAGGGCAGCGGGCGATTCGGCTCGACGGTGATCACCGCGATGTCCCGGCCGCGCGGCTCGTGGGCGGTGATCACCGCGTCCCACCACGCCGGCGCGTCCTCGGCGTCGTCGGCGGCGGCCTCGATCATCACCGCCGCCGCCCACGTGTACACCTCCACCCAGGCCGCCTGGAGTTCCGGCGTCCAGCGTTCGCCCAGGTAGCGGGCCAGCGCGCCGATCAGCGCGCTGCCGACCGCGTCGTAGTGCTCGTCCAGCACCCCGTACTTACGGTGGTCCCGGCCCAATCCGCGCAGGTAGCGGCGTAACTCGTGCGGTTCGTCGCTGCTCGCGCCGACCCGGAGCAGCGCGGCGAGGAGGCGGTCGCGCTGGTGGTCCATGGCCGGCGGGAACAGCGCGCGCAGGTCGGGGCGGCGCAGGAACAGCAGCGCGTAGAAGTGCGAGACCAGATCGTGCGCGGCGGGCGCGACGGCCTCGAGGCTGCCGCGGAGCAGATCGGCCCGGGAGGGATCGGGACTTCCGGACATGACGGACCGCATCCTCGTGTGCTCGGAGAGCGACCCGACAGCCGGACATGTACCACCGAAGCCGGAAACCGCCGGTCGCCCGAAGGGGAAGTGACCCGACAGTACGCGCCGGTCCGATTGCGGAGGGTGGGTAATGCGGTAAGCCCGCCGCGGGCAACCGCGACGGGCTTACGCTTGAGGATTTCTTACGCCGTGTGGGTGACACCGCGTCAGGGGCGGTATTCGCTGAAGCTGCCCCCGATCCTCGCGTCCTGCTCGGCGCCGGCGACGACCGGGTCGGCGCCGCCCAGCACCTTTTCGGCGAAGTCCTTGAGCGGGACGGCCGACCAGCCCGGTGCGGCCGGGTACGGCTTGCCCTGGGCGAGCGCGGTCAGCGTCGCGGCCCGGGCCGGGTTGGCGGCGCCCGAGGTGGTGGTCAGGCCGCCGAGCGCCGGGACCGTCTCGTTCTCGTTCGCCCAGCGCTCCTGCCACACCGACGAGGCCATCACCCGAAGCAGATTGGTCGCCCCGATCGGATGTCCGGTCTTCGCCGACACGGCCAGCACACCGGCCCACACGCCGACCGTCGCGGCCTTTCCGGCGGTGGTCCCGGGCATCGGGAAGGCGCCCAGGTTGCGGGCCGTCTCGGGGGAGGTGCGCAGCAGTTCGGCCACCACCCAGTCCGGCTGGATCGCCATCGCGGCCTTGCCGGCGGTGAGTACGGCGGTGATGGTGCCGGCCGGGTCCTTGTACTCCTCGACGTTCTTCGGCGCGCTCGAATAGGACTGGAGCTTTTGGAAGAACGCGATGCCCGCGCGGCCCGCGTCGGTGTTCAGGCGCCCGGCCCAGCGCTCGTTCTGCTGCACGGCTATCTCGCAGCCGTTCGCGTACAGGCACGCGGCGATCGTCTGCCAGGCCCGGCCGACCAGGTGCAGCGCCTCGAACTTCGGGTCGCTCGCATAGTGCTGCTCGAGCTTGTCCAACTGGGTGATCCACTCGTCGCGCGTGGTGGGCACCACGAACCCGGCCGGATCGCACAGCCGCTTGTCGTACACCACGACCGGGGCGTACACGTCCATCGGCAGCGCGTACAGCTTGCCGTCGACGGTGCAGGCGGCCCGGGCCGCCGGATGCCAGGCGTCCGCGTTCAACCGCTTCGCGTACGGGGTCAGGTCGAGCAGTGTGCCCTGCTTGACCCGGCGGGCCAGGCCCAGGCTGTCCACCTGGAAGAGGTCGGGGCCGTTGCCCGCGGCGAGTGCGGTGTCCAGCTTCGACGGGTCGGCGATCTCCTGGACCTCGCTGCGGAGGGTGCCGAGCGGGTCCACCTTGACCAGTGCGGCGGCCAGGTCGGTGTTGGTCTTCGCCTGGTCGACGCCCGGGGTGAAGAGCTTGTCCAGCCACATGGTGAGCGTGTACGGACCGCTCTCGGCGGTGGGCGGCTCGGGGGCGGTCGGCGGCCCCGGCGGCACCGGGGCGGGGGTGGTGGGATCCGGCTTGGGCGGCGGGGCGGCGCTCTTGTCGTCGTCCCGAGTGAGCAGCCACGCCGTGACCCCGCCACCGGCCGCGACGGCCGCCGCGACCGAGCCGGCCACGATCATCCGGCGCCGGGAGGTGCCGGCGCCTCCGGCGGGCTGCGGCGGTTGCGGGCCCCAGCCACCGGGCGCGCTCGGGTACTGCGGCGGCCCGCCGGGGTAGTGCGGCGCGGCCCCCGGGTACGACGCGCCGGCGCCATACCGCGCCCCCTGGCCGGGGGACTGCGCGGGTTGCCCTGCCGGGTACTGCGGTGCCCGGCCGGGGTGCTGCACGGGCTGCCCTGCCGGGTACTGCGGTGCCTGGTTCGGGTATTGCGGTGCCTGGCCGGGCGGCTGTGCGGATTGCCCCGCCGGGTACTGCGGAGTCCGGCCCGGGGGCTGCGCGGATTGCCCTGCCGGGTATCGGGGTGCCTGGCCCGGGGGCTGCATGGGCTGCCCGGCCGGGTACTGCGGTGCCTGGCCGGGCGGGTAGCCCGGTGTCGCCCCCGCGGGCGGTTGCGGCACCGGGCCTGCCGGGGGCTGCACCCCCGGCGGGTACCCGGGGGCCTGGCCGGCCGAAAAGTGTGGGGCCGCGCCTCCCGGCCGGCCGGGAGGCGGGCCCGCCGGCTGTTGCCCCGCCGGCCCGCCGGCGACGTGCGCGGGCGGACCGGCCGGCTGCCCAGGGGGCGGCGGCACGGCCATTGGGGCATACGTGGGCCGAGGCGGTGGTTCGGCCGACGGGTCGTCGTCCCTCGACGCGGGTGGTTCCTCGTTCCACGACGACACGGTGCGGCTCCTCCGAGAGTGGGCGACAGGCATGGCCGGGTGCCATGCCTGCGCAAACCCTAGGCCGCGCGGTGACCGTTGCCGCCGGGGAGATCCGTCAGGTGGGGTCGACGCCGAATTCGCGGGCCACGATCGTGTTCGCCGCGGCGGCCGCCGCCAGTGGGTCGGTGCCGGCCAGCGTCTGCCGGGAGAGTTCGGTCAGCGGACGCTCCGACCACCCCGGGGCGACGGGATACGCCCGACCGCCCACCGGCAGCGCGGACAGCGCGGCCTGGATCATCGGATTGTCCGACGGCACCGCTCGATCCAGGCCGCTGCGGACCGGAACCAGTCGGGCCTCCGTCGCGATCCGGGCCCGCCAGCGGTCGGTGGCGACCAGGGAGAGCAGGTCGATCGCCGCCTCCTTGAACAGGCTCGCCGCCGACACCGCCAAGACCGTGCCGCGCACCCCGACGGCGGCCGGCTTGCCCGCCGTGCGGCCCGGGATCGCGAACGCGCCCAGCACCGGGCGCAGCGCCGGATTCGCCGCCACCACCGCGTCGTACAGCGAGGCGTCGGCGATCACCGAGGCGACGCCGCCCTTGGCGACGCGGGCCGTGGTCGCCGGGTCGTCGTTGCCCGCCCCGACCGCGTCCGGAGCGTACGACTGGAGGTGTCGGAAGAAGCGGGCCCCCTCGACCGATCCGGGCAGGTCGAGCGTGCCGCGCCAGGCGTCGCCCTCCTGCACCGCGATGGTCCCGTCGTCCTCCCACACGCACGAGGCCAGTACCGGCCAGGCCCCGCCGGGTACGTACAACGCGCGATAGTCGGGGTTGGTCGCGTTGGCCTGGCGCAACTTCTCCAGGTCCGCGACCCACGTCACCCGGTCGGTCGGCACGCCCACCTGCGCGGCCTGGAACAGCCCCTTGTCGTAGAGCACCACGGGCACGCCGGCGCCCAGGGGCAGCGCCATGATCCGGCCCCCCGAGGTGACCGCGGCCCGCACGGCGGGGAACCAGCTGCCGCCGTCGAACCGGCTCTGCAGCGGGGTCAGGTCCATCACCAGGTCGGCCGCCTTGAACCGGGCCAGGGCGAGCAGGTCGAGCTCGAACACGTCGGGCCCGCGACCCGCGCGCAGCGCCTGTTCGAGGGCCTGGGTGTAGCCGGCCCTCGGCTGTACCCGACTGCCGATCCGCAGCCCGGAGCCGGTGGTGCTCATTTTGCCGAATTCCAGGCCGAGTTCGCCGAGCAGCGCGGCGGGGACCAGGCTCTCCGTGGTCCAGACGGTGAGTTCGCGGACCGCGCCGGGCACGGCCGGCCCCGGCGTGCGTGCCGTCGAACTCGGCGCCGGCGCCGACGGCTTCGGGGCGGCCTTGGGCGTCTTGTCGCCACCCCGGCTCAGCGCCCATGCCGCACCGCCGCCGCCCAGGACGGCGGCGCCGGCCGCGACGGCGAGGAAGCCGCGGCGGGACTTGGCCCGGGAGGAGCCGGCGGCCCGGTGTGCGCGGGTGGGCGGTTCGCCTCCGGCGGGCGGTGCGGCGGATTCGGTTCGGGGCGCGCGGTGGGTCCGGGCCGGGGTGGTGGGCGGCGCCGGTTCCGGCTCGGGGACAGGCGGCGCGGCGGGGGAGGGAACGGTCGCGGGCGTGGGCTCGGGCTCGGCCGGCGGGGTCGCGCCGGGCGGCGGGGCCGGTACGGTGTCGGCCGCGTACGGCTCGCTGCCGGGCATCGGCTCGGGCGGCTCCCACGGGTTGGCCACCCGCTCGGCCACCCACGTCGCGGTGGCCGCGGGCAGCCAGCTCGGGCCGGGAGTGCCGGCCGCCACCCGGGCCACCTCCTCCGGACTCGGCCGCCGGTCCGGGTCCTTGACCAGGCAGGCCGCGATCAGGTCGCGCAACGACGCGGGCACGTCACCGAGTTCCGGCTCGCCCTCGGCGACCCGGTCGGCCGGCGAGCGCTCGTCGCCCCGGTCGAACGGGCCCGCGCCGGTCGCGGCGAACACCAGCACCGACCCGAGCGAGAACACGTCGCTCGCCGGACCCACCGTCAGATCCCGTACCTGCTCCGGCGAACGAAAGCCGGGGGAGTCGAGCACGGTGCCGATCACCACGCCGTCGGCGGTGACCGACGAGCCGAGCGAGGCGTGCGCGATACCGACGTGCGGCAGCCGCGGGCCGTTCGGATCGAGCAGCACCGCGCCGGGGTCGAGCCGGCCGTGGTACAGCCCGGCGGCGTGCAACAGGCCGAGCGAGGTCGCCAGTTCGCCGGCCAGCGCGCGCAGCGAATGGCCGGGGAGCAGGCCGTGCCGACGGACCGTCTCGGCCAGCGTCGGACCGGGCACGTGCGTGGTGGCGTACCACAGTTGCCGGCCGGTGGTGTCGGCGTCCAGGACCACGGCGGTGCCGGGACCGGGCAACCGCCGCGCGGCGTCCACCTCTTCGCCGAAGCGGGCGCGGAAGCCGGGATCACGCCCGAGGTCGGCCCGGATCACCCGCACGACGACGGGGGCGTCGTCGGGCGCGGCGCCCAGATAGGTCCGAGCCGTGGTCCCTTCGCCGAGCCGGCCCACCAATCGGTAGGCGCCAACGCTCGAAGGGTCCTCGTCGTGCAGCGGCCGCATGGCAGAAACTCCGTTTCGCTCACCGGTGTGAACGGTGCCGAAGTCTGCCATGAAGCGCGCCCGCTTCCGGCCACCCGTTCGGCGGCGCCCCCGCCGAGCCCGTCATATCCGTAAAACACCGGGCGGCGTGCCTCGGAGCGGCTCGCCCGCGCGGCAGGGGACCCGCGCGCGGCGCCGCGCGCGGGTCCCGCCGTACCTATCGCGACCGGGGCAGCCCCAGCCGGTGCTCCGCGATGTTGTTGCGCTGGATCTCGCTGGTGCCGCCGTAGATCGTGGTCACCGGCGCGTCCCGCGCGGCGTGGTCGACGAACCACGCGTCGCCCGGCTCGCCCAGCAGCCCCTCGGGTCCGGCCATGTCCAGGCACGCCTCCGCCGCCCGGTTGTAGGCCTCGCTCGCGTACAACTTGGCGATCGAGCCCTCGGTGGTGGGCAGGCCGCCCGCACTGGCGATCAGCGCCGGGCGCAGCGCGAGCAGTGCGGTGATCTCGTTGTCGATCGCGATCCGGGCCAGCCGCTTGCGCACCGCGGTGTCGTCCATCGCCCCGGTCTCGGTCGCCCACCGGGTGAACCGGCGCAGCAGCGACACGCCCTGGTTCATGTTGCCGAACACGCCCCGCTCGTAGGCCAGTGCCACCTTCATCACCTCCCACCCGCCGTGCACCTCGCCCAGCCGCCAGCGGTCGGCGACGCGGACGTCGGCGAAGTAGGTGATGTTGGTGCGGTCGCCGCCCATCGTCTCCACCGCCTGGAAGGAGATGCCGGGCAGGTCGGTCGGTACCAGGAACATGGTCAGGCCGCGATGTTTGGCCACGTCCGGGTCGGTGCGGGTCAGCAGGATCACGTAGCCGGCCTCGTGCACGAGCGTGGTGAACATCTTCTGTCCGTTCACCAGCCACACCGGCTCGTCCTCCGGGTCCCCGGGCACCCGTTCCGCACGGGTGGCCGCCGCCGCGACGTCCGATCCCGAGCCGGGTTCGCTGTAGCCGAGCGCCGCGATCGCCTCGCCCCGATGGAACCGGGGCAGTACCTCGGCCAGATGGAACGCGCTGCCGATCTGCTCCACGACCCCCGCCACCAGCATGGTGTTGGCCAGCCCGTAGAACGGCGCGTCGGCCAGCCCCAGTTCGTCGAAGAAGACGTACAGCTCCAACGGGTCGCGCCCGCCGGCCCGACCGGGTCCGGCCATGCCCTCGGCGATCACCCCGGTCGCGGCCAGCGCGCGGTGGAACTCCCAGTCGTGGAAGGTGCCGGTGCGCCGGGCCCGCTCGATCATGTCCTCGGTCAGGTGCTCGGCGACGAAGCCCCGGATCCACCGCCGGAACTCCTCCACCGATTCCTTGGGTCGAAAGTCCATCAGACGCCTCCCACCGCTCCGAAGAGATCGTCGGCCAGCGCCCGGTACTCCTCGTCCGGATCGCCCAGTACCAGCGGCCAGCCCCGCGCGCGCCGGAAGTAGAGCTGGATGTCGTATTCGAGGGTGACGCCGTATCCGCCGTGGAAGTGCACCGCGCGATAGGTCGTGGTCCGGGCCACCTCCGCCGCGGCCAGGAACGCCATCACCGCGAGCCGGCCCGCCTCGGCCGGATCGCCCTCGTCCGCGCACCACGCGGCACGCGCGACCAGCAGCCGGATCCCGTCCAGCGGCCCGACCAGGTCGGCCAGCCCCTGCTGGACCGCCTGGAACGCGCCGATCGGCCTGCCGAACTGTTCGCGCTCCAGCGTGTACGCCACCGCCGACTCCAGCGCCCGCTCGGCGAGCCCGGCCAGTGTGGCGGCCGTGTACAACTGCCACTCCCGGCGCAGCGCCGCGTGTCGCCGGGCCGCGTCCTCACCCCGCGCCAGCACCACCCGCCCGCCCCGGTCGTCGCGCACGTACCGATCGGCCAGCGGCGCGGCCGCGTGGTTGACCGGCGCGGTCATCGGCGCCTCGCCCCGTACCGCGACGAGTTCGTCCTCGTCGAGCGCCACCACCACATCCGCCACCGCGCCGCCGGGCACCAGTCGGGCCAGCCCGTCCACGGTCGGCCGCAGCGCCGGTGCCGCGATCAGCGTGCCGTCGGCCACCCCGGCGCACCACGGCGTGTCGAGCAGCAGCCGGGACGCGGCCAGGTGTGCGCTGAGCGGCACCGGCGCAAGCACCCGACCGGCCTCGTGCAGCAGCAGGATCAGATCGGCGCGGCTCGCACCGCCGCCGCCGGCATCGTCGGGCAGCGCCATTCCGGGTACGCCCATCGCGGCCAGGCGCCGCCACAGATCGGCCGCGAAGCCGAGTGGTTCGGCCGCGCGTACCACGGAAATCGGGCATCGGTCCGTGAAGAACTCCGAAAAGGCGCTCCGTACCGCCTTTTGATCTTCCGTCGGTTCAAGATCCACCGGCGACCTCCGTTCACACCTCACCGCTCGCACGAGCCGGCCGGCGCACGCTAGCCGGTGTCGCCGCACCCTTCCATGGCATCGCGGGGGCGAAGTGACCGATGTGCCGGAGATCTCGATCCCATGACATTACTTGCCGGTAGCTGACTGGGAGGTTGCTCTTTGCGAAGATCGGCTGCCCGAGTGACATCCGACGAGAACAGTTGCTTTCCGCCGTGCGGGTCCTGGGGGATCGAGCCGATCACCCATACGATCCGAGGAATAACGGAAAGCGAAGGGAGAGCCCGCTGTGCGTGCATATCGCCACGTGGCGCTGGTGTTGATCGCCTTGCTGGGTGCGGCCCTGATCATCTTCCCGCTGGCCGCCGGCCTGCCGAAGAAGACGCAGGCCGTCGACGACCTGACCAATGCCTTCCGGCCCGCCTTCACGCCGCAGGCCATCGAGCAGAGCCGCACCGACCTGAAGACCATGAACGAGATGCTGGAGCAGCTCCAGGCGGAGACGCTGCCCGGACTCGCCCAGCAGGCCGGGATTCCCACGCCCTCGCTGATCAACCTGATGGGCACCACCGCACCCGAGGTCGGCAAGGGTCTCAAGGAGATCCCGACGATCATGCCGCGGTTCAACAAGCTCGCGGGCACGATGGACGCGCAGGCCGGGAACTTCCGTCAGGCGGACGACATCCCCTCCGCGGACGCGCCGAACACGGCGGTCACCTACCTCTATCTGATCCCGGGCATCGTGCTGCTCGTGGTGGGCGCCGGCGGGCTGCTGTTCTCCTTCGTCGGATCGCGCGCGGTGGGAAGCACGGTGTGCCTGGTGCTCGCCGCCGTGGTCGGCCTGGGCATGGTCGTGGGTACCTTCGCCACCGGCGTGATCGGCAAGACCAAGGCCTCCGAGAAGATGTTCACCGCGTTCCGGCCGACCTTCACCGACGCCGGGTACAAGCAGGCGCACGACGACCTGGACACGCTGGGCAAGATGGCCGTCGGGATGAAGACCAAGTCCATCCCGTCGATGGCCGCGCTCCTGCGCAAGCCGGTCCCGCAGTTCACCGCCGAGCTGGCCACGCAGTACCCCAAGGTCGGCAAGGGCCTCGCGGAGACGGACCGGATCCTGGCCAAGTTCAACGCCCTGGTCGAGAACATCGGCGCCAACATCGACACCTTCGACAAGGCGGACAGCATCCCCAACAAGGACACCGAGGTCTCGGTCATGCCGTGGCTGCTGCTCGGCCCGGGTGCGGCGGTCCTCCTGCTGGCCGGCGTCGCGCTGGTGATCCAATTCACAGGGCGCGGCAACGGCTCCGCCGACCCGAACACGGGGGCGCCGAGGCAACCGTCCGGTGCGGCGGTCTGACCGTCCGACGGCCACACAGCGGAACCGTTCGTCAACCGTGTGTCTAGGTTGTCCGGATTATTCCGGATGTAGGACCAAAAGAAAGAAAAGACTGGTTCCCTGAATGTCCGGGAACCGGGTGTAAAGCGGCCCTTGGTCGATCGAAATGCACGTGCATCGGCGCGGTGCAGACGCAGAAATCGTCGATGCACGTGCATCCGGTCTTGCAGTTGGGGTCGGCATCCTCATAATGAAGTGTGTGCATGTGCACGCGCATGTGCATGGACGCTCTGTGAGGCGAGTCCTCTGGCGGCGTTCCCAACAGGCCGGGGACCAGTACCCGCTCGGAGGCACGGATGACCGTCGCGAGTCCCGCAGGGTTCCGGACGTCGACGTTTCAGTGGATGGAGCCTCTGGCCGGGGATATGGGCCCAACATCCGATATCGCGATACAAGCCCTCGCCGCACGCCGCGAGTCGGTCAAGGCCGCCCGTGACTTCACGCAGTCGGTGCTCGCCGGCTGGGGCGCCGCATGTCTCGAGGACGACCTCGCCCTGGTCGTGTCCGAGCTCGTCACGAACGCACTGTGTCACGGTCTGGGTGCGGGCCGCGACGACGCGACGGATGTCGCGCACAACATCCAACTGGCGCTTCTGCGCAAGGGCGAACGCGTCATGTGCGCGGTGCAGGATCCGGGCGAGAGTCTGCCCGAGGCCCAGGCCGGCGGCGAGGACGAGGAGTCGGGCCGCGGGCTGTACCTGGTGGGCTGCTTCAGTGATTCCTGGGGCTGGTTCCCGTTGAACGGTATGGGGCGACGCACCGGAAAGGTCGTCTGGGCCATGTTCGAGATACGCGGCTGATCCACACGTTCCGCAATATGGGGACCGCATTGCGTGGCGGCATTGTGTTGCAGGGAAGCGGCGAGTTTTAATTCACATTCGCCGGCGGCAACGAATGCGGCGGTATCCGAGTCACCCGGCGCCAAGCGTTTACCCGTCGATCCCGTCGACGGGTTTTCTGCATTCTTACGCCCGTTTCGTCCCGCGCGGCTTAAGCAGCTTTTACGCTTCCTTTGAAACCTTGAGGAATGCATGAGCCCTCACGTGTGGGTGAACTCCGGCTGCGCTATCATCGCCGTTGTACGCTGCAAATGCATGGTCAGATGCACGTGCATGCGTAAGTCGGACCGGTTTTGGAAGAAATTGCGACGGACCGGGACGAAGGAACGACACGTGCCGCAACCGGGGGGCGGGCGACCGCCGTCGGGTCGCTCGGCGAGAGGTCCAGGAGAAGCGTCATGCAGGCAACGCACAACGGGGTATCGGCGACCGCGCTCGACGGGGTCACCTGGCAGAAGAGTCGCCGCAGCAACTCGCAGGGAAATTGCGTCGAAATGGCCGCGCTGCCGGACGGCGACGTCGCGGTCCGCAATTCGCGCCACCCCGACGGGCCGGCGCTGATCTATACGCGCGCCGAGATCGAGGCGCTCATCCTCGGGGTCAAGGACGGGGACTTCGACAACCTGCTGGCGTGACGACCCGCCCGGGGCGCTCCACCCGGGTGGGTGTGCCCGACGGTGTCGGTCAGTTCTCCTTCAGGATGCGCTGGAGCAGATCCACGCTCTTGTCCGGCGGCATACCGTCCACGCTCAACCGGTCCATCACCTCGGTGTACGCGTCCACCTCGTCCCGCTTGTCCAGATAGAGCGCGCTGGTGAGCTGCTCCAGGTAGACCACGTCGGGGAGGTCGCTCTCCGGGAAGCGCAGCAGCAGGAACGGACCACCCTCGGCCGCGTGCGCGCCGAACCTGAACGGCATGATCTGAATCGTCACGTTGGGCAGGGCGGCCATCTCGATCAGGTGCCGGACCTGATCGCGCATCACGTCCCGGCCGCCGATCGGGCGACGCAGGGCCGCCTCGTCCAGCACCACCCAGAGTCTGGGCGGCTTGTCGCGGTAGAGGATCGACTGGCGCTGCATCCGCAGACCGACGCGCCGGTCGACCTCGGCCGCCGACGCCGAGGGTTGTCCGGCGATCACCACGGCCCGCGCGTACTCCGGGGTCTGGAGCAGACCGGGGACGAACTGCACCTCGTAGGTGCGGATCACCGAGGCGGCCTCCTCCAGGCCCACGTAGACCTGGAACCAACTCGGCAGGATGTCGTTGTAGTTGTGCCACCAGCCCTGGGCGTTCGCCTCCGCCGCGAGGCCCAGGAGGGCGGCCCGCTCGGTCTCGTCGCCCACGCCGTACATGGTCAGCAGATCAGCCACGTCTCGCTCCTTGAAGCTGACGCGCCCCAGTTCCATTCGGCTGATCTTCGATTCGGAGGCGCGGATCTCGTAACCGGTCTCCTCCCGCGTAATGCCCTTCGCTTCGCGCAGACGGCGAAGCTGGGAACCGAGGAGAATACGGCGAACCGTCGAGCCGCTCCCCGGCTGCGTTGCGGGCATCTGCTACCTCCGGCTGAATGGACCAGCGCATAGTATGCCGGCGCGTTGCCACGCGTCCTCGGATCATGGTTACAACAGCACTCTCTTGACGATGTGCCACCACCCACCCGGATCGACCATGTGCCGCACACTCGGCTTGTCATGTTCGGGCTCCGAGCCCCAGCCGCCCATGCTCGCACAGGTGATACCACCTAATCGATGCCGTGGCACCGCGAATCCCCCTCTACCGACGGGTAATCCGGAAGTTTCCGACGAACCGACGGCCCGATACGCACGCTACGCGCGCGCTTGGTGACACGCGTCGCATCCTGGGCCGAGCGGGTGACGTGGGCGCACTCGTGCACTCGGGTGAGGCGGTCCGCTTCCTTTCGGCCGAACTCGTGGCCGAAGGCGGCACGAAAGCACTCCGGCGCCCGCGCCGAGACCACCCGAGAGACCACCCGAGAGGACCCCGACGACATCCGATTCCCGCTGTCGGACGGGCTGTCTACGGTCTTCACATGTCCTCCCCGGTACATTCCTTCACCTATCTGCGGCCGTCCGCGCTCGGCGCCGTCGACGGCTCCCCCTCCCTCGGCCTGCAGACCTGCGGCGGGCTCGGCTCGCGCGGCCTGGCCCCCTTCCCGCGCTTCTTCTCCGGCTTCCTGACCGCGCCCGAGGCGGCGGCCGGCGGCCTGCTCGCGGTCGCCGACGTCGCGGCGGCGCGCTACTACCAGCCGATGCGGCCCGGTTCGCTGGATCCGGTGGTCACCGGCAACGGGGACCGGCTGCGCTTCGAGTCGTTCTCCGCCTGCTGCGGGGTGCACGCGCGCCTCGACGTGCTGCCGGCCGGCATCGACGGCGAAATGTTCGGCACCGGCACCACCAACGTGGACGTCAACGCGCCGCTGCGCGAGGCGCTGGCCCGGGTCGGCGGCGCCGACCCGCTGCACCTGGCCGTCGGCCCCGACGACGTCACCGTCACCACCTTCGACGGCCCGGTGGTGGAGAAGAAGGTGCCGCTGCCCGAGCGCTGGCTGCGCGGCTTCGCCGAAGTCCAGGTGATCTCCGCCGGGTTCGACCTGCGCGCCGAGGTCGGCGCCGGCGAGGCGGTGCGCTTCCTGCGGGCGCTGCCGCGCGGCTCCCGGCAGGCGCTGTGGGCCGTCCCGGCCGGGCGCTCGCTGCGGCTGACCGCCCGCCCCGTGCCCGGCGCGGTGTGCCTGCCCGGGCCCGATCGCCTCCAGGCGCTCACCAGGCTGCTGCGGCACGCGCTCGCACTCCGTATATACGGACCCGCCGTACAGGCGCGCAGCACGGCCGTGTCGTCCGCCTGGGAGGTCGAACTGCCGGGCATGCGCCTGACGTTGACCCTGTCCCCGGACCCGGCCCGCGGCTTCTCCGGCGAGGGCGCGGTGCTCACCGGCCTGGCGGCGCACACGAGCGGCGCCGACGCGGACCTGATCTCCGCCCTGCTGGCCTGGGAACCCCGGGTCGAAATCGGCGAGTTGGCCGCCCGATCGGGTCTGGACACCGAGCGGGTGCGGGCCGCGCTGGTGCGCCTGGGCACCTCGGGCCGGATCGGCTACGACGTCGCCGAGGCGGCCTACTACCACCGCGAGCTGCCCTACGACACCGGCAGCGTGGAGCGGATGAACCCGCGCCTGCGCGACGCGCACGCCCTGGTCGCGGCCGGTGCCGTCACGCTCACCGGCGGCGGCGAACATGCCTCGGTGCGCAGCGGGGACCGTACCTACGGCCTGCGGTTGGCCGGTGACGGCAGCTGCACGTGTCAGTGGTGGGCCGAGTATCGCGGCGGGCGCGGGCCCTGCAAACATCTGCTCGCCACGCAGATCGTGCGCGGCCGGGCCGGGGCCGACGCGGGCGGCGGCGCGATCCCCGGCACCGCGAACGGCGGCCCGACCGCGACCGAGGCCCAGGAGGCGAACCGATGACCGACACCACATCGACCGACGCCCGGTCCACCGGCGCCGGCCCGACGGGCGGCGAGTCCGCGCGCGAGCCCCTGACATGGGAGCGGGTGCTCGCGGTCGTGGACGACCCGGGCCGGAACATGGACGACCCCGCGCCGATCGTC
This sequence comes from Embleya scabrispora, assembly GCF_002024165.1. Classification (NCBI taxonomy): domain Bacteria; kingdom Bacillati; phylum Actinomycetota; class Actinomycetes; order Kitasatosporales; family Streptomycetaceae; genus Embleya; species Embleya scabrispora. The sequence goes on from NZ_MWQN01000001.1 coordinate 5,492,290, forward strand.
GCGCTGTTCGCGGGCCGCACCGAGGCCGAGCGCCGCGCGCTGTTGCCCGCCTACAAGGACGCGGTCCGCACCCGCCGCACCGGCGGCTTCGAGGTACGCCCGCTGCGTCCGCTGCGCCACGTCGGCGTCGCGCTCCTGGGCGGCCCCGCCGGCATCGCCCAGTGGCTGCTGCGCGAGGACATGACCTGGCCCGAGAAGTTCGGCCAGGAGGCGATATACACGATCCTCGCCGAGCGCGATCCGGCCTGGATCCCCGACATCGCCACCCGCATGGCCGCGCGGCTGCCGCTGGACCCCTGGGGCAATCAGTGGCACGTGGTGGACGCCCTGGTGCGCGGCGCCGGGCTGCCCACGCCGACCACGCCGGGCTTCGTGCTGCGCTGGATGTTCGAGGTGGCCGGCCGGTGGCGCGGCTCCGGGCGCCCGCTCGCCGAACACCTGGCCGCCGACCGCTACTTCCCGGACCTGATGCCCGCCCTGTTCGAGGTCGCCGGGGTCGGGCAGAGCCTGGACACCCCGACCGGCGGGCCGAACGCCGTGCGGCCGGGCTGGGACACCGCGCTGGCCGCGCTCGCCGACGCCAAGACGATCGAGCGCGACGTGCTCCTGGACGGCTGCCTGTCCCGGCTCCTGCGCGGCGAACGCCCCGGCGCACTGCGCGGGTTCATTCGCCTGCACGAGGCGCTGGCGCCCACCGACGACGAACTCGCCGCCCGCGCCGACGGCTACCTGCGGCTGCTGCCCGACGCGCCCTCCACGGTGGCCGCACTCGCCCAGGCCGCGCTGCGCCGGGTGGACGGCGCGGACCGGCTCGATCCGGAGCGGATCGCCGACGCGAGTCGCAGTGTGCTCTTCCGCGCCGAGAAGACCCTGGTACGTGCCCAACTCACCTGGTTGGGCACGGCGATCAAGCGGCACCCGGCGCACGCGGGCGTCCTGCTCGCCACCGCCTGCACCACGTTCGGCTCACCCGCCGGCGACCTCCAGGAACGCGCCGTCGCGCTGATCGCCAAACACGTGCGCACGCTGCCGCCCGACCAGGTCGACCTCGTGCTCACCGAGGTGCGCGACGCGCTGCCGATGCTCGGCGACGCGATCCGCCCGGAGGCGGCCGCGCTGATCGGGGAAAGCGGCGCGCCCGAGCCCGAGTTCGTGGTCCCGCTCGGCCCGCCGCCGCCGCGCGAGTTGCCGCCGCCGATCTCCTCCATGGCCGAACTGGTCGAGGAGCTGGCGGTGTTCTTCGGAAGCACCCCCAACCCGTGGGTCGACCCGCGCGGCCAGGCGACCGATCCGCTCGCGGTGGAGCGGATCGTGGCCGCCCTGCTGCGCGAACACGCCCGCGACCGCGAGGCGTTGCACGCCGCGCTGCTCCCGCTCACCGAGCAGCACGGGCACATCGTCCACCAGCAGTGGTTCGCCCGTCAGGTCCGGGGCGCGGTCGGCGCCATGGTGGCCGCCGCCACCGGTCACGGCGGCCGACAGAGCTGGTTCCGCAGCCTGTTCGGCAAGGGCGACGCGGCCGAGCACGACCTGATCCCCGGCGAGAAGCGCGACATCGAGCGGATCGCCCCGCCGCAACGTTTCCTGCTCGCCCGGCTGTACGAGGTCGGCACCCGGTTGCGGGTGCCGCACTCCGGCCCCTACCTGGCCGAGATCGCCGACGCGAACGGCTTCGTGGACCCCGAGGCGCTGGTGACCGGCCTGGAGACGTGGGAGGCGTCCGGGCACAGTCCCTGGCGGCGCGACGTCGACCAGGCGCTGCTGCGGCTGCCGTTCGACCTCGACCCCGCGCTGATCGCCCGGGCCGGCCGGCTCACCTCGCCGGCGGGCCGGCGGTTGGCCCGGACGATGGTGGCCGGCGGCCCGGCCTCCGGGCTCGTCGGGCGCGGCCGATTCGAACGGATCCACCGCACGTACTCCGCCCCGAAGGGCGGCTGGGTGCACAGTGACGGGCCCCTGGCCACGGTCGCCCCCGGCGACCCGGACACCGTGCCGGAGACCGCGCGGGCGCTGTACGGCCAGGCCGACCCGGGTGCCGCCGCGCGCACCGCGGCCTGGTCCGAGGACGCCGGGCCGGACCTGCACTGCTGGCCGCTGCTGCTGCCCCGGGACCGGGACGTGATCGCGGCGCACCTGGCGATCTGTACCCAACGCGGCATCGACGGCACGAGTCGCGGTGCCGAGGTGCTGCCGGCGCTGGCCGAGTCGTTCGGTCCGCTGGGGCCGGGAATGTCGTTGGCGATGGCCTACGCGCTGGGCGCGCAGGCCGCCGAGGACCGCACCGGCGCGGTGGACGCGTTCGTGACGCTGAGCGCCCGGGACGACGCGTGGGACACCGAGGCGCTGGGCCGCGATCTGGGCGAGGCGGTGCGCGTCCGCGGCCTCAAGACCACCCGCGTGGTCGCCTCGCTGCGCGACGCGGCCCGGGCGGGGGCGACGGGCACCGTCTGGGGCACGCTGAGCGGCTTCCTGCCGGATCTGCTGGCCGGGACCAAGGCCACCGGGCTCGGCGACGTGCTCGCGCTCGCCGCGGAGACCGCGGCCGGTTCGGGCGCGCGCGGGGTGTCCATCCCCGGCCTGACCGAACTCGCCGACCGCAAGGGCTCGTCCCGGGCGGTGGTGGAGGCGCGCCGGCTGCGCAAGGTGCTCGGCGGCGAGACCGGCTGAGCCGGGCCGGGCAGGGTCGAGGCCGCAGTGCCGGACGAGTCGGGATCGACCCGTCCGGCACCGCGGCCTCGGCCCGCCGGCCCGGTGCTCGGCGTGCGCGCGGGACGGGTCAGTCCTCGTCGAGTGCCCTCACCCGCGCCAGGGTGATCCCGTCGGCGACCGGGAGCATCACCGGCTCCACCCGACGGTCGGCCTTCACATGCTCGTTGAACGCGTGCACCGCGGCCGGCGTCGGGTCGCCGTCCGGCTTCAGCACCTGCCCGCCGTAGAGCACGTTGTCCGCGATCAACAGACCGTTCGGCCGCATCCTCGGGACCAGCGCCTCCCAGTAGGAGATGTAGCCGTCCTTGTTCGCGTCGATGAACGCCAGATCGATGTGCGGATGCGAGGGCAGCGCGTCCAGCGTCTCCAGGGCCGGCGCGATCCGCAGGTCGATGCGATCGGCCACGCCCGCCTCCCGCCACGTCTCGCGGGCGATGTCGGTCCATTCCTCGGACACGTCGCAACACAACAACCGGCCGTCCGCGGCCAGCCCCTTGGCGATGCACAGCGCCGAGTATCCGGTGAAGGTGCCGACCTCGACCGCGACCCGCGGCCGGACCACACCGGAGAGCAGCGTCAACAGCGCGCCCTGCTCGGCGGGCACCTGGAGCCCGGCCAACCCGCCCATGCCTCTGGTGCGTTCGATCACCGTGCGCTGCGCCGGGTCGGGCGCGAGCGAGTGGTCCAGGACGTAGTCGTACAGCTCCGGGGTGACGCGCACCTGCTTGTCGAAGGACATCGGTCAATTCTCCTCGGGTCGTTCCGGGCGCTCGGGCGGTTCGGGGAAGGCCGTGTCCCAGGGCAGCAGCAGCCCGAAGTCGCGGACCAGGAGCCGCAACACCTCGTGATCGTCGGCGAGCCGGCGCTCCTCGGTGGAGCCGTCGCTGCGCACCACGGTCAGCAGTCGGCCCACCACGTAGGCGCGCTCGTGCGGGCCGCTGCGCTGCACCCGCAGGGTGTGCCGGAACGGGGAGCCGGGATGGGTGGCGACGTACCAGTTCGCCACCTCGTAGTCGACCAACTCCCGGCGCTGGAGCGTGAACTCGTAGACGGTGAACCACCCGTCGTCGCCGTACACGGTCTGCAGCAGCCACCGGTCGTCCTCGCGCACCAGCCGGTAGCGCCACGCGCCCTGCGGGCTGGACACCCCCGGCAGCAGCGGCAGCGGCTCCAACAGGCCGCCGCTGCCGAAGCCGACGTCGGCGATGTAGGGGTGCGCCTCGCCGGGCACCTCGACCGCGAGCAGTATGTGGGTCAGCGGGCGGATCGCGTCGGAGCCCATCCGCACCCGCGCGGCCAGCCGGGTCACCCCGAAGCCCAGCGCCTCCAACACGCCCGCGAACAGCAGGTTGTGCTCGAAGCAGTAGCCGCCGCGGCCCTGCCGGACCAGCTTGTCCTCCAGGTCGGCCGGCTCCAGCGAGGGCACGCCGCCCAGGACGACCTCGACGTTCTCGAACGGGATGCCGACGACGTGCGCCAGGTGCAGCGAACGCAGCGTCGCCCACGTGGGCGCCCGCTCACCGGACCAGCCGATCCGGGCGAAGTAGGCGTCGAGGTCCGGATGGTGCTGATGGCGCTGTCGGCGCAAGAGCCGTCTCCTTCGGATCCGGCGCCCGGGTCCGGGCGTGGACCGATTCTCACACGCGTGTCCGCGCGGGTGGCACGGCTCGCGCGGCGTGCCACCCGATAGGTTCGGATCGGGTCGCACAGCGCCCCGGCCCGCGCCGTGCGGGCCCTCACGTGCACGGAGGTCGTCATGAGCGAGCAGCAGCCGGAGTCGCCGTCGGCGGCGGACGAGCGCGCCGTCGAGGAGTTGGCCGGGCGCATGTTCGAGGCCGCTCGGGTCGGCGACGCCGAGACGCTGGGTACCTACCTGGACGGCGGGCTGCCGGCGAACCTGGCCAACGACCGGGGCGACACGCTGGTGATGCTCGCCGCGTACCACGGACACGCCGACGCGGTAAGGGCGTTGCTGGCGCGCGGCGCGGATCCGGACCGGGCCAACGACCGCGGTCAGACGCCGCTCGCGGGCGCGGTGTTCAAGAACGAGCCGGAGGTGGCGGCGGCGTTGTTGGCGGCCGGCGCCGACCCCGACGCGGGCACGCCGAGCGCGCGCGAGACCGCGCGGATGTTCGGCAAGGAGGACATGCTTTCGGCGACCGGTGGGTAACAAAACCATGACCCTCCGTCAGTTCCCGCTCGCGCCAGGGACAGCCGGGCGTGAGGGAGTCGGGGGAGGCGCACACGATGTCCGACCAAGCCGCGATACCGCGACTCGACCTGGACGGATTCCCCACGGGCGCGGGGCTGCTGCACCTGAGATCGGATCTGCCCGAGGCCCTGGACGGCACGTTTTCCCCCTGGTGCGATCGACACCACGACGACCTGCTCAAGGTGCCCGGCTTTCGGCGCGCCCGCCGCTTCGTGCTGTGCGGCGCGTTCACCAACGGTGAGGCCGAGGTCGGGCCGCCGGCCGCGCGGTACCTGACCGTGTACGACCTCAAGCACGTGGGTGTGCTCCCCGCCGCGGGCGACGACGTGCACGACGCCGCCCGCACCCCGCTGCCGCCGGAACTGATCGGCGCGATCACCTCGTCCCGGCTGGACTGCCGCGAGGTGCGGCGCTGGCCGAACGTGTCGGCGAGCCGGCTGTTCCCGGCCGGCGACAAGGTGCTGCACCTGACCGCGCACGGGTCCGGCACGGCGATGGGTCGCTGGTTGCACGAGGAGGCGGTGGCCGAACTCCTGCGCTCACCGGGCGCGGTGGGCCTGCGCTGGTTCGACGCGGGCAACGGCCTGCACGTGCTGCTGTGCGAGGTGAGCGGCCCGATGTGGCCGCTGCCCCCGCACGTACCGCAGGACCTGGGCCCGGCGGTATGGAGCGGCTACCGCCAGGTGTATCTGGCCGACGCCCCCGCTTGACCGAGCGGCCGGGCCCAAGCCCCCGAAGTCGGCGTCACACCTCGGAGCGCACCACCTCGAACCCGGCCGCCTCCAGATCCGGAACCACCCGCGACGCGTCGCCCTCGACCACGACGGCCAGTTCGTCGGGCCGCAGATGGATCGCCGCCGCACGAGAGACCGCGGCCAGGTCGGTGGACCCGATCTCCGCGTACTCACGCGTCACGTGATCGTCCGGAAGGCCGTGCACGATCGCCTCGATCAACCTGCCGCCGATGCCGCCCGGCGTCTGCAGGTTGATCGGCATGCTGCCCAGCGCGTGGGCACGGGTCGCGGCGAGTTCGTCGGCGGTGACCCCGTCGGAGTGCATCCGGCGGATCTCGGCGATCGTGTCTTCCACCGCCGCGGCGGTGACCTCGGTGTGCACCGCCGCGGACATCGTGAACGCGCCCGAACGGCGGCCGTGGCCGAAGCTCGCGTGCGCGCCGTAGGTGTAGCCCTTGACCTCGCGCAGCAGGTGGTTGAGCCGCGAGCCGAAGCTGCCGCCCAGCACCTCGGCGCACAACTCGACGGCGATCAGGTCCGGGGTCGAGCGCGGCGCCGCGGTGTGCCCGATCCGCAACACGGACTGCACCGCGCCCGGCCGGTCCACCACGATCGCCTGCCGGGTCGAGGGCGCGCCGGTGAACTCGGCGAGTTCGGCGGGCCGGCCGGTGCCGGTCGCGCCCGCGAAGACGATCGTGCCCAGCGCCTCGAGGTCGATCGTGTCCAGGTCGCCGACCACGGCCAGGGTGCCGGGCGCGGTCATCCGGTCCGCGTGGAAGGCCCGGATCGCGTCCGCGGTCAGCGCGGCGGCGGTGTCCGGGGTGCCGCCGAGTACCCCGCCGAGCCGGTGAGCCGGCCCGAACAGGGCCTGTCGGAAGGCGAGTTGGGCGCGGGTGCCGGGCTGCGCCCAGGCGGTCTTCAGGGAGCGCACGTGGTCGGCGAGGAAACGCTCGACGTCGGCGTCGGTGAAGGCCGGGCGGCGGATCGCCTCGGCGACCAGGTCCAGGCCCGCGGTGAGCCGGTCGGCGGGCAGGTCGAGGCCCACCTCCTGGGTCTCCCACCCGCAGGCGATCCGCCACTGCGCGCCGAGGGCCTCGACGGCCACGCCGAACGCGTCGGCGTCGCGATCGAGGCTGCCCTCGTCGAGCAGTGAGCAGGTGATCCGGGCCAGGCCGTCCAGGCCGACCGGTTCGTGCAGCGCGCCGCTTTCCATGACCGACTTGGCCCAGGCCAGGCGGTGTCCGGGCAGGTGCGCGCCGACCACCTCGCCGCCGGCCACGGTGACCCGGCGCACCTCGGGGAAGCGGTACGGGCGCGGCTCGGAGCCGGTGGGCCGCTCGGCGACCAGGGTGTGTCGGGTCCCGACGTGTGCGCTCATGCGGCGGCCTCCGGCTCGTCCGTGTCGATCCCGGCGCCCGCCTGGGCGGCCTCGGGCAGGAACTCCAGCACGATGCGGTTGTCCGCGTGCAGGATCTGGCGGGCGACGCGGTGCACGTCGTCGGCGGTGACCGCGAGCAGGTGGTCGAGGTGGTCGCGGATCGACTCGGCGTCGCCGAAGCGGGTGGTGAAGCGGCCGATCGCGTCGGCCCGGCCGCCGGCGGTGGACAACTCGCGCAGCCAGTCGCCGGCGAGCATCGCCCGCACCCGGTCGAGTTCGGCCTCGGTCACCCCCTCGTCCGCCACCCGGTCGCACACCGCGACATAGGCGTCGAGGAGTTCGCCGGGTCCGGTGCCCTCGCTCGGCGCGCACGAGCCCATCAGGACCGACTCGTGGTTGAGGTAGCCCCACGCGGACAGGAACGCGCCGCTGGACTGGGCCAGATTGCGGGCGGTGACCAACTCGCGGTACAGCCGGCTGCCCCGGCCGCGTCCGACGACCGCGGCGAGCACGGTCGAGGCGGGCCCGTCCGGGGTGCCGAAGCGCGGCGCCCGGTGGCACAGGAACAGGCGCGGCGTGGGCACGTCCCGGTACACCGTCACGTGCCGCCCGGCGCCGAAGCGGGCGGGCAGCGGGTCGGGGCAGGGCTGCGGGAAGGAGCCGCGCGGGGCGATCCCGCCGAAGTAGCGCTCGGCGAGTGCGACCACGCGGTCCGGGTCGACGTCGCCGACCACGGTCAGCACCGCGTTGTCCGGCGCGTAGTAGGTCTCGTGGAAGGCGGTGAAGTCGGCCAGTTCGGCGCTGTCCAACTCCTCCATCGAACCGATCGTGGACGTCGCGTAGGGGTGGCCCGGCGGGTAGGCCAGGGCTGTCATCTCCTCGCTCCAGGTCCCGTACGGCACGTTGTCGTAGCGCTGCCGGCGCTCGTTCTTGACCACCTCGCGCTGGTTGTCCAGGGTCTCCTGGGTCAGCGCGAGCGAGCCCATCCGGTCGGCCTCCAGCCACAGCGCGAGGTCGAGCCGGCCCGAGGGCACCGTCTGGTAGTAGTTGGTCCGGTCCGGGTTGGTCGAGGCGTTGATCCCGTCGCCGCCGCAGCCCTCGACGGCGGCGAAGTGCCCGCCCTTGTCGACGTGCGCGGAGCCCTCGAACATCAGGTGCTCGAAGAGGTGGGCGAAGCCGTGCTTGCCCTCGACCTCGTGCCGCGAACCCACGTCGTACCAGAGGTTGACCGCGGCGAGCGGCACCGTGGTGTCGGGGCAGACCACCACACGCAGACCGTTGGCGAGCCTGGTCCGGTGCAGGGCCCACGGGAAGTGGGCGGAAGTTGACGGCACGTCAGGCTCCTCCGGGAGTGCGGCGATCGACGACGAACCGCCATTGTTCCAGGCGGGCACGGTCGGCGGGCGCGACCCCGAACGCACGACGACCACCCGCCCGGGCGCGTGCCCTGGGCGGGTGGTCGTCGTGCGTGGTCGTCGTGCGTGCCGTGCCGGGGAGTTACTTGACGAGCGCGGCGAACTTGGCCAGCGACTCGATCAGCGCCTCCTGGGTGGCCTTGGTGACCTTGCCGGCCATCATCTGTACCGCGCCGCCCTTGACCTCGGACTCGATTCGCAGGATCGAACCGTCGCCGGACGCCTCGACGATGAAGATCTCGGTCATGATCACGCCCATCGGGCCCTTGCCGTCGAGGGCGAGGGACTTGCCCGCCTCGACGTCCTTGATCGTCCACTTGATGTCCGCCGGGAAGCCCATCAGCTTCATCTTCTCGTCGTACGCCACGCCGGCTTCGAGCTTCTCCGGGGCGCCGTTCGGGAACTCGACGTGCGGGACCATCCATTCGCCGAAGACGCTGTAGTCGGTCAGCTTCGCCCACACGGCCTCGGGACTGGCAGCGACCTCGACCTGCTCGTTGATGACGGGCATGCGTGTGTCCTCACGGTTTCGATCTGTTTCGATCTGCGGAGAGCTTGCGGCTCGGAGCATGGAGTGCACGGAACGTACCGCCGATATGTGACACAGTCAATGGTGTCGAGGAGTAAAAAGAGAACGTGTTCTAGTTAGCGTGTCGCCCGCGTTGACTACGCTCGGGCGGCATGACGAGCACGCTGCCGGGGATACCGCCCGGCCCGGAAACCGGGGCCGGGGGAGGGGCCGTCCTCGAAGCCGTGCTGGAGCGGATCACGTACCAAAACGACGAGAACGGCTGGACCGTCGCCCGGGTGGACACCGGCCGCAGCGGCACCGAACTGCTCACCGTGGTCGGCGCGCTGCTCGGCGCGCAGCCCGGCGAGTCGATTCGGATGCGCGGCCGGTGGGGCAGCCATCCGCAGTTCGGCAAACAATTCCAGGTCGAATCGTTCAGCACCGTGCTGCCGGCCACCGTGCAGGGCATCCGCCGCTACCTCGGCTCCGGGCTGATCAAGGGCATCGGCCCCAAGACCGCCGACCGGATCGTCGAGCACTTCGGGGTGCGCTCGCTCGATGTGATCGACGAGGACGCCACGCAGCTCATCCAGGTCCCGGGTCTGGGTCCCAAGCGCACCAAGCTGATCGCCGCCGCGTGGGAGGAGCAGAAGGCGATCAAGGAGGTGATGGTCTTCCTCCAGGGCATCGGGATCTCCACCTCTCCGGCGGTGCGGATCTTCAAGGAGTACGGCGACGCGTCGATCACCGTGGTGCGCACCGAGCCCTACCGGCTCGCCGCCGACGTGTGGGGGATCGGCTTCAAGACCGCCGACGCGATCGCCAAGGCGGTCGGGATACCGCACGACGCGCCGCAGCGGATCAAGGCCGGCCTGCAATACACGCTGTCCGAGGGCTCCGACAGCGGCCACTGCTACCTGCCCGCCGACGTCCTGGTCGACGCGGCGGTGAAGATCCTCGACGTGCCCTCCGACCTCGTGGTGCGCTGCCTGAACGACCTGATCGCGGAGGAGGGCGTGGTCTGCGAGGAACTGCCCGGCCCGGTCACCGTGTCCGGGACGCAGGGCGATCCGGTGCAGGCGGTCTACCTGGTGCCGTTCCACCGCGCCGAACTCTCCCTCGCCGGGCGGGTGCGCGCGCTGCTGGGCGCGCGCGAGGACCGGCTGGCCGCGTTCGCCGACCTGGACTGGACCCGGGCGCTGAGCTGGCTGCGCGGCCGCACCGGCACGGCGCTGGCACCCGAGCAGGAGCAGGCCGTACGGCTCGCGCTGACCAGCAAGGTCGCGGTGCTCACCGGCGGCCCGGGCTGTGGCAAGAGCTTCACGGTGCGATCCGTGGTCGAACTGGCCCGCGCGCGCGACGCGAAGGTGATCCTGGCCGCGCCCACCGGCCGGGCCGCCAAGCGGCTGGCCGAGCTGACCGGGTGCGAAGCGGCCACCGTGCACCGGCTGTTGCAGCTCCAGCCCGGCGGCAACGCGGCCTACGACCAGGACAAGCCGCTCGACGCCGACCTCGTGGTGGTCGACGAGGCGTCCATGCTGGACCTGCTGCTCGCCAACAAGCTGATCAAGGCGATACCGGCGGGCGCGCACGTGTTGTTCGTCGGCGACGTGGACCAGTTGCCCAGCGTCGGCGCCGGCGAGGTGCTGCGCGACCTGCTCGCGGCCGAACGGGTGCCCCGGGTGCGGTTGACCCAGATCTTCCGCCAGGCCCAGCAGTCGGGCGTGGTGACCAACGCACACCGGATCAACGCCGGCCGCCCGCCGGTCACCGACGGGCTGAACGACTTCTTCCTGTTCCCGGCGGAGGAGACCGAGGACGCGGCCACGTTGACCGTGGACGTGGTCGCCCGGCGCATCCCGCGCAAGTTCGGTCTGGACCCGCGCCGCGACATCCAGGTGCTCGCTCCCATGCACCGCGGCCCCGCCGGCGCCGGCGCGCTCAACCTGCTGCTTCAGCAGGCGCTCACCCCCTCGCGCGAGGGCCTGCCGGAGAAGCGGTTCGGCGGGCGCGTCTTCCGGGTCGGTGACAAGGTCACCCAGATCCGCAACAACTACGACAAAGGCGCCAACGGTGTCTTCAACGGCACCGGCGGGGTGGTCGTCGCGCTGTCCCCCGAGGAGCAGAAGCTCGTGGTGCGCACGGAGGAGGACGAGGAGGTCGACTACGACTTCGCCGAACTCGACGAGCTGTCGCACGCGTACGCGGTGACCATCCACCGCTCCCAGGGCAGCGAGTATCCGGCGGTGGTGGTGCCGGTGACCACGGGTGCCTGGATGATGCTCCAGCGCAATCTGCTCTACACCGCGATCACCCGCGCCAAGCGCCTGGTGGTGCTGGTCGGCTCGCGGCGCGCGCTCGGCCAGGCGGTGCGCACGGTGTCGGCGGGCAAGCGGTTCACGGGGCTGGCGCACCGGCTGCGCTAGGGGTGGGCCGGGGCGGTCGGGCCGCGCGTGATCCGGCCCCGCGTGGGCCGGCTCCGGGCCCGGAAACGCCGGACGCCGCCACCCCGAGGGGTGACGGCGTCCGAAGCGGTGGCGCGGGGTGCCGGCTAGCGGATCATCCGCAGGCCGATGCGCTCCACGCCCTTGCGGGCCATCGCCATCGCGGGCACGAGCAGGGCCAGGGTGACCTGGGTGGTCGCGCCCATGTTGAGCATCCATTCGCTGCCGGGCGCGTCGGCCGCCCAGGCGATCAGGCAGCTCATGCTCAGCCCGATCCCGGCCATGACCAGGATCGCCATGTTGCCCTGGGGCTTGGGGTACTCGATCCGACTGACCATCAGCCCGGACACGGCCACGATCAGCACCGCGGCCGGCGTGAACGGCAGGTCGAGCAGCACGATCGAGACGACCGTCATCGCGCCCATCGGGATGGGCATGCCCTGGAATACCCCTGGACGCCCCGGCGTGGTCGCGAATCTGGCCAGCCGCAGGACACCGGCGATCAGCACCGACAGCGCCACCAGTACCGCGGCCGGCGCCTGACCCGCGTTCACCGGCACGGCGGCCCAGGTGACCACGAAGAACGCCGGCGCGACACCGAAGGTGATCACGTCCGCGAGGTTGTCCAGCTGCGCGCCGAGCGAGGACATCCGCAGCTTGCGGGCGACCATGCCGTCACACAGGTCGCACAACGCGCCGACCAGCATCAGCACCACGGCCGCCGCCATGCCGCGCTCGGCCGAGACGCCGACGTCGCCGCCGCGCTGCGCCATCACCGAGCAGGCGAGGAAGTAGATCGCCATGAACCCGCACGCCGCGTTGCCCAGTGTGAGCACGTCGGCGACCGAGATCCGCGAGGACAGGCACGCCTGCGGATCGTCCTCGACCGGGGTGCCCAGGATGTTCAGCTCGGCGACATCCAGGTCGGCCGTATCGTCGTAGTCAGTCCCGGTCAAGACGTGTCTCTCCCGCCGTCGTCCGTTGTCCCACGGTCACCGCGGGCTCGACGCCCGGCGGCAGGTACACGTCCACGCGCGAGCCGAACCGGATCAGGCCGATGCGGTCGCCGCGGGCGACCTCGGTACCCGGCTCCAGATACGGCACGATGCGCCGCGCGACGGTGCCGGCGATCTGCACCAGCTCCACGTCGCCGATCGCGGTGTCGAAGATCCACACAACGCGCTCGTTGTGTTCGCTTTCCTTGTTGAACGCCGGAACGAATCCGCCGGCCTTGTGCTCCACGGACTTCACGACGCCGTCGAGCGGCGCACGGTTCACGTGCACGTTCAACGGGCTCATGAACGTCGCGACCCGGGTGCGGCCGTCGGGCCAGGGGTCGATGCTCTGGACCACGCCGTCGGCCGAGGCGATCACGCCGTCGCCGATGACGCGCTCCGGGTCACGGAAGAACCACAGCATGCCACCGGTGAGCGCCAGCGTCGGCACGGCCGCGAGGGCCCAGCGCCGGTTGCGCAGTGCGGCCAAACCGGTCAACGCGCCGGTCACGGCCGTCGGCACCAGCCAGGGAGAAGCTCCCTTGGCCAGGCGCGGCCGTTGCGTCGGCACGAACCCCGCCGAAGCCGGCGAGGGGGAATCGTCACTCATCGAGAACCTTTGTCGGGGGGCGTGCCCGTCGGTAACGGGCGGCACTCGGCGGATGCTACCTAGACGGAGGGCCATCGCGCTTCCGGCGGTGATTGCTCACGACGTACCGACTTTGCCCAAATCAGCGTAATTCGGACGCCGATCGAGTCATTTTCGGTCGTGGAACCGGTTGCCCGTATCCACAAGGTTGCCCTCCGCGCATGCCCGCTGTGAAGAGGCCGCGGGTCCCGCTCCCCGTACGCGGTCCGTGGCATCGATCACGTTGGCCGTAGCGTCCCTGTGGTGCCTGCCCCATGGTGAAGGCCAGGCCGGATCGTCACGAAACCGTGACACGGCGGAGGGTCGGTGACCCACCGCCGTGTTCCAAGGGTAAGGGGAGTTATGTGACGTTCCGTCAGTTGGGCGGCGAAACAAGGCCGACCATCGTGCCCGGGCGCTCCCCGGTGGGCTCGGCGTCGAGCACGGTGGGCACGCCGCGCACGATGGTGGCCCGTACCCCGGCCGGTCCGCGCGTGAAGCGCCACGAGCCGTCCGGGTTGTCGTAGCGCTTCTCCTCCGGCCGCACCTCGATCTCGTCGAGCGCGAACACCACGAGGTCGCCGGCCAGGCCGGGGGCGATCACGCCCCGGTCGCCCAGGCCGAAGAAGCCGGCGAGCTTGCCGGTGAGGTTGTGCACCGCCTGCTCGACGCTCAGCAGGCCGGTGTCGCGCACGTAGCGGGTGAGCAGATAGACGTTCTCGCCGGAGCCGCAGAACAGTTGCAGGTGCGCGCCGGAGTCGTTGATGTTGGTCAGCGTGTGCGGCTCGGCGAACAGGCCGGCCACGACGGGCTCGTCGAACGCGTCCGGGATGCCGCGCAGGCAGGACAGGATCCCGTTGTGGCCGATCCAGGTGGCCAGCGCGTCGGAGATGTGCAGCCCCTCCCGGTCGGCGTACTCCTTGAGCGAGATGCCCAGCGGGCCGTGCCCGGTCTCCGAGATGGCCAGGATCAGCGACTCGGGGCGATCCAGTCGAGATGTCGACGACGAGACCCGGTTGTCCCAGTCCTCGCGGGCCCGGGCCCGCCACTGCGGATCGGCCAGGGTGGCGAGCTTGGTCTCGGCCGGACCGTTGATCCAGTGGTTCCACGCGGCGACCCGCTGGAAGGTGAGCGCGCGCTCGAAGTTGAAGAACGGCTCCAGCGGTTTATGCGGCACGTTGGGCCAGAAGTCGACCCCGTCGGCGCGCAGCCTGCGGTGCAGCGCGATGGTCTGTTCGCGCAGGTAGTCCTCGCGAACGGTGGACGGGATGGCGGTCCACTGGGCCCGGATCCCGCGCGGCTTGCAGATGCGGGCGAAGCGCTCCACGTCGGCGTCGATGTTGTCCGGTTCGTTGAACCGGGTGATCAGTTGGAGGGTGGCCCCGGGGTGCCGGGCGAGCACGTCGGCCAGCGCCTCGAACTCGGCGTCCTCGGCGAGCCGGGTGGGCACGGGCTTGAGGTAGCGGTCCTTGTCGAAGACATTGGTCGACAAGCCGATAGCTCCATGAGTCAACGACTCGTCAAGCAGCGCGGCCATCTCGGCGATCTCCTCGCCGGTCGCCGCGCGCCCCCAGGACGCCTCCGCGCCCATCACCGTGGTGCGCAGGGTCAGGTGCCCGACGAACCCGGCCACGTTGACCGAGACGGCCTGACCCTCGACCGCGCGGCGGTACTCCGGCCAGCGCTCCCACGTCCACGGCACCTTGTCCTGGAAGGCGGAGAGGGGGAGGTCCTCCAGAAAGCAGAACAGATCGAGCACGGGCCCACGCGCACTCTCCCGCAACGGCGCCACCGACATCCCACAGTTGCCGAACACGACGGTGGTGGTGCCGTAGGCGGGCAACGGATCCAGATCCGGGTTCCACCACATGGCCCCGTCGACGTGCGTGTGCGCCTCGATGAACCCGGGCGCGACGTAGGCCCCGCCCGCCTCCACGACGCGCTCGGCGCCCCCGGCCGGCGCGAGCCCGGGCCCGACCTCCACGATCACGCCACCCCTGATCCGCACGTCGGCGGGGGTGGGGGGCGCTCCGGTCCCGTCGACGACGGTGCCTCCACGTACTAGCAGATCGGCCATGGGGCTTCTCCCTATTACTGGTGATTGCTGGTGATCACTGGTGATCGCCGGTGCCGGACCTGCCGGGGGGCGGGTACGGCTGGCAGCTTCCGGCTGGATTTACGTTACGTGTTGTAACTTAACCTGGTGAACTATTCAAGGGGGGTGAGCGGTTGGCGCGGGAGAGGGGCGGAGCGGGACGGAGCGGGGTGACGGGGCGGGAGGAGGGCGGCCGGGTCGGGTCCTCCGCGTGGCCTTCGAGGGGGTCGGGCGCTTGCGGCGGGCGTTGCGCCTTGGGTTGCGGGTGGCCGGTGCGGGGTTTGTCCGGCGCCAGGGGCCGGCCGCCGCCGGCGCTCGGGGCTCCGAGACGGAGGGCTCCCGACGAGACGGGTGTGTTGGTCGGCGAAAACCGGCTGGCAACGGGGGGCAGGGAGGGCGGCCGGGTTGGGTCCTCCGGGGGGGCTTTCCCGAGTGGGTCTGGTGGCTTTCGGCGGGCGTTGCGCTTGTGGTTGCGGGTGGCCGGTGCGGGGTTTGTCCGGTGACAGAGGTCGGCCGCCGCCGGCGCTCGGGGCTCCGAGACGGAGGGCTCTCGACGAGACGGGTGTGTTGGTCGGCGAAAACCGGCTGGCAACGGGGGGCAGGGAGGGCGGCCGGGTTGGGTCCTCCGGGGGGCTTTCCCGAGTGGGTCTGGTGGCTTTCGGTGAGCGTTGCGCTTGTGGTTGCGGGTGGCCGGTGCGGGGTTTGTCCGGTGACAGAGGTCGGCCGCCGCCAGCGCTCGGGGCTCCGAGACGAAGGGCTCCCGACGAGACGAGCGGCTTGCTCACCGAAAACCGGCTGGCAACGGGGGAGCGGGAGGGCGGCCGGGTTGGGTCCTCCGGAGGGCTTTTCCGAGTGGGTCGGGGCGCTTCGGGGGCGTTTGAAGAGGAGTTGGGGTTCGAAACCGGATCGCGATCGGTGGTTGTGGGCTTCGAGCTTCGGTGACCTGCGGTTTTGTGGTGTCGAGGGCGTAAGTAGGACGTCGAGTGCCGGTTTCGTGTGCCCCGGCCCCCTCGACGCCGCTGTGAAGACCGAATTCGCGCACTCACAGCCGATTTCAGGGGTTACGACCCCACCGAGGCCGTCGAGGAGACCGAAAGTGCCCACCGGGCGCCGAAGCCGGATCCCGAGGCGCCCGAAACAGCGGCCACCCGCACTGACCTGCGGTTTTCTCCCACACCGAGGTTCCGGCACCTGCGCAATCCGGGTTCGTGAACCTTCGTCAGCCACATGCCACCGCCCGCCGAAAGCCACCCGACCCACTCGGGAAGGTTGCCCGGAGGACTCGACCCGGCCGCCCTCCCTGCCCCCCGTTGCCAGCAGGTTTTCGGTGAGCAACGTGCTCGTCTCGTCGGGGTTTCGAGTCTTGGAGCCCCGTACGCTGGCGGCGGCCGACCCCTGTCACCGGACAAACCCCGCACCGGCCACCCGCAACCACACGCGCGACGCCTGCCGGAATCACCCGGCCCACCCGAAGAGGTGCCCCGGAGGACTCGACCCGGCCGCCCTCCCTGCCCCCCGTTGCCAGCAGGTTTTCGGTGAGCAACGTGCTCGTCTCGTCGGGGTTTCGAGTCTTGGAGCCCCGTACGCTGGCGGCGGCCGACCTCTGTCACCGGACAAACCCCGCACCGGCCACCCGCAACCACACGCGCAACGCTCACCGAAAACCACCAGACCCACTCGGGAAAGCCCCCCGGAGGACCCAACCCGGCCGCCCTCCCCGCCCCCCGTTGCCAGCCGGTTTTCGCCGACCAACACACCCGTCTCGTCGAGAGCCCTCCGTCTCGGAGCCCCGAGCGCCGGCGGCGGCCGACCTCTGTCACCGGACAAACCCCGCACCGGCCACCCGCAACCCAAGGCGCGACGCCCGCCGGAAACGCCTGGCCCCCTCGGCGAGGCTCCGGCGGCAGGGCTGACCCGCTCCCACCCCCCGCCGTGTCAGCGCCCTTCGTTGCCACCGCCACCGGTCGGCGGGCGGCGGATGCCTTCGAAGATTCGGGCGAAGCTTTCCTTGCCGTGGCCTGCTGTGATTTGGCGGTCGATCAGGTGTTGTACGACGGCGATTACCTCCGTGCCCACGCCCTGGTCTCGGCCGGCCTCGGCGATGGTGTCGACGGCGGCCTTGTTGAACGTCAGGCTCTGGGTTTCGGCCGTGTAGTCGGCGCTGTCGAAGTGCTCCGCGTGGCCCGCCAGGCCGCCGGTCATCGCGGTGAGCCAGGGGGCCGCCATCTCGGCGAACTCGGCTGCCGGGACGCCTTCGCTGCCGACCAGGGCGGCGCCGTAGGCGAAGCCGGCGAACATCGAGTACATCGAGCCGAGCAGGGCCAGGTCGTAGAGCGAGGCCAGGCCCGCGTCCTCGCCGAACCAGCGTGCGCCGCCGAGCAGTTCGAGCAGGTTGCGGTGGGTGTCGAAGGCCGCCTGCGAGCCGCTGTACAGGAGCGAGGCGACGGGCAGGCCGATCATCTCCGGGATGGCCATGATCGCGCCGTCGAGGTATTCGATCCCGTGTTCGGCGGCCCAGGTCGCGGTCTCCCGGGCCTGATTCGGGGTCACCGTGGTCACGTTGACCACCAGGCGGCCGGCGAGCGGGTCGACCAGCGCGGCCAGCGTGTCGCGGACCGACGCGTCGTCGAGGAGGCACACCACGACCACCGGCGAGGCGCGGACCGCTTCGGCGGCGCTCGGGGCAAGCGTGACGCCGCCCTGGGCGACCAGGTCGTCGGCGCGGCCGGCGGAGCGGTTCCAGACGGTGGTGGGGTGACCGCCCCGGTGGATCGCGCCGGCGATGGCCCGGCCCATCGCGCCGAGGCCGAGGACGGTTACGGGGGTGTGGGGCTGCTGCGCGTTCATGGGTTCTTCTCCAGGTGTGACGAGGAATGGGAGGGGAGGGGACGGGAGGGGACGGGAGGGGAGGGAGTGGGAGGCGGGCGAGACGTTGGTGTTCGGCGCCGGGATCCATCCTTGATCGACGCACTCCAGTCGACAAGTACCTACTAATTTGTGAGGTACTAACGAATTGGTAAGTATCGAGGCGGGCAGCCATGGCGCCGGCCGTTCGTGTCGCCCTCCGGCTCGGAATCGGGGGAACTCCCCACGTCCTGCGAACAGGTGGTCGGTTTTCGCCCGGACGTCTTTCGGCGTCCATCCGGGACCGGCACAATCGCCGCCATGGCGATGATCGAGACCCGCGAACCCGTCGGCGAGCGGCTGAAGTCCGGTGTGCTCGGGCTTCTTTCCGGCGGCGTGATCGGCGGCGCGCTGGGCTGCTTCGTGGTCGGGTGCATCCTGGAGCGCTGGCAGATCTGCGTGATCGGGGTCGGGCTCTTCCTGCTCAACATGGCCGCGTGGGCCGTCGGTGGGCGCGTCCAGCGGACCCGGGACGTCCGCGCGCCGGCCCGCCTTGCGCTGGCCGTGATCGAGAGCCGGCGCGCCCTCGGCAGCGATACGGCCGACATCCCGGTCGAGTTCGAGTTGACCGTGGCGCCGGACGAGCGCACGGCGTACCGGGTGAAGATGCGTCAGGACCTCAACCTGGTCGACATCCCCGACTACCGGCCGCGTGGGGTCGTGGTCGTGGAGTACCGCCCCGACGACCTGTGGGACGTCAAACTCGTCACCGAGCCGACCGAGGAGTGGGCCCGGCGGGCGAGTGTGGAGACGGTGGACTCCGCGCCGGAGTCCGCCATGGTCGAGGCTCCGGCCGGTGACGGTTCGTTCTGCCTGCTCGCCACACTCGGCCTGCTGGTCGGCGCGGGGATCGTGGTGCTGCTCTTCCGGGCGGAACTGGCCGACGAGATCGGCGATTCGACTACGACGACCACGTCCTCCTCGTCCTCCTCCTCGTCCGAGACGACGGTCACGAGCAGCGTCTCGGCGAGTACGACCGTCTCCGGCACCGCGTCGTCCGACTCGATGCTGGCCGATGGGGAACTCCGCCGGCTGGTCGGTTCGCTGGTGAGCGGGATGCACACGGGCAATGCCGCCACGTTCACCATCGACGAGCACGGGATCTCGATGAAGGGCGTGCTCGGCACCCCGGCCGACCCCGGCGCGGTGATCGACGTGAATACGCTGCCGCTGGAGCGGTTGCCCGCACTGGTACGCACCGCGCAGACCAAACTGGGCATCGCCGAGCCGAATTCGTGGCGGATCACCTTCGAGCCGGCCGCCGGCTCCGGGGCCGTGGTCATCCGGGTGACCGTGACCGGGTCCGAGGGGAAGGCGTCGCTGGAGGCGGATACCGAGGGCCGGATCACCAAGCGCAATCCGCGCTGAGGTCGACCGGGCCGGTCCGTCGCGCTCGCGCCGGCACGGGATCATCGGGTTCGTGATCCGCCGTCACCGTCCCGCGAACCCGGGTGAATCCTTTTGCGCCCGCCGCGCCTCTCATGCGTGTGCGGACGACCACCTCGTCCGCCCGCATCCCATCGGGAGGACCCCATGACCGTAGTCGTCATCGTCGTCGCGGCAGCCGCGCTGCTGCTGTGCGTGTGCACCGTCACGCTGCGCCGCCGGAGGCGTCAGCGTGGCTGACCACACCTGGCCCGGCGCGGTCCTGGTCGCCGCCGCGCAGCGCGGGGACGTCGACGCGCTCACCGCGCTGGTGCACGGCTCCCACCCGCACGTGCGCCGCTTCGCGCACACATTGTGCGCCACCCCCCAGGACGCGGAGGACGCCGCCCAGGAGGCGCTGATCATCCTCTATCGCAAGATCGGCATGCTGCGCGCCTCGGGGGCACTGGCGTCGTGGATGTTCCGGATCGTCCGCAACGAGTGCCTGCGTCGCACGCGTGCCCTGGTCCACCACGCGTCGGCCGATGGGTCCGACCCGTTCGACATCCCGGGCGGCGCCGCGCGCTCCGCCGAGGAGGACGCCCTGCTGCGTCTGGAGGCCGAGCGGGTCGCGGCCGCCGTCGCGGCCCTGCCCGACGACCTGCGGCAGGTGCTGGTCATGCGGGACATCCAGGGGCTGCCCGGCCGGATGGTCGCCGACCGGCTCGGGATCGGCACCGCCGCGATGAAGTCCCGCCTGCATCGAGCCCGTTCGGCGGTACGCGAGGCCCTGCGCGACGAGCCGTCCCGTAGTGAGGAGAACCGACGATGACGCCCGACTCGACTCCGACCACGCTCGCGAAGACACGCGCCGCCGAGCCCGATTCGGTTCGGCCGGCCGCCCACGACGCGCAGGCCGCCCTCGCCGCGCACGCCGTTCACGTCGTGCCCAAGCCCGGCGGCTTCGCCAGTGCCACCGTCCCGCGCCATCTGGCCCGGGGCGCCGTCGGGTTCGGCGCGCTCGTCGCGTCACTGGCCCTGCTGCCGGTCGCCGGTTGGGTGAGCCTGCTGCTCGCGCCGGTCGGCCTGCTCGCGTTGCGCGGTTGCCCGATGTGCTGGGCGATCGGCCTGATGGAGACCATCTCGGCCGGCCGGCTGCGCCGCTCCTGCGCGAACGGGAGGTGCGAACTCACCCGCCCCGCCAAGTAGGGGCCACGCGTCCGGCGGATCCTGCCGAGCCGGGATCCGCCGGGCCGACCCCGGCCCAGGACCCGAGCCCCGCCCAGGACCCGAGCCCGGCCGGAAGCCCAAGCCCACCCCCGCAAACCGCGAAGACGCGGCCCGGCCTCACAGCCACGACATGGCGGACCCGTCATCGCTGTTGTCGTAGCCCGGGATCACGTGCTCGTAGGTCTCGTACGGGTTCGTGACGTCGAAGATGCGCGGGTTGTCGAACTGGACGTAAAGCGTGCGCCGACGGGCGGCCCCGGTCGCGGCCGGGCCCGCGTGCATCCCGCACCCCATGTGCACGGTCACATCGCCCGGTTCGGTGGTCATCCCCACCACCGGCAGCCGTGCCCACTGCTCCGCCGTGTAGCGCTCGTGCGCCACCGTGCCCCACGAGCCCGCGAGCGCGTACAGCTGTGAACTGTCCTGGGTCACCGCATCGAGCCGGATGCCCACGTGCACGCGCGGACACGTGATCGGACAACCGCCGAGTGCGCAGTCCTTGTGCCAGGGCAGGTCCGGGATGGACAGCGGCTCGGGCGCGGTGCCGAACTCCTTGAGCACGGCGATCTGTCCGGAGTCCCGGTCGGTCACCGCGACCACGTCCTGACCCGCGAGGCCGCACAACATGCGCACGGTCGGGTCGTCGGCCAGCGCGGCGATGCGCGGCGAGCGCATGCCCAGATAGGTCAGCCGGTAGGGCGAGCGCCGACCGGCCGGGTCCGCGGCCCACAACGAACCCCGGTCGCCGTCGCGGCACAACCCGCGAATGCGGTCGACCTCACCGGCCAACTCCTCGACCCGGTCCGCGTCGAAGACCTGACGTACCACCAGATAGCCGGTGGTGCGCAGGAAATGCGCCATCTCATCCGGTTCGTCCCGAGTGGTGAAGTCGCGGTGCAGGTCGATCGGCCGATCCGCCAGGTCGCGCAGATCGAGGGCCTCGGGGTGGTAGATCGGCGTGCCGGAGTACATGCAGCGGATCGCCGGCTCCCAGGTGTCCCAGTCGGCGAAGGTGCCGCGTACGAAGCGCACCGCGTGCGACTCGACCAGGCCGCGGCTGGTGCGCAGTTCGTACAGGTAGTCCTGCCACGCGCCGGAGGCCAGCTCGACGACCAGTTCGGCGTCCGCACTGACCCCCGGCACGATGCGCACCTCGCCCCGGTCCTCGACATAGCTGTACGCCGAACCGTCGGGCATGCACAGGGCGATCGGGGCGCGGCCGGCCACGTCCCAGGCGACCCGTTCGCCGAGCCCGCCCTCGAGGCGACGCGGCAGTTCCACCCGATGGAACGAATCGAAGCACACGACCGGCCAGCCCAACACACTGAACGTGCCTCGGTCGGCGTCGTGCGCCACCGCCGATCCCGCGCCCGCTATCCCCATTGCCCCGTCCTCCCCGTTGTGCACCCGGCACACCGGCCGGGTCGTCACCAACGGTAGGCAAACAGCGTCAGAACAGCGTCAGAGCAGCGCGAAAGCGCAAGGTGACAGCCAGTCAGCTCCCCAGCGGTACGCCGGTGTCCGGCGACTCCCCGAGCAATCGCACCGCGTCCTGAAGCGTACGCTCCGCGTGTCCGGGCAGGCCCAGTTCGACGCAGCGCGCGTGTGCCGCGGCGAAGTGCGCGCGGGCCGCGGCCTCGTCGCCGACCAGCGCGGACAGGCCGCCGAGCACCCGGCGCACCGGGCCGAGCGAGGAGCCGGTCCAGTCCAGGTGGTCCGCGTACGGCGCCAGCGCTTCGGCCACGAGCAATCCCCGCTCGGTGTCGCCCAGTTCCAGGGCCACCTCGCCGAGCCGCATCAACGAGCCGGTCCACAGCAGGTCCACCGGGATGGTCGCGAAGCCCGGTACGCACAGGGCGTGGAACTCCTCGCGCGCAGACTTGGGATCCGCCGACGCGGACGCCGCCCAACACGCCTGTACCCGCCACCAGGACACGTCCCGGGACCAGCCGGCCGCCACCCCCGCCCGCCGCGCCATCACGCCCAGCCGGCCCTGCTCCCAGCGCACCGCCAGGATCTGCGACAGGTTGAACGAGCGCACCGCCTCGCGCGGCAGCCCCGAACGGCGGGCCAGCCGCAGCGCGTCGGCCAGTACGTCCGCGGCCCGCGCGGTGCGTCCGCGCAGCAACTCCAGGCCGCAGCGGTAGATCAGCACCTCCCACGTGAACCACGGGTGGCGCAACCGGCGGGCGACCCGCTGCGCCTGCGCGTACTCGCGCTCCGCGGCCGGGATCGCGCCGCACACCACCAGGTCGTAGGCCTGGTTCAAGTGGCTGCGAAACAACGACTCCTGATCACCGGTCAGCCCGGACAACACGGTCAACTCGCTGCTCATCCGCAGCCGCTCCTCGACCAGGTCGGGCCCGGACGCGGCCAGGTGGTGCGCCTCCAGGCCCTGGGCCAGCGCATCGTGCGAGCCCGATTCGCGGGCCGCCTCCAGGGCTTCGTAGAGCATGCTCAGCCGGGCCTCGCGGTCCTGTCCGAAGGTGAGCGCCACCGCGAGCGCGGCCAGCAGCAGCGAGCGCAGCGCGATGTCGGCGGGCAGCGCGGACGCGATCGGCAGCGCGGCCAGCGCCTCGCGCAGCAGGGCGACCAACTCCAGGTCCACGCCCACCTGGTACACCTGCCCCAGGCGGACCATGGCCAGCGCCACCCGGCCGAGCCGACGCGAGTCGGAGAGCGCCCTGGCCTCCTCGGCGGCGCGGCGCAGCACCTCGCGGCAGCGCCGGTCGCCGCACCGGTCCAGCGCGGCGCCGCGCGAGAGCAGCAGGTCGCAGCGGGTCTCCGGGGCGGGGTCGGTGACCATCGGCAGCACCTCCAGGGCCTGCCGGTAGTGCTCGGCGGCGACCTCGAACGCGCCGCCGTCGCGTGCCTCGTCGCCCGCCCGGCGGGCGTAGTCCAGGGCCCGGCGGGCCTCGCCGAAGCGGCAGGCCAGTCGGAAGTGGTGGGCCAACTCGGGCAGGTGGGCGTCCCGATCGCCCCGGGCCTCCAGCGCGAGGCCCACCTTGCGGTGCAGTTGCAGGCGGCGCGCGGTGGGCAGTTCCTGGTAGAGCGTGGAGCGGACCAGGGCGTGGACGAAGGTGAAGCGGCCCGGGCGGTCGGTCTCCTCGCCGCGCACCACGTGCGCGCGTTCCGCGTCGTCGAGCGCGTCCACGACGGTGTCGAAGCCGCCGGGGTGCACCGCCGCGACCAGGTCGATGTCGAACGCCGGACCGACCACCGCCGCCACGGTCAGCGCCTCCAGGGTGGACTGCGGCAGACCGAGCAGCCGTTGGCGCAGCACGTTGCGCACCCGGCGCGGAACATCGGCGGGCACGCTCTTCCCCAGCGCCGACCAGTCGCTGACGTCGGCCCACTGGCGCAGCAGTTCGGTCGCCAGGAGCGGATTGCCGTCGCTGAGTTCGCGCAGTACGTGGGCCCGGACGCCCTCGGCACGCGGCGGCAGCGGGCCGGCCAGTACGTGGGCCAGTTCGACCAGGGCGGCCACGTCCAGGCCGCCGAGCGGCACATGCAGCGGGTGCAGGTCGCGGTAGAGGTCGGCGATCAGCCGGGTCATCGGATGCACCGAGCCCAGACCGGTGTCCCGGAAGGCGATCACCATCACCGCGCGGGTGCCGACCAGGGCGCGGGCGACATGCCGCAGCATCAGCATGGTCGAGGTGGAGGACCAGTGCACGTCGTCGAGCAGCAGGATCAGGTCGCGCTCGCCGGCGGCGTGCCGGAACACCCCGGCGACCGCCTCGAACAGCCGATAGCGCTCGGTGTCCGAGTCGGGCGGCCCTTGCGGCTGGGTCAGGCCCGCGGGCTCCAGCGGCAGTTCGGGCAGCAGCCGGTGCAACTCGCCGCCCAGGTCGCCGACCCGCTCGCGCAGTTCCTCGGCCGCCACGTCGCCGAGATGGGCGCGCAGCATGGTCACGAACGGTTGGAAGGGCGCGGCCACGCCCTCGTCGCTGCGTCCGGTCAGCACCAGAGCGTCCCGGCCGGCGCGGGTGGCGAACTCGCCGAGCAGAAAGGACTTGCCGATGCCGGCGTCGCCGCTGACCAGGATCACCCGCGAGCCGACCTCGGCCCGGGTGGACTCCTCGAGCAGGCGCAACTCGGCGGAGCGGCCCACGATAGGCCCGGGCGCTCCGTGCGGGAACACGTCGTGCGCCGAGCGGGTCGGGGCGGGCGCGGGCGGCGCGTCCAGGCCGGGGGTCGGTGAGGCGAAGCGGGCGGCGGGCGCGGGCACCGGCAGCGGTTGCGGCGTGGCGTCGCCGAGCAGGCGCAGGAACGCCGACTCGGTCTCGGGCGAGGGGCCCACGCCCAGTTCGGAGTTGAGCAGCCGCCGACACCGCTCGTAGGCGCGCAGCGCGGCCGCGCGGTCGCCGCCGGCGGCGTGCGCGGTCATCAAAAGGCGGTGGCTGCTCTCCCGGAACGGGTCCAGGTCGACCAGTTGGGCGGCGCGGGTCACGGCCGCGTCGGCGCGGCCCAGGTGCAGTTCGGTGGTCACCGACACGGCGAGCGCGCGCAGTCGGGCCGAACGCCAGCGGGTGCGGCGCTCGTTCACCCAGTCGCCGTCCAGGCCGGGCAGAAACGGCAGGGCGAGGATCTCGTGCGCGTCGTGCGCGCGGGTCCTGGCCTGCGCGAACGCGCCGTGCACGGCCAGTGCCTCGGCCTCGATCAGGGCGCTTTCCGCGGCCTCCACGTCGACCTCGGTCCCCTCGGGCAGGGACAACACGTAGCAGCCGGCCCGGTGGCGCAACACCGACGACGCGTCGTAGCCGGCCTGCCCCAGGAAGCCGCGCACCCGGCTGAGCACCCCGCGCAGCGCGCCCTCCCACGACTTGGGGGCCTGCTCGGGCCACAGCAGCGCGGCCAACTCCTCGCGCGGCACCGGGTGTCGGCGGCCGAGCGCGAGTGCGGCGAAGACGAGCCGGGCCTGCGGTCCGCCCAGCAGGTCCTCCGCGGCGCGACCCGCGGGGCCGTCGACGCAGACATGGCCGAGAACACGTACCCGGACCACCATGCGACGGACCCCCCTCCTGCTGTCGTCGGTGCGACGACCGATTCCCCGGCGCCGGTCCGGGAGCGGTTCGAAGGACCCCGCGCGCCACATCGTACGAACCGAACGGTGCGCCCGGCGGCCAATTGCGCCGGCGCCCAGGTCACAACCCGGCCAATCGCTTGATCCCTACCAGGGTTTGTCGCAAGCTTCGATCCGCACCCGCGCGCTCCCGAACGGGCGGTCGATCGGGCGGTCGGACGGGTCCGTTCGCGGGGCGGGTCGTCGGCGTGGACGATCGGCGGCGGGGCAGACGGTGGGTGGGCCCGGACACGCGGGTCCGACGGGTTGTCGACGGGATCGATGGGTTCGGTGGGATCGAGCGGGTGACCGGGGACGGTCGGGCCCGTTCGCATCCGGGCGGGGAGGAGCAGGGATGAGCCTGGACGATTGGCAGTTGCCGCCCGCGCGGGAGGGGCGGCCCGCGCCGGAGGAGTTGGAGGCGCGGCGTCGCGGCACGGCGGCGTACCGCGAGGAACCCGAGGAAGGGGTGGCGGTCGCCCGACGCCTGGTGGGCGGCGTGCCGTGCACGTTCCTGGAGGTGCCGGTCCCGGCGCTGACGCTGCTCTACTTCCACGGTGGCGGCTATCGCATGGGCGACGCCGAGGGCTGGCTGGGGATCGCGTCGCGGATCGCGCTCGCGGCCCGGGCGCGGGTGATCCTGGTCGAGTACCGGCTCGCGCCGGAGGCGCCGTTCCCCGCCGCGCTGCACGACGCGGCGAGCGTGTACGACGCGCTCGTGACGGTGGAGGAGGAGGGCCTGGACGCGGCGCCGTTCGTGGGCGGCGACTCGGCGGGCGGCGGGCTGGCGGCGGCGCTCGCGATCGCGGCCCGGGGTGCGCGGGTGCCGATGCCGGCGGGCCTCGTGCTGTTGTCCGCGTGGTTGGACCTGACGGTGACCAAGCCCACATACGACTCGAACGCGGCCACGGACCTGTTCATCTCGAAGCGGTCGCTGCGCGAGGCCGCCGAGATCTACCTGCAACTGCACGACCCGAGCGACCCGTTGGCCTCCCCGCTGTTCGCCGACCTGTCGGGCCTGCCGCCGATACTGCTCCTGGCCTCCTGCCACGAGGCCCTGCTCGGCGACACCACGGCATTCGCCTCCCGAGCCGCCGCGGCCGGCGTCCCGGTCCAGGCCCACCTGGTCCCCGACGTCCCCCACGCCTGGCCCGCCATCGACCCGGAAATCCCCGAATCCACCACGGCCATCGGCACGATAGCCCGATTCCTGACGACGACGTCGGCGCCCTGACGCCAAGCCGGGAGCCGGCCGGCCCGGGGCGCGCGGCCGGCCCGGCCCGAGGCCAGGGAAGGCCGGCCCGCGCACCCGAGGCAACGGTGGGCGGTGGGCGCGACCTTCCCGGAGCCCACCGAGGCCCCACCGCCACCCGGCTCGGCGCGAGGCTCCCGGCGAGGCCGTGTGGCCACGAGCACGGCATGATCGGAGCCGTGAGTTCCATCGAATACGTCCTGCCCCTCGTCGCCCACATCGAGAAGGACGAGCCCCCGGCCCGTACCGACGCCCTCGAGGCCGCCGCGCGGGCGGTTCTCGTGCTGCTCGCCGACGTGCGCTCCACCGACCCCGAAGGGGACTGGCACGAGGTCGTCGAGGCCTGGCAGGGGCATCGGATCCGCAAGGTGGTGCGCCGGGCCCGTGGCGGCGAGTGGCGTCGCGCCGGTGCCCTGCCCGGGATCACCGTGGCCCACCGCACCGCCGAGGTCCGGGTGTATCCGCCCATTCCGCTGGACGGATGGCCCAAGGATCTGGCCAGGTTGCAGGTCTCCGGCACCGACCTGGACGAGCCGGCGCCGCCGCCCGCCGCCGACCCCGGGCAGCCGGTGTTGTGGTTGAACCCGTCCCTGGAGATGACCGCCGGCAAGGCCATGGCGCAGGTCGGGCACGGCGCGCACATCGCCTGGATGGGGCTCGGTCCGGGTGCGCGAAAGGAGTGGGCCGCGCGTGACTTCGACCTCGCGGTTCGAGTCGCCGACCCCGCCGCATGGCCCGCGCTCGCCGGCAGCGGCCGGCCCGTGGTGCGCGACGCGGGCTTCACCGAGATCGCGCCGGGATCGTGCACCGTGGTCGCGGACGTACCGTGGCCGACCCGCTGAACGTGGCCCCGCACCGCCCCCGCCGCATCGAGCGAGGTGACACCGGGTGACGTTGCGTCACCGGGACGGCCGGGCGCGCGGGCCATGTCGCTCCGCGTAGCGCCCGGGATGATCCGTGTACGCTGCAACCGAGACCCGTACGTGACCGGATCGTCACTGCCCCGGTTCCCGCGGCCCACTACGGTAGGTCACAGGCCGGGCCGACCACCCGGCTCCCGAACCACGTGTCCAGGTCCCGCCCGGATCCGTCGGTGCCATCCGCTGGGGGACGGGTTCGCCGATCGCTCCGGCCGCCCTGTCTCGCGCGGCTCGGGACACCATGGGCGAGGGGACTGCCGGCGCGTGACTCTTCAGGTGATCAAGGACGATCTCCAGGGCTGGACCGTGCTGCACGTCCTCGGGGAGGTCGACTACGCCGTCGTCCCCGAACTGCGTGAACACGTCAGACGCGCGGTCGCCGACGGCGATCATCGGATCGTCCTCGACCTCACCCGGGTCGAATTCCTCGATTCAACCGGCATCGGCACCCTCGTCGCGGCCCGCCGACTGCTCCGCTCCACCGGCGGCTCGCTGCGGCTGGTGATGCCCGGCAACAACGACCACCACGTCAACCGGGTCTTCACCGCCCTGGGCCTGCGCCGCCTCTTCGACGTACACCCCGACCTCACCGAAGCCCTGTCCGACGACATCCCCACGGACGAGGACCTGAGCGCCGCCGGCTGACCGGTTGCCGGAAAAACACCGAGGCGGCTCCGCCTCCGCTCCTACAACACCGCGTCCGCCGCCGTCAGCGTGGCGCCCGCGCCGGGGACGTGGGTCAAACGCGTGGCGAAGGCCCGGTAGGCGGCGGCCAGTGCCTCGCTGGGGACGCGCCGGTGGCCCAGTACGTCGGCGAACCACCGGGTGAAATCCACGAACAGCGCGTCGTCGTCCAGGAACAGCGAGACGGCGAGCGTATCGACCGCACTGGCCAGGCCGTCGCGCATGGTGGTGTCCGAGCGTTCGCCCTCGATCGGGGCCAGGGCCGACATGCCCGCGGCGACCAGCGGGGTGCGCAGCAGGCCGACGCCGTCGTGGGCCGGGTCGGGCAGGTGGCGCAGGCGCGGGGCCGGCGTGGTGACGGTCGGCCAGTCGGGGCCGGTCAGCATCTCGGCGGCGCGTTCGGCGGTCGGCGCCCAGCCGTTCGCGCCGACGACGCCCGCCCAGCGGCCGTTCGGGCCGAAGCCGGGACCGCCGACCAGCACCGGCACCCCGACCCGGCGGGCCACCTCCACCATCGCCCGCGCACCCGGCAGCGCGGTGGAGACCGTACAGCTCAGCACCACCGAACCGGCACCCGAGTCGGGCACCACCCGGGCCAGTTCGCCCGCACCCGTACCCGGCGGCAACACCGTGGTGTCGATACCGCGCAGCCGCAACAGCGCGGCCAGGATCCGGGACGCGAGCCCGTGCCAGTCGCCCTGCGCGCAGCACACCACGATGCGGGTCTGCGAGCGCGGGCGCGCCGTCGCGTCCGCGACCAGGTGCACCACCCGCCCGGTGACGTGCGAGGCGGCGTGCTCGCGCGCCACCGTCCACTCGCCCGTCGCCCACCGCTCGCCCACCACGCGCAGCGCCGGGATCACCAGGTGGGTCAACACCTCCTCGCCCGGTACCCCCCTGCCCAGCAGGTTGCGG
Source organism: Embleya scabrispora (assembly GCF_002024165.1). Lineage (NCBI taxonomy): Bacteria > Bacillati > Actinomycetota > Actinomycetes > Kitasatosporales > Streptomycetaceae > Embleya > Embleya scabrispora. Next base: position 5,521,746 of record NZ_MWQN01000001.1, read on the forward strand.
ACCAGGTTCAGTGCCTCGACTTCGTCGGCCCGGCCCAAGTGTGCGAGGAACAGGTCGACTTCGTCGGAGACCACGTGCGTCATGCGCCGTCCGGATGCTCGTCGGGACCGGGACGACCGAGCTCGGCCAGGATCGGCAGCGCCTCGCGGTCGTCCCGATAGGGGATGTGAATGGCCAACAGCACCACGTCGTCGATCACCGGGGCGTCGCCGAGATGCTCCAGCAGCCGCTGTTCCAGGCGCTCCACCAGCGCCTCCACCGGCATGCCCGCGCACGAGGCCAGGTCGTGCCGCAACGCCTCCACCCCGTACGCCTCGCCGTCCGCGTCCCGCGCCTCGGTGACCCCGTCGCTGTACAGGAGCAGGGTCGACCCGGCCGGCAGCGGCAGTTCCCGCTCGCCGAACACGGTGCCCGGGATGCCCGCCACCAGCGGATCGGTGAGCGCCATCGCGGTGACCCGACCCGCCGGGTCCATCCACAGCGGCGGCGGATGCCCCGCGCAGGTCAGCCGGACCCGCGCGGAGCCGTCCGGATGCACCGAGCAGTCCCCGGTGATCGCGGTCAGCACCAACGAGGGGTCGCCGAGGGTGAGTTCCGCGTCGAGCAGCGCCATCCGACGCGCGGGAGCGCAGCCCGCGCTCGCCGCCGTGCGCAGGATCAGCAGCGAGCGCGAACTGAACATGCCCACGGGCGTGCCGCGTCCGCACACGTCGCCGACGGAGAACGCCCACGTGCCGTCGACCGGAGTGGGATGCACGGCGTAGAAGTCGCCGCCGAGACCGTTGGTCAACGACACCGGGCGGTAGCGGGCGGCGATCCGCGCGCCGGGCACCTCGGGCAGCGGGCCCGGGACGAGTGCCCGGGCGAGCAGCAGGGTGCGCCGGTCCTGTTCGACGTACAGCCGCGAGGTGCGCAGGGCCACGCCCACCCGTTCGGCGTAGTCCACCGCGAGTGCGATCTCCTCCTCGGCGAACGGCTCCGAGGTCGCCGAGCGCACGAACGTCAGTACGGACGGCGCGTCGTCGTCCGTGGGCACCGGGACCACGAGGGCGCACCGCGCGTCGACGGCGAGCAGGTCCGCGACCGCCTCGTCCGGCACCAGTCGGCCGAGCAGTTCGCGATCCATCAGCGGATGCAGTTCCTGCCGGCGGGTGCGCAACACCCGGCCGACGCCCGCCGGGGCCGTCCACGCCGCGCCCAGGCCGGTGGTCACCCGGGCGATCGGGGCGCCGGTGGCGGGCGCGTAGGTGGTGCGCATCCGGCCGTCCTCCATGCTCGGCACGGACAGCGCGACCCAGTCGGCCAGTTCGGGCGCGGGCAGCGTGGTGACCAGATCGGTCAGCCGGCGCGGGTGGGTGGTCGCGGACAACACCCGGCCCGCCTCGGCGAGGAAGACCTTGCGCCGCCGCTCGGCCAACAGCGCGTCCTCGCGCCGCCGTTCGGCCGTGGTGTCGCGGACGTACCAGGCGTAGTGTCCATTGCTCAGCACCGCCCGGCGCCCGTGCACGCGGCGATCGTCGACCTCGCCCCGCCACGTGGTCCCGGTCGCGGGCAGGGTCGGGAAGGCGGTGCCCACGGCGCAGTCGGGCAACACCCGCCCCGCGGCGGGGTTGACGTGGCACACGGTGCCCTCGGGGGTGAACACGATCACGCCGGTGTCGCTCTCGTCGAGCACCTCGGCCGGCGACCAGCCGGGCGGCGCCGTCTCGTCGAGGGCGTGCGGCGGCTCGAAGCCGTCGGTCGGCCGAGAGGCGGCCGACTCCTGCGTGCTGTTGCCCCGCTCGTCACTCGAGGGGCGTGGTCCGGTCATGGCTACGGAATCCCTTGCGTCCGTGCGTTTCGAGCCGGCTCGCGCCGGCGCTCGCGCAACCTTCACGGTACGACCGCCGAGGTCGGCCGCGGGTGGCTTCCGACGGAATCACACCTATAGGGGAAGACGGTCCACGAGCGACCGATCCGGCGAGTAGGGTGCCGATGCGGCCCTGCGTTCCGGGATGGATGTGTAGGTTCGTCCCGGGACGCGCGCATCGTAGCGAGCGGTCGCGTGCCGCGCGACCGAACCGACACTCGACCGGGTGGAGTGGTCCCCATGAGCATCGACGATCTCCCGCCGGACGACGTCGATCACACATCGTTCTCGGCCAGACCGTGCGTGGTGCACACGGCCCTGGAGGCCGATCTCGGCGGCATCGTGTCCGTGCACGGCGACATGGACATGACCGCGGCGCCGGCCTTCCGCCAGGCGGTGGACCGCCTCGTCGACGAGGGCGCGCGCAGCCTGCGGATCGACCTGTCGGGGGTGCCGTTCATCGACTCGTCGGGCCTGGGCAGCCTGGTCTACGGCTACCGCCGACTGCGCGACCGGGACGGGGACGTCGTGGTGTGCGGTGTCGGGCCGCAACCGGCGCGGGTGTTGCGAATCACCCATTTGGATCGGATCCTCAGCGTGGAACCGACGGGTGTCCTCCGGAACCGGTGAGCACCGAACACCGCTCGCGCTGTCCCCGCGCCCGTCCCACCCCGCGCGGTCCCCGCGCCCGTCCGCTCCGGCGGCGCACTCACCGGCCCAGGCCGGCCTCCAACTCGCTCGCCGTGCGACTGCGGATCAGGTCGTTGACCGCCTCGCCCGGTCCGACCTGCTCGAACAGCGCCGGCGGCCGGAAGGTGACGTACATCGTGCGCCGCCCGCCCACCCCCGCGGGCGGCGGCGACGCGTGCAGTACGTCGGCCACGTGCACCGTCACATCGCCCGGCTCGGTGGGCACCGCGACATAGGGCAGGTTCGACAGCTCCTCCTGCGTCGGTTGCGGGCAGGTGCGCCCGTGCGAGCCCGGGATCGCCTCCAGGTAGCCGGTCTCGGCGCAGGAGCCGGTCAGTTGGATGCCGATCGCCACCGACGGACACATGATGTGGTGGCCGCCGAGACCGCAGTCGGTGTGCCACGGGATGTTGGCCAGGCCCTTGAGCCGACCGGCCGGCTTGAGCAGGACGGATACCCCCTCCATCCGGTCCATGGACGCGGCCAGGTCGTCGTGCAGCAGACCGGCCAGCCGGACCAGGCGCGGATCGCGGGCCAACGCGCCGATCGGCGCGGAGCGTTCGCTCGCGTAGACGATCCGGCACAGCACCGCCTCGCCCGACTCGGTCTCCGCCCACCAGGACCGGTCGTCGTCCGGCCGGGCCTCGGCGGCGAGCCGGTCCACCTCCGCGTTCAGGGCGGCGATCTCGGCGGCGGAGAACACCCCGCGCACCCGCATCACCCCGGTCGCCTCGAAGTGTTCGGCGAGTTCCCGATCGGAGCGGTCGAGGGTGAGTTCGGCCGCCGGGTCCACCGGCGCGCCGTGCCGGTCGTACAGCTCCGGGCCCTCGGGCAGGTAGATCTCGATGCCCTGGTAGAGCGCCCGCAACGCCGGTTCCCAGCGGAACAGGTCGAGCACCGTGCCGCGTTCGGTGTGCACCTCGCCCGCGATGGCCAGCGCCGCGGCGGTGCGCAGCAGGGTGACCAGGTCGGTCCACGCGTCGGGGGACAGCCGCACCACGCAGCCGGCATCCGGGTCGATCCCCTCCACCACGCGCAGTCGGGAGTCCTGGGCGCGATAGGTCCACGCGCCGGTGCCGACTCGCAGACCGAGCGGGTCGAGCCCGGCGAGGCCCGCCTCGGCCCGTTTGCCGTGCGCGCCGATGAGCAATCCGGGGACGATGTCCCGGTGGTACGTTTCCGCGTCGATCCGGTCGTGCCCGAGCATCCTCGCGACCTCCTGCGCTGTACGTTGCCGCGCAGTATGCCGGGCCGGAGCGCTGTGTCACCAGAGCGTTGCGCGCTTTGCCCGAAGTCGGCGCGAGCGGCCGGTCGACGACCCGCCCCCGGCCGCGACCCGTCGACCGATCGCCTTGTCACACGCGGTCGATGACGGTTCGTCAGCTATTTTGGCCGGATCATTGACGGTTCGTCAGTTCTCCGGGGAGGACGCGTCCTCGCGGACTCGGGACACCTGCGGGTAGGCGCGGCGCAGATGCGCGGCCACCGCACCGGCCGCGGCGCGCGGGTCGCGGGCCACGATCGCGGCCAGGATGGCCCGGTGGTCCGCGCGCAACGCGCCCGTGTCCGGCCCCAGTTCGGCCACCGCCCGGCGCTGGTGCCGGCGGACGGTGTCGCGCAGCGCGCGCATGAAGGTGGTCACCAGCGCGTTGCCCGACAACTCCGCGATCGTGGTGTGGAACTCGGTGTCCAGTTCGTTGAACCGGTCCGGGGACAGGTCCGGGTCGTCCATCGCGGCCACGATCGCACTCAGCCGGTCGAGGTCGGCCTCGCCCGCGTGCCGCGCCGCGCCCTCGACCGCCCACGACTCGATCAGCAGCCGGGCCTCGACCACGTCGTCCACGGCGAAGTTGGCCAGCCCCAGATGCAGCCGGAGTACGCCGGTCAGCGCGGGGCCCGCCGAGCCGGCCAGGACCGCCCCCGCCTCCGGGCCGCTGCCCGGGCTGGCCACCAGCACCCCCATGGCCTCCAGGACCCGCATCGCCTCGCGCACCGAGGGGCGGCTGACCCCGAGCGCGGCGGCCAACGCGCGCTCGCCCGGGAGCTTGTCGCCGGCCCGCAGTCGGCCGCTCGTGATCTGCTCCTCGATCTGCGCCACGACCTCCTCGAACGCGCGTACACGCTTGACCGGACGCCAGTCGGGGCCGTCTGTCACGGGGGCTCCTCGGATGCGGGCGTCGCGGATCGCGAATCGGGGGGTGTCTTGTGGCCAAGCATGCCATGCCCTTAGCGTGAGCACACCACAGTGTGGTCAGACCACATGATCCGACAGTCGCGAGGAGGCCGCCCGCATGCGCGTCGGGCTGTTCATCACCTGCGTCAACGACACGCTCTATCCCCGCACGGGACGGGCCGTCGTCCGCCTCCTGGAACGGCTCGGCTGCACCGTGGACTTCCCCACCGCGCAGACGTGCTGCGGCCAGATGCACTGGAACACCGGCTACGGCAAGCGGATCGAGCCGATGGTGGCCGGATTCGCGGACACCTTCGCCGGCTACGACGCGGTGGTCACCCCGTCCGGGTCCTGCGGCGCGATGATCCGGGACAACCACCCGCGCGCCGCCGCACGCGCGGCGGATCCGGGGTTGTCGGCCCGGGTCGCGGCGGTGGTGCCGAAGGTGTACGACCTCACCGAGTTCATCGTGGACGTGCTCGGCGTCACCGACGTCGGCGCCTACTTCCCGCACCGGGTCGTCTACCACCCCACCTGCCACTCCCGCCGCCTCCTGGGCCTGGGCGACCGGCCGACCGCGCTGCTTCGCGAGGTGCGCGGCCTGGAGCTGGTCGACCTGCCGGGCGAGGAGGAGTGCTGCGGCTTCGGCGGCACGTTCGCGGTGAAGAACCCGGACGTCTCCACCGCGATGGGCGCCGACAAGGTGCGGCACGCGGCCGGTACGGGGGCGGAGGTGCTGTGTGCGGCGGACAACTCGTGCCTGATGCACATCGGTGGGCTGATGGATCGTCAGCGGACCGGCATGCGCGTTGTGCACCTGGCGGAGATTCTCGCCTCGACGGCGGGTTAGGGGGTTGGTGTACCCGCCCGCTCCACCCGTTGCCGCCTCCGTATCGGCTGCGGACTCACAGGCGGCGGTGTGGCCCCTCCGGCCTGTGAGCCGACCTGCCTCGACCCGTTGATCGGAAAGCTTTCGCCATGACCTCACCGCCCACGTTCCTGGGTATGCCGCCGTTTCCCGAGGCCGCTCGATCGGCCGTTTCGAATCCCCAGCTTCGCCATAATCTGCGTAAGGCAACCCATACCATCCGGGACAAACGTGCCCATGTGGTCGGCGAGCTTTCCGACTGGGCCGAGTTGCGAGCCGCCGGGGCGGCGATCAAGGACCGGACGTTGCGTCGGCTCGACGAGTACCTGCTCGCCGCCGAGGCGGCCGTCGCCGCCGCCGGCGGCACCGTGCACTGGGCGGCGGACGCGGCGGAGGCGAATCGCATCGTCGCCGATCTGGTGCGGGCCACCGGGGAGACCGAGGTGGTCAAGGTCAAGTCGATGGTCACCCAGGAGATCGGGCTGAACGAGGCGCTGGCCGCCGAGGGGATTCGGGCCTACGAGACCGATCTGGCCGAGTTGATCGTGCAGTTGGGCGACGATCTGCCGTCGCACATCCTGGTGCCGGCCATCCACCGCAACCGGGCCGAGATCCGGGAGATCTTCGTCCGGGAGATGGCCGAGTGGGGGGTGCCGGCGCCGCCCGGGCTGAGCGACGAGCCGGCCGCGCTGGCCGAGGCCGCGCGACGACACCTGCGGGAGCGCTTCCTGTCCGCGAAGGTCGCGGTGTCCGGGGCGAACTTCCTGGTCGCCGAGACCGGCACGCTGGTCGTGGTCGAGTCGGAGGGCAACGGGCGGATGTGTCTGACCCTGCCCGAGACGCTGATCTCGGTGGTCGGCATCGAGAAGGTGGTGCCGACCTGGGCCGATCTGGAGGTGTTCCTGCAACTGCTGCCCAGGAGTTCGACCGGGGAGCGGATGAACCCGTACACCTCGATGTGGACCGGCGTCACCCCCGGCGACGGCCCGCGGGACTTCCACCTGGTGCTGCTCGACAACGGCCGTACCGACGTGCTGGCCGACACCACCGGGCGACAGGCGCTGCGCTGCATCCGGTGTTCGGCCTGCCTGAACGTGTGTCCGGTGTACGAGCGCACCGGGGGCCACGCGTACGGGTCGGTGTACCCGGGGCCGATCGGCGCGATCCTGGTGCCGCAACTGCGGGGCGTGGCAACCGGGAAGGTGGACCCGCAGACCGCGTCGTTGCCCTACGCGTCGTCGTTGTGCGGTGCGTGCTACGAGGTGTGCCCGGTCGCCATCGACATCCCCGAGGTGCTGGTGCACCTGCGCGAACAGGTGGTCGAGGGCGGCGGTCATCGGGCCGAGCGGGCGGCGATGCGGGCGGCCGAGTGGGTGTTCGACGACGCGAAGCGGCTGCGCACGGTACAGCGGGTCGCGGCCCGCTCGCGTCGGCTGCTGCCCCGCCGCGCGCCCGGGCCCGGTGCGGCCTGGTCGGACAGCCGGGCCCTGCCGGAGGTGCCGGCGCAGTCCTTCCGCGACTGGTGGGTGCGCGAACGCGGCGCGCCGCCGGCGCGACCCCCGGCTGCTCCGGCACAACCGCCGGTGGAGAAGAACCGGATCGAGGAGGACGACCGATGAGTTCGCGTGCAGCGATCCTGGCCCGGGTCCGCCGGGCGCTCGCCGACGTGCCGAGCGACGACGACTTCCCGGTCGCGCGCGACTACGCACGGGCGCATGTCGCCGAGGGTGTGCTCGAACTGTTCGTCGCGCACCTGCGCGACTATCGGGCCGTGGTGCACGAGGTCGCCGAGGACGCCCTCCCGGACGCGGTCGCCGCGGCGGTTGAGCGGCGCGGGGCCCGCACCGTGGTGACCCCGGCCGGGCTGCCGCCGGCGTGGACGGCCGGGCTCGCCGAGGGGGTGTGCCTGGCGGACGGCTGGGCGTACGAGCAGTTGTACGACAATAGTATTAATAACAGGCCTACGGTTGCCGACCGTGCCGACCGTGCCGACATCCTGACCACGTCCACCCTCGACACCGCCGACGGCGTACTCACCGCCGCCGCCGTCGGCATCGCCGAAACCGGCACGATCGTGCTCGACGCCGGACCCGGCCAGGGCCGTCGGGCGCTGACCCTGGTGCCGGACTGGCACCTGTGTGTGATGCGCGCCGCCGACGTGGTCGCCTCGGTGCCGCAGGCGCTGGAGCGACTCGACCCCGGTCGACCGCTGACCTGGATCTCCGGGCCGTCCGCGACCAGTGACATCGAGCTGGATCGGGTCGAGGGGGTGCACGGGCCCCGCACCCTCGAAGTGCTGATCGTGCGGTGACGGGCCGGCGATCATTTACAGTCCATAGGCGTGGCACCTGATACGAACGCACTCGTCCGCTCGACCAAGAACCTGATGGAGATGGTCGATCTCCTCGGCAACACCAGCCCGCCCGAGGCGTACGACGCGATCGCCGAGCAGTTGGCAAACACGCGGCGTCTGCTCGGCCGGCTGACCGCGCCGGCGCCGACCACGCTGTGCAACGAGCATCCGCACGGTCCGGTCGACGAGGACGCGCGGGACAAGTGCCTGTTCTGCGAGAACCGGCGGCGGCGCGGGCGAGCCCGGGACGCGGCCGACGCGCGACCGCGTTCGGCGCCGTGTCCCCGGCACCCCGAGCGCGGTCTGCTCGCGCTCGGCGAGGCGTGTCCGCTGTGCGGCGGCCCCGAGGGGGTGTCGATGCCGCGTCAGGGCGTGCCGAGCGTGCGCGACCCGCGGCCGGCGCCGTTGGCCGGTGTCCGGGGCGTCGACATGCGGCTGACCGTGCTCACCCGGCAGCTCGCCGGGATGGCGGGCGAACCGGGCCGGGACGCGCGCGGGGAGGCGCTGCTCGCCGCGGCGATCGACGCGCTCAAGGGCGCCCAGGGGCTGATCCAGGCGGCCAACGCGTTCTCCGAGGGGCGCGGCGACGAGGCGTACAACACCGCCACCCGGGTCGCGCGCGGCCTGCGCGCCACGGCCGCCGAGGTGCTGGAGGACCTGTGAGCCGGGTGGGGCGCGGGGGCGCGAGGGCGCCGCGAGGGCTCGGCCGCGCCGGTCGTCAGTCCTCGTAGGTCGAGGCCATCGGGTCGTGTCCGTTCCACACGACGAAGACCGACGAGGTCTGTCCGTGTCGGACGAAGTCGACCCGGATCCACCGGTCGCCCGGCCACACCTTGACCGCCCACCCCGGGTTCGGCGACGCGGCGATCAGCGTCGCGGTGGTCGCCTGGTAGCGGAACGACGCCCGCCCGCCGCGCACCTCGAAGCTCTGCACCGCCGCGGCCGGCGGCTGCTCCCGCAACTGCGCGGGCGGCGCCGCCGGCGGGGCCTTCGTGGTCGGCGGGATGGTGGTCGGGGGCGGGGACGGCGAGGTGGGCGGCGGGGTGCGGTTGACGGCCGAGATCAGGTCCGGCGCCTCGGAGGTCGGCGGCGCCGAGGGTGTGGGCGGCGGCGTGGACACCGAGGGCGGCGGTACGTCCCCCGCCACCGGGCTCGGCGGCCTGGGCGGTTCGAACACGGTCTCGCGCAGCACACTGCGCACTCCCCACCAGGAGAGCGCGACGGCGACCGCGGTCACCGCGAGCCACACCGAGATCGACGTGATGATTCTCCGCACGGGCCCCATCCTTCCGCCCCGGGCCCGCCCGTCCCCGGCGGGGTGGCGGCGAGAGCACGGGTCTGTCCCGGGCCGGCGCCGGGGGAGCCGAGAGCACGGGCCCCTCCCGGGCCGGGGGGAGCCGACGTTACGGGTACGGTTCCGAACCATGGCACAGGTGCTCGTTGTCGAGGACGACCAATTCGTACGTTCGGCGCTGATCCGCTACCTCACCTCGTCCTCCCACGCGGTGCGCAGCGTGGGCACCGCCCTGGAGGCGCTGCGCGAGGTGGCCCAGTACTCGTTCGACGTGGTCATCCTGGATCTCGGCCTGCCGGACCTGGACGGATCCGAGGCGTTGAAGATGTTGCGCGGCATATCCGACGTCCCGGTGATCATCGCGACCGCCCGGGACGACGAGGCGGAGGTGGTCCGGCTGCTCAACGCCGGCGCCGACGACTATGTGACGAAGCCGTTCTCCGGGGAGCATCTGGGCGCCCGGTTGTCGGCCGTGTTGCGCCGCGCGCGTGGCGGCAGTACACCCGAGGTGTTCAGCACCGGCGGCCTGCGGATCGACACCCGGCGCCGCGAGGCGCACCTGGACGGCCGCGAACTGGAGCTGACCCGGCGCGAGTTCGACCTGCTGGCGTTCCTGGCCGCGCGGGCCGGCCGGGTGGTGCCGCGGCGCGAGATCCTGGCCGAGGTGTGGGGTCAGGCGTACGGGGACGACCAGACCATCGACGTGCACCTGTCGTGGTTGCGCCGCAAGCTCGGCGAGAAGGCGCGGGAGCCGAGGTATCTGCATACCGTGCGGGGTGTCGGGGTGAAGCTGGAGCCCCCGGCGTGAGACTGCGCTCCGGCGGGCGCGGGGCGGCCGGGCGGCGCGGGGAGGGCCGGTCCGGGAGTCGGGCCGCGGGCGCGGCGGAGCGGGCCGGCGGGTCCGCCCGGGTCTCGAAGCCGGCACGCGGCCCCAGGCCGGCCCGGGCGCCGAGGGGGTTGCGCGGCACGCTCGTCCGGGTCTCGTTGGCGGTGACCTCGATGGTGGCGCTGGCGTTCCTGATCCCGCTGGTCCTGGTGATCCGGGAGATCGCCGCGGACCGGACCTTCACCGATGCCGAGCGGCAGGCCGCCGCGCTGCAGCCGGCGCTGGTGATCACCACCGATCGGGCCGCGCTGGAGCCGGCGATCGCGAGTGTGCCGGCCGGATCGGGTGGGCGGATCGCGATCCACCTGCCCGACGGCTCGGTGCTCGGGCGACCGCGGGCGAGCGAGCACAACGTGGCGGGCGCGCGCGAGTCGGCCCGCTCGTTCCGGGTCCGGGCGGGCGGCGGCTGGGCGCTGTTGCAGCCGGTGGTGCTGGACCAGGGGCGGATCACGGTGATCGAGGTGTACGTCCCGGACGGCGATCTCGACCACGGCGTGGGCACCGCGTGGCTGGTGCTGACCGGGGTGGCGGTGGTGCTGGTCGGCGGTTCGGTCCTGGTCGCCGACCGGCTCGGGGCGCAGGTGGTGCGCTCGGCCCGGTCGTTGGCCGCCGCCGCGCGTTCGCTGGGTACGGGCGACCTGGAGGCGCGGATCGCCCCGCAGGGCCCCTCCGAACTCCAGGAGGCCGCCACGTCGTTCAACACGATGGCCGATCGGGTCGAACAACTGCTGGCCAACGAGCGGGAGGTGGCCGCCGACCTGTCGCATCGCCTGCGCACCCCGCTGACCGCGCTGCGGCTGAACGCGGCGGCGCTCGGGGACGATCCGGTGGCCGAGCAGACCCGGCACGCGGTGGCGCAACTGGAGCGCGAGGTGGACGAGTTGATCCGCGGCGCGCGGCGTTCCAGCGCGAGCATCGAACGGGTGGGCTGCGACGCGGCGGAGGTGGTGCGGGCCCGGATGGACTTCTGGTCCGCGCTGGCCGAGGACGAGGACCGCCCGTGGCAACTGGTGGGCGCGGAGGTGCCGGTACGGGTCCCGGTGTCGCGGGGCGACCTGGCGGCCGGTCTGGACGCGATGCTGGGCAACGTGTTCCGGCACACCGAGGAGGGGGTGCCGTTCTCGGTCACGCTGCACGCGGGCCGGGAATCGGTGATCCTGCTCGTCGCCGACGGCGGTCCCGGCATCGCCGACCCGGAGACCGCGCTGCGGCGTGGGCACGGGCAGGGCGGCGACGGCTCGACCGGCCTGGGTCTGGACATCGTGCGCCGGCTCGCGGAGGCCACCGGGGGAGAGGTCGGCCTGGGCCGCTCGGTGCTCGGCGGCGCGGAGGTGAGTGTGCGGTTGGGCGCGGGCCGTACCGACGCGGTCACCCGGCGCAGTCGTAGGGCCGGCAAGAGTCGGCGCGGACGGCGCAGGACCGGTGTCGGCTGAGTGATCCGGCGCTCTCGGCCGGTTGTCGACGGTGTCGATTTTCTCACCGTGAGTCACTGCTCGTGCGCCCCCCGGAACCTCGGCGACGATTCACTCTTAAGAGGGCCTTAAACCCTCGTCCCGGGCCCAATCCGGTCGGGTCGACAGGTGTTCTTCGGCCACGGTTTTCACTAGCCTTCAGAACGACGGTCCATTCGGAACCAACGGGACTCCCCCCTTTCCGAGTGGGCCAGGCGCAGCCCAATCCCCCCAGGGTCTGTAGCCGTTCGGGGATTTGATCCCCGGCCGTTCGTGTCCCCACCCCCACCCGGGGCGCGACGGCATCCGGCCCGAGAGCGTGAGCTCTCGGGCCGGCCTTCTTTGCGCCCTCGCCGGCGCCGATCGCCCTACAGCGCGCCGACGCCGTGCAGGAACGCCTTCGTCTTCTCCGGGTCGTACATGAAGTCCTCGAACTCCGCCGGGTTGTCGAACGCGCTCATGATCGCGTCGCAGACGGCCGGGCAGTCGTTGCCCGCGCCCATCAGCATCCGCACGTGCTCGGGCGGGGGGCCGAGCAGGGCGGTGGAGAACTTCACCCCGTGCCGGGCGCGGTCCCAGAACGTGGCGAAGAGCAACTCCATCCAGTCGGCGTCGAACGGCCGATCCCCGTGCGCGACGATCGCGTTCAGGTACAGGTCGGCGGCCCGGGCGGCGTTGTTGGCGCCCTGGCCGCTGAGCGGGTCGTTGGTCACCAGCACGTCGCCGATGCCCAGGGCGACCCCGCCGGAGGGGAGTCGGGCGACCGGCTTGCGCACGATGGGGGAGAAGCCGCCGCTGAGCACGCACATCGGGTCGGTGAGTTCGGCCCGGCTGATCCGGTCGTGGTCCCACGGTGCGAACTGGCGGACCACGTCGCGCATCAGCGCCCAGTAGGCCTGCGGGTCGCGCACGCCGCCGAACACGTCCAGCGGCCCGCCGGGGATCGCCTCCAGCAGGATGATGTCGCACGGCCCGGACAGGGTCAGGCCCGGGAACATGATGATCTCGCCCGCCTCGGGGATGGCGTTGACGTGCAGCGCGTCGTGCCCCACCGCCGGCCTGGGCGTCGCGCCGTGGAAGTAGGCGACGGCCAACTGCCGCTGCGGGGTGGTGAATTCGGACTTCTCGTGGTCCCGGTCGAACATCGACACCAACTCGCCCTTGCCGGCCGCCACCACCACCAGGTCGTGGGCGCGGGTGAACCAGTCGATGTCGGACACCGCGACCGGGTGCACCACCAGGTTGCCGCCCCGGGCCACGAACAGCTCCATCCAGGCGGGCATCTTCATCCGCTGGTCCACCGACTGCGCGCCGCCCAGATCGCCCAGCCAGTCCACCACGGGCGTGCCGTCCGGGCCGGGGATGGTGAAGCCCGCCCGGTCGATCGGCGGCACCCGGTCGGCCCACAGGTCCAGTCCGTGCGGCCGTTCGAGGGCGATCGTCGACGGCATCATGATCTGTGTCGAGGTCACCCGGCCCGCGCGTATCTCGTCGGGCGTGCGCTCGGTCATCACGGTCACGTCGTAGCCGTGGGCGAGCAATCCCAGGCCGAGCTGGAGCCCGGATTGGCCGGCACCGACGATGAGGATCCTGCGCATGGCTGAAGTCCCTTCCCCTGATCAAGTCGCATGCATCGTATGGCTCGCGCTGCGTGTTCACGGGGGCACCGACGGGAACTCGGGGGCCGCCGACCGGAGATCGGCCCTCGGCGGGTGGGCGCGTAGGCGGGCGTCGGCGTCAGGGGCGGGGCGCCGTCCACCGCTCGCGGGCGCTCCAGTCGGAGTCCCGGCCCCGGTCGTCGCGAATCCGCACGCTCCAGTAGTACGTGGTGCCCGATTCGTAGCGGAACCCCGAAGGGCGCACCCCGACGCGCTGCGCGGAGTACACGACCCCGCTGTCCCACACGTCCGGGTCGACGCCGCCGGCGAGCACCGTGTCCAGGGAGGCGGGATCGGCGGAGATGACCAGTCGGTAGGTGCGCTGCCGGCGGTCGTGACCGAGGCCGCCGTAGCGGACCGCCCAGCCGATGCCGTCGGCCCCCGTCCGCGCCTCGTCCGACAGCGCGACCACGGTCGGCGCGCGTCGGGACGCCGGCGATCCGGAGCGGGCCGCGTACCCGAGGAGGCTGCCCACCAGGACCACGCCGGTGAACAGCACCAGCCCCGTGCGCAGCACCGGACCCACCCGCCCCACGCGTCGTGCCGATCCCACGAGCACTCCCGACCCCGGAGGCGGATGATCACGCGACCCTAGACATGTGACACGCGTCACCGGAAGCCCCCGCGACCGGCGCCCGGAGCGCCGCCGCCGACGCGCGGGCGAGGTCGTATCCGGGTTGGGTCCGGGGCGGGGGCGGCGAGCAGGCAGGATAGACGGGTGACTCTCATCGATCTGCTCCCCGCCGAGGCCGACCCCGACGCCCTGTACGAGGCCTTCGCCGCGTACGCGGAAGAGCGCGGCCTCACCCTGTACCCCGCGCAGGAAGAGGCGCTGATCGAGCTGGTCTCGGGCAACAACGTCATCCTGAACACGCCGACCGGCTCGGGCAAGAGCCTGGTCGCCGCCGGCGCGCACTTCGCCGCGCTGGCCCGCAAGGAGCGCAGCTTCTACACCGCGCCGATCAAGGCGCTGGTCTCGGAGAAGTTCTTCGACCTGGTGGCCCAGTTCGGCACCGAGAACGTCGGCATGATGACCGGCGACGCCTCGGTCAACGCCGGCGCGCCGATCATCTGCTGTACCGCCGAGGTGCTGGCCAACATCGCGCTGCGCGACGGCGCGGAAGCCGACGTCGGCGTCGTGGTGATGGACGAGTTCCACTTCTACGGCGACCCGGACCGGGGCTGGGCCTGGCAGATCCCGCTGATCGAGCTGCCGAGGGCGCAGTTTTTGCTGATGTCGGCCACGCTCGGCGACATGGACCACTTCCGGGCCGACCTGAAGCGGCGTACCGGCCGGTCCACCACGATCGTCAAGTCGGCCACCCGCCCGGTGCCGCTCTACTTCTCCTACCGGGTCACCCCGCTGCACGAGACCATCGAGGAGTTGCTGACCACGCGTGAGGCGCCGGTGTACATCGTGCACTTCACCCAGGCGTCGGCGGTCGAGCGGGCCCAGTCGTTGATGAGCATCAACATGTGCACGCGCGCGGAGAAGGACCAGATCGCGTCGGTGATCGGCCGCTTCCGGTTCACCACCAAGTTCGGCCGCCAGCTCTCGCGCTGGGTGCGACACGGGATCGGCGTGCACCACGCGGGCATGTTGCCCAAATACCGCCGGCTGGTGGAGCGCCTCGCCCAGGCCGGGCTGCTCAAGGTGATCTGCGGCACCGACACCCTCGGCGTCGGGGTCAACGTGCCGATCCGCACGGTGTTGTTCACCGCGCTGTCGAAGTACGACGGCCAGCGGGTGCGCCGACTGCGGGCGCGCGAGTTCCACCAGATCGCCGGGCGCGCCGGGCGGGCCGGCTTCGACACCGTGGGCAACGTGGTGGCGCAGGCCCCCGAGTACGAGATCGAGAATCTCAAGGCGCTGGCCAAGGCCGGCGACGACCCGAAGAAGCGCCGCAAGGTGGTGCGCAAGAAGGCCCCGGAGGGCTTCGTCGGCTGGAACGAGGAGACCTACACCAGGCTCCAGGAGGCCGAGCCGGAGCCGCTGGCGTCCCGCTTCCGGGTCACCCACGCGATGCTGCTCGCGGTGATCAACCGGCCCGGCAACGCGTTCGAGGCGATGCGGCACCTGCTGGTCGACAACGACGAGCCGCGCGCGCAGCAGTTGCGGCACATCCGGCAGGCGATCGCGATCTACCGCTCGCTGCTCGACGGCGGCGTGGTGGAAAAGCTCGACGCCCCGGACGAGGAGGGCCGCATCGTGCGGCTCACCGTGGACCTCCAGGCCGACTTCGCGCTCAACCAGCCGCTGTCCACCTTCGCGCTGGCCGCGTTCGACCTGCTCGACCCGGAGGCCCCGACCTACGCGCTCGACGTGCTCTCGGTGGTCGAGGCGACCCTGGACGACCCCCGGCAGATCCTGGCCGCGCAGTTGAACAAGGCCAAGGGCGAGGCGGTCGGGCAGATGAAGGCCGACGGCATCGAGTACGAGGAGCGGATGGAGCGGCTGGCCGACATCCAGTACCCGCGCCCGCTGGAGGACCTGCTCGAACACGCCTACGCCATCTACATGCGCAGCCACCCCTGGGTGGGCGACCACCCGCTGTCGCCCAAGTCGATCGTGCGCGACATGTTCGAACGGGCGATGACGTTCGGCGACTACGTCGGCTGGTACGAACTCGCGCGCACCGAGGGCATCGTGCTGCGCTACCTGGCGAGCGCGTACAAGGCGCTGAACCAGACCGTGCCGGACGACGCCAAGAACGAGGACCTGCACGACATGATCGCGTGGCTGGGCGAACTCGTCCGCCAGGTCGACTCCAGCCTCCTCGACGAGTGGGAGAAGCTGGCCAACCCGGACGCCACGCAGGAGGAGTTGGACGACATCGAGGGGCGGACCGCGCCCGTCACCGCCAACGAGCGCGCGTTTCGGGTCCTGGTGCGCAACGCGCTCTTCCGGCGGGTGGAACTCGCGGCGCTGCGGCGCTACTTCCAGCTCGGCGAGTTGTCCGAGCAGGAGGGCGACACGGCGTGGGACGCCGAGCGCTGGCAGGACGCGCTGGCGGACTACTGGGACGAGCACGACTCGATCGGCACCGGTCCCGACGCGCGCGGGCCCAAGCTGTTGCAGATCACCAAGGAGGACTCGGCGTGGCGGGTCCGCCAGGTGTTCGACGACCCGGCCCAGGACCACGACTGGGGCATCACCGCCGAGGTGGACCTGACCGAGTCGGACGAGACCGGGCGCGCGGTGGTGCGCGTGGTGGCGGTGGATCGGATGTGAGCGGCGGCCGGCGTGGGAGCGGCGCGCGCGGCGGTGCGGGTGATCGCGGTTGCTCGGATGTGAGTTCGGGCAGACTGGGCCGATGACGAAGAAGCGGCTCGCCGTCGACGCACACGGCTCGATCCTGTCCCGGAACTCGCACAACTCGGTGCTCTCGATCGGGTCGGAGGGTTCGGTGCTCTCGATCGGCTCGGTGGGCTCGGTGTTGTCGATCGGCTCGGTCGGTTCGGCGCTGTCCTTCGGGTCGGTCGGCTCGACCCTGTCGTGCGTGTCGATCGGCTCGTTTTTGGGCGTGGCCTCGGCGTTCTCGGCGCAATCGGTGTGGTCGGCCTTCTCGTTCCAGTCCAGCGGCGGCCTGTTCGACGCCCACAACAGGCGCCGCAATGCCCGCCGGGCGGCGCTGCCGGCGGCGGTGACGGTGGCCGCTCTCGCCACGACCGTCGCGCTGGGCCGCCGGTCCCGCTGACGGCGCCTTTCGGCGGAGCTACGCCCGGACGTCGGCCCAGGCCGGGCCGTAGGGGCGAGCTCGTCCGCGCCCGGGACGCCGTCCGCCGCGTCCTCCTCCCATCGGCGGGCCTCGGCCCGGGTGAACGCGCGTACGCCCCGCGGCGTCGCCGTAGGCCATCCCGGCGTCCGGGCTGCCCAAGCTCGCGCCTGTGCGGGCGGGTGGCCGCCCACCACCAGGGGCAGGTCCGGCGACCCGGGCGCCACAACACGCGCGCGCTCGCGGGCAGGAACGGGTTGACCCGCTCCTCTGGCGAGTTCGTCGAGAGGCCCCAGGTCGGCCCCCACCAACCGGGATCCTCAGTGGACCCTGGTCGCGGCGTTGCGGAGTACGCCGGGGACCAGGCGGCGGTGCACGGCGGACAGCGGGGGCCAGATCAGCCGGCCGAGGGTGCGTTCGTAGCGCAGGAACGTCGCGAGTGCGACCTGCCCCTCGCTCGTGCGGACGACGAGGTTGGCGGTGAGGTGTGGGGACGCCGTCGCCAACCGAATCCAGTCCGGCCCGCGTTCGGCGACGCGCCAGCCGGCCACCGTGTCCGGCGAGCGCCCGTGAGTGAGCCGCAGGCCGAGCAGGCCGCGCCAGATCAGGCGTTCCCCGGCGTTGGGGACGTCGCCGAACATCGCCCGGGCCCACTGCTCGGGTGTGGCGTCGCCGGCCGCGTCCGTGGTGAAGGTGAACACGTCGACGTAGTCGAAGTCGGGCAGCGCGGTGAGGGCGTGGAACGACTTGGGCAGGTCCTTCCGTCCCACGACGCCGTCGACGGTGCCCGCCGGGCTGCCGCCTTCGGGGTTCGGACGGCCGTACTCCCGCCAGGCGCTTTCCCATTGCCGGGTCAGCGCCGGATAGACGACGAGGTGGCGGAACGGCGCGATGGCGGCCATGTAGAGCCGGCCGAAGGTGCCGTTGGGCTTCACCAGGACCGCCATGCGCAACTCGTAATCGCCGCTCGCGGTCGGCACCCATCCGAGGTGCATGATCGTGTGGACGGTCTTGTTCGCCAACTCCCGGGCGCACTCGGTGTCCAGCTCGTACACGGGGGTGAGCGGCATCTCCTCGGACTCGAAGCCCGGGTTGTCGCGCAGGTCGGCGGGCAGGCGATCGCGCAGGGACGGGACCCGTGCCGCGAGACCGGTCCTCGGGTCGTCCCAGCCGAGCAGGGCACCGATCTTCCAGCGCGCGGCGAACAGGAACCGGGCCGGCGCACTCTGCTTCGCGAGCCCGCCGGCCGCCCGCAGCGCGGCGAGCATGGTCGGGAAGTCGTCCGGCCCGGCACCGGGTGTGCGGAACGACCACACGTCCTCCACCCGGAAGTCGGGGGCGAGTTCGTGAATGCGCCACGGCCGGTCGGTGTACGCGGTGCGGGGGAGCTTCATGGGCAGGACCGCCTCGGGTGCGCGATATACGGCTGCGTATAAAATGAGGTTAGCCGTTTTATACGGCTCCGTACATCAGCACCGAAAGTGAAGTGGGGCACATGGTGGGAACGCCGCGCACGCCGCGGGACCGGTGGGTCGAGGAGGGGCTGCGCGCCCTGGCCGCCGGCGGTCCGGACGCGGTCCGCGTCGAGGCGCTGGCCAAGCGACTCGGCGTTACCAAGGGCGGGTTCTACGGCTACTTCGCCGACCGCGGCGCCCTGCTGGAGGCGATGTTGGAGACCTGGGAGCGGGAGAGCACCGACGAGGTGATCGACCGGGTCGAACGGGAAGGCGGCGACCCGAGGACCAAAATCCAGCGCGCGGGCGCGCTCACCTTCTCCAACGACCGCCTGCTGCCCATCGACCTGGCCATCCGCGACTGGGCCCGTCGCGACGAGGCGGTCGCGGAGCGACTGCGCCGCGTGGACGCCCGGCGCATGGCGCTGCTGCGCGAGATGATCGGCACGTTCTGCGCCGACCCCGACGAGGTCGAGGCCCGCAGCCTGATGGCCTTCGCGATGGCGATCGGCGGCCACTTCCTGGACCTCGACCACGGCCCCCGAACCAAGGCCGAAGTCCGAGCCCACGCCGCCGACATCCTCCTCGCCCGCCCCAGACCGAAGCCCAAGCCCTGACGAGGCAGGCGCCTCGGACGGGCCGGGGCATGGGCCCGGCCCGGTACATCTCGGCGGCGGGCGCGGTGGTGCTCTTGTCGGCGAGGGCGCCGTAGTCGTATTCGACCATCCACCGGTCACCGTCGTGCCACACCCGGGTGATGGTGGCGCGCCGTGCGATCGGCCAAGCGGCACATGCAGGCGTGCCGCTACGGCGTTCTCCTCGACGATCCGCGTGTACGGCGTGCGGCCGTTGCCGCCTATCACGTTGTGGCGAGTCTTCTCCGCAAGCGGGGCGATGCGGCCTCGGCCTGGATCGCGGCCGACCGGGCCGCGCAGGCCGCTCGCGCATTGGAGGACCCTGCCGCAATCGGCAGCGCCGCGAGGATCGTCGTACACGCTATGGGCGGGGTCGGCCACCATCGCCAGGCCATCCGTCACGGAGTCGACACAGCCCATGACCTGACCCGCTACCTGCGCAGGGACACGCCCGAACTGATCTCCGTCTTCGGCGCACTGCTCCTGCGGGCAGCCTGGGCGGCGTCGGAGATCGACCACGCGGATACCGTCGCAGCCCTCCTCACCGACGCCGAGCATGCCGCGGCCATGCTCGGCGTCGACGGCAACCGCGAGTGGACGGCGTTCGGCCCCACCAACGTCGGCGTCCATCGTGTGTCCCTGGCCCTCACCCTGGGCAATGCCGGACACGCGGTCGAGGCGGCCCGCGGCGTCGACGTCACGGGCTTGGAGGTCGCCGAGCGACGCGCGGTCTTCTGGCTTGACGTGGCCCGGGCCCTAGCCGCCTGCGGACACACCGAGAAGGCCGGAATCGCGCTGCTGACGGCAGAGGAACAGGCACCCGAAGAGATTCACTCCCGCACTGCGGCCAGGAACCTCACCGGCCAACTGGTGCGTTGCGACGAGTACGGTCGGCTCCCGGAACTGCGTTCTCCGGCCGTGCGATCGGGAGTGTCGTGGTGAGTCGTGTGCTGTATCTCGTCGTCTGTGCGGCGGGGCCCGCGCCGTATGTCGAGGTGTTGCTTCGGGACGCGGTGGGGCGGGGGTGGGATGTATGTACCATCGCGACGCCGGCGGCCGAGGGTGGTGGGTTCGTCGATGCGGCGGCTGTCGAGGCGGTGACCGGGAGGGGGGTTCGTTCCCGCTATCGGCGTGCCGATCAGCCCGGGCGGTGGCCCAAGCCCGATGCCGTGGCCGTGGCTCCCCTGACCATGAACACCCTCACGAAGTGGGCCGACGGCCACGCGGACACCTACGCGCTCGGCGTCCTGACCGAGGCCGTCGGGCTCGGCCTGCCCAGCGTGGCGCTTCCGTCGCGCGTGCGGTCGGGGTCAGTCCAGGTCCAGGTCCTCCGCCGGTTTCGGGCTCGGGCGCCAGGTCGGGCCCGGGGTGCGCTTGGTGCCGGCGAAGGCGGTCAGGTCATAGGCCGACTCCGCGTGCACCGCCAGGTCCAGGCCGCGTTGTTCGTGGTCGGCGTGGGCGCGGAAGCCGATGGTGCGGTCGATCACCTTGGCGATCGTGTACGTGACGCCGAAGGAGAACGCCGAGACCACCACTATCGCGACCAACTGCTTGCCGAGCAGCGCCGCGCCGCCGCCGTGCAGCAGGCCCGCCGGGCCGCCGGTGACGCCGTCGGCCGCGAACAGGCCGATCAGCAGCGTCCCGACCACGCCGCCGACGTAGTGCACGCCGACCACGTCGAGCGAGTCGTCGTAGCCGAAGCGGTGCTTCCAGCCGACCGCGAAGCTGCACAGGACGCCCGCCACGAGGCCGATCACCATCGCACCCGGCATGTCCACCACCCCGCACGCCGGGGTGATCGCGACCAGGCCGGCGACCGCGCCGGAGGCCGCGCCGAGCGTGGTGGCGTGTCCGTCCCGGCGCTTTTCCACCGCGAGCCAACCGAGCAGCGCGGTACATCCGGCCGCCTGCGTGTTCACCAGCGCCTGCGCCGCCAGTCCGTTGGCGCCGAGCGCGGAGCCGCCGTTGAAGCCGAACCAGCCGAACCACAGCAGCCCCGCGCCCAACACCACCAGCGGCAGGTTGTGCGGCCGCATCGGATCCCGTTTGAAGCCGATCCGCGGACCGAGCACCAGGGCCACCGCCATGCCCGCCGCGCCGCAGTTGATCTCCACCACGAGGCCGCCCGCGAAGTCGAGCGCACCGAGGCGATGTGCGATCCAGCCGTCGGGGCCCCAGACCCAGTGCGCGAGCGGGACGTAGACGCAGGCCACCCACACGGCGCAAAAGAGCACCCATGCCTTGAACCGGGTGCGGTCCGCGATCGCCCCGGAGATCAGTGCCACGGTCAGGATCGCGAAGGTCAGTTGGAAGGCCATGAACAGCAGTTCGGGCACCGTGCCGTGCAGATCGGCGGGCTTGGTGCCGGCCATGAACACGCTGCCGAGATCGCCGAGCAGACCGCCGCCCACGTCGCCGCCGAAGGCCAGGCTGTAGCCGAAGGCGATCCACACCACGGTCACCACCGCGATCGCCACGAAGCTCATCATCAGCATGTTCAGCACGCTCTTGGCCCGCACCATGCCGCCGTAGAAGATCGCCAGGGCGGGGGTCATCAGCAGCACGAGCGCGGTGGCCACGAGCAGCCACGCGGTGTCTCCGGCGTTCAGGGCGTCGGGGGCGACGGCGACGGTCATGCGGCTCCCTCATGGGCCTGATGGGGTTTCAGGTCAGGGTGCGCAGCGCGGGTTTCCTGGCGTATACCTCGGTGTTACGCGCGGGTTAAGGAACCGCCCGTGTGTTACGCGCGCATTGCCCGATGGTGAGCGGATGTGCACGGGGTGAACGCCCCGACACGCCGGTGAAACACGGATGGCCGACCCCGGTTCACCCCGGCACCAGGCTTTGCCCCCGCGCCCGGTTCACCCCGGTGCCCGACCGCCCGAGCGCCGGGTGACCAGTCGGGCCACCGCCCCCAACCGCTCGCCGTAGTCGCCCACCCGACGGCCCGTCACGGCCTTCAGGCCGTTGAGCGTGAGGGCGACCGCGACCCGCCCGGCGGCGTCGAAGACCGGGGCGACCAGGGTCGAGATGTCGTAGGTGGTGCCCGGGTCGACCGCGATCAGCTCGTACTCCTCCTCGCCGAGCGCCGCGACCAACTCGGCCAGCCGGTCGCGCAGCAGCGGCGCCTCGCGGGGGTGTTCGGCCATACGCTCCAGCGTGTCGCCGATCCGGGTCCGGGTCGGGCTGTCCAGGGTGATCGAGTAGCCGCGTTCGCGGACCGCGCCGAGTGTGGCGGGCAGGTGGATCCGGGCCGTGCCGCGTACCCGCTCGTCGAGCCGGTCCAGCCAGGCGTCCACCTCGTCGGGCCGGGACCACGCGTGGAACACCTGCCCGAGCGGCGGCACCATGCGCAGCCGCTGCCCCACCCGGACATCGGCGGACGCCAGTTGCGGCCGGCCCTCGACGGCCAGGATCACCACCTCGTCGCCGATCGCCACGCTCGCCACCAGCTCGGTGTCGAACTCACCGGCCAGTGCGCGCAGTTCGGCCCGGGCCAGGTCCACCGCCCGATTGCCGCGCAGCGCCGCGTCGCCCAGCGCGATCGGCGCCGGGCCCAGCTCGTACGTCTTGCGGCGCGGATGCCGCACCAGGTAGCCGCCGTCCTCCAGCGCCTGGAGCACGGAGAGCGCGGAGGCGAGGTTGATGCCCAGCGCGGTGTGCAGCTCGGACAGCGTGTACGCCTGACCCGGGTGGGCGGCGAAGAAGTTCAGGATCTCCACCGCGCGACCGGCGGCGAGGGCGGGACGGACCATGAGGGCGACTCTCCGACCCGGCGGGCATC
Organism: Embleya scabrispora; assembly: GCF_002024165.1. Lineage (NCBI taxonomy): Bacteria > Bacillati > Actinomycetota > Actinomycetes > Kitasatosporales > Streptomycetaceae > Embleya > Embleya scabrispora. The sequence goes on from NZ_MWQN01000001.1 coordinate 5,544,557, forward strand.
TTGTGGCCGATACCTCGCGGGGCCACACTCGGCAGCACGGAATACGGGATTCGGAAAAACTTTTCGATATGCCGAAACATACCGCCTTCGAAGCCGACCTCGGGAGTCGCCCCATGAAGCTCGACGTGCTCTACGAAGTGGACGTGCCGCGCCCCTGGCCCGGCGAACACCCGCACGGCCAGCGGCAAGCCGAGCAGCGCGCCTACCGCGAGGCGGTGGAGCAGATCCGGTTGGCCGACCGCATGGGGTTCCACACCGTCTGGGCGGTCGAGCACCACTTCCGCGAGGGCCGCTCGCACATGCCGGCCTCCGAGGTCTTCCTCGGCCACCTCGCCGGCCTCACCGAGCGCATCCGGATGGGCTTCGGCGTCACCCTCACCCCGTTCGGCTTCACCCCGCCGCAGCGGATCGCGGAGAAGGTCGCCACCGTGGACATCCTGTCCGGCGGCCGGGTGGAGTGGGGGACGGGGCGCTCCACGCCCATGGAGCAGACCGCGTTCGGCGTGGACATCGCCCGCTCCCGCGACGACTGGCGGGAGGCGATCGAGATCGTCACCGGCATGTGGCGCGAGGAGTACTTCGAGTACGCGTCGGAGCGGTTCACCTTCCCGCGCCGGATGGTCACCCCCAAGCCCTTCCAGGACCCGCACCCGCCGTGCTGGATGGCCGCCACCTCGCAGGGCTCGGCGGAGATCGCCGGCCGGTCCGGCCTGGGCATGTTGTCCTTCTCGATCATGCAGCCGCTGGAGACGATGGCCGCCCAGGTGGCCGCCTACCGCGCGGCGGCGGCCGATCCCACACCGCTGACCGACGTGACCACGAACAAGGTCGCCGCCTACACGCTCGTGCACACCACCGCCGGCAAGCGGGTGGATCGCCGGGTCTGGGACTCGGTCGCGTGGTGGTACAAGAACCTGGCCATGTTCACCCTGGAATGGGAACTGCCGCACCTGACCCCGGAGGAACGGGACCGCACCTTCCCGCTCCTGAAGCCGCTGTTCGAGGGCGAGGTCCCGGTGGACACCTTCGACGCCGCCGACATGATCGTGATCGGCGACGTGGACACCTGTGTACGCAAGCTCAAGCGCTACGCGGACCTGGGCGTGGACGAGCTGATCTGCTACGTCCAGTGGGGATTCCTGGAACACCGGGAGATCATGCGCACCCTCGAAATCCTCGGCAAAGAGGTCATTCCGGAACTTGAGAGATACCGACCAAACAAATAGTGGGCACGTGCGGTCGGTTGCTGATAGTTCTTGGCGCCGTGAGCACCTCCATATTCGTGTCGCGAGCGCGACGCATCATCCCCGCCGGCCTCGTCTTGGCCCTGGCCGTCGGCTGCGGCGGGTCCGGCGGCGGGTCCGAGCCCAAGGCCACACCCAATGCCGAGTCCAAGACCCAGCCGCCGGCCGGCGGCGCCCCCGCGCCCGCCGGCACCACCCCGCCGACGGCCAAGCCGATCGGGGCGGACGACCCGGCGCTGAAGGAGTTCTACGGTCGCCAACTCGCCTGGGCCAAGTGCCCCGACGACAAGCGCACCAAGGGCGACGAGGGCATGCTCGAATGCGCGAAGTTGCGCGTGCCGCTGGACTACGCGAACCCCGCCGCCGAGTCGATCGAGCTCCAGGCGTACCGCCGCAAGGCCACGGGAGAGCGGCTGGGCATCCTCGCGGTCGATCCCGGCGGCCCGGGGTCGGGAGTGCAGGGCATGACGGCGAGCTTCGCGCTACGCCCGGCGCTGGGCGAGCGCTACGACATCGTGGGGATCGACCCGCGCGGGACCGGCGGAAGCAACCCGGTGACCTGCGTCGACGACGCGGGCACGGACCGGTACAAGGGCATCGACCCCACGCCGGACGATCCCGCGGAACTGGAGCGGATCACGACCTACTTCAAGGAGTTCGCCGACGGCTGCACCGCGCGCGCCGGCAAGATGCTCGCGCACCTGGGCACCGAGGACGTGGTCCGGGACCTCGACGTGTTGCGCGGGGTGCTGGGTGAGGACAAGCTCAACTACTTCGGCTACTCCTACGGCACTTTCCTGGGCGCGGTGTATCTGGAGAAGTTCCCCACGCACAGCGGCCGGTTGGTGCTGGACGCGCCGATCAACCCGGCCCTGGACCGGGTCGCGGGGGCGCGCAGCCAGGCGCAGGGCTTCGAGCGGACCTTCCAAGCCTTCCTGACCGACTGCCTCAAGCAGCGGGACTGCCCGCTCGACGGCACGCCGGCCGAGGCCACGCGGAAATTGGCGGATCGACTGCACGAGTTGGGCCGGACACCCCTGACGACCGCCCAGGGCCGCACGATCGGGGAGGGCGAGGTCGTCAACGTGATCGCGCAGGGCATCTACAGCGAACGGTCCTGGAAGGACCTGCGCATCACGCTGCGCGCCTACCTGCGCGACGACGCGGCCAAGGCCGCCGCGGAGACCGACCCGTGGCTCGGGCGGGACCGCAACGGCGCCTACCCCGGCGACCACACAGCGGCCAACCTCACCATCAACTGCGCTGACGGGCGGTCGTTGACCATGGCCGAGGCCGACCGGCTGGCCCGCGAGGTGGCGGACACGATGCCGATCACCGGGCCCGGGACGGTCTGGTCGTTCGCCGCCGACTGCCGGCCCAACGGGACCGACCGGGCCAGGCCGATCCAGGCGCCTGGGGCACCGCCGGTGCTGGTGATCGGCTCGACCGGGGATCCGGCGACGCCGTACGAGCAGGCGCAGGCGCTCACGCCGCAATTGCCGGGCGCGGTGCTGCTCACCCGTGAGGCCAACGGGCACGGGTCGTACAACAGGGGCAATACGTGTGTCGACGGCGCGGTGGAGACGTATCTGGTCAAGGGTGAACTGCCCGCGGCCGGCACCCGCTGCGGCTGACTTCGACGCGGCTCGGGGGCGGGGCGCGCATCACGATTGCGGCTCTCGCCCCCCTGTCGCGTCCGCGCGTTGTACGGTCCGTGAGTGACAGTCACATCACTCGCGACGTGGCCCGTCGACTACCCGAGCGACTATGCGGTGGTCGACGTGGAGACCACGGGGCTTCGGAGTTCGGATCGCATCGTCTCGGTGGCCGTGGAGGTCCTGGACCGGCACGGCACCGTCACCGATCGTTGGTCGACGCTGGTGGATCCCGGGCGTGATCCCGGACCGGTGCACATTCACGGGCTGACCGCCGAACGGCTGGCCGGGGCACCGACGTTCGACCGCGTCGCGGAGGATCTGGCCGAGTATCTGACCGGGCGGGTCCTCGTCGCGCACAACGCGCCGTTCGACTGGCAGATGTTGACGTCGGAGTACCGGCGGCTGGGCACGGCGTGGCCGATGGAGCGTCGGTTGTGCACGATGGCGCTCGCGCGGCACCTGGAACTGCCGGTCGGCGACTACCGGTTGGCCACGCTCGCCGAGCACTACCGGGTTCGCCAACTGCGGGCGCACGACGCGGTGGACGACGTGCGGGTGCTCTCCGAGATCTTCCGGTACGGCCTGCACGAGGCGGCCGGCGCGGGCCTGCCGCTGCCGCTGACCGCGCCCGGCGACGAACCGGGGCAGCGCCGCGCCGCGGTCGCGCGCGGTCGCAACGCGGAACGCGGCACGCCGGCCAAGGCGCCGTGTCCGTGGGTGAATCCGGGTCGGCTCGACCTCGGCGTCGGGCTGGTCCAGGGCATGCGCGTGGCGTTCACCGGCGCGACCGAGCGGCCGCGCGAGGGGTTGGAGCTGCGCGCGAGCGAGGCCGGGCTGTACGTCACCGGCTCGGTCAGCGGCAGGACGTCGGTCCTGGTCACGAACCACCCGCGCAGCGGCAGCGGCAAGAACCGCCGGGCGGCGCAGGCGGGGACGCCGGTGATCGACGAGGCGACGTTCGTCGAACTGGTGGCCCGGGTGCGGCCCGGGACGGCGCGGGTCGGGGTGGTGCCGGCGCCGCGCGGGGAGGGCGCGAACGGCCCGGTGGAGGTAGTGGTCCCGGAGCGGGCCGAGGCCGTTCCCGCCGAGGTTGTCGCCGCGTCGGACTCGGCCCGGGGCACCACCGCTCCCGCGCCCGACTCGCCGCGGGCCGGCGCCCGTGCGGCCGTGCGCCAGGTGCTGGTCCTCCAGGGCCGCGACGAGCACTTGGACGGCGGTCGGGTCCGGCAGCTCGTCCTGGAGTCCGGGGCCCGGCTGCGGATCAACCTCACCTCGACCGTGGACACCGTGGTGGTGCTGCCCGGCGCGGCGGCCGACCCCCGGATCGCCCGGGCCGAGGGGTTCGGCGCGGTGTGTCTGACCGAGGCCGAGTGGTCCGCGTCGGTGTCCGCGACCCCGACGGCGCCCGCGACGTCCGGCCGGCCCGACACCGGCCATCTGCCGCGCGGGGGCACGGTCGAGCTGCCCGGCGGGGCCAACCCCGGCCGGTGGACGCTGAACGCCTCGTGGGCCTGGGATCGCCCCGACGAGGAGATCGACATCGTGGCCTTCCTCCTCGACGAGCACGAACGGGTACGCGGCGACGCCGACTTCGTGTTCTGGAACCAGCCGGCCACGCCGCTCGACCTGGTCGTCCTCGACGCGTCGGGGCCGGCCGAGCAGACGGTCACCCTCGAACTGGACGCGCTGCCGCGTGATGTACGTCGCGTCGTGATCGCCGCCGCCGTGGACGGGACCAGTACGTTCGACGCGGTCGGGCCGATCGAACTGGACGTCGCGCCGTTCCAGGGGACCGCGTTCCGCCGCTCGGTGCTCGACGCCGCGACGGTGGAACGGGTGCTGCTGCTGGGCACGTTCTACCGGCTGGGCACGGGTTGGAAGTTCCGTACCGAGGGCCAGGGCTACGAGTTCGACCTCGCCGGCCTGGCCGCTTCCTTCGGCGTGGACATCGCCTAGAACCGGTCCGACTCGTCGACATGACGACCGCCCGACCGGCCGGTAACCGGAGTGCGATTCGGTCGCCGGGCGGCGGAGTGGTTTGCTTGACCCGGCCGACAGCAATCGAGGGCAAGGAGTGGTCATGGCGCAGGTCAGGGCAACCGCACACACGACTGTGGCGGCGGAACCGGAGGCGGTTTTCGCGGCCGTCGCGGATTACGCGGACGTGCGACCCAAGCTGCTCACCGAGCACTTCTCGGAGTACGACGTGCGCGAGGGCGGCAAGGGCGCCGGTACGGTCGCGCACTGGCGGCTGCAGGCCACCAGCAAGCGCTCGCGCGACTGCCTGGTGACGGTCACCGAACCGGCTCCCCTCACACTCGTGGAGACCGACGCCAATTCGTCGATGGTCACCACGTGGACCGTCTCGCCCGCCGGCGCGGGCAGCCGGGTCGAGGTCGTCACGGTGTGGAACGGGGCCGGCGGCATCGGGGGCTTCTTCGAGAAGACCTTCGCGCCGGCCGGGCTGAAGCGGATCTACGACGGCGTCCTGGCGAAGCTGCCCGACGCACTCTGACCCGCGCCGACCCGAGCCGGCGCGCTCCAACGCGCTTCGACGCGCTTTCACGCGCCTTGACGCGCCGGAACGGGTCACGCGGAACGGAAGAGGCCGCCGGACCCACCGCGAGGTGGGTGCCGGCGGCCTCGGCGCGTTCGGGCCCGGCGACGGGATCAGGTGAGCAGGGAGCCCGCGCCGATGCCGAGGGCGGCGGCGGAGACCAGGCCGAAGAAGGCGACCCAGAACGCGCCCGGTATCCGGGTCAGATCGGCGAGTTGGTCCGCGTCCGACCACGGCGCGCGGCCGCGGCTGCGCATCTGCTGCAACTCCAGGACCGGTCGTACGCCGGACACCAGCAGGAACCACACCAGCAGATAGGCGAACGCCGCCTGGATCCGGGCACTGGCCAGCCACGAGATGGCCAAGATCACCCCGGCGGTGACCAGCAGTACCAGGGCGCCGAACCAGTTGCGTATCGCGATGAACATCAGCGCGAGCAGCACCAGCGCCACCCACAACACCATGGTGATGTGCGCGCCCGCGAGCAGCGCCGCCCCGCCCGCGCCCAGGATCGACGGCGTGATGTAGCCGGCCATCGCGGTGAACACCATGCCCAGGCCGGTGGGTTTGCCCACCGACACGGTCACCCCGGAGGTGTCCGAATGCAGCCGGATCCCGGACAGCCGGCGCCCCATCAGCAGCGCCACCATCGCGTGTCCGCCCTCGTGGGCGATCGTCACCACCGTGCGCAGCGGTCGCCAGGTCGGGCGGTACAGCACCACCGCGACCGCGATCGCCCCCGTCACCAACGCGAGCCAACTCGGCGGATCCGGCTGGGTCCCGACCACCCGGTCCCACATGTCCTGCAACGACACCGTGTCGACGTTGCTCACGCCGCCCCTCTCGTCCTACGTCCCGACCGCTGCCCCCGCCGCGAACGCTACCGTCCGCCGCGCACCCCCGATCGCCCGCGCACCGTCCCGTGACGCGACTGTCGCCGACCCGGGGCCTGCCCGGACCGGGGGTCAGCCCGTGGCGGCGGCGCTCGCGGCTTCGGCGGCGGCGTCGATCCGGCGGTCGGCGACCTCGACCCGGACCCCGCCGCCCAGCACGAGCCGATCACGCGGGGCGAGGACCACCTCGGTGTCCACGGCCAGGGATCGGCCCGGCTCGTACGTCGCGCCGTTCCACCGCTCCACCTCGGTGCCGTTGGCGGAGCCGAGATCGACCGCGACCACGTGCTCGCCGGCCCGCCCCGACGCCAGGCGAAGGAGTAGGTGCTGTCGGCTCACGTAGCGCACCGCCTCGCCGAACCGGTGCCCCCGACCGCCCAGGTCGTAGCCGTTGTCGATGCGCCCCCGGCCGAGTACGAGGGCATCGCCCACCTCCAGCGGAAGGCGCTCGATCGACGCGCCGCCGGCGTGGTCGGCCAGCGCCACCTCGCGCATCGTCCGGCGCGCGCCCGCCGCCCGGAGCACGCTCGCGCAGCCCGGACAGACCGCCCGCCCACCGTCGTCCACGCACGGCCACACCGGCAGCCGCCCGCTCCAGGTACGCCCGTACACACACGACGCCTCGGCGCAGCGCCACCGGGTGCGCACGATCTCCGGATGCCGCGCCGGGTCGGGACAGCGGTCGCCGACGTCCTCGACGCGAGCGACGGGCGACTCGGGCCGGATCCCGGCGGGCACGAAGCGCACCACGCCGTCCGCATCCCGCCGCCAGTGGTGGAACCGCTCGGGGTGCGCCTCGATCCACGGGTGTCGGCGGCGAAAGTCGAGGAAACGATCCCCGCTCAGCACGTGCAGCCCGCCGGCTTCGGCCCGTTCCAGGATCACCGTGTCCGCGACCGGCACCAGACTCGCCTCACCGAGCCCGACAAGCCGCCGCAACGCGTGCGCGTCGGCCGGGCTCAGGGTGTACAACAACGCCCGGTCGACCACGAGTTCGACCCGCGCGTCGGCCCCGTGGCGAGCCCGCCAAGCCGCCGTGGCGGCATCGACGCGAGCCGGAATCGGCCCTTCCGCGCCGGCCGGTTCCCAGTCCTCGGAGTGGCATACATCGGCCACATCCACGATCGCGTCCCACATACCGTCCCCCTGCTCGAACCCTGCCCCATTCCTATCCGAAACCCGCCCGCCCCGCCGCGCCACACGCCGCCGTACGCACGCGGCAGGCGGTTGGCACGACCACTACTCGGTGATACTTTGTAGTGGTACTCGGTGTCACTCAGTACCGGGGCAATCGAGGAGAACCCGCGATGGACGACCTGACGGAGATGTTGAAGGGCACGCTCGAAGGTTGCGTGCTCGAAATCATCGCCGGCGAGGAAACCTACGGCTACGCCATCACCCGTCGGCTGAACGAACTCGGCTTCGCCGACGTCGTCGAGGGGACGGTGTACACCATCCTGCTGCGACTGGAGCGGAACGGCCTCGTCCAGGTCACGAAACGACCGTCCGGGGTCGGTCCGCCGCGCAAGTTCTACGCCCTCAACGACGCCGGACGCGAGGAACTCGCGAGGTTCTGGGCGAAATGGCAGTACGTCTCGTCACGCATCGACAAGCTCAAGGAGGGCGGCGGATGAACTTCCGCGAGACGGTCACCGGCAGCGATCTCACCAGGGAATGGAAGGCGTTCGAAGCCCGGGCCAAGGCCCTGCCGGACGGCCACCGGGCGGCGTGGGAACAGATCAAGGCCAACCTCTTCCTCTACGGGGACTTCACCGGCCGCAACCTGCTGCCGATCCTCGACGGCGCCCTGGGGCTGCTCGAGGAATCGGTGGCGGACGGGCAGGGCGTGCACGAGGTGCTCGGCGACGACATCCCGGGCTTTTGCGCGGCGCTGGTCGGCGGAAAAGGGGCGCGCACCCATCGCGACCGATGGCGCGAGCAGTTGAACGGGAACGTCGCACGGAAACTGAGCCGGCTGGGAGGCTGACGTGAGCATCCGGGACATCATCGAGGGCAAGAAGCAGTGGCGGGCGCATACGGCTCGGGTCAAGGCGCTCCCGCCCGACTACCGCATCGTCTACAAGGAGATGCAGACGTACCTGTTCAAGGTCGGCCCGCTCGACCTGCCCGACGGGCCCCTGCTCCCGGGCATCGTCGACTTCTTCGAGGAGGGCGCTGCCGCGGGCAAGGGGGTCCTGGAGCTCATCGGCACCGACGTCGCCGCGTTCTGCGACGACCTGATCAAGGACTCCCGCACCCGTGCGGACGCCCTCCGGGAGTCCATCGGCAGTCGCCCCGGCCCGGCCGAGAAGTAGCACCAGCCGCGTCACACCGGTCGCCCGGTCCCCAGTCGCGGAGCGGGACGCCGCTACGACTCGCCCATGGCTTTGCGGAGCCAGCCCAGGGAACCGGTGCCCAGGAGTTCGGCCGCGATGCGCTTGGCGGACTCGGTGCGCATCCGCTTCTGCGAGTTCACGATCCAGCGCTCGGCGTTGGCGTGCCCCTGGTCCCGGTACTCGACGGCCTGGACCAGGCACTCCAACTTGTCCGCGTCCCCCGCACAGATCGCCTCGGGCGCGAGATCCCCGGTGCGGCTTTCCCCGGTGTCGTGCCACACACTCAACAACGCGGCCCGCGCCGGATCGGCACCCTCCATCTCGGCGATGATCGAGGCCAACAGGGCGGCCCGCCACGAATGCTCGGCCACGCTCTCCGGATCCTTGACCCCCGCGATCCACCACCCGGTGCGCTTGTGGTTCTTCAGCGTCCCCGCCTCGAAAAGAAAGTTCGCCACCACACGGTCGTCGTCAGCCACGCCAAGCCCCTTGCCTGTCGACCGGCAACGTGATTCGACCGGCCACGTGATGCGGATGTCGGCGATCGTAGTCGGGAGTCCGACGAGGTCACTGCCGATGCTCTCTCGGCGTACCTTGGCAACAGGCGCACACACCACCTCCGGGGGCATTCATGGACGTGCCGGCTGACCTGACGATGGGCGAGCGGATCGAGTGGTTGCGGAGGCGGCGTGGGATGAGCCGTCCGGTCCTGGCCGGGTTGTGTGGCCGCGGGCCCGACTGGCTCAAGAAGATCGAGTCCGGTGAGCGTGAACTGCGCGATCACAGACTGATACTGCGGTTGGCGTGCGTTCTCGGGCTGACGGATCTCGGGGTCCTCACCGGTGCCGGCGCCGGGGAGGTGCTGCAGCCCGTGTCACCGGCCCTGCATCACGAATCGATCCCCGGCATCTGGGCGGCGGTGAAGAAGCGGAACCACTCCGCCGTTCGGCCTGCGGAGGCACCGGACGTGGCGGCGCTCCGGGCGCGCGTCGATGCCGCCTGGCGGCTGTGGCACGGCTCGCGGTTCAACCGCAGCGAGGTCGGCGCGCTCCTGGCCGATCTGATCGGCGACGGCGAGGTCGCGGTTCGAGTGCTCGACGGGCCGGAGCGGCGTGAGGCGTACGCCGTCCTGGCCACGATCTACCACCTCGTACAGCAGCACATCGCCTATATCGCGCCTGCCGAGCTGGTGTGGGTGGTGGCCGATCGCGGCATGTCGTCCGCGCAGTACGCCGACACGCCGGAGGCACTCGCGGGGGCCGCCTGGTGCTACGGCAACGCGTTGCGCGAGACGGCCGACGGCGACGAGGCGCTGGCGGTCGTGATCGACGCGGCGGATGCGATGCGTCCGCACCTGGACGACCTCGGCGAGGACGCGCGGGGCCTGTACGGCGCGCTGCACCTGCATGCCGCGATCACGCACGCGAAGTCCGGCCACGACGGCGATGCCTGGGCCCACTGGCAGCGCGGCGACGCGACGGCGAAGTCCCTGCCGGCGGGCTACCTGCATCCGTGGACGGTCTTCGGGCGGACGAACGTGGACATCCACGCGGTCTCGGTGGCGGCCGATCTGCGGCGCGCGGGAACGGCGTTGGAGTACGCGGACCGGATCGATCCGGAAACCATGCCGTCGATGGAACGCCAGTCGCGACTGTGGACGGAGAGCGCCCGCAGCCACGTCCAGCGGGGCGAGCACACGGCGGCCCTGCACCTGATGAAACGCGCGGTCACGGTCGGCCCGGAGGCGGTGCGGTTCACCCCGGCGGCACGGGGCGTGATCGCCGAGCTGTGGCGGACCACGCGCGGTCCCCTCCGGAACGATGTCGTGCAACTCGCGGAGAACGTCGGCATCGTCGACTGAGCACGCACGAACAACAGGGACGGATTGACCCTTCCGGGTGGAGGGACGATCTGTCCCTGTTGCCGTCTGCATCCTCGTCCAAGGTTGCGTGACCGTTCGCCGTTACCGCGAGGAATGCCATGAGCCGACGCAAGTTCACGCACACCGTGCCAGTTTCACCGATCGGGCGGCTCGACCCGGTCCTGTCCGCGCCCGATCGCGTCCTCCGCCCGGACGCGGTGCTCCCGGCGGTGACGCCGTGACGCCGCGCAGCGACATCGTCGTCCGGGTCAGCGTCACCGAATCGGGTGACTCGTCTCGCCCGCATCGCATCGTGTTGCCCGGTCGCCCCGAACTGGACCTGACGCGCGCAGAGTTGACCGCGCTGGTGCACGAGGCCCGGATGCGTCTGGTGCGGACGCTGCCGCCCACGGGGATCGGCCGGATCTCGAACTCGGGCGGCTGAACCATGCTCGACGCCGCCCGCGAGGAGGCCATGCCCCCGCCATCCCGTGACCGGCCGGCCGCCCTCGTGCGGCTCGCCGCTGCCGCCGCCGGGCGCGACCGGCTCCAGGGGTGGCAACCCGATCCCGCGACGACGGCCCGTCAGCGGCGGGATGCGCATCGCCGGGAGTGTCGTGCCGCCGGGGCCGCGCTGCGTGACGCGGTTGCCGACGCGTACCGGGCCGGGATATCCATCGAAGTCGTCGCCCGCGTTGCCGGGTTCTCGCCCGGCAATGTGCGGATGGTCCTGCACCGCGCGCGCACCGCCCCCGAGCCGAGTCCGTTTCGCATCCCAGGAGAACTCGTGTCCACCCCACCCCCCTGGTCCGTCGGCGAGCACCTGTGGCGCAGGCTCGACCACGGGCTGCACCACCTCGGCACCATCACCCGCGTGTGGCACGACGGTGACCGGTGGATGGTCGAATACGACTACGGCGCCCTCGCCGACAAGACCACCACCGCGCCCGCCGCCGAGATGTACCGGGCCGGGCCCATGACCCGGCCCGTCTGAGCGCCCCTGCGACAGGGTCGATCCGGTCCGGTGCGTTCGGCGGGATGAGCTTCCGACGCAATTCACGCTCAGCTGCGGATGGTGGCGGTGAGGCCGGGGTGGGTGGTGGTGAAGGAATCGAAAAGTTCCCGGAGTTGCCTTTCGCGACGTTCGCGGACGTCGCGAAGGAGGATGCGTGGCGGGTAGCGGGGGAGTTCGTGGCGCCACTGCCGTTCGAGCGTGGCGAGAGCGGCGTGCAGGCGTGCGTATTCGGGGTTGTCAGGTGAGTCGGACGGGTCCGGATCGTCGTGGCCGTGGGTGACGGCGAGGCCGGAGGGTCGGTCGAGGTACACAGTGGCTTGGGAAAAGAAGGTCGGTCCCTCCCGCGGCCCCAGGTCGACACCGTAGACGAGGTCCGTGTTCCAGGAAAGCGCGTCCATGACGGACTCCAGGAGCCGTTGCGCCTCCGGGCGGCCCGGCTCGGTCAGTCGCCACTCGAGGACTTCCAGGGAACCGATCAGCGGCCAGAACATGAACGTGGCGATACCACGCTTGCGACCGCGCACGCCCGTCAGCGCGCGTCTCAGACGCTTCGCCCGGGCATCCTTACGGCGACTGCGACTCATGGGAACGCTCCTTCGTCCTCTCGAATGACGTTGGGATTCCGCGCGTCGAACCCGCCCGGCGTGCCCCGCGACCACGACCGTAGCAACGCGGCCGAACACGCCGTCGTGGGTCCCACCGGGCGTGAGGCGCAAACTCGCTCGCTCCGCCGGCTCACACGTTCTAACGTGCCCACGTGTCTTCGACCATGCCCACCACCCTCGCGCTCTCCGCCCAATCCACCACCACGGGGGAGTTGTTGGCCGGAGCTGCCGTTGGGCGTGGGATGGCGGTTGTCGTGCTTGGCGGGCCCCGGCCCGAGCTGCGGGGCGCCGCGGCCTACTACGGCGGGCCCCGGTTCGGCGACAGCGTTGCCGCGTCGCTGGATGTGGCGCTGCTGGAGCCTGCGGACGACTGGCTCGCCGCGTTGCCGGAGCGGTGGACGCGGCGGGGGATCGTCGCGACGACGATGGGTGAGGCGCGGCGGTTGCGGACGCCCGCGTTCGTGAAGCCGCCCAGTGACAAGTCGTTCGAGGCGGCCGTGTACGCGGACGGCACCCGGCTGCCCGCCGCCGTCCCCGACGCCACGCCGGTGCTGGTCGCCGAGATCCGGACCTTCGTCGTCGAGTACCGGCTGTTCGTGCTGGACGGCGTCCCGCACACGGGTTCGCGCTACGCGACCTTCGGTCGGCTCGACCCGATGCCGCTGACCGGTGATCCCAGGGCCGGGGAAGTGTTCGCCTTCGCCCGCGACCTGCTCGCCGAGCACGGCGCGGGGTTGCCGAGTGCGGTGGTCCTGGACGTCGGCCTGGCCGGCACCGCCGACAGCGCCGAGGAGCACTGGGTGGTGGTCGAGCCCAACATGGCCTGGTTCAGCAACATCTACGCCGCCGATCCGGCCCGATGCCTGGACGTGATCGTCGCCGCCGCCGGCCCCCGCGCCGCGCTGCGACCGGCCGACACCCGCTTTGCCCGGGCACGACCCGCCGCACCCGCCGACTGCGGGACCGGTGTTCGCTCGCCCTACTGCCTGCCCGGCGAGCCGTAGGGCCTCCCTGGGCCGGCTTCGGCTGTCAGGTACGCGTCGGCCAGGGTGGTCACGCAGGTCAGGTTCGTGCCGAGGCCGGGGCGGATGATCCAGGTCATCGACGAGCCCGGCTGGGGGCGCGGGCCCGGGAGGGTGAGGCAGCCGCCGTGGCCGACGTAGTGGTAGCGGGCGCCCTGGGCCGGGCCGACCGCGCCCTGCCAGGCCTCCGCGCTGCCCGGTCCGACCAAGTAGGCCCACTTGCCCGCGTGCTCCTCGCCGATCACCGCCCCCACGGGGGCGCCCGCCGCGACCAGCACCGCCAGCACCGCCCGCCCCAGATCGGCCCGCACCACCACGGCGTCGAACAGCCGGCCGGTGTCCGCCGCGCGGCGTGCGCCCGGGTTGGTCAGCCAGGTGTGCCGCGTATCGCGCGGATCGCGGGTGGCGGCACTGATCCACGCGATCCCGGCCTGATTCACGCCGGCGTCTTGCTCCCGCAGCACGATTCCTCGCCTCCCAAGGTTCGGGACACCGGCGCGGCCCCGGGCGCGACCGGACCCCCGCGAGCCCTTCGGCGGGTGCTCGACGGGTCGCTGTAAGTAGCGTCCTCGGTACGGGCATCAAGTGCAAGTCAAACAACTCACCCGACTTGCATCGTGTCGGATATGAGTACCATGACGCCCACTTCTCGGGGTGAACTCCCGAAATCTGGCGGAAAAGCCATGAGTATTGCGAAAAGCCGCGACGGGAGGAAGCAATGGGCGCCGAGCAGTACCCGACCGTGCGCAGGCGCGTCCTGGGCTCCAACCTGCGTCGGCTGCGCGAGGATCGCGCGTTGCTCCTGGAGGACGTGGCCGACGCGCTCTCCTGCCATCCCGCCAAGGTGAGCCGGATCGAGTCCGGCCGCAGCGGCATCCGGGCGCTCGACCTCAAGGCGCTGCTCGACCTGTACGACGTGACCGATCCGGCCACGCGCGAGGGCTGGTTGGCGCTGGCGCGCGAGGGCCGGCGACAGCGCTGGTGGCGCGACCTCGCCGACCGACTCCCGCAGGACTTCCTCGACCTGATCGGTCTGGAAGCCGAGGTCGCCTCCTGCCTGGGCTTCCAACCCAGCATCATTCCGGGGCTGTTCCAGACCGAGGAGTACGCGACCGCCGTCATCCGCGGTGGCACTGTGGGACCGCTCGACGAACAGTGCCGGACCAGGGTCCGGGTGCGACTGGATCGGCAGCGGGTGCTGACCCGCGAGGAGCCCGCCCCGATGCGGGTGTTGATGGTCATCGGCGAAGCCGCGCTGCGCCAGGAGATAGGCGGCCGGCGGGTGTTGCGCGAGCAGCTCGTGCGCTTGATCGAAATTGCCCAACTTTCGAACGTGACCGTGCAGGTACTACCCTTTTCGGCAGGCGCCTATCCGGGCGGCCCCACGCCGTTCTCGATCTACGGGTTCCCTCCCCCCTCGGGGATGGAAGTGGTTTCGCTGGAGAGCTTCACCAGCCACGCCTACCTGGAAAGAGCCCAGGACACCGCTCACTACGGCAAGGTTTTCGCGGACTTGCGGGGAATCGCGCTGAGTCCCATCGAGTCCGAGGCCTTCATCGCGTCCAGTGCCAAGGAACTCGCAGGCCGATCGTCCTGCGCACCGACCACCTCGCAGCCCCCTCGCGGCCTCACCGACTCGCGGACCGAAGAGCCGAGTGGCCCGGTAACCGCGCAGCCGAGTAAACGAGCAGCCGAGCAGCCGAGTTAGGAAGAATGCCGATGCCTGAGAACTCACCCCTTTGGGTCAAGAGCAGCTACAGCATGCAGAACGGCGACTGCACCGAGATCCGCCCCCACCCCGACGGCCGCACCGACGTACGCGACAGCAAGGACCCCGCGATCGGGCAGTTGACCGTCGCCCGGGCGCCCTGGGCCGCGTTCGTCGCCACGCTGCGCGCCGACGCCTGACCGGATCCGCCCGCCCGACCGGCCCCGGCGAACACCCGACCCCCCGACGGGCGTTCGCCGGGCCCCGCCCCAGCGGCGAACCGCGGCGGCCCGCCGTGAACCGCCGCGACCCACCCCCATGAACCGAACAATGGGTTAGAGCCCCGCCCCCTCGCCCGGTACGCTCCGGGTGCATGGTTCCCGCCTCTGGTTCCCCCCGCATGCCCGACAAGCCCACCCTCGACGGGCTGGAAGCGAAATGGTCGCGCGTCTGGGACGAGACGGGCGTATACCGCTTCGATCGCACCCGCACCCGCGACGAGGTCTACTCGATCGACACCCCGCCCCCGACGGTCAGCGGATCGCTGCACGTGGGCCACGTCTTCTCGTACACGCACACCGACGCCGTCGCGCGCTACCGGCGCATGTGCGGGCGCGAGGTCTTCTACCCCATGGGCTGGGACGACAACGGCCTGCCCACCGAGCGGCGGGTGCAGAACCACTTCGGCGTGCGCTGCGATCCGGCGCTGCCGTACGACCCGGACTTCGTGCCGCCCGCGCAGCCGGCGAAGCGCCAGATCCCGGTCTCCCGACGCAACTTCATCGAACTGTGCGAGGAACTCACCCGGCAGGACGAGCGCGCGTTCGAGGAGTTGTGGCGACTGCTCGGGCTGTCCGTCGACTGGTCGATGACGTACCAGACCATCGACGCCGTCTCGCGCACCGCGTCACAGCGGGCCTTCCTGCGCAACCTGGCGCGCGGCGAGGCGTACCCGGCCGAGGCGCCCACCCTGTGGGACGTCACCTTCCGCACCGCCGTGGCGCAGGCCGAGCTGGAGGACCGGGAGCGTCCCGGCGCCTACCACCGGCTGACCTTCCGCGCCCCGACCGGCGACGCGCTGGAGATCGCCACCACCCGGCCGGAGTTGCTGCCCGCGTGCGTGGCCCTGGTCGCGCACCCCGACGACACCCGCTACACCCACCTGTTCGGCTCGTGCGCCCGCACCCCGCTGTTCGGCGTCGCCGTGCCGGTGTACGCCCACCCGCTGGCCGATCCGGAGAAGGGCTCCGGGCTGGCCATGGTGTGCACGTTCGGCGACACCACCGACGTCACCTGGTGGCGCGAACTGCGCCTGGAGACCCGGCCCGTCCTCGACTGGGACGGCAGGTTCCGGAGCGAGCCGCCGGCCGGGATCGAGCGGCCCGAGGGGATCGAGGCGTACGCGCGCCTCGCCGGCGCCACCGTGTTCACCGCACGCGAGCGGATCGTGGCGATGTTGCGCGAGAGCGGCGACCTGGTCGGCGAGCCCGAGCCGATCACGCACGCGGTCAAGTTCTACGAGAAGGGCGACAAGCCGCTCGAGATCGTCACCACCCGGCAGTGGTACCTGCGCAACGGCGGACGCGACGCGGACCTGCGCGGCCGACTGCTGGCCCGGGGCGCCGAGTTGGCCTGGCATCCCGCGCACATGAAGGTCCGCTACGACAACTGGGTCGACGGCCTCAACGGCGACTGGCTGATCAGCCGGCAGCGCTTCTTCGGCGTGCCGGTGCCGCTGTGGTACCCGCTGGACGAGGCCGGCCTGCCGCTCCACGACAAGCCGCTGTCGCCCGCCGAGGCCGACCTGCCGATCGACCCGTACACCGACGTGCCGCCCGGATACACCGAGCAACAGCGGGGCGAGCCGGGCGGGTTCGTCGGCGACCCGGACGTGATGGACACCTGGGCGACGTCCTCGCTGACCCCGCAGATCGCGGGCGGCTGGTGTCGGGACGAGGACCTGTTCGCCCGGGTGTTCCCGATGGACCTGCGGCCGCAGGCGCACGAGATCATCCGTACCTGGCTGTTCTCCTCCGTGGTGCGCGCCGACGCGGAGCACGACAGCCTGCCGTTCGCGCACGCGGCGATCTCCGGCTGGATCCTGGACCCGGACCGCAAGAAGATGTCCAAGTCCAAGGGCAACGTGGTCACCCCGGTCGACCTGCTCGCGCAGCACGGCTCCGACGCGGTGCGCTACTGGGCGGCGAACGGCCGGCCCGGCGTGGACACCGCGTTCGACGTCGGGCAGATGAAGGTCGGCCGGCGGCTGGCGATCAAGCTGCTCAACGTGAGCCGCTTCGTGTTGTCGATCGGCGCGGCGTCGACCGGTGCCGCCGAGGCGCCCGAGGCGGTGACCGAACCGCTCGACCTGGCCCTGCTCGCCGAGTTGGCGGAGGTGGCCCGGGCGGCGGGGGAGGCGTTCGAGGACTACGACTACGCGCGGGCCCTGGAGCGGACCGAGCGCTTCTTCTGGTACTTCTGCGACGACTACGTCGAGTTGGTCAAGGCGCGCGCGTACGGCGAGGCCGGCGACGAGGCGGGCGCCGCCTCGGCCCGGGCCGCACTGGCGGGCGCGCTGTCGGTACTGACGCGGCTGCTCGCGCCGGTGTTGCCGTTCGCCACCGAGGAGGTGTGGTCCTGGTGGCAGGAGGGCTCGGTGCACCGGGCGGCCTGGCCCGCCCCGGCCGCACCGCCGGCGGCCGACCGGGCCCTGCTCGGCGTCGCGTCCGGCCTGATCGCCGAGGTGCGCCGGGCCAAGTCCGCCGCGCAGGTGTCGATGCGCGCCGAGGTGGCCGCGCTCACCGTCACCGGCGACGCCGACGCGCTGGCCCGCCTCACGCCGATCGAGACCGACCTGCGCGCGGCCGGCCACATCGCCCGGATCGACCGGGTGCCGGGGAGCGGGCCGCTGACGGCGGAGGTCGTGCTCGAGTAGCACCCGACCCCAAACAGCACCCAACCCCAAGCGGCACCCAACATTCATTGACTCGGCCAAGTACTCGTAGTGCCCGTTGGCCATGACCACTTCCCACCCCGACGACAGGTTCCACCCGCCGGCCGACGACGACCCGTACTGGTCGGAGACCTCCTGGTTCACCTTCACCGTGCCGCACAAGCGGTTGTCCGGGCAGCTGTACCCGTTCTTCCGGGCGAACCAGGGGGTCGCGGCGGGCGGCGCCTACTTCTGGGACGACAGCGGACAACACCCGCACGACGCGGTCTACGCCAAGAACTTCTGGCATCTGCCGATCCCCGACCAGGACCTGACCGACCTGCGCCTGCCGAACGGCTTCCGGGTGCGCTGCGTGGAGCCGCAGCGGGTGTACGAGGTCGGCTACGACGACCCCGACGGCGGCGACGAGATCCACGTCGACCTCACCTTCACCGGCCTGCTGCCGCCGCACTACCTGGGCGAGAAGCACCTCGACCAGCCCGGCCGCTACACCGGCACGGTGGTGCTGCGCGGCGAGGAGATCCCGATCGACTCCTACGGCTTCCGGGACCGTTCGTGGGGTCCGCGCTCCCAGTCAACCGCCTCGGCTTCTTCCTGAACCCGAATCTGTTCACCGTCAACGGCCTCACCGAGTGGACCTTCGACGGCGTCACCGCGTGGGGCGAGGACCACGAGAACTTCTCCGCGGCCGAGATCCGCCGACACAGCCGGGACTGGCGCCCGCCGCTCCGCCGGGTGACCGGCGGGCGAATCGTGGGCGGGTCGGCGGGTTCGTGTGATGTTGTCCACCCGACACGGGCTTGAGTTAGGCAAGCCTTACCTTTAAATTGCCGGGTGAAGGAAGGCAAGGCTTGCCTGAATTCGCCGGCTCCGGGTCGGCCCACCCCGTGCACGAAAGGCCGCCGGATGCGTCTGCGCCGAACCAGCTTGAAGGTGGCCGCGGCCGTCCTCGCCCTCACCGCGTTCGCCACGGCGTGCGGCGACGACGACAAGAAGTCCGACGCCAAGACCGCCAAGCCCGACCAGGCCGCCGCCGCGCTGCCCGCCACCGTGGACACCACGATGGGCAAGGTCACCGTCAAGGACGCGAGCCGCATCGTGCCGCTCGGCGGCGACATCGCGCAGACCGTCTACGCCCTCGGCCTGGCCTCGAACGTGGTCGGCGTGGACACCTCCGGCGCGGTCCTGCCGGAGAGCAAGGGCAAGCCCACCTTCGGCAACTCGCGCAGCCTCAACTCCGAGGGCATCCTCGCCCAGCGGCCCACCGTCGCGATCGGCAGCGCCTCGGTCGGCCCGCGCAGCGCGGTCGACCAGCTCAAGGCGGCCGGCGTACCGATCGTGCTGGTCCCGGACAGCGCCAAGCCCGAGGACGCAATCACCCGGATCACCACCATCGCCACCGCGCTCGGCGTGCCGGACAAGGGCAAGACGCTGGCCGACCGCACCGCCGGCGAGATCGCCACCGCCAAGGCCAAGGGCGCACAGGCCACCACCAAGCCGCGCGTGGCGTTCCTCTACATTCGCGGACAGGCCAACCTGTACCAGATCGGTGGCAAGGGCCTGGGCCCCGACAGCATGATCACCGCCGCCGGCGGCATCGACACCGGCACCGAACTGGGCGTACAGATGTCCGCCGCGCTCACCCCGGAGGCGATGGTCGCGGCCAAGCCCGACGTGATCCTCGTCTTCCAAAAGGGCCTCGAGTCGGTCGGCGGCGTCGACGGCGTGCTCAAGCTGCCCGGCGTGGCGCAGACCCCGGCAGGCCAGAACCGCAAGGTCGTCGCGATGGACGACCTGGAACTGGGCGGCGGCGGCCCGACCGCGGGCGTCGCGCTGAACAAGCTCGTCGACCTCCTGCATGGCTAGGCCCGGCCCGATCCGCCGCAGCGGCCGCGAAGCACGCCGGCCCGAGGTGCACACCGCCCGGGCGTCGGACGGGCCCGTCCCGCCCGTCCGACGCCCGAGGACCGACAACGGGAAGACCCAGGGGAGCCCGTGGCCACGGTGACGGAACGTCAAGAACCGGCGGGCGAGCCGGACTTCTCCTCGCCCGGAGTCGAACTCGGCACGCCCACCGCCGCGGTGCCCGCCGCGCCGCGCCGACACGGGCGTTGGCTGATGCCCGCCCTCGTACTGCTGCTCCTGGCCACGAGCATCGTCTCGGCCGGCATGGGCGCCTTCGAGATCCCCTCCGACCAGGTGCTCTACTCCGCACTGCACCACCTGGGCCTGGACGTCGGCCACGTATCCGAGGCCAACGAAGCCGTGTTGTGGAACATCCGCTTCCCGCGCATCGTGCTCGGGATCATGGTCGGCGCCTGCCTGGGCTGCGCCGGAGCCGCGATGCAGGGCGTGTTCGGCAACCCGCTGGCCGAACCCGGCGTGATCGGGGTGTCCTCGGGCGCGGCGCTCGGCGCGGTCGGCGCGATCGTGCTGGGCGTGTCCACCTTCGGATCCTGGACGGTGACCGCGTTCGCCTTCATCGGCGGCCTGCTCACCACCCTCTTCGTCTATCTGCTCTCCCGCTCCGACGGCCGCACCGAAGTGGTCACCCTGGTGCTCACCGGCATCGCGATCAACGCCCTCGCGGGCGCCGCGATCGGCCTGTTCACCTTCGTCGCCGACGACGCCGAACTGCGCAGCATCACCTTCTGGAACCTGGGCAGCGTCGGCGGCGCGAGCTGGAAGATCATCGGCGCGCTGGCCCCGTTCGCGGTGATCGGCCTGCTGATCCTGCCCCGGTACGCCCGCGCGCTCGACATCATGGCCCTGGGCGAACGCGGCGCCCGGCACCTGGGCGTGGACACCGAACGGGTACGCGTCGTGGTGGTCGTGCTGAGCGCGACCCTGGTCGGCGCGGCCGTTGCCGCGGCCGGCGTGATCACCTTCGTCGGCCTGGTCGTACCGCACATCATCCGGCTGATCGCCGGCCCCCGGCACCGGCTGCTGCTGCCCGCGAGCGCGGTCCTGGGCGCGCTGGTCACCGTCGCCGCCGACCTGGCGGCGCGCACCGTCGCGATGCCCAAGGAGGTTCCGCTCGGCGTGCTCACCGCGCTGATCGGCGCCCCGTTCTTCCTGTGGCTGTTGCGCCGGACCCGTTCCCGGCAAGGAGGTTGGGCCTGATGAGGCTGCTCGCCCGGAGCCGGTCGGCGATCGACCGGAGCACCCCCGAGATCGGCGCGGTCGGCGTCGAGGCCGAGGACGTCACCTTCACCATCGGCGGCCGCAACCTGGTCGACGGCGTCTCGCTCACCGTGCGCCACGGCGAGATCGTCGCGGTCCTGGGGCCCAACGGCGCCGGCAAATCCACCCTGCTCGGCCTGCTCACCGGCGACCTGACCCCGCACCACGGCACGGTGCGGATCGCCGGGCGTCCGGTGCCCGACTACGCGCAGCGGGAACTGGCGCTGCGCCGAGGGGTGTTGCCGCAGAGCGTGACGCTGTCCTTCCCGTTCACGGTGGATGAGGTGGTCCGGATGGGCCGCGCGCCGCACGCGGGGCTGCCGAGCGAGGAGTCCGAGGACACGATCGTGGCCCGCTGCCTGGCGGAGACCGACGTGGCGCACCTGGCCGACCGGACCTACCCGTCGTTGTCCGGCGGCGAGCGGGCCCGGGTCTCGCTCGCCCGGGTGCTGGCGCAGGGCGCGCCCGTGCTGTTCCTCGACGAACCCACCGCCGCGCTCGACCTCAAGCACACCGAGGACGTGCTGCGCCTGGCCCGTGCCCGGGCCCGGCTGGGCGACGCGGTGGTGATCGTGCTGCACGACCTCAACCTCGCCGCCGCCTACGCGGACCGGATCGCGCTGCTTGCGGGCGGACGGCTGGTCGCGTGCGGCGTACCGGACGAGGTGTGCACCGCACCGGTGCTCTCCGACCTGTACGGCCATCCGGTCGAGGTGCTGCGCCGGCCCGGCACGGACGAGCTGCTGATCCTGCCGTCCCGCTGAGCGCGAGCCGGGTCCCGTCTCATGGGTGCAACGCCCGGTGCAGCGCGGCGAACGAGCCCGTCGCGCACTCCTCACAGCGCGGGACCAGGTCCACGAAGCTCATGAACCCGTGCACCATGTCGTCGAACGACTCGCACTCGACGGTGTTGCCGGCCGCGCGCAACCGCTCGGCGTAGTCGGCGCCTTCGTCGCGCAGCGGATCGTGGCCCGCGATCACCACGTGCGCCGGAGCCAGGCCGGACAGGTCCTCGATGGTGCCGATCCGAGCGTACGGACCGAGGTCGTCGAGCCCTCGGCCGCCGAAATAGTGGTCGAGGAACCACGCGATCGAGGCCGCGGTGAGCAGCGGCGCGTCGGCGTTCTCGACCTGCGACGCGGTGCCCTCGACGCCGGTCGTCGGATACCAGAGCATCTGCAACGCCGGTTGCGGGAGCCCGTGTTCGCGAGCGAGGAGGCAGACGGTCGCGGACAGCGTGGCGCCCGCGCTGTCCCCGGCGAGGGCGATCCGGGCGGGATCGGCGCCCAGTTCGCCCGCGTGGTCGAGGAGCCACCGGTAGGCGGCGAACGCGTCCTCGGTCGCGGCGGGGAAGGGGAATTCGGGGGCCAGTCGGTAATCCAACGACACCACCACGCAGTTCGCGTGCCGGGCGATCCGCCGGGCCAGCGCGTCGTGGCTGTCCAGGCCGCCGATCACGAAGCCGCCGCCGTGGAAGAACAGGGTCACCGGCAGCCCGGGTTCCTCCGACGGCCGGTACACCCGCGCCGGCCGCGCGTCGACGGCGCCGGGGACGGTGCGATCCTCGACCCGCGCCAGCTCGGTCAGTACCGGCAGCAGCGCGACCCCGGCGTCGATGGTGGCCCGCGCGGTCGCCGCGTCCCCCACGAACAGGTCGTCCGGCAGGACCCCCAACAACTCCACCAGCTGCGGATCGATGGTCATCGTGCCCCCTCCGTCGCGCCTCCCATACCGGCCGGTACGGAATGTACGACGCATGCCCCGAAGGCGGAACCCACATCGGCGCCGCACTCGGGTCGCCCGGCCGGCTGAGACCTCGGCCCGGATCAGACCTCGGCCCGAGTCGAAACGGCAGCCCCCGTCGGCGGACGCCAGGCCAGCACCGGGTCCAGCGGACGCAACGCCGCGTCCGGCGCGACCCGGCCGGCCACCCGCAGGAGCGTGTCGCGCACGGCGACCGCGCCCCGCCCGTGCCACTGCGCCATCGCCCCGATCCGACGCGACTTGCGGACCACCGCCGAGGTACGGGCCACCCGGCGCCGGCTGTATCCCGGCAGCGCGTCGACCACTGCGGACGCGGTCGCGCCGGAGAGGACGTCGGCCAACTCGATCGCGTCCTCCAACGCCTGGTTGCCGCCCTGGCCCAGGTTCGGCGTCATCGCGTGCGCGGCGTCGCCGATCAGCACGACCCGCCCCCGGTGGTGGGCCGGCAGCGGCGTGGCCATCTCGTGCACGTCCAGATGCAGGATGTGCTCGGCCGGCGCGGCGGCGATCAGGTCGCCGACGGGCTCGTGGAAGTCCCGGTACAGCCGCAGCAGTTCGGCCCGCTCGCCGGCGGCGTCGCCGTGCGTGGCGCCGGCCGGCCGGTTCGCCGTCGCGTACCAGTACACCCGCCCGTCGGCCAGCGGCATCGCCCCGAAGACCAGTCCGCGCCCCCAGGTCTCGCCCGGTGTGATGTCCATGGCGGGTACGATCGCCCGCCACGTGGTGAAGCCGGCGTAGCGCGGACCGGGGTGCTCGGGGAACACCGCCCGCCGAATCGGCGACCGGATCCCGTCGGCGGCGACCACCAGGTCGGCGGTCAGCGTCTCGTCCGCCGTGGATACCGTCGCGCGCCGATCCGCGTCCCCCGGGGTCACCGTGAGCACGGTCGTCCCGGTCCGCAGCGCGTCGGCCGGCAGCCCCGCGAGCAGCACCCGCATCAACTCGGCCCGCGCCGCGAGCACCATCGGCTCGCCGAACCGCGCGGTGAACGCCTCCCCGCTGGTCGGCGCGAGCACCCGCCCGTCCGGCCGGCGCAGCGTCGCGGCGCCCCGGATCGCGGCACACGCGCGCAGCGGCACACCCGCGTCGATGGTGTCCAGGGCGCGCAGCCCGTTCGGCGCGATCGCGATCGCGGCGCCGATCGGCTCCAGCGTGGCGGAGCGCTCCAGGACCACCACGGACCACCCCTTGCGGTGCAGCGCGGTGGCGGCGGCGAGCCCGCCGGGGCCGGCGCCGACGACGATCGCCTCGGGCTTGGGAACGGACATGGTTTCCCCCGATGTCGGTGGGTCGACGGTGTCGACTGCCTGATGTCCACTACAGGTGTAGAGGGCATGACCATGACTCTACACCTGTAGTGGGCTAGATCTCTACCGCTGTAGCGAGATCGCTAGGCTGCCCCCGTGACCACCGCCAAGCGCAGCCCCGACCGTCCGGATCGCCTCGTGCTGATCGGCGACACCGCGATCCGCCTGCTCGTCGAGCGCGGCATGCGCGGCCTGACCCATCGCGCCGTCGACGAGGCCGCCGGGCTGCCGGCCGGGTCCACCTCCTACTACGCGCGCACGCGCGTCGCGCTCCTGGAGGTGGCATTGGCCCGGATGACCGTCCTGGAGGCGGGGGAGTTCGCCCCCGCGCCGGCCGACGGCGACCTGCCGCCCGCGCTGCCCGGCGACGTGGACGGTGTCGCCGACATGGCCGCCACGATCGTGAGCGAGGCGATCCGCGAGGGGCGCGCGCAGAAGATCGCCCGCTACGAACTGGCCCTGGAGGCGACCCGGCGGCCCGAGTTGCGCGGGGTGTACGACAGCGCCGGGGTCGCGTTCCGGGAGGCGGCCGTCGCGATGGTGGCCGCCCTCGGCTCGCCCGAACCCGCGCGGCACGGCCGATTCCTGGTCGCGTGGTGCGAGGGGGTGATGTTCGACGCGATCGCCGGCGCGGGCTGGGCCACGCCCCCCTCCCGCGCCGACATCCGCACCGGAATCGCCGAACTGCTGGCCGGGATGCTCGGCGATACCGCCCGACGGCCCCGCCCGAAAAGCCCCAACGAGTGACATGAACGACGCGTGCGATCGTTCCCGACCCCTTTGGTCAAAAGTCGTTTCATCCTGACTTAGTCTGTTCACTTGTGAGTCATGAGCACGTGCGCCAAAGGGGCGATAGGCACCGGCACCATCCGGCGGGGGAGTCGCACTACCTGCCGGAGTCCGATCTCCAGGACAAGGGGCTGAGCAGAAATTCCATCGGCCTGCTGGGAAGCGTGGTCGTCGCCATCTCCACGGTGGCGCCGGTGTACACGCTCACCGGCGCGCTCGGGCCCACGGTCAACCAGGTCGGCACCCACATGCCGGCGATCTTCCTGGTCGGCTTCGTCCCGATGTTGCTCGTCGCCTTCGCGTACCGCGAACTCAGCAAGGCCGTTCCGGACGCCGGCACGTCCTTCACCTGGACGGTCAAGGCGTTCGGCCCGCGCGTGGGCTGGATGTGCGGCTGGGGCCTGGTGATGGCCACCATCATCGTGCTGTCCAACCTCGCCGGAATCGGCACGTCGTTCTTCTACCTCGCGCTCGGCGAGGCCTTCGACAGCGACCGGATCCGCGACCTGGACGACAACAAGCTCGTCCACGTGCCCACCTGTCTGGCCTTCATCGCCATCGCCACCGCGATCAGCTACCGCGGCATGACGGTGACCAAGCGGGTGCAATACGTGCTCGTCGCGCTCCAACTCGCGGTGCTCGCCCTGTTCGTCGCAATGGCCATCGGCAAGGCCGGCGCGGGCGACGTGCCCACCTCGATCCCGTTCTCGTTCGACTGGTTCAACCCGTTCGGCATCGACGGCTTCGGCGCGCTGACCGCCGGCCTGTCGTTGTCGATCTTCATGTACTGGGGCTGGGACACCGCGCTGAGCATCAACGAGGAGACCGCCGGCGGGCCCAGGGTTCCGGGCCGGGCCGCGATCATCTCGGTGTTGTGCATCGTGGTGGCCTACCTGATGACCGGCGTCGCCACGCTGATGTACGCGGGCACCGGGAGCACGGGCCTGGGCCTGAACAACGACGAGGACGACAACATCTTCGCGAAACTGGCCGATCCGGTGATGGGTTCGGGACTCGGCGTGCTGATGTTCGTCGCGGTGCTGGCCAGTTCGGTGGCCAGCCTCCAGACCACCTTCATCCCGGTCGCCCGCACACTGCTGTCGATGAGCACCTACCAGGCGGTGCCCAAGGTGTTCTCGCGGGTGCACCCCCGGTACAAGACGCCGGGGTTCGCCACCATCACCGCCGGCGTCGCGACCGGCGCGTTCTACACGGTCATGACGATCCTGTCGGAGAACGTGCTGACCGACACGATCTACGCGCTCGGCCTGATGATCTGCTTCTACTACTCGCTGACCGCGTTCTCCTGCGTGTGGTACTTCCGCAAGGACCTCTCGCGCGGCGTCCGCGAGGCGATGGTCAAGGGCGTCATGCCGGCCCTGGGCGGGCTGATGCTGGGCGCGATCTTCGTCAAGACGCTGGTCGACGTGGCCGACCCGGGCTACGGCGACGGCAACCGGGTCCTGGGGGTGGGCAGCGTGTTCATCATCGGCGTGGGCCTGCTGGTGCTGGGCGTGGTGCTGATGGAGATCCGCCGGATCGGGAGCCCGGCGTTCTTCCGGGGCGAGGTGCTCAAGCGGGACACGCCCGTTTTGGTACCGGACGAGGACTGAGCACACGCGGCGCACCGAGCACGATAGGCCCGCCCGCCGCCGGCCGGGTCGCTGGGGGACCCGGCCGGCAACGGAACGGTTCAGCGGTTCTGGATGGCGTCCATGGCCACCGCGACGCAGATCGCCAGTCGGCGGTCCATCGTCGGGTCGGGGAGCGACACCAGGTACTGGTCGCGCAGCTTCATCTGCCGCTCGACGGTCAGCACCGGCCGCCCGCCCTCGTCGACGAAGTCGAAGTGGTAGGTCGGAGCCGGCAACCAGGCCCCGACCACCGGTATGAAGCCCCACACACGGCGCAGGATCGCCCCGAAGAGGCTGCGCTCCTGCCCCGTCGCCCGGGGAGCGTCCGGGCGCTCCAGGTGCCACGTGGAACGCAGCAGCGACTTCTTGAAGTCCTTCGCGAACATGCCGAGGTTGCTGCCCTCGACACCGGTCACGTCGTGCTGGGCCCGGATGTCGAGCATCTGGCGCGCCTTGAACCGGGCGAGTTCGGTGGTCTTGGTGTCGTCGGTGTAGAGGATCACCTCTTCCTTGAGCTTGCCGCGCTTTTGCTGCGCGAAGGCGATCACCGGTCCGTGCTTGCCGTCCGGGCCGACCAGGTGCACCACGTATTGGTTCACGATCGGGCGGAAGTTCTGCCGGATGATCAGTTGCGTTTCGTTCTGGAACGGCATGGTCATGACGTGCGTGATCCCCCCAGGGATTCTTTTGGATTCGCAGGCACGGGGGCCTCGAGCGGCACAACCTACCGGTGTTCCGTCACGAACGCTCGTACTCCTCGACCAGCAGGCGTTTGTACAGCTTCCCCGTCGGCCGGCGCGGAAGGCTGGGACGGAAGTCGACGGAGCGCGGGCATTTGTAGTGGGCCAACCGGGCGCGGCAGTACGCGATCAGTTCCTCGGCCAACTCCGGTCCGGGCACGGCTCCTTCGGCCGGCTGGACGACCGCCTTGACCTGCTCGCCGAGGTCCGCGTCGGGCACGCCGAGCACCGCGACGTCGGCGATCGCGGGATGCAGGGCGAGCAGGTTCTCCACCTCCTGCGGGTAGATGTTCACCCCGCCGCTGATGATCAGGTGCGATTGACGATCCGTCAGGTACAGGAAGCCGTCCGCGTCCAGGTGTCCGATGTCGCCGAGGGTGGTCCAGCCCCGCCCACCGGGATCGCGGCCGGCCTCGGTCTTGGCCGGATCCTCGTGGTAGGTGAACTGCGGCCCGTCGGCGAAGTAGACCACGCCGTCCTCGCCCACCGGCAGTTCGCGGCCCTGCTCGTCGCACACGTGCAGGGTGCCCAGGATCGCCCGCCCCACCGTGCCGCGATGGGTCAGCCACTCCTCGGGCGTGCAGGCGACGTAGCCGTTGGCCTCGGTGCCCGCGTAGTACTCGTACAACACCGGCCCCCACCATTCCAGCATGCGTTCCTTGACCTCGGGCGGACACGGCGCCGACGCGTGCACCGCGTAGCGCAGCGACGACAGGTCGTGCCGATTGCGCACCTCGGCGGGCAGTTTGAGCATGCGCACGAACATGGTCGGCACCCACTGACTGTGCGTCACCCGGTATCGCTCGATCGCCGCGAGCGCGGCCTCGGCGTCGAAGCGCTCCAGCACCACCACGGTGTGCCCGCCCCGCAGGAACTGCATGCAATAGCGCAGCGGGGCCGCGTGGTACAGCGGCGCCGGGCACAGATACACGTCGCCGCCGGCGCCCGAGGTGTCCATCCCGTACAGCGCGCCGAGCATCCGATAGAGCGTCACGGCCGGTCCGCTGCCCAGCGGATGGTCCTCGCGGCGGGGCAGCACGCCCTTGGGCCGGCCGGTGGTGCCGGAGGAGTAGAGCATGTCGACGCCTTCGAGTTCGACGGCGATCGGCGTGCTCGGGTACGGCCGCACCGCCTCCTCGTACGCCTCGAACCCGGCTCTCGCGCCGTCGAGCATCAGCCGGCGCTCCACCCGGGGCGCCCGTTCCAGGACGGCGTCCGCGAGTTCGCCGACGGCGGCCGAGGAGACGAATACGCGGGCGCCGCAATTGTCGACCACGTACGCGAGTTCGTCCGGGTGCAGGCGCACGCTCACCGGCGTGTAGATCAATCCGGAGCGCTGTGCGGCCCAGGTGATCGCGAGACAGAGGGGATGGTTCTCCAGGGCGATGGCCAGATGGTCCCCGGGACGCAGCCCGGCGTCGTACAGCAGGTGGGCGAAACGATTGCTTTCCGCGTCCAACTCGGCGTAGGTGACGACCCGGCCGGAGCCGGCCAGGATCACGGCGGGGCGGTCGGGGTGCGCGGCGGCGATGACACCGGGATGCATGGGCGATCCTCGTCTCGGTGCGGCGGTCCACCGCCCGGGCGGGCGACGGGCTGCTGAGCTTCCGTTCGGATGGCGCCGCAGAAGTCTCGCACCGTACGCAGCCGCGTTGAAGGACCGACGGCCACCGCGTGCTCACGCGGCGCGGTCACCGCGAAGACGCGTGCCGGGTTTGCCGGCGCGGCCGGCTCCGGCCGCGGTGTGACGGTCGCCCGCCCGCGCTCAGTGCAGCGGGCGTCCGCCCGTGAAGGCCGGTCCGCGTACCTCGCCCTGCTGCGCGGTGGCCGCCGCGAGTTCGCGCCCCAGCCACTCGAACGCCGCCGGCAGCCCCCTGGCCCAGGTGCCGAAGTTGTGCCCGCCGGACGATTCGATCTGTACCTTCACCGTGTCCGTGGGTCGGAACCTGCGGGCGAACTCCCGTGCCTCGCGCACCGTCTTGCCCTCGCCCTTGGCCGCGAACAGATACATCCGCACCGGCGCCCGCCGCGGGTTCTCGATGGTGTAGTGCGGGCTGTTGGCTCGGCGCAGTCCGTCGTCGCCCTTGTACAGATCGCCCGTGGTGATGTCGGTGATCGCCTTGAAGTAGCCGGACAGACTGGCGGCCGCGGCGTAGCGGTCGGGGTGGCGCAGGGCCAGGTTCGCCGAGCAGAAGCCGCCGGTCGAGTAGCCGAGCAGCCCCCAGCCGGCCGGCGCGGGCGCGGTGCGGAAGTTGGCCGCTATCGCGTCGGGCACGTCCTGGCCGAGGTAGGTGTCGGCGCGGGCGCCGCCGGGGGCGTCCACGCACTCGCTGTCCCGGCCCTCGATCGGGTTCTGCGCCGCGATCACCACGATCGCCGGCGGCATCCGCCCCGACTCCATCAGGCCGGCCAGCATCTGGTGCACCTTCATCCGGCGCAGCCAGGTGTCCGGGGTGCCGGGGAAGCCCGAGGTCAGCTGGATCACCGGGAAGCGGGTCCGGGCGTTGTCCGGGGTGAAGTAGGCGGCCGGCAGATAGACGAAGGTGTCCAGTTTGTAGCCGGTGCGCGGGCCCTGGATGCTGGTGTTGACCAGCACGCCGTGCCTGGGGTCGGCGCCGCGCCTCGGGGGGTGCGGGGTGCGCGGCCGGTCGGTCAGCGGGGGTTTGGTGACCATGAACGGCAGGCCCTTGCCGTCGTCGTCGGAGAACGGCACGGCCGGCTTGGGATCGAGGTGCTTGACCTTCACCGTGGACACCGACACGTCCGGTACGGACGGTCCGTCGGCGATGTGCATCAGGTCCGACAGGGTCGAGTAGAAGTACATCTGCGCGTTGACCGCGGCCAGGATGGTGAAGGTCACCATGAGCTGGGTGAACAACAGCGTGCAGATCCGGCGGGTGCGCTGCAGCGTCGGACGGTTCCAGAACCAGACGGTGGCGAAGGCGGTGCCGGCGGTGGCCACCGCCATGCCTATGACGAACCACATGCTCGTGATGTCCACGTCCCAGAAGGGCCGTCCCGCCAGCTCTTGATCCAACGCTCCCACTGCCTTCTTCGCCGAGCCCGACCGATGGCGCCGGTCCCGGACGACGCCCCGCACGGTCGCGCCGGGAGCGGTGCAGCCTCTGTCTATTTTGTGCCCGACGGATTGCCGGCGCGTCGATCCGGAGTCCCGTACCCAGTCATTCACAAGTCGCACGCAAGTGCGCCGGCTCCTCCGGCCGCCGATCGGCGATCAGTACGAACGTGGCAATCCCAGTGTGTGCCGCGCCACATGGTTGAGGATCATCTCCCGGCTCACCGGCGCGATCCGCAACGTACGGGCCATCGCCCACAGGGGGATCAGCCCGTAGTCGCGGCTCATCCCGTTGCCGCCGTGGGTCTGGATCGCCGCGTCGACGGCGTGTACGGCCGCCTCGGCGGCGGCGTACTTGGCCATGTTGGCGGCCTCCCCGGCGGCCTTGACCCGCGCCTCGCCCGCGTCGTGCAGCCGGGCCGCGCGGTAGGTCATCAGCGCGGCCAGTTCGACCTCGATGGCGGCTTGGGCGAGCGGGTGGGCGATCGCCTGGTGGGTGCCGATCGGGCGATCCCATACCTGGCGGGTCCGGGCGTAGTCGGCCGCGCGGGCGAGGGCGTACCGCGCGATGCCCACGCCCAGTGCCGCCCCGGTCACCCGCTCGGGGTTGAGGCCGTGGAAGACCTGGCGCAGGCCGTCGCCCTCGGTGCCGATCAGCCGGTCGGCGGACAGCGGTACGTCATCGAAGAAGACGGTGAACTGGCGTTCCGGAGCCGCGCCTTCGATGGCCAGCGGGGTCGCGGTCAGCCTCGGGTGTGCGGTGTCGACCAGGAACAGCGAGAGCCGGCCGTGCCCGGAGTCGGGGTCGGTGCCGGTCCGGGCCACCACGAGCACCGCGTCGGCCTCGTCGACTCCGGAGATGAACTGCTTGGTGCCGTTCAGCAACCAACCGTCGCCGTCCCGGCGGGCCGTGGTGGCCAGCCGATGGGTGTTGGAACCGGCCTCCGGCTCGGTGATCGCGAACACGATCTTGCGGGTGCCGGCTGCCAGGCCCGGCAACCACGCGGCCCGTTGCCCGGCGGTGCCGAAGCGGGTCAGCACCTCGCCGGCGATCGCCCCGGACACCAGGAGCAGCAGCAGCGGGCAGCCGTGCGCGGCGACCTCCTCGCAGACGATGGTCAGCTCGACCAGGCCGCCACCGCCGCCGCCGTACTCCTCGGGCAGGTTGACGCCGATGTAGCCGTGCCGGCCCAGTTCCCGCCACAGCTCGGTGGTGGGGCGGCGCTCGCGGCTGTGTTCGGCGAAGTAGCCGGGGCCGAATCCGTCGGTGATCGCACCCACGGCGGCGCGCAGGGCCCGGTGCTCGTCGCTTTCGTCGATGCTCGGGTCGAAGCCCGGGTCGCGGGTTTCGTGGAAGCGCATGGGTCACCCGTCCAGCAGCGTCGTGGGGATGTCGGTGTGCCGGGACCGCACGTATTCGCCCAGGCCCTTGGCCTGCGGATCGGGGCGGGTCGAGGAGCCGACGCCCTCGCCGAGCAGGCCGGTGATCACGAAGTTCACCGCGCGCAGGTTGTCGAACACGTGGCGTTCGATCGGCAGGTCGGCCGCCTCCGGCAGCAGCTCGCGCAGCCGATCGACGGTCAGGTGTACGCGCAGCCAGCGATACGAGGCGTCGTCGCGGGTCCACAGGCCGAGGTTGGCGTCGCCGCCCTTGTCGCCGGAGCGGGCGCCGCAGACCAGGCCGAGCGGGACTCGGCGAGTGGGGGCCGGCGGGTGGGTGGGCCGGCCGGGCGGGTCGGGGCGTGGGGAAGGGAGGGGGTCGCGGACAGCCTTCGGCAGCGCGGCGGTGATCTCCGGCGGCGGGATCGGGCGGGTGGTGCCGTCGGGGAGCACCACGGTGTGCGCGACCTCGCCCGCCGGGATCGACGCGGCGCGGAAGACGGCGTAGGCGGTCTCGGCCGTGGGCGGGGTGGTGGTGTGGAAGCCGGGGTAGCCGGCCAGGGCGAGTTCGACGACCGCGCCGGAGAAGGCCCGGCCGACCCTGGCCGGGTCCGGGTCTTTGACGGTGATCCGCAGGTGCGCGCCGGCCTGCTCGCTGGTCGGCGCGTCGGGGCGGTCGTAGCGGATCAGCCGCACGTCCACCTCGGCGAAGCGGTCCCGGCCGCCGAGCGCGTCGAACAGCATGTGCTCGGCGTGCGCGGCCTTCGCCTCGATGTCCAGGCCGGTGAGCACCATCGTCATGGTGTTGCGGTAGCCGCCGAGTTCGTTGACCCCGACCTTGAGCGTGGGCGGCGGCGGCAGGCCGCGCACGCCCCGGATCCGGACCCGGTCGGGGCCGGCCGGACCGATCCGGATGGTGTCGAAGCAGGCCACCGCGTCCGGGTTGGCGTAGGCGGGTCCGCCGATCTCGTACAGCAGTTGGGCGGTGACCGTGCCGATCGAGACGGTGCCGCCGGTGCCGCGGTGTTTGGTGATCACCGACGAGCCGTCGGCGGCCACCTCGGCGATCGGGAAGCCGGGGCGGCGGGGGTCGAGGGCGAAGTCGGCCGTGCGGCCCACGCGTTGCCGTCGCGGTGGTTCGCCGAGGAAGGGGTAGTTGCCGCCGGTGGCCTGCGGGCCGCACTCGATCACGTGGCCCGCGACGATCGCGCCGGCGATGCGGTCGTGGTCGGTGCGCCGCCAGCCGTGCCACCACGCGGCGGGGCCGACCACCAAGGACGCGTCGGTCACGCGCGGACAGACCACGATGTCGGCGCCCTCGGCCAGCGCCTCGGCGATGCCCCAGCCGCCGAGGTAGGCGTTGGCCGTCACGGTGCGCGGGCCGGCGCCGATCCGGTCGAGTACGTCGTCGCCGGTGATGTACGCGATCCTCGGCGCCAGGCCCAGGCGTTGCGCGCTCGCGTGCAGCCGCTCGGCCAGGCCGGCGGGATTGAGGCCGCCCGCGTTGGAGACCACCCGGATGCCCCGGTCCAGGCACGTGCCCATGACCTGTTCCAGTTGGGTCACGAAGGTGCGCGCGTAGCCGGCGCTCGGGTCCTTGGCCCGGGCCTTCCACAGGATGGACATGGTCAGTTCGGCCAGGTAGTCGCCGGTGAGCACGTCGATCGGGCCGCCCTCGACCATCTCGTGGGCGGCGGCGAGCCGATCGCCGTAGAAGCCGGAGCAGTTGGCGATCCGGATCGGGCGGCTGTCGGTCCGGCTCATCCGACCGCCTCCTCCGGGGTCCCGGCGGGTGGGTCGGCCGGCTTCGGAGCGGGCCGCGCCTGCTCCTCGGGATCCGCGGCGCGTACGACCGCCAACACCGCGCCCGCGTCCACCGCTTGGCCCGTGCCGACCGGCAGATGGGACACCACGCCCGGGTACGGGGCGGTCACCTCGTGCTCCATCTTCATCGCCTCCACGGCCAGCACGAGTTGCCCGGCCGCCACCGGTTGGCCCACGGCGACCGCGACCCGCACCACCGTGCCGGGCATCGGCGCGAGTAGCGACCCGGCCGGTTCGGTCTCGGCCGGCGCGGGCTCGGGCAGGCGCGGGAGTTCGGTCAGGACACTCGCCCCGAGCGGGCTGTCCGCGTACACCGTGTCGCCGACCCGGTGCACGTGGACGGTTCGGCGGACGTTGTCGACGGTCAGGTCGACCCGATCGGCGTGCGCGGCGTGGATTCGCAGATCCGGCAGGGGTTTTCCGTCGATCGCCACGTGGTCCGGGAGGCGGTAGGACACGGTGGTACGGGTGTCCGGGTCGGATGTGTAGGTCACCTGCTGGTCGGCGTCGCGGACATTGCGCCAGCCGCTGGGGATGCTCGTCAACACGCGGGCGCCGGAGCGGCGTTCGGCCTGCCCGGCGAGCGCCGCGGCGGCGGCGTGCACGGGCGTCGCCGAGGGGTCGGCGGCGCACAGGTCGGCGGCGGCGTGCCGATCGAGGAAGCCGGTGTCCACGGCGCCGGCGGTGAACTCGGCCGAGCGCAGCACGCCGACGAGCAGATCGCGGTTGGTGCGCACGCCGTGCACCCGGGCCCGGGCCAGCGCGCGGGCGAGCCTGCGGCACGCCTCCTCACGGGTCGGCGCGTACGCGATCACCTTGGCCAGGAGCGCGTCGTAGTGCGCGCCGACCCGACTGCCCGTCACCACCCCGGCGTCCACCCTGATTCCGTCCCGCTCGGACTCGGCGAGTTCGAAGCGGTGCAGGGTGCCGACCGAGGGGGCGTAGTCCCGGACCGGGTCCTCCGCGTACAGCCGGGCCTCGATCGCGTGCCCGGCGGAGTGTGCCTGCGCGGGCAGCGCATGGCCCTGGGCCACCTGGAGTTGCAGGCGGACCAGGTCCAGGCCCGTGGTCAGTTCGGTGACCGGGTGCTCGACCTGGAGGCGGGTGTTCACCTCCAGGAGGTGGAAGGCGCCGGCGCGGTCGAGGACGAACTCGACGGTGCCCGCGCCGACATAGCCGATCGCGCGCCCGGCGGTCACCGCCGCCGCGCACAACTGGGCGCGCAAGCCGGGGTCGATGCCCGGCGCGGGGCTCTCCTCGATCAGCTTCTGGTGTCGGCGCTGGATCGAGCAGTCCCGCTCGAACAGGGCGATCACCCGGCCGTGCGTGTCGCCGAAGATCTGGACCTCGATGTGCCGGGGATTCTCGACCAGTTGCTCCAGGAAGACGGTGTCGTCACCGAACGCGGCGGCGGCCTCGCGACGGGCGGCGGCGACGGCGGCGGGCAGTTCGCCCGGGTCGCGGACCACGCGCATGCCCCGGCCGCCGCCGCCGAACGCGGCCTTGACGAGGAGGGGGAAGCCGATGCGGGCGGCCGGTTCGTCCACGGACCCGGGGGTCACGACGCCGCCCGGCAGGACCGGGACGCCGGCGCGCCCGAGGAGGTCCTTCGCGGCGAGTTTGTCGCCCATCGCGGCGATGGTTTCCGGGGTCGGGCCGACGAAGAGCAGCCCCGCCTCGGCCGTGCGGCGGGCGAAGTCGGCATTCTCGGACAGGAAGCCGTAGCCGGGGTGGATCGTGTCGGCGCCGGTGGTCCGGGCCGCGTCGATCAGCAGGTCGCCGCGCAGGTAGGTGTCCGCGGCCGCCGCGCCCGGCAGCCGGACCGCCTCGTCCGCCGCCGCGACGTGCGGGGAGTCGGCGTCCGGATCGGCGTACACGGCCACGGTGTCGATCCCCATGGCGTGGGCGGTGCGGGCGATCCGGACCGCGATCTCGCCGCGGTTGGCGATCAACAGCCTGCGGATGAGCGGCATACGATCCCCTCGGTGTGCGGGTGGCCGGCGGGGGTGGTTGCGGGAGTGGCCGCGCGGGCGCGGACCCCGGCGGAGGTCGGGCCTACATGCGGAAGACCCCGTAGCCGGTGGTACCCGCGACCGGGGCCGAATGTGCGGCGGACAGGGCGATTCCGAGTACCGTGCGGGTGTCGCGGGGGTCGATCACCCCGTCGTCGTAGAGCCGCGCGGTGACGAAGAAGGCGTGCGACTCGCGTTCGATCTGCGCCTCGATCGCGCCGCGCCGCAGTTCGTCCACGTCCTCGTCGAAGGCGATCCCCCGAGCGGTGGCGGCCTGGCGGCCGACGATGGACAGCACGCCCGCCAGTTGCGCCGCGCCCATCACCGCGAGTTTGGCGGTCGGCCACGCGAACAGCAGGCGGGGATCGAAGGCACGCCCGGACATCCCGTAGTTGCCCGCGCCGAAGGACGCGCCGATGTTGAGGGTGAGGTGCGGGACGGTGGAGTTGGTCACCGCGTTGATCATCTTGGCGCCGTCCTTGACGATGCCGCCCTGTTCGTACGCGGTGCCGACCATGTAGCCCGTGGTGTTCTGGAGGAACAGCAGCGGGGTGTGCGAGCGGTTGGCGAGTTGGATGAACTCGGCGGCCTTCCGGGACTCCTCGCCGAACAGCACCCCGCGCGCGTTGGCCAGCACCCCGACCGGGAAGCCGTGCACCGACGCCCAGCCGGTGACCAGGGCGGCGCCGTACTCGGACTTGTACTCGTCGAACCGCGACCCGTCCACCACCCGGGCCAGCACCTCGCGCGGATCGAAGGGGACGCGCAGGTCCGTGGGGACCAGGCCGAGCACCTCGTCGACGTCGTACAGCGGCTCGTCGGGCGGTCGGCTCGGCCCGGGGCCGTGCTTGCGCCAGTTCAGGTCGGCCACGATGCGCCGCCCGATCCGCAGGCAGTCGTACTCGTCGGCGGCGTAGTGGTCGGCGAGCCCGGATACCCGCGCGTGCATCGCGGCGCCGCCCAACTCCTCGTCGTCCGCCTCCTCGCCGGTGGCCATCCGGACCAGCGGCGGGCCGCCGAGGAAGACCTTGGCCCGGCCGGCCACCAGCACCGCGTGGTCGCACAGGCCCGGGATGTACGCGCCGCCGGCGGTCGAATTGCCGAACACGAGGGCGACGGTGGGGATTCCGAGCGCGGACAGCTCGGTCAGGTCGTGGAAGACCCGGCCACCGGGCACGAACAGTTCGGCCTGGGTGGGCAGGTCGGCACCCCCCGACTCGACCAGGTTGACCACCGGGAGTCGGTTGCGGCGGGCGATCTCCAGGGCGCGGAGGTTCTTGCGCAGGGAGTACGGATTGACCGAACCACCGCGCACGGTCGGGTCGTTGGCGATCAGCACACACTCCACGCCGGAGACCGGACCGATACCGGTGACCATGCCGGCGCCCACGGTGAACTCGGTGCCCCACGCGGCCAGGGAGGACAACTCCAGGAAGGGCGCGTCCCGGTCCAGCAGCAGTTCGATGCGCTGACGGGCGGTCAGGCGTCCGCGGGCCCGGTGTCGTTCGACGTAACGTTCGCCGCCGCCGGCCCGGGCGAGGTCCAACTGCTCGTGCAGCGCCGCGAGGGCGGCCAGTTGTGCGGTGCGGTTGGCCCGGTAGGTGTCGGACCGGGGATCGAGACGGGAACGCAGAACGGGCACGACCTCGACTCCTCGCCTGTCGACGCGAAGGCAGCTTCCGGATGTTAACGGCCGGTCACTTGGCTATGGAAGGCCCGAGCGGGGCGGGGGAGTCGCGGGCGCCGGCGCTGCCCCCGGGTCGGTCGGCGCACACCGGCGCCGACGCGACCCCGGGCGGGGCCGCGTCGGCGGCTGGGATCAGCCGTGGTGCCCGTGGTGCCTCGCGTGCGGGTCGGCGGCCTGCTCCGGCGCGTGGGCGTGCGGCGCGGGCTTGCCCGCCTCGACGGTGAGCTCCGCGGTGCGGACCACGCCGCCGTGTCGGAAGTCGAGGAAGAACCGGTACGCGCCGACGCTGGGCAGTTCGGTGTGGAACGCGATCTCCGGACCGGCCGGGGTGACCCCGTCGCCGGGCGCGCCGCCGGGGTGCACGTGCAGGTAGGCGAGGTCGCCGTCGCGCAGCACGACCAGGTGGCCGAACGCGGCCAGGTAGGGCTCCAGGTCGGTGACGGGCACACCGTCCCGGGCCACCGAGAGGGTGAGGTGCGCGCCCTGTCCGGCCGCGGGCTCGCCGGCGAGGGTGACCGTGTAGCCGTCGACCTCGGCGGTCGCTGCCGGGGCGGGCAGCGGCACGGGCCGGAAGTCGCCCGCGACGTGGATGTCGACGCCGAGGGTGAGCGGGCTGCCGGTGGCGGCCGGGGCGAAGTCGGTGAAGATTCGGTAGGTGCCGGCCTCGTCGAGGGTCAGCTCCTGGGTCCAGACGCCGTCCTCGCCGAGGACTGGGTGTACGTGCCGGAAGCCGCTCAGATCGCGGCGCACCACGATCAGGTGCAGGTCCTTGTCGTGCTGCGGGACGTACTCGCGCACCGGGGTGCCGTCGGGGCCGTCGATCCGGAACGCGAAGGTGCCGGCGGGCGCGGCGACGGGGACCAGGGTGTAGCCGTCGCGGGAGACCTGAAGACCCTCGGGGGTGGCGGGGGCGGCTGCGTGGTGGGCGTGGACGGTCATGACGGGCTCCCTGGCGATGTGCGTGGTGTTCGAGGTATTCGGCCTCTTCGTCGGCGGCCGGCGGTACCGGCCACGCAGACGAAGTTATACCCCCAGGGGGTATCAGGCAAGATCGTTCGCGGGGTTTCTCGGAACTTCTTCGCAGCGCGACGGCCGAGGCCGGCGAGTCGCCGGGACGGAAAACGGGATTCGCATCGGGTGTGCGGTGTCGGATACTGCGGGCTCGGGGGACGGTCACGGGGAAGCGAGGTCGGCGGGATGCGTACGTTGTTGATGGGGGTGGTCGGGTCGACCGCCTACGGGTTGGCCACCGAGACCTCGGACGAGGATCTGCTCGGCGTCTTCCTCGCGGATTCGCGGGAGGTGCTGGGCCTGGACGGCGCGGCGGCGGCCGGCCGCTCGCGGGTGACCACGAAGCCCGACGTGACGATGCACGAACTGGGCAAGTACTGCTCGCTCGCGCTCAAGTGCAATCCGACGGTGACCGAGTTGTTGTGGCTTCCGGAGTATCGGGTCGAGACCGAGGCCGGTCGCCGACTCCGGGCCCTGCGTGGGAAGTTCCTGTCCACGGAGTACGTCCGGTCGGCCTACGGGGGATATGCGCTTCAGCAGGCCAAACGCCTGCTCGGTCGGCACGAGGCGGGCAAGGACGGCTTCTCGGCGGACACCGCCCGACGTACCGCCAAACACGGCCGACACTGTCTGCGCCTGCTGCTCCAGGCCCAACGCCTGCTCGCCACCGGCGAGTTGATCCTGGACGTGAGCGCGCAGCGCGAGGACCTGTTCGCCGCGGGCCGGCTGGCCGCGGAGGACCCGCCCGCGTTCGCCGCGCGCTTCGAGCACGAGAAGGCCCGCCTCGACGCCGTGACCTCGGTGCTCCCCGACCGCCCGGACCGCGCGGCGATCAACACGCTGGTCGTGGAATTGCGGATGGCCGCACTCACTCCCTGACCGAGGTCGAATACGCTCCGTGTGGGTAGGTATCGACACGGACCGGAACCTTCGAAGGGGGCGCGATCATGGCGCTGGCGCAGGAAAACGATCCTCCGCGAAGGAGCAGGCCGCCCCGGAAGGATTGGAAGAACTCCTTCGAACACTGGGACGCCACGCCGCACGACTGGCACGTGGAGGGCCCGGACCTGTTCCAGTGCGGGGAGTGCGGCTTTCGCTCCTCCGCCGTCCCGGTGCGACCTGCGCGATAGCGGTCGGCGCGGCGGCGGCGAGCGTCGGCCCCGAGCGCATCCGCGTCCGGTCGGGGACGCCCGGGGCCTTGCGGTACGGCTCAAATGTGTTGACCTTCGCGGTGATCACCTTGGTACGGTCCGGCCGTGTTCACACTCGCCGAACCTCCGCTCTTCGCCCGCCTCCGGGATGCCCGCTCGGTGCTGATCGCCGGGGCGGGCGGTGGATTCGACGTGTTCGCCGGGCTGCCGCTCGGCATCGCGTTGACGGACGCGGGCAAGCGGGCGCACTTCGCCAATCTGTCGTTCGTGACGGTGGATCACCTGCCGTCCTCGGTACGCGTGGCGCCGGGGCTGGCCGCGGTGCGGTCGGACACGCCGGGGAACGACGACTACTTCCCCGAGCGGGCGCTGGCGATGTGGCTGTCGCGCAACGGCTTCCCGGACACGGTGTACGCGTTCGCGAAGACCGGGGTGAAGCCGCTGCGGGCGCTGTACCGGCGCCTGGTGCGGGACCTGGACATCGACGCCATCGTGCTGGTCGACGGCGGGACCGACATTCTGATGCGCGGCGACGAGGCGTCCCTCGGCACACCGGAGGAGGACATGGCCAGTCTGGCCGCGGTCGCCGGGGTGGACGTACCGGTCCGGTTGGTGGCCTCGCTCGGGTTCGGGATCGACGCCTACCACGGGATCTGCCACGCGCAGGTGTTGGAGAACCTGGCCGCGCTCAGCCGGTCCGGGCACTATCTGGGCGCGCTGTCCATCCCGCGCGAATCGCGGGAGGGCACGCTGTTCCTGGACGCGGTGGCATACGCGAATCGGGTCACCCCGCGCCGCCCGAGCATCGTGCAGGGTTCGGTGGGCGCGGCGCTGACCGGCCGGTTCGGCGACGCGCACTTCACCGAACGCACCGGGAACAGCGAACTGTTCATCAATCCGCTGATGAGCGTGTACTTCACCGTCGACCTGGCCGGCCTGGCCGAACGCTCGCTCTACCTCGACCGACTGGAGGGCACCCGCAACATCTGGGAAGTCTCGTCGCGCATAGCGGAGTTCCGCGACGAGTTGCCGTCGACCCGGCCCAGGCGGGCGATCCCGCACTGAGGCCGATCGGCCGTCAGGTCTCGCGCAGCGGGTGGTAGTCGTCCGGGCTCAGGCCGAACGTCCAGGCCACGCCCTCGCGGGCGGTCTCGGTGTCCGGCGGGACCCGCAACCAATAGGTGCGGACGCTGCCGTCGGGCTCCGGGGTGGAGTTGAGCACCTCGACCATCACGATCGGCTCGTCGTCGTCGAGGTCGATCTCCCACAACACGCCGGTCTCGTCCCGGTCGAGCGGCCGGCCGCCCATCTCGCGCAGATAGCGGTCGTAGCCGTAGATCTCCAGCATGACCCGGCGCAGTTCGGCGTTGCGCTCGTTCCGGATGGCCCGTGCGGTCAGCCGGCTGCCGCCGGGACCGAGGCCGCCGACGAAGGCGGCCGGTACGGGCATCCCGCGCCACGCGTGCAGCGCGAAGCCGTCGGCGTACACGAGCGCGGGGCCGTCGCCGTCGTGCAGTCGGGAGTGGTCGTCGCGGCGCAGGACGGTGGGCCGTTCGCTGACGAGGGCGACCCGCTCGTGGGGCCACCACCAGCCGACGTGGCGGGCCACCTCGCCCAGTTCGGCCACGATGGGGAACTCGAACTCCGGGAAACACCTGCGCAGTCCGTCGAACACCGCCAGCCACGCCCCGTCGAACTGGCCGCCGAGGGCGCTGTACGTGGTCGCGCGGACCTTGTCGGCGACGTCCCATCGGCCCGGGACGGAAGCCGCGCGTCTGGTGGGGGTGCGTACGGAGGGGTCCGTCGCGCCGACGCCGGCGTGTACGGCCTCGCGGATCCGCTCGGTCAACTCGCGGGTGGGCTCCCACAGCCTCGACGTGGCCTCGTTCCAGGCGAGTTGCCAACCGGCCGCGCCGAGTGCCGCGCCGGCCTCGGCCTTGGCGGCCTGCCACGGCCCGCTCCACAGCCGCTCCTGTACGGGCCGACCGGGACGGCCGGGCACCTTCACCGACAACCGCGTGGCGGCCAGGTCGGCCGGCCGACACGTACCGGAGGCCACCGTCGCCGCGACCGCCGCCGCGAGTGGCGAGTCGTACCAGACCACCCGCTCGGGCTCCGCCATCCCGGCGGCGCGGTACACCGCCCGGATCGCCCGCTCGGCCGCCTCCCGATCGGCCCCGCCGGTGGCGGAGACCACCTCGGCCCAGT
This sequence comes from Embleya scabrispora, assembly GCF_002024165.1. Taxonomy (NCBI): domain Bacteria; kingdom Bacillati; phylum Actinomycetota; class Actinomycetes; order Kitasatosporales; family Streptomycetaceae; genus Embleya; species Embleya scabrispora. Next base: position 5,586,175 of record NZ_MWQN01000001.1, read on the forward strand.
GGTCGGCGGCCTCCTGCAACACCACCCGATCCGCGTCCCGGAGCACTCGGACCGGCCCGTTGCCGGGACGCGAGCGAATCACGCCCGTCGCGCGGCGGGGCCCGGGGTGCGCGGGAGCGGGCACCGGGGGTGGGACGAGATGAGCGGGGACGCCCTTGTGGGCCGTTGACGCGTCGCGCGGGGCCTCCGTCTCGCGCGCCATGCTCGCCACGTTCGCCCGGAGCGCGGACCAGGCCGCGGCGGCCGGATTGGCGGGCGGCGCCGGGCGGGGCGCCGGGTGCGCGGCCGGCGCCTTACGGGGCAGCGCGATGCCGGGCAGTCGGCGGGGCGGCGGGGCCATCGTGTCTCCCAAGACTCGCAGTTCGCGCCGACACGCTAACCACCCCCACCGACACCACCTCCCCCCAACCGACCCCCAGCCGACCCCCAACCGACCCCCAACCGGCCCCCAGCCGCACGCACCCGGCCCCGCCCACCACGCCTGCGCCGCACCCGACCGCGCCGACCGCACCCGCGCCGCGCTTGTATCGCGCCCGACCGCGCCCACTACGCCGGTACCGCGCCCGGCCGACACCCCACCGCGCTTGGTCCGGCCCCGAGATTGCGCCCACCGCGCCTGCGCCGCACCCGACTACGGCTGACCAGGTCTGCGCCGCGCCCGACCGGTCCGCGCCGCGCCCGACCGCGCCCGGCCGCGGGCGTGCGGGTCAGTAGCCCGTTGGGCGGATCAGGCCGGATTCGTAGGCGTATACCGCTGCCTGGGTGCGGTCGCGTAGGGACAGCTTGACGAGGATTCGGCCCACGTGGGTCTTCACCGTCTGTTCCGCCACCACCAAGCCGGCGGCGATCTCGGCGTTGGACAGGCCCTGGGCGATCAGGGACAGGACCTCGGTTTCGCGTTCGGTCAGGTCGCCGATCCGGCCCTTGGCGGGAATCTTCGGGGCGCCGGCCAGGCGGGCGTACTCGGCGATCAGGCGTTTGGTGAGGTTGGGCGCGAGCAGGGCGTCGCCGGCGGCCACCACCCTTACCGCGTGGGCCAGTTCCTCGGCCGAGGCGTCCTTGAGCAAAAAGCCCGACGCGCCGGCGCGCAGCGCCTCGTACACGTACTCGTCCAGGTCGAAGGTGGTCAGTACGAGAACCTTGGCCGCGGCGTCGGCGGGACCGGTGATGCGGCGGGTGGCCTCGATGCCGCCCAGGCGCGGCATCCGGATGTCCATCAGCACCACGTCGGGGGCCAGTTCGGCGACCATCGCGACCGCGTCGAGGCCGTCCACCGCCTGGCCGACCACCTCGATGTCGGGCTCGGCGTTCAGCAGCACGGTGAACCCCTGCCGGACCATCACCTGGTCGTCGGCGATCAACACCCGCACGGTCACGAACCGTTCCCCCTCACGTACCACTCCCCAGCGGCAACCGCGCCACCACCTCGTAACCGCCGCCGGGAATCGGCCCGTCGGCGAACTCGCCCCCCAGCATGGCCACCCGCTCCCGCATGCCGAGCAACCCGTGCCCCCCGCCCTCCGCGCCCGCCCCGACCCCGGCCACGACCCCCGCCGCGGGCGGCGCCGTATTGGCCACCCGCAGGGCCAATCCCGTGGCCTGGTACCCCACCTCCACCCGGATCGTCGCCCCGGGCGCGTGCCGCAGCACGTTGCTGAGCGCCTCCTGCACGATGCGAAACGCGGACAACTCGACCCCCGGCGACAACGCCCGGCGCTCGCCGGTGATCCGGGTCTCGACGTCGAGGCCGGCGCCGCGTACGTTGTCGACCAACTCGTCCAGCCGGTCCAGGGTCGGCTGCGGGACGTGCCGCATGGCACTCGACAGGTCGTCCTCGGAGCGCAAGACGCCCAGTACCCGGCGCAGTTCGGCGAGCGCGTCCACCGCGTTCGCCCGGATGCCGATCAGGTTCTCCCGCAACGCCTCGGACGGCTCGGCCACCAGATGCGGCGCGACCTGCGCCTGGATCGAGATCACCGACATGTGATGGGCGACCACGTCGTGCAACTCCCGGGCGATCCGGGTGCGTTCCTCCAGCAGGGTGCGTCTGGCCCGTTCCTCGGCGGTGAGTTCGGTCTGCGCCTCCAACTGCGTCCGGGCCTCCCTGCGGCCGCGCAGCGCCGCACCGACCAGCACCGTGACGCAGAAGATCACGGCGGCCCGGTACAGATCGGGGTTGTGCACGGGCGACGCGGCCAGGGTGCACACCGCCCCCGCCAGCACGCTGATCCCCAGCGCCTCGGCCGCGATCCGCGGGCGCATCCGCAGCGCCAGTACGAACAACACGGCGGCGTGCAGCGCGATGCCGCTCCCGGTCCACGGGTACATCTGCGACCCCTGTGGCCTCGCGAGCACCGCGACCAGGACCATCGTCACGGTCACCGCCCACCAGGCCCGCACCGGCCGCTGTACCGAGCACACGACCGCCAGCGGCGGGATCGCGCCCAGCACCACGCCGAGTCCCTGGCCCAGGCCGTACTGCCAAATGGCCTCGTTGACGCCGATGATCCCGATCGGGAAAACGACGAACGCGACCAGGAGCAGCAGCACCGGCTGCCAGTCGCGCCAACTCCGCGGCAGCGGATCGGGCCGCGCCGTCCACAGGTCGTCACGGAGTGTACGGGTCAGGGTGCCCAGTGCCGATCCGAATCGGCCCCCGCTGCCCTCCCGCACAAGACCAACCCTAGGCACGCCCTACCTCCGCCGTCCGGGCGGGTCGATGCCCGACCCGGCCCCGGCACCGAAGCTACGCACCGCCCCCACCGGCGCGCATCCCGCCGCGGAGCCGCCTTGCCGACTGGCTCGGAGGTATGACGGGTATGACGGCCCGGACGCGACCGCCCACCCCTCAACCGGGCTCCTTGACCCCCGCCAGCATCCCCTCGATGCGGTCCGGCGGCCCGGGGCGGGAGAAGTACCACCCCTGCCCCGCGTCGCATCCGATCGCCCGCAGCCGCTCGGCCTGGACCGCCGTCTCGATGCCCTCGGCCGTCACGGTGAGCCCGATGGCGTGCGCCAACTCGACCAGCGAGGCCACGATCCGCCCGTCCACCGGGTCCGAGTCGCCGGGCTGGCGCAGGCCCTCGACGAACGAACCCGCGATCTTGAGTTCGCACACCGGCAGTCGGCGCAGATAGGCCAGGTTCGAGTAGCCGGTGCCGAAGTCGTCGATCGCGATCCGGATGCCCATCGCGGCCAGTTCGCGCAGCCGTTCCAGCGGACCACCGTCGGTGGACATGATCTGACTCTCGGTCAGCTCGAATTGCAGCCGGCCCGGATCCAGGCCGGTCTCGGCCAGCACCCGCTCCACCTGCCGGACCAGGCCCGGTTCGCGGCACTGGCGTTCGGCCAGGTTGACGCTGATGAACGGCGCGCTGTCCGGCTCCAGGTCCTGCCAGCGGCGGGCCTCGCGGCAGGCCTGTTCCAGCACGTGCATGCCCAGCGGCACGATCAGGCCGGTCTCCTCGGCCAGGCCGATGAAGCGGTCCGGTCCCACCAGGCCGTTGCGCGGATGGCGCCAGCGCACCAGCGCCTCGACGCCGAGCACGCCGCCGTCGGCGAGGGAGACCAGCGGCTGGTAGTCGACGTAGAACTCGCCGTGATGCAGCGCGGCGGGCATCTCCGCGGACAGCGTGTAGCGGGCCACCTCGCGGTCGTTGCGGTCGGTGTCGAACACCGTCCACCGGCCGCGGCCGTCGGACTTGGCCCAGTACAGCGTTATGTCGGCCGCCCGCAGCGTGTCCGCCGGGCTGGTGCCGGCCACCGGCCGTTCGACGATGCCGATGCTCGCGGTGACCGTCAGATCGTGGCCGCGGATCCGGAACGGCTCGCGCAGCGCGGCGAATACGCCGTCGGCGAGCGCCACCACCTGGCCGGTCCCGGTGGAGTGCTCGACCAGGATGACGAACTCGTCGCCGCCCATCCGCGCCATCAGATGCCCGGCCTGGCCCGCGTACCGGCTCAGCCGCCGGGCGACCGCGACCAGCAACTGGTCGCCCACGTCGTGCCCGAGGCTGTCGTTGACCACCTTGAACCCGTCCAGGTCCAGATAGCACAGGCCGACCCGATCGCCGGGGCCCGGGTGTTCGAAGGCCGCGGTCAGTCGTTCGACGAACAGCGCGCGGTTGGGCAGCCCGGTGAGTTGGTCGTGCATCGCCTGGTGGCGCAGCCGGGTGTGCAGGCGGTGGCGGTCGGTGACGTCCTCCAGCATGCAGACCTGGTACTCGGGGTTGCCCTTGGAGTCGCGGACCAGGGAGAGCGACAGGTGTGTCCACAACGTCTCGCCGTCGGCGTTCTCGAACTGCTTCTCCAGCGCGAAGTGATCCCGCTCGCCGGTGACCAACTCGTCGTAGAGCTTCCACATGTGGTCGGTGTCGCCGGCGTGCATGAAGTCGCGGACCTGCCGCTTGCACATCTCCTCGACACTGGCCGCGAACATGGTCGTCATCGCCTGGTTGACGTCGATCACGTTGCCGTCGACGTCGCCGATCCCGATGCCGATCGCGGCCTGGTCGAAGACCGCCCGAAAGCGCGCCTCGCTCGTGTGCAGCGCGTGTTCGGCGTTGTCCCGCGCGACCAGGACGGCGGCGTGGATGGCCTCCTGCTCGTCCAGTGTGCGCCGCCGCAGGGCCTCCGCGTAGCCCGCCGCGAGCGCCCCGGTGAGCGCGGAGACCCGCTCCAGCCAGACGTCGGGATCGTGGCCCTGGGCGGCGGCCTTGGCGCGCAGCACGGGCCACCAGGGGCCGACCAGGCCCAGCGTGCGCTCCAGCGTCCCGCTGCCGGTGAAGTGTTGCCCGACCAGCGACGCGCCGACCTCGCGGGCGATCGCGGGGTCGAACGGATCGGAACGCAGCGCGTGGGCGAGGCGCTCGGCCTGCCCGCGCAGGTACTCCTCGATCTCGGCTCCGCTCAGCGGGACGAAGCTGGTGCCCTCGATGGTGCGGGCCCAGTCGCGGGCGAAGCGGCTCAGCGACCCCTCGGCCCCGTCGAAGCGCGCGTCGTCCGTTCCGCCGCTCACCCTGTGCTCCCCACGGTGGTCCAGCGCCGGTCGGCTCCCCGGCACGCCTGGAGCCACGTGCCCGGCGCCCACGATGGTCGATCCACCGCCCCACCTTTCCTCCTCGGGGGCGATCCGCCACCGCGCAATGTCGGTGCGGTCGCCTCTCGGACGAGCCGGCCACAATCCCCAGCGGCCGTGTGAACGAGCCACATCACCCGTTATCACCCGTTCGGACGAGCCGGATGATACGTCCGACACGTCCCGACGATCGCGTGATCATCGTTGACGGTATCCGCCGCGGCGCGGAAACGTCTTGCAGTTGGACACGGCGCGAGGAGCATCACTCCGGAGAGGGACAGGTGGTGCGCGCGGGTCCGTACCGAATTGTGGCGTACGCCCGCGTGCTCCGGCGCACGCAGGGCGCCCGACGCGATGACTGACGGACCATCAGGTTGTTGCCCCCGGGTAACGGTACGCTCTACCGGCTCGCGTCGGCGAGTCGGGGCGCCGCCGCGACCGGCGTTCGGCGACCCGTCCGGAGAGAGGATGTGGTCCCGATGATGGTCGAGTTGGCGGTGGGCGACGCGTACGGCGCCGGGTTCGAGTACGCGGAGCGCTCGTTCGTCACGCGAGGCAACACACTCGCCGGTTATGTGCAGCATCCCCGTCATCGTGACGTGCTGCCGGGTCGATATACGGACGACACGCAGATGAGTATCGCGGTCGCCGAGTGGTTGCTCGGTGACGATCGCGGAATTCCGGCGCTGGCGGATCTGTTCGTGCGGGCGTACAAGCGGGATCCGCGCGCCGGATACGCGCGGGGGTTCCGGGGCGTACTCGAGGAAGTCGCCGACGGCACACGGCTTCTGGAGGTGCTGCGACCGGAGAGCGACAAGAGCGGCGCGGCGATGCGGGCGGGCGTGATCGGGCTGCTGCCGGATCGGGACGAGGTGCGGCGCACGGCGGCGCTCCAGGCCCGGATCACCCACCGCACGCCGGGCGGGATGACCTCGGCCGCGGCGGCGGCGCTGGCGGTGCACTACTGCCGGTACGGGCTCGGCCCGGTCGCCGAGCTGCCGGGTTGGCTGGCGGCGAACCTGCCCGCGTCCACCGGCCCGACGGTGTGGACCGAGCCGTGGCGAGGCAAGGTCGGCTCCGCCGGGATGGACAGCACCCGCGCGGCGGTCACCGCGCTCGCCGCGCGCACCGGCACGGCCGCGCTCCTGCGCGCGTGCGTCGCGTACACCGGCGACGTGGACACGGTGGCCACCATCGCGCTGGCGGCGGCGAGTTGTTCGGCGGAGTACGCCCAGGACCTGCCGAGCGCGCTGCTGACGGGCCTGGAGGACGGCCCGTACGGCCGGGGCCATCTCGCGGGCCTGGACGCGCGGTTGACGGCGCGGTTCGGCTGAGCCGCGCGCCGGGTGAAAGGCGGGCGAAAGATCGCCTCGGCCGCGTCCCGAGGGGTGGGCGGCCGAAAGACGAGAGGCCCCCGGCGAACCGGGGGCCTCTCGTCTGCCTGGAGCCCCAATACGGAATCGAACCGTAGACCTTCTCCTTACCATGGAGACGCTCTACCGACTGAGCTATTGGGGCCTGCGCGGCGAAAACTTACCGGATCCGCGTTCGGTCTGCCAACTTGATCCGTTCGGGTCGCCGGCCCGGCCCGGGAGCGGTTGCGCACCCGGGCTCGCGCCCGCCCCCGGAGCGGCGCTCACCACTCGCCGGGGCTCATCGTGAAGTGCGCGTAGGGCACCGTCCAGACCACCTCGCCGGCGGTGTGCGCGGGCTCGCCGTAGGCGGTGCCGTGGTCGCTGGTGACGATCGCGAAGCACGGCCGGCGGTAGCTCATCGCGCGAAACAGCCGGCCGATGTGCCGGTCCACGTATTCCAGCGCCGCCGCGTGGGTGTCGCGGGTGTCGCCGTCGGCGGCGGTGGCACCGGGGGTGTGGAACCAGTTCGGGTGGTGCACGGCGGCGACGTCGACGAGCAGGAACAACCGGCGCTCCGGGTCCAGGCCGCCGACCACCAGCTCGGCCCGGGCGACCTGGGCCTCGAAGGAGATCGGTGAGGTGACGCCGAGTTCGGGGTCCCAGTGGCTCTCGGCGAACATCCCGGGCAGCACCGAGTCGAGCGCGCCCTGCTTGTCGAAGCAGCCGACCCCGCCGATGCACGCGGTGTGGTAGCCGGCCTTGGTCAGCGCGCTGGGCAGGTCCGGGGTGTCGAACAGCCAGGTGTGCGCGCCGGTCGTCTCGGTGTCGCCGAGGCGGGAGGCGAACAGGCGCGGGTGCGGGCCGGGTCCCTCCGGGGTGGGCAGGTAGCCCGCGAGGAACGCGGTGTGCGCGGCGAAGGCGAGCCGCGCCGGGGTCTGCCGGCGCTGCCAGCCGCCCTCGGGCAGGACCCGCGCGAGATTGGGCAGTCGGCCGGCCGCCGCGAGCTCGACGGCCACGTCGTACCGCAGCGCGTCGAGCGTGACGAGCAGCAGGTCCTGCTCACCCACGACGGCGTTCATGTCGGGATCGGTCATATCGGACATGCCACCTGCTCCGCTTCTGCTCGGGTGTTCGGGGCCGCCGCCGGTGGCCCGCACGCGGGCGGCGAGTGGATCGCCCATGCCTACCAGAGGGAGGGGACTCTTCGAGGGATAACCCCCTCGCCGGTTCGGATCCGCCCGTGTATGTTGTTCTCAGATTAAGAAGATCTCAACCGGAGAACAACCGTCGAGTCGGTGTCGGGAACGTGAACCGACAGGGCCGCGTCGGACGTGCATCGCCATGAGCACACGGGAGGGAATCGCGATATGGCCGAGACCGCCACCACCGAACGCGACTGGCTCGCGTCCTACGACCCCAGGGCCTTCGAGCCGATCGCGGTGACCGTCGACATCGTCGCGCTGACGATTCGTCAACTCGGCCCGCCGGCCGGGGCGTCGGTCGATCCGGAGGGCGGAGCGGGGGGCGGGGCCGGGGGCGACTCGGAGGCGGGGACGGAGCCGGAGGCCGGCCGGGAAGCCGGCGAGGGAGCCGAGAGCGCCGCCAAGGCGCTGCACGTGCTCCTGGTCCGGCGCGGCGAGATGCCGTTCGCGGGCCGGCTCGCGCTGCCCGGCGGCTTCGTCCGCCCGGTGATCGATCCGGACGGCACCCGGCACGAGGAGGACCTCGCCGAGGCCGCCGAGCGCGAACTCGCCGAGGAGACCGGGCTCGCCGCCGGCACCCGGCTCGACCGGCTCCACCTCGAACAGCTGGGCACCTACGGCGCGCCCGGCCGCGACCCGAGGATGCGGATCGTCTCGGTCGCCCACCTCGCCTTCGCCCCGGACCTGCCCGACCCGACCGCCGGCGGCGACGCCGCCCACGCGCAGTGGGTCCCAGTCGCCGACGTCGACCCGGCCGATCTGGCCTTCGACCACGCGCGCATCCTCGCCGACGGCCTGGAGCGCGCCCGCGCCAAGCTCGAATACTCGCCGCTGGCCACCGCGTTCGCGGGCGAGGAGTTCACCGTCACCGAACTGCGCGAGGTCTACCAGGCGGTGTGGGGCCGGCCGATGCACGCCGGCAACTTCCACCGCAAGGTGCTCTCGGTACCCGGCTTCGTCCGGGACACCGGCGCCACCACCGCCCGCGGCGGCGCGCGCGGCGGGCGCCGCGCCCGGCTGTACCGCGCGGGCCCCGCACGTCTGCTGCACCCGGCGCTGCTGCGCCCGTCCCCGGAGGAGGACTCCCGATGACCAGGACGCCCGGCACCACCTCGACCGGCCCCACCACCTTCGACGACGCGCTCGACCTGCTGGCCGGCGCACCGGACCCGCAGGGCGTCTTCGGGCCCTACGACGGCACACCGGAGGCCTGTCTGCGGGCGGGCAACCGCACCTATCGGCTGCTCGCGCGCCTGCTCCACCCGGACGCCGCGCCGGCCGACCGCCGCGCCGAGGCCGCCGCCGCGTTCACCCGGCTCGGCGAGTCGTGGAACCGCTATCAGCAGGACATCACCGGGGTGACCGGCCGTCAGGTGGTGATCACCACCAAGCGCCGGGTCTACTCGGTCGGCGGCGAGCGGGCGAGCGGCGACATCGCCACGCTCTACAAGGTCAACTACCGGGCCGAGGACGACGGCGAGGCGCGGGCGCTGCTCAAGCTGCCGCGCTCGGTCACCGACAACGACCTGATGGAGCGCGAGGCCACCGCCCTGGAGCGGATCGCGCGCGAGGGCGATCCGGAATACGCGAACTACGTACCCCGGCTGATCGAGACGTTCCGCCATCGCGACGCCGCGTCCGGTACCGAGCGGCGTGCCAACGTGATCGAACGGGTGCGCGGCTTCCGGTCGTTGGCCGAGGTGCGCGAGGCGTACCCGGACGGTCTGGACGCGCGCGACGTGGCCTGGATGTGGCGCCGACTGCTGGTCGCGATCGGATACGCGCACCGCGCGGGTGTGGTCCACGGCGCGATCACCCCCGACCACGTGCTGATCCACCCGCGCGAGCACGGCCTGGTCCTGGTCGACTGGTGCTACTCGGTGCTGCTCGACGGCCCGGCCGGCGCGGCCCCACCGGAGGCGATCCTGCGGGCGAAGGCGGTCGAGCACGTACCCGCGATGATCGACCGGCACGCCGACCTGTACCCGCCGGAGATCCCGGCCAAGCAGCCGCCGGAGACCGCCGCGGACGTCTACATGGCGACCCGCTGTGTCACCGGCCTGCTCGCGCCGGACGCGCCCAAGCCGCTGTTGCGCTTCGCCCGGGGCTGCTCGCTGCCCGCCCCGGCACGCCGTCCGCACGACGCGTGGAAGCTGCTCGGCGAGTTGGACGAACTGCTCGGCAAGCTCTACGGCCCGCGCCGCTTCCGGCCGTTCGCGATGCCCACGCGTCGCGAGTCGTAGGTCCCATCCGACGGAAGCGGCGGCGGTCTCCGCCCGCTTCCGTCGCACCTTCGGCCGGCCCGCTGGGCCGGCCGGACATCCACGCACGGATCCCTCCGTCCCGATCGGGGAGTGAGCACCATGGGTAGTGGCAATTGGTCCACCAACGTCTACGACGCGGCCCAGAGTTACAACCGGGCCAGCGGTCGCAGCGCGTTCCACTACGACCACGTCACCAAGAACAGCACGCCGCACAGCGCCTGGAAGGCGCACGTCGACCTGGATCCGGCGCTCGCGGGGATCCGGGAGAGCCGGGACAGCGACGAACACCCCATGTCGCTGGCCGTCTCGGTGCTGTTCGACGTGACCGGCTCGATGCTTCGCGTCCCGCAGACCCTGCAGACCAAGCTGCCCGAGCTGTTCGGACTGCTGCTGCGCAAGGGCTATGTGCAGGACCCGCAGATCATGTTCGGCGCGATCGGCGACGCGACCAGCGACCGAGTCCCCTTGCAGGTCGGCCAGTTCGAGTCGGACAACCGGATGGACGACCAGCTCGGCAACATCCTGCTCGAAGGCGGCGGCGGCGGGCAAAAGCGCGAATCCTACGAGCTGGCCCTGTACTTCATGGCCCGGCACACCTCGATCGACTGTCACGAGAAGCGCGGCAAGCGCGGCTACCTGTTCGTGATCGGCGACGAGATGCCCTACCGCAAGGTGCGCCGGTCGGAGGTGCTGGAGTTCATCGGCGACGACATCGGCGAGGACATCCCGATCGAGCGGATCCTGGCCGAACTGCGGCGCAAGTTCGAGGTGTACTACATCCTTCCGGCCGGGTCCTCCTATGTCGGCGACAAGGAGGTCCTGGGCGAGTGGAAGGGCCTGCTCGGGCAGCACGTGATCGAACTCGACGACCCCGACGGGGTCTGCGAGACGATCGCGCTGACCATCGGGCTCGCGGAGGACGCGATCGACCTGGACGAGGGCCTGGAGCACCTGCGCGACGTGGGCGCCGACGCGCAGGTGGCCAACGTGTCCAAGGCATTGGCCTCGTACGCCCGTTCCGGCGGCGCGGTGGCCGTCTCCGGCGCGCTGCCGGGCCTGGGCGAGGGCGACGGCGCGGGTACCACGCGCCTGTGACACCTCGTCATGTCGCGGTCGTCGACCTGGGGTTCGGCGACGCGGGCAAGGGCACCACGGTGGACCGGCTGTGCGCGCGAGGGCGTGCGGAGGGGCGGCCGGTCCACGCGGTGATCCGGTTCAACGGGGGTGCGCAGGCCGCGCACAACGTGGTAACCGACGACGGGCGGCACCACACGTTCGCCCAGTTCGGCTCGGGCACGTTCACCCCGGGCACGCGCACCCACCTGTCCCGGTTCGTGCTGGTGGATCCGCTCGCGCTGGCCGCGGAGGCCGAACACCTGCGCGCGCTCGGGGTGGCGGATCCGCTCGCGCTGCTCACGGTGGACCGGGACGCGCTGTTGACCACGCCGTACCACGCGGCGGCCAATCGGGCCCGGGAGTCGGCGCGCGGGGCGGGGCGGCACGGGTCGTGCGGGATGGGGGTGGGCGAGACCGCGGCCTTCGCGCTCGCCCACCCGGAACTGGTGCCGCGGGTGGGGGACTGCGGTGCGCCCCGACTGCTGCGTCGGCGGTTGAGCGCGGTGCGGGAGGTGTTGAGCGCCGAATTCGGGACACCGCTCGGACCCGACGTCGAGGCGTGCGTGGCCGCGTTCACCGGCTTCGGGCGGGCGGTGCGCGCGGTGGACGGGGGGTATACGGGCGAGCTGCTGCGGGCCGGGCGGGTGGTGTTCGAGGGGGCGCAGGGCGTACTGCTGGACGAGTGGCACGGGTTCCACCCGTACACGACGTGGTCGACCACGACGTTCGCGGGCGCGGAGGCGTTGGCCGCCGAAGCGGGGGAGGGGGTGTACCGGCTCGGCGTGCTGCGCACCTACACCACCCGGCACGGGCCCGGGCCGCTGCCGAGCGAGGACGCGGGGCTGACGGCCGCGCTGCCGGATCCGCACAACGGGACCGGGCGGTGGCAGGGCGCGTTCCGGGTGGGCCACTTCGACGCGGTCGCGCATCGGTACGCGGTCGCGGTGTGCGGGGGTGTGGACGGGCTCGCGCTCACCCACGCGGACGTGCCCGGACGGGTGCCGGGCCTGGGTGTGGTGCGCGCGTACGCCGGGCCCGAACCCGAGGCGAGTCCGGTCCCGGACCTGGCCCACGCGGAGCGGCTGACCGCGCTGATGGCGGCCGCGCGACCGGTGGTGGAGCCGGCGCCGTCGGCCGCCGAGTGGCCGGATTTCGCCGCTGCCCGGCTGGGTGCCCCGGTGACCTTGCTCTCGTTCGGTCCGCGCACCGGTGACAAGCGCGAGCGGGGGGTATTAGGCTCCTATTACTCTCCGGTAACATAGTGGTTCCGGGTCGATGGTCGGAGTCTTTTCCAGGACCGCGTACTCTCGGAACCAGAAGTTGACGGACCGTCAGAATTGAATGTGCCCTGTGTCACGCGTGTGCCTGTGCGCGGGCGTGGCATCGTGGCGCGAGATCGATGGATCTTGGGGCCGGAACCGTGGGCCCGTCGTGGACCCCGACGGCGGGCATGACACCCTCGGACCGGCACCTGGGTGACCGGACGACCACAGGAGAACTGTTGTGAAAATCGTTGTCTGCGTGAAGTACGTACCCGACGCGACCGGGGACCGGGGCTTCAACGACGATGGCACCACCGATCGCGAGTCGGTCGACTCCCTGCTGTCGGAGCTGGACGAATACGCGATCGAGCAGGCTCTCAAGATCGTGGAGTCCGGCGTCGAGGCCGAGATCACGTACCTGACGGTCGGTCCGGACGATGCCAAGGACGCGCTGCGCAAGGCGCTGGCGATGGGCGGCGACAACGCCATCCACGTCAACGACGACGACATCGCGGGCACCGACGCGCTGGGCACCTCGCTGATCCTGGCCAAGGCCATCGAGGACGCGGGCTTCGACCTCGTCGTGTGCGGCATGGCCTCCACCGACGCGTCGATGGGCGTCGTGCCGGCCATGCTCGCCGAGCGCCTGGGTGTTCCGCAGGTCACCTACCTGGACGAGATCACCGTCGAGGGCGCGGGCAAGGGCGGCGGCGTGGTCAAGGGCCGCCGCGAGGGCGACGTCGCCACCGAGCTGATCGAGGCCTCGCTGCCCGCCGTCGTGTCGGTCACCGACCGCACCGGCGAGGCGCGTTACCCCTCGTTCAAGGGCATCATGGCGGCCAAGAAGAAGACCGTCGTCTCGAAGGACCTGGACGACCTGGGCATCGAGTCGGACGAGGTCGGCCTGTCCGCCGCCTGGTCGGTCGTGGACACCGCGACCAAGCGCCCGCCGCGCGCCAAGGGCGAGGTCGTCGAGGACGAGGGCGAGGGCGGCGTGCAGCTGGCCGCGTTCCTCGCCGCCAAGAAGTTCATCTGAGTCGGTCGGCAGAACCGGACTGTTTCGACACCTTTGACCGGCCGCCCCCCGGGGCGACCGAGCATCGCAACCCGGCCGGAGAGATCCGGGCTGTACCGGAGTAGGAGAGAACAACCATGGCCGAGATCCTCGTTCTCGTCGACCACGCCGACGGCGCGGTCCGCAAGCCGACCCTGGAGCTGCTGACCCTGGCCCGCCGCCTCGGCGAGCCGGCCGCGGTCTTCCTGGGCAAGGGCGCCGAGGGCGCCACCGAGACGCTGGGCAGGTACGGCGCGCAGAAGGTCTACGTCGTGGACGCGCCCGAGGTGGACGAGTACCTCGTCGCCCCGGCCGTCGACGCGCTCGCGCAGATCGCCGGGGGCGGCGCGCCGGGCGCGATCCTGGTCGCGTCCTCGAACGACGGCCGCGAGATCGCGGCGCGCGTCGCGGTGCGCCTGGAGTCGGGCCTGATCACCGACGCCGTCGACGTCGAGGCGGGCCCCGAAGGCCCGGTTACCGAGCAGTCGGTGTTCGCCGCGACCTACCAGGTCAAGGCGCACGTCACCAAGGGCACCCCGATCATCACGGTCAAGCCGAACGCGGCCACCCCCGAGGAGGCCCCGGCCACCCCGACGGTGGAGGCCGTGACGGTGGACTTCACCGCCTCGGCGACCGGCACCAAGGTCGTCTCGCGCGCCCCGCGCGAGAAGTCCGACCGCCCCGAGCTGACCGAGGCCGACATCGTCGTCTCGGGTGGCCGCGGCGTGAACGGCGCGGAGAACTTCCACGTGATCGAGTCGGTCGCGGACGCGCTCGGCGCGGCCGTGGGCGCCTCCCGCGCGGCGGTCGACGCCGGCTGGTACCCGCACAGCCACCAGGTCGGCCAGACCGGCACCCAGGTCTCGCCGCAGCTCTACGTCGCGGTCGGCATCTCCGGCGCGATCCAGCACCGCGCGGGCATGCAGACCTCCAAGACGATCGTCGCGATCAACAAGGACGAGGACGCCCCGATCTTCGACCTGGTCGACTACGGCGTGGTCGGCGACCTGTTCAAGGTGATGCCGCAACTCGAAGCCGAGATCAACAAGCGCAAGTAGCCGCAGCCGCCACCGGCGAACCGCCCACACGACGACCCCGCACCGAAAGCCCGGCCGCGGGGTCGTTCGGCGTTTCGCCCGGCAATCGCACGGCCGAACACTCGTATCGATGGGGCTACTTGCCGGTCGGGGGGCCGTACCACTGGAGTGCCTGTCCGGTAACGGCCGCGATGCACTCGAAGTCCCGGTCGCGATGCAGCAGCGTCAAGCCCTGGAGCTCTGCCGTGGCGGCGACAATCAGGTCCACGGCCCCGGCGCTGCGATGTTGCCCCCGATCGGTGAGCTGGTCCTGAACCTGCCAGGCACGGTCGTAGGCACGATCGTCCACCGGGACCCAGTTGAACAACAGCCGTAGATCCTCGATGCTTCGTGCGCGGTGCGCGGCCGAGCGGGCACTGTAGAAGAATTCGAGTTCGGTGATGGGGCAGGTCGCGATGAGCCCGGCCGAAGCGGCCTGATCCCAACCGTATTGTTCGCTTTCCGCGCGCATGAAGCGGGCGAGTGCGCTGGTGTCGATCAGGAATTGCGCCGCACTCACCGGCGGTAGTTCCGCTTGTCCTCGAAGATCTCCAGATCGAAGGCGCCATCCTCGGCCGCCGCCCGCAGTCGGGTGAGTGCCAGTGCTCGCCGCCGGTTGTCCAGGACTTCGCGGAGCGCGGTATTGACCGTCTCCTTTTTGGTGCCGGTTCCCAACGCCTGGGCCACGGCGGCGACCAGGTCGTCATCGAGGTCGATCACGGTCCGGGCCATCGGATGCACCTCCGTTGATATCAGCCTGCGTTTCGAGTATATCCGGCATGGTATCAATGTCGGCCGGCTCGGCGTCGACGACGTCCACCGTGTCGCTCCCGGTCTCACCGTGACGCTACCGACCGCGGGCCGGGCGCGGGGGCTGACGGCCGCCCGGCGTTGGGGGCTTCGAGGTCGGGTGGTTCAGGGGCGGGTGGCCGGGAGTGGGTCGGGGTGGGTGGGGGGTGCCTCGCGGGTTGGGGGCGGTGAGCCGGCGCCGCGGGGGAGGCTTGCCAAGGTGATGCCGGTCAGGACGATCGCGGCGCCCGCGGCCTCGATCCACGTCGGGCGTTCGTCGAGGACGGCCCAGGCGGTGAGGATGCCGACGATCGGGACGAGGAGGCCGTACGGGGCGACCGCCGAGGCCGAACGGCGGCCGAGGAGGGCGAACCACAGGCCGTAGCCGAGCCAGGACGACAGCACGACGGTGAACGCCAGGCCGCCGACGCCGGTCCAGGAGGCCGAGGTCAGCGCGTCCACGTCCCGGCTCGGGCCCTCGACGGTCAGGGACAGTGCGAGCAGCGGCAGCGGGGCGGCCAGTGCCGACCACACGACCAGGCCGAGCCCGCCGGGGATGCCCGCCTTGCGGGTCAGCACATTGCCGAAGCCCCACGACGCCGCGGCGCCGACCACCAGCAGGAACGGCCACAACGACGCGCCCTGGCCCCGACCGAACGCGATCACGCCCATGCCGATCGCGGCCACGCCCAGTGCGAGCAGCCGGGTGCGCCCGGGGATCTCCCGCAACATCACCACCGCGCACAGCACGGTGAACATCGCCTGGCACTGGATCACCACCGAGGACAACCCGGCCGGCATGCCCGCGTGCATCGCGCTGAACAGGAACGCGAACTGGCCCACGTTGACCGTGAGTCCGACCCCGATGATCAGCTTCCAACTCGTCCGCGGCCGCTTGACGAACAGCACCGCGGGAAACGCGACGAGCGCGAAGCGCAGCGCGGCCAGCAGGAATGGGGGGAAGTCGTCGAGGCTCGCGTCGATGGCGACGAAGTTCACCCCCCAGATCACCGTGACGAGCACGGCCCACAGGGAATCGGTACGGGTCATGCCGAAAAGTGTGTGCTCGGGCCATCCATGGAGTCCAGCTACATTTTCCGGATCTCAATCGGTAGTTTCGCTACATGGAGATCAAGCGGCTGAACATCCTGCGCGCGCTCGACCAGCACGGCACCGTGATCGCCGCCGCCCAGGCACTGCACCTGACCCCGTCCGCGGTGTCCCAACAACTGGCGGTACTGGCCCGGGAGGCCGACGCCGTGCTCCTGGAGAAGCACGGGCGCGGTGTCCGGCTCACCCCGGCCGCACATGTCCTGCTCGGCCACGCCGACGCCATCGCGACCCGGCTGGAACAGGCCCGCGCCGACCTCGCGGCGCAGCGCGACGGCCGCATCGGGCGGGCCCGGATCTCCGGCTTCCCGTCCGGCATCGCGGGCCTGATCGCGCCGGCGCTGGCCCGGCTCAAGCGGACCCACCCGGGGTGGCGGTTCGAGGTGGTCCAGTACGAGACCGAGCAGGCGCTGCCGCTGCTGCCCGCGCGCGAGCTGGATCTGGCGGTGGTGATGACGCATCCGGACCTGCCCGCGCCGGACCACCCGCGGATCGAGCTGCACCCGCTGCTCGACGAACCGTTCGAGCTCGCGCTGCCGGCCGATCACCCGCTGGCGGAGCGCGCCGAGGTGACTTTGGCCGCCGACCTCGTGGACGCCGACTGGATCATCACCGCGCCCGGGACGGCCTGCCACGGCCTGCTCCTGACCGCCTGCCACCAGGCGGGCTTCCAGCCGCGCCTGGTGCACACCTCGACCGACTTCGGCGCGCAGCTGGCCCTGGTGGCCGCCGGCCTGGGCGTGACGATCATTCCGCGCCTGGCCCAGCCCGAACTCCCCCGGGGCGTGGTGCTCCGCCCCATCACCGCCCCGGCCCCCCGCCGCCGGCTGATGGCGGCCGTCCGCCGGGGCCAGGGCCCGACCCCGCTCCTCGACACCCTGCGCACGGTGGGCGCGGAACTCGCCGAGCGGGGCGCCCCCGGCTGACCCGCAAAAGCGGGGGCGTCGTGTGCTCCGCAGGGCGTCGCGCGTGCGGTCAGGTGCGTGATGGGGTGCCTTCCGGGCTCTTGTCCGGTGTGGCGGAAGGTTCCTGCGCATCGTGCTTGCCGAAGTAGGCGACGGCCACCGCGCCGGACACGGCGAGGATGAAGCCGAGGACGGCCAGCCAGGCGAGGCCGGCGCGGGAGGTGTCCCCGAGCCACAACACGCCGACCGCGCCCGGGACCACCGTCTCGCCGACCACCAGGGCCGCGGTGGCGCCGTTCACCGAGCCGATCTGCAACGCGATCGTGTGCAGGTACATCCCGCCGATACCGCCGATCAGGACCGCGTACAGGGCCGGATCGGCGATCAGCTTGCCCAGGTCGAACGGGTCGACGCCGTCCAGGATGCGCACCCCGATACCCAGGCCGCCGAAGCCGAGACCGGAGAGCAGGCCCGCGACGATCGCGCCGTTGGCGCCGAGGAAGCGGACCAGCACGGTCCCGCCGACGATCACCACGAAGGTGACGATCAGCACCCACCAGTGCGTGGCGCGCGGACTGTGCCCGTCGCCCTCGGGCCCGGCCGCGATGCCGAGCAGGACCAGCGCGCCGCACACCACCCCGATCGAGGTCCAGTCGGCCCGATGCAGCTTGATGCCGAGCAGCTTGATCCCCAGTACGGCGGTGATCACCAGGTTCGCGCTGATGATCGTCTGGGACAGGAACAGCGGCAGCAGCCGCGCCGCCAGCGCGCCGAGCGCGAAGCCGACGAAGTCGAGCAGGGTGCCGACGATGAACTCCCACGTGACCGCGGCCTTGGCGGTCGAGGACAGGCTCGGGCCGCCGTACCCGGTCACCTGGGCGGTACCGCCGCTCCGCGCGGCCTGCTTGGCCGCCTCCTCGCGCGCGGATCGCCGCGACCCGACCGCTTGCAGCACCGACCCCACTCCGTAACACGCGGAGGCCGCGACAGCGGTGCCCAGTCCGACGATCACAGAAGACTCCCTCTCACCAGAACTCGTGCCTCATCCGAGGACGACCGACGGCGCACGGCCGCGAACACCCCGCCGGTTCACGCGTGCCCGCCCGGGCCCGACCGTACCGGCACGGCTTCCCGCCCCGCCCCGCCCCGGCAACGATCACGTCGTGCGGGCGGTTTCCGATTCGGCGGCGCCGTTCGGATCCCATACCTGCGACGTATGCGGGCCGTACGCATCTCGGCTGACGGCGGGGTGTGCGAATCCCCGGCAGTGGCATTCGGGGGAACCTTCCGCGCGCCTTGTCCGTATTTGTCGTTTTATATCCCATGTTTCAGAAATGCACAGGAAACCGAACGCCCGGATCCGCGCGACGGGCCTCGCGCTATCCGGAGTCGTCACCCTCGGCGGTGTGATTCTCGTCTGCGTATTCGCCGTGATGGGCTTCGCCAAGCCGCTGCCCGGCGGCCTCGGCCCCTGCGTCCCGGGCAGCTGTCCGGCTACGGACCTGGAGCCCAACAACGGTCCGATCCGGGGCCGGGACAACGGCATCAACATGTTCGTCGGCGGCAACTGGACCGTGAGCGGGTCCGCCGCCGAGGCCGAGGGCAAGCTGGTCGCCCTGGGCAACTTCGACATGAACAAGACCTCCGGCTCCAGCATCTACAACGTGGGCATCGTCGGCGTCGGCTCCCGCGTGCCCCCCGACAACGGCACGGATTTCCTGACCGTCGGTGGCAATCTGACCGTGGCGACGGGGCAGACCCTGATCGCCGAGGAGGGTACGGTCAGCGGCGTCGTCCGCTACGCCGGCACGCTCAGCGGCACGGTGACACCGACCGCGGTCAAGGACGGATCCGCCGCGGCGCCCTACACGGCGCTGCGCCCGCAGTTGACCGACTCGTCGAGCTGTTACGCCTTCCCGGACGGCCGGCCTCGGCAGGCCACCGGCACGGCGGTCAACGTCGGCTTCGAGACGCTGTTCACCGGCGACGGCACGTCCGCGCTCCAGGTGTTCAACGTCGGCTTCGACCTGGTGAGCGGGAACGGCGGGGACCAGGGCATGACCTTCCTCAACATCCCGAGCGGCGCCACGGTCCTGGTCAACCTCACCGGGGCGAACCGGACGATCAGCAGCTTCATCGGCGCCGACGCCATCCCCACCGGGCTGCGCGAGCGGCTGCTGTGGAACTTCCCGGAAGCCACGACGGTGACCATCAAGGGCAGCGCCCAGTTCCAGGGCAGCATGCTGATCGGCAACCAGGCGAGCACCACGACGGTGTCCGTGCCGGGGATGAACGGCCGGTTCTTCACGGCCGGGTCGCTGATCCACCAGTCGACGTCCGGGTCGGAGTTCCACCGGTACCCGTTCAACGGTGACCTGCCGGACTGCGGCGACACGTCGCCGTCGCCGTCGCCGTCGCCGTCGCCGTCGGCTTCGGCCTCGCCGTCCACCTCGCCCTCGGCGTCCCCGTCGGCGTCGCCTTCGGCCTCGCCGTCGATGTCCCCGTCGGCTTCGCCTTCGGCCTCCCCGTCGACGTCCCCGTCGGCGTCCCCGTCGGCTTCGCCTTCGGCCTCCCCGTCGATGTCGCCGTCCGCGTCGCCTTCGGCCTCGCCATCGATGTCCCCGTCGGCGTCGCCGTCGATGTCGCCGTCGGCCTCCCCGTCCGCCTCGCCTTCGGCGTCGCCCTCCGCCTCGCCGTCCGCGTCCCCCTCGGCGTCGCCCTCGATGAGCCCGTCGGCCTCGCCGTCCGCGTCGCCTTCGGCCTCGCCCTGCCCGTCGGCCTCGCCTTCCGCGTCCCCGTCCGTGTCGCCCTCGGCGTCTCCGTCCGGTTCGTCCTCGGCCTCGCCGTCCGCGAGCCACTCGGCCGTGCCCTCCGGTACGCACACCAAGCCGCACGGCGGTGGTCACGGTGACCACGGCGGCCACGGCGACGGCGGTCACGGAGGCAACGGCGGCGGTCACGGCGGTGGGATCGGTGGATCCAACGGATCCGACCACCTCGCCCACAGCGGTATGCCGGGCAACGTGGCCATCCTCCTCGCCGGCAGCGCGTGCGCCATCGGCCTCGGACTGGCCCTGATGTTCCTCTACCGCGCCCGCGGACGTAACCGCACGTAGTCCCCATCCACCCCGAATGGCCCACGAACTCCCCAGAGTCCGTGGGCCATTCCCACGTCCGCCGAGGGTGGGGCTACTTGGTGATGCCGAAGCGGTCGAGACCGAAGGCCTTGATCGCGTTGGTGCGGAAGAGTTTGTCGCATTCGGCCTGGGTGAGGCCCGCCTTCGTGGCGATGTCGAGGGCGACCTTGTGGGTGTTGGGGAAGGTCGAGTCGGCGTGCGGGTAGTCGACCTCGAAGCAGATCTGGTCGATGCCGATCACGTCGCGGTTTCGCAGGCCGATCTCGTCGTCGAAGATGCAGCCGTAGATCCGGTCCTTGATGTACGAGCTGGGCTTTTGGGTGAGCGAGGAGCCGAACGCGTTGTCGTCGCGCTCCTCCCACAGCTTGTCCGCGCGCTCCATGACGTAGGGCATCCAGCCGACCTGGCCCTCGGCGTAGGCGATCTTCAGCTTCGGGAAGCGGTCGAAGACGCCGGAGAAGATGTAGTCGACCATCGAGCCCATGGCGTTTTGGAACGTCAGCACGGAGGAGACGATGAACGGCGCGTCGGGGGAGGTGGAGGGCATCTTCGAGGACGAGCCGATGTGCATGCACACGATCGTGTTCGTCTCCTCGCAGGCCCGGAAGAACGGGTCCCAGAACCGGTCCTTGGAGTGCACCGACGGCAGGCCGAGCGGGACCGGGTTCTCCGAGAAGGCGACCGCGAAGGAGCCCTTGGCGGCGCAGCGGCGCACCTCGGCGGCGGCCAGGTCCGCGTCCCACAGCGGGATGATCGTCATCGGCAGCAGGCGGCCCTTGCCGTCACCCGCGCACCACTCGTCGATCATCCAGTCGTTGTACGCCTGCACGCACAGCAGCGCGAGTTCCTTGTCCTCGCGCTCGTAGAACGCCTGGCCGCAGAAGCGCGGCAGGATGTTCGGGAAGCACAGCGAGGCGTCGACGTGGTTGGCGTCCATGTCCTTGAGGCGCTCGGACTGGATCCACGCGCCCGGCCGGATGTCGTCGAAGGTGACCGGCGTCACGTCGAGCGTGTCGAAGCCGACCGCGGCGGAGAGCTTGGGGAACGGGTAGACCAGGTCGTCGTACAGCCACCAGTCGCACCACTCGCCGTCCTCGACGCCGCGCTCGTACGAGAAGACGCCGCCGATGAAGTTGAACTTCGCCTTGTCGCGCACCACGCGCGGGCCGCGGTCCTTGTACTTGGCGGGCAGCCGCGAGGTCCACAGGTCCGGCGGCTCCACCACGTGGTCGTCCACGGAGATGATGCGCGGGATTTCGAGCGTCATGACCTGCTCCTTAGTGCGACTTCGGTGCGACTTCGGTGCGGTTGCGGCGGGGCTTGCCGGCGTGCCGGGAGCGCCCGTGCCCCCGCGGGACCCGTGCTCCCAAGGAAACCTGCTGACGGGGCGTCAGCCAAGCCCCTGTTGTTGCTAACGTTATGCCGACACGGCATAGGTGGGTATCCATGGAACTGCGCGACCTGAGATGTTTCCTGGCGGTCGCCGAGGAGCGGCACTTCGGCCGGGCCGCCGCCCGGCTGTACCTGTCCCAACCGATGGTGAGCAAGGCCGTTCGCCGGCTGGAGCAGCAGCTCGGCACCCGGCTCGTGGACCGCTCGTCGCTGCCGGTGGCGCTCACCCCGCTCGGCGAGGTGTTCCGCGGTCGGCTCGACGAGTCGTTGCGGGTGCTCGACGACGCCTGCGCGGAGGTACGGCGGCGGGCCACCTGGGACGCCGGGCAGGTGCGTGTGGGGTATACCTCCGGCCTGGGCCCCTCGCTCGTGTCCGCCGCGATCTCCGCGCTGCACATCCGGCACCCGGCGCTGCGCGTGCAGTGGACCAGCGAGCCGACCGCGCGCCAGGTGGCCGACGTGCGCGAGGGTGTGCTCGACGCGGGCCTGGGCTGGCTGCCGGACCTGGGCTCCGGCTTCGAGTCGGCCAGGGTCGGTACGTTCGCCTTCGTCGCGCTGTTCCCGCAGGAGCACCCCTTCGCCGAACGGCGCTCGGTGGACCTGACCGAACTGGTCGGCTGCGGCGAGCCGATCGTGGTGTGGCCGCGCCAACCGCACCCCCGGCTGTACACGCGCGTCACGGAGGCGCTGCGGCGCTCGGGCGCGACCGACATCGTCGAGGCGTACGGCAGCGTGGACGACGTGATCGCGCGCGTCGTGGACCGCCAGGGGGTCGGCCTGTCGCCGCGCGGCTGGGCCCGGCAGCGGCCGGTGCGCGGAGTCGTCCAGGTCCCGCTGACGGGGGCGCCCGACGTCGCGGTGACCGCCTTCTGGCGCGCCGACACCGACCACGAGGGCGTCGACGTCC
The DNA here is from genome assembly GCF_002024165.1 of Embleya scabrispora. Classification (NCBI taxonomy): domain Bacteria; kingdom Bacillati; phylum Actinomycetota; class Actinomycetes; order Kitasatosporales; family Streptomycetaceae; genus Embleya; species Embleya scabrispora. Next base: position 5,608,821 of record NZ_MWQN01000001.1, read on the forward strand.
TGGTGGAACTGCTGCGCGAGGTCGCGGCGGACAGCGACCTGGCCGACCAGCTGTAGGGCGGGGCACAGGCCGGCCGAGGCATTGGCGAGGCCCTCCACCGTCCCCAGTGAAGGGCCTCGCCGGGTCAACGGCCCGGACCGGCCGCAGGTTCCCGCTACTGCAACAACCGGCCCAACCGCCCCGGCAGGTTAGGCAGCCCCGGGATGTTCTGTGCCCCCGGCGGCTGGTTCTGCTGCGCGGTCTGCGCCGGGATCAGGTTCGGGTCGATGGAGATCTCCGAGGACTGCATCAGCACCGTGCCGGTCCCGACGAAGTCGTACTGGTGCTCCTCGCCCGACGCGCCGCCGATCCCGGTCAGCCGCCGGGCCATGCCGAGCGCGCCGCGCATGTACTTGGTGTCGAAGTGGTGGCACGGCGTCGGACAGTCGGCCCAGCCGAGCAGCGCCTCCGGGTCCACCCGGATCGGCGGTTCGACGAAGTGCACCGCGCCGTTGGACGCGGCGACGAACTTGCCGGTCCCGATCAGCGTGACGAACCCGGGCACGATCGACTGCTTGAGGTCCAGACCGGGCTGGAACGCGAGCAGGTTGGCCGCCCGGATGGTCAGGTTGCCCACTTCCAGGTCGTACGAGTTGACGTCGAACCCGCGGTCGGCGAGCAGCAGTTGCCCCTTGCCCTGGGCGACGATCCAGTCCTGGATGTACAGCGGCGAGTTGAAGTTGGCGGTGACCAGCCGGTCCAGCGCGCCCACGCCCAGCGCCTCGAACTTGATCCGCCCGTAGTAGGCGATCATCTTGCCCTTCTGCACGAACCACTCGCCGTCGAGCGCCACGCAGAAGGAGTAGGGGTTGACGTTGTCGTCCTGCGGCAGCGAGCGCGCGTCGTACACGGTCGTGCCGGAACCCGGGCCGCTCACAGCTTCTCCTCGCTCGCCTGGACGTAGACCGTGCCGGTGCCGGACAGTTCCAACTGGAACGCCTCGCCCGAACCGCGCCCGATCACGTCGCGCCAGCCGACGTTGGCGCCGATCCGGTTGTCGAGTTGCCCCCGGTGCGCGATGTACGCCTGCGGGTCGACGTGGATCGACCGGCCCGGTCGGACGGGAAGTTCGATCACCCCGCCGTGCGCGAGCACCGCGCACCAGCCGCGCCCGGTCAGCGTGGTGGTGAACAGGCCCTGGCCGGTCACCTGGCCGCGGATCATGCCGCGCACGCCGCCCTGCGAGCCCATGAACATCGTGCCCTGCTGGAGGCTGTCCTCGAACACCATCAGCCGGTCGGCCTCGATGTGCAGGGTGTCGCCGGTGATCTCGATCAGGTGCACGTGTCGGCCCGCGTAGCCGAACATCACCCGGCCGTCGCCCTCGGCCTTCATCAGCGGTACCGACTCGCCGGCCAGACGCCGACCGATCATCCCGCCGACGCCCTGCGCTCCGGTGCTGGTCGGGGTGAAGGAGACCTCGCCCCGGTAGGCCAGCATCGCGCCGCGCAGGCAGTACAGCGTCTGCCCGGGCCGCACGGTGGCCTCGATCATCTTGGAGTTGAGCTGGTCGAACGTCACGTCTGCCCCCCGATGGTCTGCCGCTCGGTGGGCTGTACGTACACCAACCCGTCGCCCTCGAAGCGCAACTGCACGCTCTCGCCGGATCCCTCGCCGATGAACGTGCGCCAGTTCACGTCCTTGACGAACTCCTTGCGGAGCTGCCCGGTGTGCGCGACGTACGCCCCCGGGTCGACGGACAGCGGTTCGCCCTGCGACACCCGCAGTACGATCGCCGGCCCGTCGGAGGTCACCGCGACCGTGCCCTGACCCGAGACGGTCGTGGTGAACAGGCCCTGCCCGCTGCTCGCGCCGTGCAGCCCGGTGAACTCGGTACCGGTACGCAGGCTCTGCTCGACCGCGAGCAGGTTGCTCGACTCCACGTGCAACGTCTCGCCGGTGAGGTGCACGAGGTTGATCTCGGTGGCCCGGTCCGCGAACCAGCACGTACCCTCGCCGCTCACCTCCATGAGGGTCATGCCCTCGCCGGTGAGCCGGCGGGTCACCATCCCGCGCAGCCCCTCACCCCCACCGGACAGTCGTTTGAAGGTCATTCGTCCGTCATAGGCGATCATCGTCCCGTTCCGGGCCTTGACCGCCTCTCCGCCCAAGCCCACCGCGAGAACTCGCGTGCCCTGCATCACAAAGGTCGCCACGGTCGGGAAGTTAGCAGTGCCTCAGCCCTGGTCGGGGGGTGGAAACCCCTCATCTTGCCGGGGTTTTACCGGCGGCGCGGCCGGCGGCACGATCGGCGGCGCGGTGGGCGGCGGCGGAACCCGGGGCGCGGGCGGCATCGGCGGTACGGCCGGCACCACCGCCGTCGCCGGTCGATCCTCGTCCCCCAGCGCCGAGGCCGAGGCCGCGACCGCCGCGGCCCGCTCGTCCGCGGACCCCTCCTCGACCCTGTTCCCGCCCCGGTCCTCGCCCCCGTCCGCGACCCGCGCCGCGGCCTGCGCGACCGCCTTCACCGCGGCCCGCGCCACCGCCGGATCACGCGGCTCCGGCCCGCCCCCGCCGTTCGGGAAGTTCTCGAAGAAGCGCAACATCTCCACCGGGAACGGCATCACCAGCGTCGAGTTCTTCTCCGCGGCCACCTCGACCACCGTCTGCAGCAGCCGCAGTTGCAACGCGGCCGGCGACTGGGACATCTCGTCGGCCGCCGCCGCGAGCTTCTTGGACGCCTGGAACTCGCCGTCGGCGGTGATGATCCGCGAGCGCCGCTCCCGCTCCGCCTCGGCCTGGCGCGACATCGACCGCTTCATCGACTCGGGCAGCTGTACGTCCTTGAGCTCGACCCGGTCGATCTCCACACCCCAGCCCACCGCCGGGCTGTCGATCATCAGGGCCAGGCCCCGGTGCAGTTCCTCGCGGTTGGAGAGCAGGTCGTCCAGGTCGCTCTTGCCGATGATCGAGCGCAGCGAGGTCTGCGCCACCTGCTCGATCGCGAACACGTGGTTCTGCACCTCGATGATGGCCCGCGCGGGGTCGTGCACCCGGAAGTAGACGACCGCGTCCACGCGCACCGTCACGTTGTCCCGGGTGATGCCCTCCTGCGCCGGGATGGGCATCGTGATGATCTGGATGTTGACCTTCCGCATCCGGTCGAAGAACGGCACGATCACGTGGAATCCGGGTTGGCGGATCCGCTGCCTGACCCGGCCGAGCCGGAACACCACCCCGCGTTCGTACTGCTGCACCACTCGCGCGCCCTTGGCCACCACGATGAGCGTGGCGACCACGATCCCGATGACGAAACCCACCGCGATGTCCATATCCCGATGCTAGGAACCCGAGGCCGGAAATGGACCGGGAACTCCCTACGCACGGTGCGATCGGCGTCAAGAGTCGGTCATGTGATGCCACGTCGGTCACGCCCGGCGGGCGCGCGGGAGTCCAGCCGGCCCCGCTCGTATCCCACCGACAGGCCCCTCTTGTAACTTGAGGAGGTGGCCGGCGCCGGACCCGGCACACCGGCCGCGATCGCCCGCGAGGAGTGCACCACGATGACGATGTTCGCCTCGCCCGAGGACGCCCGCACCCGGCTCGGCGCCGTCGACTACCTGACCGACCCCGGCATCGCCACCGCCGTCTTCCTGGCCGACGCGCTGGGCAAACCGCTGCTGATCGAGGGGCCGGCGGGGGTGGGCAAGACCGAGTTGGCCAAGGCGGTCGCTGCCGCCACGTCCTCGGCGCTGATCCGACTCCAGTGCTACGAGGGCCTGGACGAGTCCCGGGCGCTGTACGAGTGGGACTACCGCAAACAACTCCTGCGCATCCAGGCCGGGGTGGACGGCTGGGACGAGGCGCGCGCCGGCATCTTCGCCGAGGAGTTCCTGCTCGCCCGCCCGCTGCTCACCGCGATCCGCCGGGACGAGCCCACCGTGCTGCTGATCGACGAGACCGACAAGGCCGACGTCGAGGTCGAGGGGCTGCTCCTGGAGGTGCTGTCCGACTTCCAGGTCACCATCCCCGAACTGGGCACCATCACCGCCTCGCAGCGCCCGTTCGTGGTGCTCACCTCCAACGCCACCCGCGAGCTGAGCGAGGCGCTGAAGCGCCGCTGCCTCTACCTCTACATCGACTACCCGACGCCGGAGCGCGAGCGCGACATCGTGCTCACCCGGGTGCCCGGGATCCGCGCGCACCTGGCCGAACAGGTGGTCCGTACCGTCGCCTCGCTGCGCGCCCTCGAACTCAAGAAGGCGCCGTCCATCGCGGAGAGCCTGGACTGGGCGCACACGCTGCTCGCCCTGGAGGCCGACGACCTGGACGAGGAGACCATCGCGCGCACCCTCGGAGTCGTGCTCAAGCACGTCGCCGACCACACGCGGGCCGCGAAGGAACTCGGCCTGCCCGGCCTCGGCGGCTGACCGCCGATGTCGCTCCTGGATCGGCACACCGGGTTCGTCCGGGCGCTGCGGCACGGCGGATTGCCGGTGTCGCTCGCCGAAGGGCTCGACGCCGCACGCGCGTTGACCGTGCTCGACCTCGCCGACCGCGAGACGCTGCGGGCCGCCTACGCCGCGTCGCTGGTCAAACGACACACCCACCGGCCGGTCTTCGACACCCTCTTCGAGCTGTGGTTCCCGCTCGGGCAGAGCCCGGCGCAGGCGCCGGAACCACCGGAGGACGCGCCGGCCGAAAGCGCCTCCGCCCAGGACGCCGACGCCGCCGATGCCGAGGCCTTCCGCGACCGGCTGCGCGAACTCCTGCTCACCGACGACGAGATCGCGCTGCGCGCGCTGGCCCGCGAGGCGGTCGGCCGGTTCGCCGGCTTCGAGGGCGCGTCGGGATCCTCGTGGTCCGCACAGCTGGTCGGCCGGGCGCTCGACCCCAAGACGCTGATGGCCGGCCTGCTGCGTGCGGTACTGGGCGGGCAACTGCCCGGCGGGGTCGCCGAACGCAACGCCCGGCGGATGATCCAGGCCCGGGTGGACCGGCTGAACGCCCACATCCTGGCCGACGTACGCCGCCGGCTCGCCGAGGACCGCGGCATCGAACGGGTCGCCGAGACGGCGGTGCGGCCGGCCGTGGAGAACCTGGACATCCTGCGCGCGAGCCGGGCCGACCTGGTGGCGCTGCGCCGCGAGGTGCAGCCCCTCGCGCAGCGCCTGGCCACCCGGCTGACCGTCCGGCAACGTGCGGGCCGCAGCGGCCGATTGGACTTCCGCCGCACGGTGCGCGCGTCGTTGTCCACCGGCGGTGTGCCGCTGACCACCCGGCACCGGCCGCGCCGACCGCACAAGCCCGAGTTGGTGGTGCTGTGCGACGCCAGCGAATCGGTCGCCTCGTTCGCCCACTTCACCCTGCTGCTCGCCTACGCACTGCGCGAACAGTTCGCCCGGGTAAGGGTGTTCGCGTTCATCGACACGCTCGACGAGGTGACCCGGTTCTTCGAACGGCCCGGCGGCGACGTGGGCGAGGCGATGCGCCGGCTGACCGCCGAGGCGAACCTGGTGCGGCTGAGCGGACACAGCGACTACGGGCACGCCTTCAAGGTCTTCGTCGAGCACTACGGCGACGTGATCGGCCCCAAGACCTCTCTCCTGATCCTGGGCGACGCCCGCAACAACTACCAGGACCCGGCCCTGTCCGCACTGGAGGCGATGGTCGCCCCGGCCCGCCACGCCTGGTGGCTCAATCCGGAGCCGGAGCGCGACTGGGACACCGGAGACTCGATCGCCGGCGTGTACGGCCGGCACATCCCCCTGATCGAGTGCCGCAACCTCACCCAACTGGGTCGTTTCGTGGGGGAGTTGGCCTGACCACATGGACGCGCACCGGATCGCCGTCACGTTTTGGGACGACGCCTACGCCGAGGGGATGTACGCCGACGCCGAGCCCGACGCGTTCGTGGCGCGCATCCTGGAGGCGGCGCCGCCGGGCGCCTCCGGAGTGGAGATCGGGTGTGGCAACGGGCGAAACCTGATCCCGCTGCGGCGCGGTGGGCTGGATCTGCTCGGGGTCGACCCGTCCCGGATCGCGCTGGAGCAACTGGCGCTGCGGGCGCCGGGGGTGCCGTCGGTGCACGGCACCCAGGACGACCTGCCCGCCGGGCGGCGATACGAACTCGTGGTCGGCATCCAGGTGCACCAGCACGGCACCCGCGCCGCCGCCCGGGACATGCTGCGCGGTTCGCTGGAGCGGGTGGCGCCCGGTGGGCTGTTCGCGCTGCGCACCGCCTCCGCCGCGACGGAGGCGGTCGAGGCGCACGAGGTCTTGGACGAACACGCCGACGGGGGCCGGACCTTCCGCTACCTGGAGGGCTTCAAGGCGGGGCTCGTCGTGCACTACTACGGCCGGACCGAACTGGAGGCGATGCTGGCCGGCTTCGAGCCGGTTCTGCCGCTGCGCGCCGAATACAGCCCGCGCCTCGACCCGCCGGCGGGCCGCTGGGCCCACTGGGAGACGATCGTGCGCCGGCCCCGCTGATCACGCCTCGACGTCCGCCGCCTGCCCGCCCGTCATCCGCAGCAGTTCCGCGTACGTCGTCGGATACATGTGGTTGTGATCGCCCGCACCGGCCCAGACCACCTCGTGCTCGTCCAACCACGTGTCGATCAGCGTGCGGATCGGCCGCGGATGACCCACCGGGGCCACTCCGCCGACCTCCTGGCCGGTCGCGGCGAGAACGAACTCCGGATCGGCGCGCCGCACCTTGCCGACGCCCAGCAGTCGGGCCACCACACGGGTGTCGACCCGATGCGCCCCGCTGGTGACCACCAGGAGCGGTCGGCCGTCGGCGGAGAAGATCAGGCTGTTGGCGATCGCGCCCACCTCGCAGCCCAGTACCTCCGCGGCCGCCGCCGCGGTCGGCACCGTCTCGGCGAAGGTGTGGATCCCACCCGTGGCGCCGAGCGCGCGCAGCGCCTCGGCGACGTTGTCGACCGGCGTGTTCATGGGGCGAGGTTAGCGCCGGCGCACCGCGACCACGGCATCGATGCCGCCGACCTGCGGCGACGGGCGGCGAAGTGTGCGCGGTGCTACCTTGACCGGCCATGACAGCGAATCGTCGGGTGCTCGTGATCAGTGGCTCGCTTCGTGCGGAGTCGACCAACTCCGCGGTGGTGCGGACCGCTTCCGTGGTCGCGCCGGACGGGGTCGACGCCGTCGTCTTCGCCGGCCTCGCCGAGCTGCCGCACTTCAACCCCGACGACGACCACGAGCCGTTGCCGCCGGCCGTCGTCGCGCTGCGCGCCGCGATCGAGGACGCCGACGCGGTGCTGTTCTCCACCCCCGAGTACGCCGGCGCGCTGCCCGGCTCGTTCAAGAACCTGCTCGACTGGACCGTCGGCGGCGTCGAGACCAGTGACAAGCCGGTCGGCTGGATCAACGCCTCGACCAACCCCGGCGGCGCGGCCAAGGCGCACGAGTCGCTGCGCACGGTGCTCGGGTACACCGGGGCCGACGTGATCGACGCGGCCTGCGTACGCCTGGGCGTGGCCCGCGACGGGATCGCCCCCGACGGCCTGATCGCCGACCCCGAGGTGCGCGAGGGCATCACCGCCGTGCTGACCGTACTCGCCGAGGCGGCCCGACTCACCCGCACCTGAACGCGCTCCCGCTCCCGGGCCGGCCACGACGAGCCGGCCCGACCGACCACCGCCACGCGCCGGCCCATCCACACGCGCCGCGCGGGCACCGTCGATCTCGCCGCGGCGCTCGCGGCTGCCGGTGCCGGCCGGGGAGGCACCGCCGTGGGAGCCGTCCGAGCACCCGCCCGTCGCGGTGACGCGGGGCCGCCGACGCGCGCTCGGTGACCGGGGTCACCCGGGCGGCGGCCTTGGGTCCGGGGGATGTGGGCATCGTCCTTCGGATGGCCGCCGACGGGGTGGCCGCGCGGGAGCGGCCGAGAAGGGGCGTGGGAGCGTGACGCACGATGCGCCCGATCCGCATCGGTGGCAGGCGCTCGGGGTCTGTCTGATCGCGGGGTTCATCACCCTCCTCGACGTGTCGATCGTCAACGTCGCGCTGCCGTCGATCCGGGCGGGCCTGGACGCGTCGGAGAGCGACGTGCAGTGGGTGCTGTCCGGCTACGCGCTGACCTTCGGCCTGGTCCTGGTGCCGGCCGGCCGGATCGGCGACGCGCGCGGGCGCCGGATGATGTTCATGACCGGTCTGGCCCTGTTCACCGCCGCCAGCGCGCTGTGCGGCGCCGCGCAGACGTCGTTGTGGCTGGTGCTGGCCCGACTGCTCCAGGGCATCGCGGGCGGCATCCTCACCCCGCAGGTGTCCGCGCTCATCCAGCAGATGTTCGCCGGCCACGAACGCGGCCGCGCGTTCGGCATGTTCGGCACCGTGATCGGCATCTCCACCGCGGTCGGCCCGCTCCTGGGCGGCCTGATCATCAAGGCGGCCGGCGCCGAGGAGGGCTGGCGCTGGGTGTTCTACGTCAACCTCCCGATCGGCGTGCTGGCCCTCGTACTGGCCCGGCGGCTGCTGCCGGGACCGGACCACGAGAATCGGGCCTGCCTGCGCGACCTCGACCCCGTGGGGGTGCTCCTGCTCGGCTCCGGCGTGCTGCTGTTGCTGCTGCCGCTGGTCGAGGAACGCCAGTGGCAGGGCTCGACGAAGTGGCTCCTGATCCCGATCGCGGCGGTGTTCCTGGCGGCATTCGTGCGCTGGGAGATCCACCAGACCCGGGTCGGCCGCAATCCGGTGGTCGACCTGGCCCTGTTCCGGGTCCGGTCGTACACGCTCGGGTTGTTGGTGATGCTGTTCTACTTCGCCGGGTTCACCTCGATCTTCTTCGTCTTCACCCTTTACCTCCAGTCCGGCCTCGGCTACAGCGCGCTGCTCGCCGGGCTGGCGATCACCCCGTTCGCGGTCGGCTCCGCGGTCGGCGCGTGGCTCGGCGGGCATCTGGTGAACCGGTACGGACTCGCGCTGGTGACCGGCGGGCTGCTGATGGTCGCGATCGGTCTGGGCGGGGCGATCGTGGGGGTGTACGAGGTGCCCGGGCGCGACGTCGGCTGGATCCTGGTGGCGCCGCTGGCGTTCGCGGGGGTGGGCAGCGGGCTGGTGATCTCGCCCAACCAGACGCTGACCCTGGCCCGGGTGCCGCCGGCGCAGGGCGGCAGCGCGGGCGGGGTGTTGCAGACCGGACAGCGGATCGGCTCGGCGATGGGCATCGCCGCGGTCGGCTCGATCTTCTTCTCCCGACTGGCCGCCGACCAGGGCCGGGACTGGGCCGGGCCGCTGCGGCACGGCCTGGTGGTGTCGGTGGCGTTCGTGCTCGCCGCGTTCGTCGTCGCGATGGCGGATCTGCACCGGGGGCGGGTGCCCGGGACCCGGTAGCGTCCGGCCATGACCTTCGACATCCACGCGGCACTGCCCGCCGCGCTCGCCGATCGGGCCGGGGCCTGGGAGTTCGTGCGCGCCTTCGCCGCCGACCGCGCCCGGGCGATCGGACCCGCCGACGGGTACACCCCGGCGGAACTGGACGCGAGCGCGGCGCGACTGGGCGTCGCGCTGCCGGCCGCGCTCCGCGAGCTGTACGAACTCCTGGGCCGCCGGTCGGACCTGACGAGCAATCACGACGTGCTGCTGCCGCCCGACAAGCTCTACGTGGAGGACGGCCTGCTGGTCTTCCGCGAGGAGAACCAGGGCGTGGCCTGGTGGGGCGTGCGGCCGCAGGGCGACGACCCGGAGGTCCTGGTGAGTTTCGACACGGCCGAGCCGGTCGAGAAGCCGTGGAGCGCCTGGCTGAACCGGTTCTCGCTCGCGGCCGTCGAGATCGTGCTGTCCGAGACGCTGCTGTTCGACGACGACCTGGTCGAGGCGGTCGAGCTGGACGCGGACGGTCTCGACCTGCTTCCCGAGGCGATGCGGGAGCTGGCCTTCCCCGGCTACCCCGAGGGCGAGTCGGCCGGGAACCGGATCCGCTGGTTCGCCGGTGACGACCTGCTCGGCCGGTACGACGGCGCCATGATCGTCTTCCGCGCCCGTACCGAGGACGACCTGGAGGCCTTCTTCGACGCGGTCTGCGGCCCGGACGACGAGGACGACGAGGACGAGCCCAACGACCGCACCGGGTGAGGCGGGCCGGCCGCCCGGCGTCCGAGGCGCGGACGCCGAGCGGCCGAACCCGGCGCTCAGGAGCCGCTGTTACGGAACGGCTCCTTCGGCCGGCCCAGGTTCGGCCGACCCAGCACGTCCTTGGCGGACAGCGCGTAGATGCCGTGGTTGGTCAGCACCCACACCACGTTGCGGTCCCACTCGACGTAGACGCCGTGCGTCTGGTTGCCCATCGCCCACTCCGGGAACGTGCCGTCCTCGGTCGGCCAGTCCCGGGTCTTGGTGCCGAACGCCTTGGGCACGAAGTACGCCTCGATCTCCGGCCGGGCCGGGTTCTTCACGTCGAAGACCTGGGCGCCCGCGTTGTAGAAGCCGTACACGAGTGTGCCGTCGTCGTGCCGGCCGGGGTTGGTGTAGTAGCCGGTGCGCTTGGGCCCGAAACTGCCCCGGCGCTGGCAATAGTCGGTGATCCCGGCCGACTTCGGCGGCGTCGGCCGCGGCAGTTGCCCGACGATCCGGGGATTGGCCGGGTCCCGCGCGTCGATCTGGTAGATCGGCTTGTAGGGCTCGTAGCAGTCCTCGGTCAGCGGATAGCCGGAGACGTAGATCATCCCGGTGCGCTGAAACTGCGACACGTCGATGTTGTCGCCCTCGGTGCCCGCGACCGACGGCGGCAGGTCCACGTGCCCCACCTGGCGCATCCGGGCCGGGTCGGAGATGTCCAGGACGGTCATGCCCAGGCCGCCCTGCACGGCGAAGCCGTACCGACCGCCGCGCTCCACCGGAGTGGGCACGAACAGCGACATCCGCGCGCCCAGCCAGCTGGTCCGGTTCCCGCAGCGCGGGTTGCGCGCGTACGCCTCCTCCTCGCCGGTGACCTGGCCGGGCAGGTGCCAGGTGTCCAGCAGCTTCGGCGCGCTCGGGTCGGACATGTCGTAGGACTGGTAGCCGGCCGAGTGCAGGTTGGTCGGGTATTCGGTGTTGGCGTACGTGTCGTTCGGCGCGACCGCGATGAACATGTACTTGCCGCCGTCCCAGTACGGCACGTCCAGCGAACCGGAGCCCTGCTGCGGCCGGTTCGGGTCGCTGTGCAGCGGGTCCGGCTGGGTCGAGTCGGTGCTGACGGTCGAGATCAGCTGCCAGTCGGCCTTGCGGGGACCGTTCAGGCGATACACCTTGAAGCCCTTGAGTCCGGGCTTGGCACGCAACTTCGCCACGCCCTCGGGGTTGCCGTACTTGTCCTTGCCCGGCTCGTCGCCGAGTTCGGTGATCTGGCGCTTGTCCTCGAAGGACTGCACCATCACATACGCGCGCAGCCGGTCGTTCCACTGGATCGTGGACGCGCCCCAGTAGTCCCCGGCCGCCCAGGTCCCGTTGGCCTTCGACTCGTCGCCGCCGACGTCCTCCCGGGACATCTTCTCCACCACCTTGACGTGCTTGACGTCGGTGATGTCGTAGACGCGGCCCTCGGAGCGGTCGTACTGGAACATGTAGCGGCGGCCGTCGAAGTCGACGATGTTCTGCCAGGTGTGGAAGAAGTCGGGGGTGAAGTCGTAGCCCTCGTAGGCGGCTTCGACGGTCATGTTCTTCACGTACTGCCGGCCGTCGTACTCGGCCCGGCGGCCCGGGAACGGGTGCGGGTTCTCCTCGTCGAGCGGGGTCGACGCCGGGGCCAGGAACGAGCCGTCGAGCTGCATGCCGTACGCGTTCGGATCGGCCGCCTGCGGGCGGCGGTCCTGGCAGACGAAGGGGATGTTCGGATCGGTGCCGGCGGCGCCCGCGGCGGTCGCGGTGCGGGCCGGGGAGCCGGCGGCGGGGGAGCCGGCGCGTGGGGCGCCCGCGTAGGTGCCGGCGGTGAGCGCCACCAGGGCGGCCACCGCCAGCGCGCTCGATCTGCCGTATCTGCCGGTGCCGTTGCCAAGGAGGGGAGTGCGGCGCATCTGACGAACCTTCCGACCGGGACGATGACGGGGAAGTACACGACCGGCGGCGACGGCGCCGGGCGGGGACGCGGCACACGCCTTTGCGGGGTACGACGCGAACGGAATCCCCGATCGCACCGTCGACCCGTGGCCTCCTCGCCGGCGACCGGTCCATCCGGCGAGGGGCATTTTCGGCGAGTGGCCCGACCCGGCGGCTTCGGAAGCTCCGATGCCGCCGCGCGTCGATCCGCCCGGGGCCGCTCGCGCGCTCGTGCGGCCACGGCGGCGGCTCGTCAAGAAGCCGTCGCCACGTGCATGATGGCTGCGCCGGTGCATGTCCATCCAATGCCGATCCGGCGCCATGGCATCACCAAACAGGTATGCGTCCTGTCGGGGGGACGCAGCACCGAACCGGTACGGGAGCCCGCGTGGACCTGCTCGACGGACGGCTGAAGTTTCGCCACCTGACCCTGATCACGGCGATCGCCGAGCACGGGGGAGTCAGCCGCGCGGCCGAGGCGTTGCACCTGACCCAGCCCGCCGCCACCCGCACGCTGCGCGAGTTGGAGACGATGGTCGGCGTGCCGCTGTTCGAGCGCGGCCCGCACGGGATGAGCGCGACCCTGTACGGCACCGCCCTGGTCGCACACGCACGGGCGATCCTGGCCGAGGTGCGACGGGCCGGCGACCACCTCGCGAGCCTGCGCGAGGGGCAGACCGGCACGGTCACCGTGGGCACCCTGCTCGCCGGGACCAGCGTGCTGCTGCCGCGTGCGGTGTCCGCGCTCAAGCGGGAGCGGCCCGGGATCACCGTGATCGTCCGCGAGGCCACCCACGACGTGCTGCACCCGCAGTTGCTCGCCGGCGAGATCGACGTCGTGGTGGGCCGGTTGGGGCCGGCCGCGGACGCCGGGCGGATCCGGCGGACCGCGCTGTATCGCGAGCCGATCCGGCTGGTGGTGCGCCGCGGTCACCCGCTCCTGGACAGCGCGCGCGAACTGGCCGACACGATCGCGCACCCGTGGATCCTGCCGCTCGAACAGACGGCGCTGCGCAGCGAATTGGCCCAGCTGTTCCTGCGCAACGGGCTGGCGCTGCCGGCCGACCGGGTGGAGTGCACCTCGATCCTGACCGTACGTGCGCTGCTGCTCGGCACCGACATGATCGCCGCGCTGCCCGAACTCGTGGTCACCGGCGACGACCGCCTCGCGGTGTTGCCGGTGCCGCTGGAGTCGGTGCGCCGCACCGTGGGCACCACCCTCCTGGCCGACCGGCCGCCCACCCCCGCCGTGGGCGCCTTCCTCGCCTGCATCGGCGAGGAGGCGGCGGCGTTGCGGGCCGCGCTGGGCGAGGAGGCGGCGCTCGATCCGGACTGACGCGCCCGCCCCGTACCACCGCACGCCCTGTTCAGGCGGTTTCGCCCGGGAGCACCATGCCACCTCGACAACCGCGCGGGACCGCGCCCAGGGGGCCATCGTGCCGAACGATCCACTCAGCCTCACCCCGCATCCACGGCTGCTGCTCGTGCTCAACGGCCCCCGGGGAGTCGGCAAGCGCGTGGTGGCCGCCGCCGTCGCCCGCCACCTGCGCGGTGCCACGGTGTTCGACCCCGACGCGGTGTTCGACCACGCCACGGTGGCGACTTCCCACCCGGTGGGCGTCGTCCCCCACACGGCGGGCGCGCCGGCCGCGTTGGCGGCCCCCGACGACGGCGCCGCCCCGGAGGCCCCCGGACACCGGCCGCGATCCGCCGCCGGGACGAACAGCGGGACGAACACCGCGACGCCGCACGCCGACCACCGCGCGCCCGGGGCGAACGACCCCGAGCACCGCGCGCCCGCCCGCCGGCGGATCCTGGTCGCGGATGCCGCCGAGGCGCTGCGCACGCACCGGCCCGGGCCGATCCTGATGCCCGCCACCCTCCTCGACCGCGCGCACTGCGAGCACCTGCTCGATCTGCTGGTGGCCCGCGGCTTCGACGTCCGACACGTCACGCTGCACCTGGACCGGCGCGACCGCCGGGCCCGGATCGGCGACGACGAGGCGACGGCGTCCGGTCGCGCAGCCCGCCGCGCGCGACTCGGCTCCGAGCGGCGCTACGAACGGGCCAGGCCCTGGCTGCACGCGGCGACGCTGGTCGTGGACACCACCGCCACCTCGCCGGACACGATCGCGGTCGGCCTCGCCGAGGCGGCGCTGCGGGGGTCGCTGCCCACGCACCGGGGGAGCGGCGAGCGCATCGAGGCCCCGCCGGACTCGCACCCGATCACGACGAACGCCGCCGACGGGGGATCCCGGGGGCGATACCGCGCCACGAACCGTGGCGTCCCGGTACAGGCAGGCCGATTCCGGGACATTCGCCGACGGAACGGCTAGCCGGCGACTCGATCTCGTGCAACAGTTCGATGAACGTACCGATGGCACCCGGACCCTGAGTCGTCACACGCGACGGGTCTTCGCGGACCCGCCGTAGCGGATCACACCGCGTGTGTCCATGGTGCTCGACCCCCACGTGAGGGGAGGTGAAGCCTCCCCGGGATCGGGGGCTTGTCGGCTCGTTCCCCGGTGGGACGGTCAATAGCGTCGAGGTGGGCGCCAAGCCACTGCGCTCACACGACCAACCACCGAGATCCGGGATGCCCCATGACCTTGACCGCACCGACCCTGGACGCGCCGCAGGCCCCGCGCCGCGCCGGGGCAGCGACTTCGCGCCGCTGCTCGCCGACCTCAAGGCGGCCGGCCTGCTGGAGCGGCGCACCGCCTGGTACGCCCGCTCGATCGGCCTGAACCTGCTGCTCCTGCTCGGCTCCTGGGCCGCGGTCATCCGGGTCGGCGACTCGTGGTGGCAGCTCGCCCTCGCGATACCCGTCGCGCTGTTCACCACCCGCGCGTCCTTCGTCGGCCACGACGCGGGCCACCAGCAGATCGCCCGCAGCGCCCGCACCCACCGCATCCTTTCCCTGCTGCACGGCAACCTGCTGATGGGGATGAGCTGCGGCTGGTGGAACGCGAAGCACAACAAGCACCACGCCAACCCGAACCACCGGGAGAAGGACCCGGACGTCGCGGTCGGCGTGCTGGTCTGGGACGCCGAACAGACGGGCGGCCGGACCGGCCTGATGGGCTGGCTGACCCGCAACCAGGCACGACTGTTCTTCCCGCTGCTGCTGCTCGAAGGGCTCAACCTCAAGGTCAACGGCCTGATGGCGCTCAAGGAGCGCACCCCGCGCGAGCGCCGGGTCGAGGGTTCGGTGCTGGCCCTGCACTACGCCCTGTACATCTCGGTCCTGGCGATCTCGATGTCGCCGGTCAAGGCCCTGGTCTTCGTACTGCTCACCCACGCGCTGCTCGGCCTGCACCTGGGCATGGCGTTCGCGCCCAACCACAAGGGCATGCCGATGCCGGAGCCGGGCGTCAAGTGGGACCACCTGCGCCGCCAGGTGCTGACCTCGCGCAACGTCACCGGCGGCCCGGTCACCGACTGGCTGCTCGGCGGGCTGAACTACCAGATCGAACACCACCTGGTGCCGAACATGCCGCGGGTGAACCTGCGCCGCGCGCAACCGATCGTGCGCGCGCACTGCGCCCGGCTCGGAGTGCCCTACCTGGAGACGAGCGCGATCACCTCGTATCGGCAGGCGCTCGGCCACATGCACCGGGTGGGCGCGCCGCTGCGCAAGGAGCGGGCAAAGGTGTCCGCAAATGATTGATGTGTCGTACATCTATCCCTAGGGTGGGGCCGACCTTCCGCCCTCTCCCACCCGGAGCGTTCGTGACCGGCCCCGCCTCGACTCCGCACGACGCGCGACGACGCCTCCTCGTACCGGTCCTCGGCTCCTGCGGCATCGTCGCCGCGCTGATGCAGACCGTCGTCGTCCCGCTCCTGCCGGACCTGCCCGCACTGACCGGCAGTTCGGCCTCGACGGTGAGCTGGACCCTGACCGCCACGCTGCTCAGCGGCGCGGTCTGCACCCCGCTGCTCGGCCGGGCGGGCGACATGTTCGGCAAGAAGCGCATGCTGGTCCTGGCCATGGTCGTGTTGTCGATCGGCTCGCTGATGTGCGCGCTCACCTCGGACATCGCCGTGCTTATCGTCGGCCGCACCCTCCAGGGCATGGCCACCGCCGTGGTTCCGCTGGGGATCAGCATCCTGCGCGACGAACTGCCGCCGGCCAAGGTCGGCGGCGGCGTCGCGATGATGAGCTCGACGCTCGGCATCGGCGCCGCCGTCGGCCTCCCACTGGCCGGCCTGGTGGTCGACCACGCCGACTGGCACATGATGTTCTGGGCCGCCACGGCACTGGCCCTGGTGGTGCTGACCCTGGTCGTGCTCGTGGTCCGCGAGTCGCCGGTCCGCACCCCCGGCCGCTTCGACGTGATCGGCTCGCTCGGCCTGGCCGCGTTCCTGGTCTGCCTGCTGCTCGCGGTCTCCAAGGGCGCCGCCTGGGGCTGGGGCAGCGCCCGGACGACCGGCCTGATCGGCGCCGCCGCGGCAATCCTGCTCGGCTGGTGCCGGCACCAGTGGCGGGCGCGCACCCCACTCGTGGACCTGCGGGTGACCACCCGCCCGGCGGTGCTGCTGCCCAACATCGCCGCGCTGTTCATCGGCTTCTCGTTCTACGCGAACAGCCTGTCCACGGCCCAGCTGGTACAGACACCCGAGGCGAGCGGCTACGGCCTCGGCCTCTCGGTCGCCGCCGGCGGCCTGTGCCTGCTCCCCGGCGGGGTGATGATGGTCGTCCTCTCCCCCCTCTCCACCCGGCTGACCGCCACCCGGGGACCACGCTTCTGCCTCGGCCTCGGCGCCGTCCTGCTCGGCCTGGGCTACGTGGTGCGCATCTTCACCAGCCACGACCTGTGGACCGTCATCGCCGGCGCCACGGTCGTCGCCTCCGGCACCGCCATGTGCTACTCGGCGCTGCCGATGCTGGTCATCCGGGCCGTGCCCGCCGCGCAGACCGCCGCCGCCAACGGGATCAACGCGCTGATGCGCACCATCGGCCAGGCGGTGTGCAGCGCGGTGGTGGCGGCCGTGCTCACCACGTACACGATCTCCGCCGCCGGACGCGAACTGCCCGCGCTGCACGCCTACATGGTCGTGTTCGTGATCGCCGGCGCGGTGGCCGGATGCGCGCTGATCGCCTGCCTGTGCATCCCCGACCCCGTCGGCCCCACGGCGGTACCGATCCCCGCCCCGGCCACCCCCGCCGACTCGCGCCCGCTCGCGCCTAGGCCAGACCCAACCGGTCGAACATGATCAGCCCGTCCTCGAACACGGTCAGGTCGACCACCTTAACGTTCTTCGCCCGGATCGCCGCCGTGAACGCCTGCTCGTAGGCGAACATCGGCACATCCTGCGCCAGCGCCCGCTGCACCTCGGCATACGCGGCCCGCCGGACCTCCGGATCCGTGGTGGCCCGGGCCCGCTCCAGCGCCCCGTCCACCGCCGGGTTCTTCCACTGCATGTGGTTGTCCTGCCCCTTGGAGTGCAGGAAGTTGTACAACACCGGCTCCGGGTCGTCGAAGGACAACACGAACTCGCCCGCGTCGAACTGCCGTTGGATCTGCACCTTCTGGAGGTACTGGGTGCCCTCCAGGAACTCGGTCCTCATGCCGATGTTCCTCATCGTGGCGATCTGGGCCAGCCAGTATTCGGCGGTCACGTGCGAGCCCGGACTGTTGTACGTGCTGTAGGTGAAGTTCAGCGGCTTGCCCTCGGCGGCGAGCGCGTCGAGCAGGCGCTGCGCCTCGACCCGGTTGTTCGCGGGCAGCGGCGCGTCGGAGGCGACGAAGTCCGAACCCGGGCGCAGGAACGTGCTCAGCGGCTTGCCGGCGTCGTCGGTGACCACCTTCGTCCGCGCGGCCGGATCCATGATCAACGCGAACGCGCGCCGCGCCCGGGGATCGTCGAACGGCGGCCGGGCCGTGTTGAACAGCGTCATGAAACCGCCGCTCTTGCCCTCGGTGACCACCGGCAGCCCGGCCTTGCGCGCGTCGCCCATCAACTTGGCCTGCGCCGTGGTCAACACCTGGGCCTGATCGGCGTTCAGCATCGCCAGCCGCTGCGACTGGTCGACCACCGGCTTGAGGATCAGCTCCTTCAACGGCGGCCGCGAGCCCACCTGCCAGTACTTCGGATTGCGCTTGAACACCATCTGCTGGTCGCGCACCCAGCTCTCCAGCCGGTACGGCCCGGCTCCCACCGGCTTGGCGCCGAACCCCTTCGGATCGGCCCTGATCGCGGTCGGCGAGCCGATGAACGCCAGGTTGTGCGCGATCACCTTGTCGAAGTGCGCGTTCGGCGCCGGCAGCGTGACCCGCACGGTCCGGCTGTCGGCCACGGATATGCCGATCCCGGCGACCACCCGCGCCTGGAGCGACTTGTTCGCCGGATCCGCGTGCCGCTCCCAGTTGAACTTCACCGCCTCCGCGTCCAGCGGGGTGCCGTCGGAGAACCTCAGATCCGGCCGCAACCGCATCGTCCAGACCCGACCGCCCTCCGCCGCGGTCGCGCTCTCCGCCAGCTGCGGCATGGCCCGGCCGGTCTTCGGATCGATCCACAACAGCACGTCGAAGACCGCCGCGGCCTGGGTGCCACCGGTGATCTGGGACAGGCTCGCCACGATCGGGTCGAGACTGCGCGCCTCCTGCGTGACCAGCACGGTCATCGCGCCGCGGGACGAACCGCCGGCGGTGGAGTCCGCACCGCACGCGGCGGTGGTCAGGGTCAATCCGAGCAGCGCGGCCACGAGGGCCGGCCGCCGGGGGAGCACGGATCGCACGTGGTCGCTCCTCGCACGGGCCCACCCCGGTCCGGGCGGACCACGGTCTCCGGGCGGGCCGGATCCCCATGGACGGTGAGGGCTCAACCTAAAGTCACTCCTGACTCACGGTCAACAACCGTTTCCGGATCGGTGACCGTCCGGGGCTGCGAGCCGGTTGGGTGATTCGTGCGATTTTCCTGCCGAAGCGGGCATAGGACGGTGTGTTTGCCGATGCCGTGAGGCCTGAACGCACGCCAGGAGACCGCATGACCACCGCCGCCCTGACGCCGGACCTGCTCGCCGAGCTGCGCCGTCCCCGCGCGTACCCGCTGGTGTCCCTGACGCTGCCCACGCACCGGCACCGCCCGGAGAACCAGCAGGACCACATTCGGCTGCGGAACGTGCTCACCGAGGCGGAGAAGCGGCTGGCGGCGGACCCGGAGGTGACCCGGGAGGTACGGATCAAGACGGCCGACCGGCTCCGGGCCGCGGCGGCCGAACTGGATCCGGAGAGCTTCCTCGACGGTCTGGTGCTCTACGCCTCGGCGGACGAGCACTACGCCTTCAGAATCGAGGCGCCGGTCAGCGAGCGGATCGTCTTCGCGACCACCTACCTCACCCGCAACCTGGTCTCCGCGGCGGAACGCCTCACCCCGTACTGGGCGCTGGTGCTCAGCGAGCAGGAGGCACGATTGTGGCGCGGCCGGGGCGAGCACGTGTACGAGGCGCGCGTCGACGGATTCCCGGTCACCACACCCGCGCCCGAGCCGGACGGCCAACCCCGGCGCGAGGGCGGCGGCATCGGGGTGAGCGAGGAATTCCGCCGACTGCTGAACGAGGCCGACGAACACCTGGCCCATGCGCTCACCGGGCCGCAGCGTGACGGCAAGGTCGTCCTGGTCGGCCTGCGACCGCAGGTCAAGGCGTTCCGCGAAGGCAGCCGCAACGCCGGGCACCTGGCCGAGAGCGATCTGGAGGTCGGCGGCCTGGTCGACGCCACGGCCGCGCAGCTCGCCGAGATCCTGGCCCCGGCGCGGGCCGCGCTGGCCGAGGAGGCGACCGCCGCCGCACTGCGGGCGCTCGACGACGCGCGCAGCGCCAAGCGGTACGCGGGCGGCATCCAGGAGGTGTGGGCGCCGGTCCGAGCCGGGCGCGGCGCGCTGCTCGTGGTCGAGGAGGGCCTGCGGGTCACCGGTCGCCTGGTCATCGTCGAGGCGACCGGGGAGATCGCGCTCCAGGTGCTCACCGGCCCGCACGCGGAGGACGCGGTACTGGCCGGTCGGGCCGAGGACGACATCGTCGACACCGTGGTCGAGGCGGCCCTCGAAGGCGACGGCAAGGTGGTCTTCGTCCCCGACGGCACACTCGCGGACGTGGGCGGCATCGCACTGGCGATGCGCTATTGAGCCGGCACCACGCACATCCGGGTGCGGCGGCGGCCTCGCGACAGGCCGCCGCCGCACCCGGATGACACGTGAGCGAACCGGCCAGGGCCGATCGGCGGTCGATCGATACGTCGATCAGTGCAGATCGCGTTCCAGGGCTTCCAGGTCGTCCTCGTACGCGGTGCTCGTCTCGAACCGGTAGATGATGCTGCGCGGATCCGCGTCCTCGAAGGGGGCGTCGAGCCATTCGCCCGGTTCGGTCGGCTCGATCGCGGACACCCACAGGGTCGAATCGCCCGGTTCCAGGCCCAGTTCGTCGGCGCGCTGGGCGATCTCGTCCGGATCGTAGACGTCGAAGAGCACCGCGACCGCGCTGGACGCGCTGTCGGCGCCGGTATCGCGCGGCGAGACGGCCGGTTCGTTCTCGCCGGCCTCCGCGTCGGCCCGGCGGGCGTGGTCGACGAGGGTGATCAGATCCTTGATCACGTAGTCGCGACGGATCAGCACGGTCACCGCCTCGGGGTTGGTCGGCCCCTCGTATTCGGCTTCCTCGCCGCTGCTCGGCACCTCGAACGGGGTGACCTCGTCGTAGGCGTCGTACAACAACTCGTCGTAGGCCTCCGCGGCGGCCGCGAGCGCGTCGTACGCGGCGAAGACGGCCGGGTCGCTCTCGCCCTGGCGGGCTTCGACGGCGGCCAGATGGTCGTCGATCGCCGATTTGAGAACGTCCGCGGCGGCACGGACCTGCTCTGGCGTGGGCTGCGCAACACCGGTCATGGGGTGACGTTATCCGCAAGAGCCCCACGCGCGCACAATGGTTCACTGATGGCAGAGTCGTTGGCCTACCAAAAGGCCGGTCACCGCGCCGGCGGCGCGGGCGCCGGGGAATGGAAACATGGCGGACTACGAGTTTCGGCAACTGGACATTCCGCGCGGCACGTCCCGCGGCGACGCGTGTCGGATCCTGACCGAGCAGGCGGAATACGGGTATTGGGAGCTGGACCGGCTGCTCCTGCGCGGCGACGGCAGCCGCCGGGTGGTGCTCCGGCGCCGGATCATCAGACAGGTGCGCACCATGTGACGGATGCGCACCATGTGAGCGAGGTGAAGGCCGGACTGCCCGCCCCTGTCCTCCCAGGGGCGAGCGGTCCATCCGGGCGCGCGTCGGGGTGCGTCGGGCGCCCGGTCGATGCGGATGGGTCCCGGAGGTCGGGATCAGTCCCGGGCGGGCCGCGCGCGACGGTACAGGACGAAGCCGCCGAGCAGCAGCGCGGCGCCGATCGGGGCCACGGTCAGCGCGTCGGAACCGGTCTCGGCGAGGGATCCGCCGCCGTGCGAGGAACCGCCGGTCGTGCCGCCGGTGCTGCCGGCCGAGCTGCCACCGGTCGTGCCGCCCGTGGTGCCGCCGGTCGTGCCGCCCGTGGTGCCGCCGGTGTTGCCGCCCGTCGACCCGCCGGTGTTGCCACCGGTGTTGTGGCCGGTCGAGCCGCCGCTG
Organism: Embleya scabrispora; assembly: GCF_002024165.1. Classification (NCBI taxonomy): domain Bacteria; kingdom Bacillati; phylum Actinomycetota; class Actinomycetes; order Kitasatosporales; family Streptomycetaceae; genus Embleya; species Embleya scabrispora. The sequence goes on from NZ_MWQN01000001.1 coordinate 5,630,443, forward strand.
GTGCCGCCGGTGGTGGGCGGCGACGTGGTCGGCGGCTTGGTGGTGGGGGCTTGGTGCTCGGCGGGCACGTGGTCGGCGGCTTGCTGGTCGGCGGGTGCGTCGTCGGGGGCTTCGTGTGCGGTGGCTTGTTCGTCGACACGTTGGCGCAGTGGTTGCCGAAGGCCGGGTTCAGCGCACCGATGACGTTCACGGTGTTGCCGCAGATGTTCACCGGGACGTGGATCGGCACCTGGATGTTGTTGCCCGACGCCACGCCGGGCGAGCCGACGGCCGCTCCGTCGGCCCCGCTGCCGGCGTTGGCCACGCCGACGGCCGCGGACGCGAGTGCGCCCGCGGTGGCGACGACGACCAACAGCCCCTTCTTGGCGAGCTGGTGCATGTAGGTACCCCTGTGTCTCTTTCGCGAGGGGCGGGGGACGTTGACCCCGCACGGTCGTCCAACGAGAGTCGACACCGGAGGTCACCGGGGTGACGGGGATTCGCTCGTATGGCTGAGTTTCGGCCTTCCGTGCAACCGTGTTCCGATTGTTTTCGCCCGCGCTTCGGCCCGGACGGGCTCGGCTGAACGAAGCCGACCGTCGCCGCGCCGAGGCCGCCGGGCCCGGGCGGGGGCCGGCCGTACAGCGGGACGGCCCCGAGACCGTGGCGGTCCCGGGGCCGTCCTCACGCCATCGAGCGCGTGGGCCTGGATCAGGTGTTGATGCAGGTGTTGCCGAAGGCGGGGTTCAGCACACCGACGATGTCGATGGTGTTGCCGCACAGGTTGATCGGGACGTGGATCGGCACCTGGATGTTGTTGCCCGACACCACACCGGGGGAACCGACGGCCGCGCCGTCCGAATCGGCGTTGGCCATGGCGCCACTGGCACCGGCGAGCACGAGACCACTGCCGGCCGCGACGATGAACGCGGTCTTGCCCATCTTCTTCATGATTCTTCCGTCCTCCTTGTAGACACCACGACGCGCATGCGCGCCGCACAAGAAGAAACGACCGGATCAAGCGCAGGCTACGTGCTCCGGGAGGTATTCACTCGTTCGGGCCCGACGGCCGGGAAAACCCGTGGTCGGCGATGCCGACGGGCGCGCGGCACGGGCTCGGGATCCCGCTCCCGACCCGGCCGTGCGCCCCCCGCTCATCCGATGTCTCACGCGTTGTCGAGCAGGTGGTCCAGCACCCGGACACCGAACTTCAGCCCGTCCACCGGGACCCGCTCGTCCACGCCGTGGAACATGCCCGCGAAGTCGAGGTCGGCCGGCAGCTTGAGCGGCGCGAAACCGAAGCAGCGGATGTTCAGATCGGCGAAGGACTTCGCGTCGGTGCCGCCCGACAGGCAGTACGGCACGGCGCGCGCGGCCGGGTCGTGCGCGCGCAGCGCGGCCGACATGGCCTCGACCAGGGCGCCGTCGAAGCCGGTCTCCAGGGCCTGGTCCGTGTGGACCGTCTCGCGGCGCACGCGCGGGCCCAGGACCGCGTCCAACTCGGCGTGGAACTCGTCCTCGAAGCCCGGCAGGAATCGACCGTCCAGGTGGGCGGTGGCCTGCCCGGGGATCACGTTGACCTTGTACCCGGCGTTCAGCATGGTCGGCTGCGCGGTGTTGCGGATGGTCGCGCCGATGATGCTCGCGATCGGGCCGAGCCGCTCGATGGTGGACTCTATGTCGTCCGGGTCGAGTTCGATGCCCAGGGCGTCGGAGACCTCGTCCAGGAACGCGCGCACGGTCTTGGTGATCCGGATCGGGAACTTGTGCCGACCCACCCGGGCGACCGCCTCGGCCAGTTCGGTGATCGCGTTGTCCTTGGCGATCATCGAGCCGTGGCCGGCGGTGCCGTCCACGATCAGCCGCATCCAGTCCATGCCCTTCTGGGCGGTCTCGACCAGGTAGAGCCGCAGGTCCTCGTTGACCGTGAAGGAGAAGCCGCCGACCTCGCCGATCGCCTCGGTGACGCCCTCGAACAGGTCGGCGTGGTTGTCCACCAGGTGCCGGGCGCCGTACAGACCGCCGGCCTCCTCGTCGGCCACGAAGGCGAGTACGACATCGCGCGAGGGCAGCCGGCCGGACCGTACCCGATCACGCAGCACCGCGAGCACCATCGCGTCCATGTCCTTCATGTCGACCGCGCCCCGACCCCACACGCAGCCGTCGGCGATCTCGCCCGAGAACGGGTCGTGGGTCCAGTCGGCGGCGTTCGCCGGGACCACGTCGGTGTGGCCGTGGATCAGCAGGCCCGGCCGGGACCGGTCGATGCCCTCGATCCGGACCACCGTGCTGGCCCGGCCGCGCTCGGATTCGTAGATCTTCGGCTCCAGGCCGACCTCGGCCAGCTTTTCGGCGACGTATTCCGCGGCGGCCCGTTCACCCGGCCCCGATCCGTCGCCGTAGTTGCTCGTGTCGATGCGAATCAGGTCGCGACACAGGTCGACGACCTCGTCTTCCGCGCGGGTGGTGGGCTGGGGACGGACAGCCTCCGTCATGACGGCTCCTCGGGAAAGGCGGAACGGCACGTGTCTACGGGTGTACCACCATCCTGCACCCGCGAGCGGATCCGACCGAGCCCGGGCACCGTTCTGACGATCAGTCAGTTGACTGGGGGCGGGTCGCGGGGCCGGCACGGGGCTCCCGCGCGAGCGCGTGGCGACTGCGGGGCGGCCGTGTGGCGACGATGCCCGGAACGTAGGGAGATGCCTCTGACCGGGGGGATCGGGCCACTGCTACCTTCCGGATCAGGGTGAACAAGCCGCACACACCCGCGAGTCGGACAATCGGGAGGGGACGTCACATGAACGGCACGGCGTGGGGTCTGACGGGTCCCGAATTCCTCCGCCTCTACGGCGGGATCGCCCTCGGGCTCGTGGTTCTGGCGATCGTGTTGCGGATCGTGCTCGCCTGGGCGATCCGCGGCCAGGCGCGCGGCGGGCCGCTGGGCGCGTATGACGCGGCCTACCTGGCGGGCGGCCCGATGCGGGTCGCCGACACCGCGTTGGCGTCCCTGATCACCGAGGGCTACGTACACGTCCAGCGGGTCGGTCGGGTCACCGCGGCGACCGGATCGCGGCCACCGGAGGCGGTGGCCGCGGCGATGCTGGACATCGTCCGCACCACGCGCGGCACCCGCATCGCCCTGCTGCGGGGCTGGTCGCGCAGTCCCATGCGTGCGGAGATCGAACGCAGCCTGGTCGACCGCGGACTGCTGCACTCGCCGCTCGCGCGTCGGATCGCCAAGACGCCGTCCCGGCTGCTGTTCGTGCTCGGGCTGGTGGGCATCGCCCGCTTCGTCAACGGCCTGGCGCACAGCCGGCCGATCGGCTTCCTGGTCCCGATGATCGTGTTCACCTTCGTCTTCGCGGGGCTGACCGCGGCGGGCTTTCGGACCACCGCGGCGGGCCGCCGGGAGCTGCGCGGTCTGACCGCACAGGTGCGGGCCGACCGCCGCTCCGGCGCCCTGGTCGGCGCGGGCGCGCTGTCCGGCCTGTTCGTGGTGGCCTGCCTGGGGTTGGCGGCACACCCCGACCCGGATGCCCGGCTCGCGCTGGTGGCGTACGGCGGCACCGGCAGCAGCGGTGGTGGCGGCGGTGGCGACGGCGGCGGAAGCGGCTGCGGTGGCGGGAGCAGTTGCGGCGGAGGCGGCGGCTGTGGCGGTGGCGGCGGCTGCGGGGGCTGATAGATCCCCGGCTCGACGATCGACGAAGACCGGCTCCGCATCCCCGACTCCGGGATGCGGAGCCGTCGCACGTGCGGCCGTCCGCGGCCGCCGCGCACAACGCTCCGCCGCGGCCGCCCCCGGGTTCCGCGCGCCCGCGGCTGTCGCGTCCCGTCGCGGGAAGAGTGGGACTCGAATGGGAGTTCTACGAGTCGCCGTTCCTCCCGAGGCGGGCAGCCGTCGATCGGGCCGGCCCGAACCGGAGGGAGGCGCGGCGCGGACGGTCACGTCGCACCAACCGGGTGCGCGGCCGCGCGGCGTACCCGTGGTGCGGGCACGGGACTGGAGGGAGTCTGCGTTGAGTGTGATCGAGGTTGCCCCGACCCGGGTCGATCCGGTGCGCTGGCCCGATGTGGCGGAGGTGCCACGTCGACCGATGCGCGCCGCCGCGGCCCGCGTCCTGTTCGAACGAGCGGTGGCCCGGCTGCCGTTGCGGGTGTGGATCGACGGCGCGATGCACGGCGACGGGGACGCGAAGGCGCCGGTGATGCGGATCGTGCGGCCGGACGCGTTCTTCCGTCGGGTGGGCACGGGTGGGCTGATCGGCTTCGGCGAGGCGTATCAGGCGGGCGACTGGGAGGCGGACGACCTGACCGCGGTGCTCACCGTCTTCGCCTCACGGGTGAGTACGCTGATTCCCCCGGCGCTTCAGCGACTTCGCCGCCTGGCGATACCGCGCCTACCGCGTGCGCAGCGCAATACCGTGGCCGGCGCCAAGCGCAACATCCACCGGCACTACGACCTGTCGAACGAGTTGTTCGCCACCTTCCTGGACGAGACGATGGCGTACTCGTCGGCGGTGTTCGAGCAGGGCCCGGACGGCGGCCCGCGGGCCGACGAGGACGCGTTGCCCGAAGCCCAGCGGCGCAAGATCGACCGGCTGCTCGACCTGGCGGATGTCGGCCCCGGTACCCGGCTGCTGGAAATCGGGACCGGATGGGGCGAGTTGGCACTACGCGCGGCCGAGCGCGGGGCCGACGTACACACCATCACCATCTCGGCCGAACAGCGCGACCTGGCGGTGGCGCGGATCGCGAACGCGGGCCTGGCCGATCGGGTCCGGGTCGAGTTGCGCGACTACCGCCACGTGAGCGGCAGTTACGACGCGATCGTCAGCGTGGAGATGATCGAGGCGGTGGGGGAGGAGTACTGGCCCACCTACTTCGGAATGCTCGACCGACTGCTCGCACCCGGCGGCCGGGTCGCGTTGCAGTCGATCACGATGCCGCACGACCGGATGTTGGCCAGCCGGGACACCTACACCTGGATCCACAAGTACATCTTCCCGGGCGGTCTGATCCCCTCCGACGACGCGGTGCGCAAGGCCACCGCCGCGACCCGGCTGCGGGTCGCGGACAGCAGGTCGTACGGCCTGCACTATGCCGAGACGTTGCGGCTGTGGCGGGAGCGGTTCGACCGGCGGGCCGACGAGGTCGAGGCGTTGGGCTTCGACCACGTGTTCCGGCGCATGTGGGACCTGTACCTGTCCTGGTCCGAGGCGGGCTTTCGGTCCGGCTACCTGGACGTGCGGCAGTACCTGCTGATGGAGGCGTGAGGGCGAAAGTGGTGGGATCCGAGGGGGATCCGCCCGGAGGGAGCCCGGTTCGGGGCCAATGTCGGGGAATCGGGTCGGTGACTCCCTCGAAGTTTCCGCCGAAGATGAGGGCTTCCCCTGAAGTGCCGAGGGATTCCCGCGTGATCTGCTTGGGACGCGGGCGAGGGGTCCGCTCCGTTCGGCCGTCGCGGGGGTGTGGCCGGGCGGAGCGGACACCGACCCCGGCCGGTGCCGGCAGGTGCCGGTGAACCACGAAGTCCCCGAACGGCACTTGCCGTTCGGGGACTTCGTGGTTGTCCGGGACGGTGCGGCCGTTGCGGCCGACCGCTGTGGCGCCCGGCCGCCGTCGGGTCGCGGTTACAGGGCCACGCCGAGGATCGCGTCCAGTGCCCGTGAGGCCACGCCCGGGGCGGACATGTCCTCGCCGCCGTCGGCGAGTTGCCGCGCCGCCCAGGCGTCCATGGCGGCCAGCGCGCCCGGGGCGTCCAGGTCGTCGGCCATGCGTTCGCGGATCGCGGCGAGCAGTTCGGTGGTGTCCGGCCCGTCGGGACGGCCGACCGCCGCGCGCCACGTGGCCAGCCGCGCCTCGGCCCCGGCGAGAACCGTGTCGGTCCACTCCCAGTCGCTGCGGTAGTGATGGGCCAGCAGGGCCAGGCGGATCGCCATCGGGTCCACGCCCTCGCGGCGCAGCTTGGAGACGAACACCAGGTTGCCGCGCGACTTGGACATCTTCTCGCCGTCCAGCCCGACCATGCCCGCGTGCACGTACGCCTTCGCGTACGGCACCTCGCCGGTGACCACGTGCGCGTGCGAGGCGCCCATCTCGTGGTGCGGGAAGACCAGGTCGCTGCCGCCGCCCTGGACGTCGAAGCCCATGCCCAGGTACTTCAGCGCGATCGCCACACACTCGATGTGCCACCCGGGGCGCCCGGCCCCGAAGGACGCGTCCCAGGACGGCTCGCCCGGCCGCGCCGCACGCCAGAGCAGCGGGTCGAGCGGGTCCTTCTTGCCGATCCGCTCGGGGTCGCCGCCGCGCTCGCCGAAGATCTCCAGCATCCGGGCGGCGGTGTATCCGGACACGCCGCCGAAGCGCTCGTCCGACCCGATCGAGAAGTAGATGTCGCCGTCGACCGAGTAGGCCGCCTCCTTGGCGAGCAGGTCCTCGATCAGCGGCACGATCAGCGGGATCGCCTCGACCACGCCGATGTAGTTGGCCGGCGGTAGCACCCGCAGCGACGCCATGTCCTCGCGGAACAGCGCGGTCTCGCGCTCCGCCAACTCGACCCAGTCGACGCCGTCGCGCACGGCCCGCTCCAGGAGGGGGTCGTCCACGTCGGTGACGTTCTGCACGTAGTCCACGCTGTGGCCGGCATCCCGCCAGACCCGCTGGAGCAGATCGAAGGCGACATACGTGGCCGCGTGGCCCATGTGGGTCGCGTCGTACGGCGTGATGCCGCACACGTACAACCGCGCGACCGGTCCCGGGGTGACCGCCACCAGCTCGTGCACGGAACTGTCGTGCACGCGCAGGGACGCACCCTGACCAGGGAGAACGGGGAGCTCGGGTGCAGGCCAGGCATACATACGTATGAGCCTAACGTCAGCGGGGGGTGAAGATCTTCCAGGGTTGGCAGACGAATATCCGCGTCTTTACCGGCGCCCGGGACGGCGTGCGGGCCGGCGCCGGTGGCCGGGAACGCCCGGTCGACCCATGAATGTCATATCGAGTCAGATCGGCGGCCACGGAATCACGTGCCGGCGGCCGTCCGGCTTCGGCAGCCGGCCCTCGGCGAGCAGAACTCTCACCCGTTCGCGGGTGGCCTCGACCTCGTCCGGCGTAATCAGCTCGCCCAGACGCGCACCCAGCGCGCCGTGCAACTCCTCGGCCAGCGAGGTCAGCGCGGCGCGCGCGGAGGCCGGCAGCGGCTCGCCCGCCCAGCCCCACAGGAGGGTGCGGAGTTTGTCCTCGACGTGGAAGCAGATGCCGTGATCGATGCCGTACACGTGGCCGGCCGGGCCGGGCAGGAGGTGGCCGCCCTTGCGGTCGGCGTTGTTGATCACCGCGTCGAACACGGCGATGCGCTGAAGTACGTCACCGGCCGCGTGCACGAGCAGGGCGGGCTGCTCCCTGCCCTGTTCGTCGGGGACGACCACGTGTGCGATCGGCTTCCAGGCCGGTCCGGGGTCGACCGCCGGCAGGATCGCGACCGGCTCGGGCTCGTCGTCCGCCCGCTTGTGGTCGATCCACACCTGGCACATGCCCGCGCCGTACGGGCCCTCCCGGAACACCGTGGTCGGCACGATGTTCCAGCCCAGCGCCTCGGACACCTCGTACGCCGCCACCTCGCGCCCCGCGAGCGTGCCGTCGGGGAAGTCCCACAGCGGACGCTCGCCCGCGACCGGCTTCCACACGCACGGCAGGGACACGCCGTCGAGCGTCGCGACGCAGTACAGCGTGGCGTTGGAGGCGTCCTCCAGGCGCGCCCGCACCGTCAGCTCGCCCCGGCGCAACAGCTCCGGGACGGCGGCGGCGTCGAGGACCGTGTCGGTCAACGCCGGTACCCGTTGGCGCGCGGGCAGATGTGGCCCTCGGCGTCCATCGGCAGCCCGCAGAAGGGACACGCCGGCCGCCCGGCCGCGACCACGAGCAACGCGCGCTTCGCGAACGCCCGGGCCTGCCCGCCGGTGAGCCGCACGCGGAGCAGCGGCGGGCCGTCCTCGTCGTCGTCATCGCCGAGCAGGGTGTCCTCGGGGGAGTCGTCGTCGGGGACCTGGGCCTGTGCCTCGACCACGAGCCGTTCGTCGTCGGCGTCCCACGCGAGGGCCATCGTGCCGACCCGGAACTCCTCCAGGATCGGCGGCAACAGCGGGCCGGAGTCCTCCAGTTCGGCGGGCGTCACGGCCGGTACGGCGGTCTCGCCCCCGGTGCGGCGCACCAGCTCGTCGAGGAGTTCGTCGACACGTTCGGCCAGGACGGACACCTGGGTCTTCTCCAGCGCGACGCTCGTCACGCGGCCGGCGGCGGAGGCCTGGAGGAAGAAGGTTCGCTGGCCGGGCTCACCCACGGTGCCGGCGACGAAACGGTCCGGGGGGTCGTACAGGAAGACCTGGCGGGGCACGAGCTGCTCCGTGATTCTCGAGAGCGGGACGGGGTGGTCGGTCGGGTCGGACGGGTCGGTCGGTGAGGGCGCGCGGGGGGAGTGCGCCCTCCGAAGAACCCTACGGCGCGCCGGCTCCGCCGCCCACCACCGCGTCGCCGGACGCCGGTCCGTGCCGTCCGTCGGGCGGCGGCAGCAGGCCGGCCACCGAGCCGCCGGTGTCGTTGAGGCGGCCGACGGTCGGGCGGTGGGCGCCGTACGTGATCACCGTGAGCGAGCACGGATCCACCTGGATCCGCTGGAACAGGTCCAGGTGCATCCCGAGCGCGTCCGCGACCAGCGCCTTGATCACGTCGCCGTGCGAGCAGACCAGGTACATCGCCTCGGGTCCGTGCTCGGCGGCGATGCGCTCGTTCCAGTCGCGGACCGCGTCCACCGCGCGGGCCTGGGTGGTCCGCAGCGCCTCGCCGCCCGGGCCGGGGAAGGTGACCGCGCTCGGGTGCGTCTGCACGGTCTTCCACAGCGGGTCCTCGGCGAGCTTCTTCAGCTCCTGCCCGGTCCAGTCGCCGTAGCGGCACTCGCCGACCCGCTCGTCGACCTGCGCGCCCGCGTCGAGCGCGAACTTGGTCCCGAGCCGGGCCGTCAGCACCGCCTCCGAGGTCTGTCGGCAGCGCTCCAGCGGGCTGGTCACCACCGCCGCGAGCGGCAGCTCGGCGATCCGCGCCGCCAGCGCGGCGGCCTGTTCCTCGCCCCGATCGTCCAGGAACACCCCCGGCGTCCAACCGGCGAGGACTCCGGAGGAGTTGGCCGTGGTCCGTCCGTGCCGAACAAAGAGCACCGTCGTCATGGGTCAAGCCTATGTCGGGGTGGTGCGGGCGCCGTGCGCGAGGCGTGCGTGAGGGCGGGCACGGTATGGATGAGGCGTGGGCGGGGGCGGTGCCGCGGTGGGTCGGGCCGATTCGGTCGGCCGCGGAAGCCGGCAAACTGGCCGGGTGATCGTCGACTGCGCCATCTACACGAACGGCCGCCGGACCGAAGGGCCCTCCGACTTCTCCGACGCGCTGGACGAGGCCCGGCGGGTCGGTGACTCCTTCCTGTGGATCGGGCTGCACGAGCCGACGCCGAGCGAGTTCGACCTGGTGACGAGCGAGTTCGGGCTGCACCCGCTGGCGGTCGAGGACGCGTTGCACGCGCACCAGCGGCCCAAGCTGGAGACCTACGACGACTCGATCTTCCTGGTCCTGAAGACGCTCCACTACTACGACGAGACGTCGTCCGTGGAGACCGGCGAGCTGATGATGTTCATCGGCGACTCGTTCGTGGTGACCGTCCGACACGGTCCGGGCGCGGAGTTGAAGTCGGTGCGCCGACGGGTGGAGAAGCAGCCCAAGCTGCTCAAGCACGGCCCCGGCGCGGTGATGTACGCGGTCGCCGACGCGGTCGTGGACACCTATCTCGCGATCGCCGGCGAGCTGGAGACCGACCTGGAGGAGTTGGAGGCGCGGGTCTTCTCGCCGAGCCGGGAGAACGACGCGGAGGCGATCTACCTGCTCAAGCGCGAGGTCCTGGAGTGCCGGCGCGCCGCGCTGCCGCTGATCGAGCCGATACGGCGGCTGGCCACCTCCGAGATCGCCTTCGTCCCGGCCGACACCCGGCCGTTCTTTCGGGACGTGGCCGACCACGTGACCAGGGTCACCGAACAGATCGAGTCGTTCGACCGGTTGTTGTCGGACGTCCTGGGCGCGCATCTCGCGCAGGTGGGCGTGCGGCAGAACGAGGACATGCGCAAGATCTCCGCGTGGGCGGCGATCTTCGCGGTGCCGACGATGATCGCGGGCGTGTACGGGATGAACTTCGAGCACATGCCGGAGCTGAAGTCGGTGTGGGGGTATCCGGGGGCGGTGACGCTGATGGTGCTGTCGTGCGTGGGGTTGCATCGCATGTTCCGGCGCAGCGGGTGGTTGTAGGGGGCTGCGTCGCCTCCCTTCGCGGTCGACGCCGCGGCCCGTGTCGGTCGCCGGCGCGTCCGGGGCCCGGGGCCGGCGGCGTGTCCTTTGCCGGGTGTGGTCGTTGAACTCGGTACCGGCCGTGGCGGGGACGCACTGGACTCCCCCGCCGCGGCCTGATTTCGTTCCGTGAGCGATCAAGCGGTGGACGCCGGCACCGCCCACGCCGGACTCTCGTAGGCTTCTGCTCGTACAAACGCGGCGGAAGCAGGTGGGGATGTTCGGCAAGTCGGGCAGGCAGCGCACATCGGGGACGCGCCCGGCCCAGGTTCCGGGGGCCGGAGCCGCCGGGGCCGACTGGTCCGCGCACACCCAGCTGGAGGACGCGGTGCGGTCCTACCTGCTGCACCCGGACGTGGCGATGGAGGCCCTGGGCTCGGTGCTGGGCCGCCGTCCGGTGCGCGGCTTCACGCTCGAACGGGTCGTGGACATCAACGCGAACGGCACGTCGGTCTGGCAGGAGGCGGCGGTGTGCGACGACCGGCGCCTGGTGTTGTGGCACAGCGAGGACATGACCGACCCGTCCGCGCCCGGCGGCACGGTGCTGGATTCCTCCGTGCAGGTGATTCCGCTCGGCTCGGTGTCGCACGTCGGGATACGCACCCTGGTGGGCACCGACAACGACGGGCGGCGGCAACTGCGCGGCGCGTTCGTGTTCCTGGCCACGCCGACCCTCCAGGAGGTGGCGACGGTGCGCGGGGAGGACGGCGCGTCGACGGGGCGCTTCCGGCAGGAGGCGTACCGGTTCAGCAAGTCGCTGGAGGACGGCGGGCCGGGGCAGATTCGCCGGCTGTTGGAGTTCGCCGAGGTGGTCGCGGCGCGGGTGCCGGGGCCGCGCTGAGGGGGCGGCGCGGGTGGGGGCTCGGGGCGCTTCGGGTGTTTCGGGTTCTTCCGGTGCTTCCGGCGTTTCCGGTGCTTCGGGCGTTTCGGGTGCGGCGTGGGCGGTCGTGTGGCGGGCCCGAGGTGTGTCGGGCCCGCCGTCGGGTCAGGAGCCGGTGCCGGAGAGGTCCAGCGCCTCGGCGGCCAGGCGCAGCGCCGCCACCCGTTCGTCGAGGGTGCTGCCGTTCGGCGCGATGGTCAGGGTGGTCACGCCGGTGTCGGCGTAGGCCTGCATGCGCTCCGCGATTCGCTCCCGGCCGCCGAGCAGGCTGGTCTTGTCGATGAAGTCGTACGGGACGGCCGCGCCCGCGCCGGCGTAGTCCTTCGCCAGGAATTTGTCCTGGATCTCCTTGGCCTCGGCCTCGTAGCCCATGCGGACCGCGAGCCGGTTGTAGAAGTTCTGGTCCCGGCTGCCCATGCCGCCGACGTACAACGCGGCGTAGCCGCGCACCTGTTCGGCCGCCTGTCGCGGGTCGTCGCCGACCACGAGCGGGACGGTCGGCACGACGTCGAAGTCGGTCATCGCGAGCCCGGCCTTCTCCCGGCCGGCGCGGATGTGTACGAGCGATTCCTCGGCGTGCTCAGGGGCGTAGAAGACGCCGAGCCAGCCGTCGGCGATCTCGCCGGTCAGCTCCAGGTTCTTCGGGCCCACGGCGGCGATGTAGAGCGGGATGTGCTCGCGCACCGGGTGCACGGTGAGCTTGAGCGGCTTGCCCGGGCCGCCGGGCAGCGGCAGCGTCCAGTTGGCGCCCTCGTGGGCGACCCGCTCGCGGCGCATCGCCTTGCGGATCACCTCGACGTACTCGCGGGTGCGGGCGAGCGGCTTGTCGAACTTGACCCCGTACCAGCCCTCGGACACCTGCGGCCCGGACACGCCCAGGCCGAGCCGGAACCGGCCACCGGAGAGCACGTCGAGCGTCGCGGCGGTCATCGCGGTCATGGTCGGCGTGCGGGCCGGGATCTGGAAGATCGCCGAGCCGACGTCGATCCGGGTGGTCTGCGCCGCGACCCAGGACAGCACGGTGGCCGCGTCCGAGCCGTACGCCTCCGCGGCCCAGCAGACCGCGTAGCCGAGCCGGTCGGCCTCCTGGGCGACCGCCAGATTGTCGGCGTCGTTGCCGGCGCCGAAGTAGCCGAGGTTGATTCCGAGTCGCATCTCCGCGGACCCCCTGTTCGACGTCTGTCCGACGTCCGTCTCACGCCCGGACGGGGTTCGTCCGGCGTTCGTCCGACTGGTTGGCGGTACCTGTTGCCTCGGCCGACCCTACCGCGTGACCTACCCGCCGGTAACCTGTCTCGTCGGCGTACCGCCGAACGGCCCCGCCAACGGCGGCGCGGGGGAGGGAACGGCTAGTCTCCGGTGCCATGGAGCAGCGACATCTCGGCCGCACCGGCCTGCGGGTCTCCCGCATGGGGCTGGGCACCATGACATGGGGACGAGACACCGACGAGCACGACGCGGCCGACCAGATGAAGGCCTATCTGGACGCCGGTGGGAACTTCGTGGACACCGCCGACGTATACGCCGACGGTGAGGCCGAGTACATGATCGGCCGCCTCCTCGACGGGTACATCCCGCGCTCGGAGGTGGTGATCGCGACCAAGGCCGCGAGTGTGCCGTACAGCGAGCGCCGCTTCGACGGCTCGCGGGGCCACCTGCTCCAGGCGCTCGACCACTCGCTGGCCCGCCTCGGCACGGACCATGTCGACCTGTGGCAGTTGCACGCGTACGACCCGTCGACGCCGCTGGAGGAGACCCTGCACGCGCTCGACCTGGCGGTCACCAGCGGGCGGGCCAGGTACGTCGGGGTGTCCAACTTCTCCGGCTGGCAACTGGCGAAGGCGGCCACGTGGCAGTCGGCGGCCCCCGGCCGGGTGGTCGTGGCCAGTACCCAGGTGGAGTACTCGCTGCTGCAGCGCGGCATCGAACGCGAGGTCCTGCCCGCGGCCCTCGACCTGGGCGTCGGCCTGCTCCCGTGGTCGCCGCTGGGGCGTGGAGTGCTGACGGGCAAATACCGCCACGCCATGCCCGCCGACTCCCGGGGCGCCTCCGCCCACATGGGCCCCTTCGTCGCCCCGTACCTGGACGACCACTCCCGCCGCATCGTCGACGCCCTGGCCACCGCCGCCGACGGCCTGGGGGCGGCCCCGATCGAGGTGGCCCTGGCCTGGGTGCGCGACCGCCCGGGCGTGGTCGCGCCGATCGTGGGCGCGCGCAACGCCGGCCAGCTCAGGGCGTCGTTGGCGGCCGAGTCCGTGACGCTTCCCACCGAAATCCGCAACGCGCTGGAGGACGTCTCCCAGCCGATGACGGGCTACCCGGACGACTCGTGGAGCCAGGCTTAGGCGGGGCGGCCTGGTGGGTGTGCGGTCGTGAACGGTGCGGGGCCGGGCCGTGCTCGGAGCGGTTCGACGCGGTTAGATGCGGTTCGAGGCGGTTCGAAGCGAACGGGCGGGAGCCGTAGCGGACTTCGGCCCGACGGGATCCGGCCGCTTTATCGAGGTTGGCGCTTTTGGCGGCGGGGCGCGGGCTGGGGCCTGTCCGAGTCGGTGATGGGCCGCCGGCGGCGTGCGGGGCTCCTGGCGAGACCGGTGTGTTGGTCGGCGAGAACCGGCCGGGAGCGGGGGAGGGGAGGGCGGTCGGGTCGGGTTCTCCGGGGAGCCGCCTTGGGTTGGTCGGGTGTCTTCGGTGTGCGGCGGGCGTGGGGCGGCTCGGGTTCACGCAGCCGGATCGCGTGGGGTGGTCGAGGTCGAGATAGCCGTCCGTGATGCGGCTCGACGGGTTACGCAGATACGCGTGCGGTCGATCCGGGTGTGACGCGGTACCTGCTTGACGATCGGTGGGGGCTTCGGGGCTCTGGGGCTCTGGGCTCCGCCCACGGTCGGATACGGGGCGCGCGACCGGCGGCGCCGAGGTCGGCTGGCCGGGGGCTGCGGGTGAGTGGAATCCGGTCTGGGCCGGTTGGGCTGGTCGTGGGTGGGCCGGGGTGGTCGTCTTGCGGGGGTGTCGGCCGGAGGTGTGGCCGCTTGGTTGTCGGTCGGTGCTGGTTGGTTGGGTGTGCGAAGAGTGTGGTCGGCGGGGAGTGTTCGTTGGTCGTGGCGAGGACGGGGGTTCGGTGTTCCGGGGCGCGCGGGTCCGGGGGTGCTGGATCGGGTGGGTCGAGGGGGCGGCTTCGGTGCGGCGGAAGGGGTTGGGCCGCCGGGTGCGGCAGTTTGGGACCATCGATTCCGGCGAGGGTCGGTGACACCGGCGCGGCCGGTTGTATGTCGGGGTGTTCGAGCGGACGAGTGTGGGTCGGGTGTGGCTGACGTGAGTGTGGGCGATGCGGGTGGCGTGAACGGCGGCGGTGCGGGAGCCGATCCGGAGGATGTGACCGAGCGTCGGGCCGGGACCGGCCCCGGGGCCACGGCGACCCGGGCCGGTTCCGAGCACGTGCCGTCGGGTCCGGAGCCCGAAGTGTCGGACGCTCGGGACAGCCGGCCGAAGGCCGACCCGGTGGCCCTCCTCCGCGACCAACTCGCGAGGTTGGCTCGCGGCGAGGCCCCCGAGGTCGTCGGTGGCGTGGCGCATATCGAGGCCGCCGATCCGACCCACGCCGAACGTGCCCGCCGCCGCACCACGGTGGCTGCGGAAGCCGCCGAGGCCGAAGCCGCCGCGATTGCCGCCGCCGAGGCCGAAGCGGAGGCCGCCGCCGAGGCCGCGGCCGCAGCCGAGAAGGCCCGCGCCGAGGAGGATTCGGCGCCCGCTTCCTCGTCGACGGGCGAAGAGGGCCGTCGAGAGGCTGAGGCGGGTGAAGAGGCACCTTCCCGCCGAGTACGCGACGACGGCGACGAAGCGCCGTCCCGCCGAGAGCCGGGAGCCGGTGGAGAAGCGCCGCCCCATCGCGGCACCCGGCGTGCCCCTCGGCGCATCCGCGACCTGGACCTCCCGTCGGGCTCGGACAGCGAGGGCGCCGCCGGCGAATCCGAGACGCCGGCCACCGGCGACGCCTCGCCGAGCCCGACCGCCGCAAACGCCGCCACGACCGAGCCGGTTGACGACGACGCGGCGGCCCCGACCTCCGACCGCACCGCTCTCGCCCCTCAGCCGTCGGAGCCGGTCGGCGGTCCGCCGAACTCGGCCGACGAGGGCGCTGCCTCCGCAGGGCCGGCGGATTCCCCGGCCGAGTCGAGGATTGACAGCGCGAGCAGCGTTGACGCCGTGCCGGCCGTCGACGCCGGTACCGAGGATGCTTTCCCCGGTGTGGGTGCAGAGAGCGATGCTCTCGGTCGATCGCGGGCCGCGGCCGAGGACGATGCCGCTCCGGAACGGCGAGCGACCGCGCCGGATCCGGCTCTGGATTCGGAGAACGGTGCTCCTGTCGACGCAACCGGCATCGAGCACGGGTCGGAGAGCCGGTCGGAAGGTGATAACCACGGTCTTGTTGCTCAGGTTGGTGACGGCGGCGCGTCGGGCGCGGTAAGTGACAGTGGGGCTCTCGTCGTGCCGGACGGCGACAGCGGCGCGACGGGCTTGGCGAGGGGCGGCGGCAGCGTCGAGGGCCGTGGTGGTCTGGCTCCCGGCAGGGACGGCGGCAGTTCCCCGCGGGTGGGCGAGAGCGGTACGCCTGGGAGGTCGGGCGTTGCCGAGGGTGGTGGGCGTGAGCGTGGGGCCTGGGGGCGGCCCGGCGTCGGGGGTGCCTCCGGCCCGGAGGCGGGGGAGGCGGAGCGGCGGCCGTTCGGTGTCGTGGTTGCCGATGTTGCTCGGCTGCTGAGGGCCGCAGGCGCTCCCGAGGGGATGGCCCCCCAGGTGGTTGCCGCGTTGGGGGGCGAGGCGGCGGAGTTGTTGGCGGGTGATCCGTGGGCGTTGCTCGGGGTGGCGGGGATCGCGCCGCAGCAGGCCGACCAGTTCGCACGTGGGGCGTTGGGCGCCGCGTGGGCTGCCGACGATCCTCGGCGGGTGCGGGCGATTGTGCTCTGGCTGCTTCGACGAGCCGCTCGCCAGGGGGATACCGCGATCGAGGCCGATGCCGTTCGGGCGGCGCTCGGACACTTCGAGGTGGGCGAGCCCGACACGGCGCTGCGCGCCATACTGGCCGAGGGCCGGGTGATGGCGTTCGCCGCCGTGCCCGCCGCCTCCGCCGAGGAGGACGGCGACTTCGCCGAAACGGATGACGGCGACGGCGACTTCGAGGCCGACTTCGAAGCCGACTTCGAGGAGCCCGACGAACTCGCCGCCGTCGGCGGTGTGCTGCTCGCCCTGGACGACTACGCCCTCGCCGAGGAGGCCATCGCCGAAGCGGTCGTGCGGCTGATGTCGACGGTCGAACCCTGGCCGGAGTTCGGCGACGGCAAGCTGGATCGGGCGCTGGCTTCGACCGGCGTCGTGCTCTACGCCGCGGGCCCCGGTGAGGAGCCGCCCGCCGCGATTTCGGCCGTCGTGGCGAAGGTTCGTGCGGCCGGACGTCGGGTGGCCGTGGTCGCCCCGACCACCGACGGCCGGAACCGCCTCGGCGCCGGTGCGGTCGGCCTGCGCGAGTTGGCCGCGATGGAACGTGGCCCGGACGGCACCCTCGAACTCGACCTCCTCGTCGTCACGGACGCGACCCTGCTCGACGTCACGGCCGCGGCGGCGATCTTCGAGGCGGTCCCCGACGGCGCCAGACTCCTGCTGGCCGGCGACCCGGCCGGCCTCGAATCGACCGGCCCGGGACGGGTGTTCACCGACCTGGCCGCCACCGGCGCGATCCGTGCGCTGGTCGCGCCGAACGTCCCGGACGGACCTCTCGAAGCGCTCGCCGACGGCATCCGGGACGGCCGGTTGCCACCGATTCAGGATTCCGAGCGCCGCGTCGTACTGATCCCCGCCCGCACCGGCGAGGAAGCCGCCCATCGCTGCGCCCAGTTGGTGGCCGACTCGATTCCGAGGGCGATCGGGATCGCGGCGCGGGACGTGCTGGTCGTCGTCCCCCTGGCCACGGGGCCCGCCGGTGCGAACGCGCTCAACGCCGCCCTGAAGGCGCGACTCAACCCGGGCTCCGGCGTCGGTAGTTCGTCGCCGCCCGGCGCCATCGACGTCGGCGACCGGGTGATCCGGGCCACGGCCGACCCGAGTTGCGGGGTGGTCCAGGGGACGGTGCGCGAACTGCTGCCCGACGGACGGGCGGTCGTGGCCTTCGGGACGGCCGCGCCGGAGGCGGTGCATCCGACCGAGCTTCGCCACGGCTGGGCCTTGACGGCCCGTCAATCCCTGGGCGTGCGACGCCCGGCGGCGGTGGTCGTACTGCCCGCCGAGGGCGCCGACGCCTACACCAGAGCCCTCATGTACACGCTCGTCACGCGAGGCGAGCGCCACGTCTCGATCGTGCACGCGGCCGGCCCCGCCCTCGCCGCCGCGGTGGCCGCCGACCCGACCCGGCAGCGAACCACCCACCTGCGGCAGGCGTTCGAGGAGGCGGCCGGCTGAGGGCCCTCGGCGCCCGGACTCGGCGAGCCCGGGCGCAGGCGCAGGTACGGAGTTCAGTCGGCGAGGCGTTCGCCGGTGGACTTCGAGAACTTGTGGATCTCGTCGACGCGCGGGGTCACCCGCAGCGTCTCACCCTTGTGCGGAACCCGGTTGCCGGGTACCCGGACGACCAGGGGGGTGGGCGAGCCATCGACCCTGGCGGTGCCGTACACGTAGGCATCGGAGCCCAGTTCCTCGACCACGTCCACCGTGACGGGCAGGCCGCCGGCGTCGGCATCGGAGGTGACCTCGAGGTGCTCCGGGCGTACGCCGACCGTGACCCGCTCGGCCTTCTCGGCGCGGGCCGTTTCCAGCGCCTCGCGGGTGAGCGGGATCGGGATGTCGCCGAAGCGGAAGCCGTCCTCCGTCAGTTCGGTGTCGATCAGGTTCATCGACGGCGAGCCGATGAAGCCGGCCACGAACACGTTGTTCGGGTGCTCGTACATCCGACGCGGGGTGTCGACCTGCTGGAGGATGCCGTCGCGGAGTACGGCGACGCGGTCGCCCATGGTCATCGCCTCGACCTGGTCGTGCGTCACGTAGACCGTGGTGGTGCCCAACCGCCGTTGCAGTCCAGCGATTTGGATGCGGGTCTGGACGCGGAGTTTGGCGTCGAGGTTGGACAGCGGCTCGTCCATGAGGAAGACGCGCGGTTCGCGGACGATCGCGCGGCCCATCGCGACGCGTTGCCGCTGGCCGCCGGAGAGCGCCTTCGGCTTACGGTCGAGGTATTCGGTGAGGTCGAGGATCTTGGCGGCCTCGGTGACACGTCGCGCGATCTCGTCCTTCGGCCGATGTGCGATCTTGAGCGCGAAGGCCATGTTCTCGGCCACCGACATGTGCGGGTAGAGCGCGTAGTTCTGGAACACCATCGCGATGTCGCGGTCCTTGGGTTCGAGGTTGGTGACATCGCGGTCGCCGATGCGGATCGCGCCCGAATCGACGTCCTCCAGGCCCGCGAGCATCCGCAGGGCGGTGCTCTTCCCGGAGCCGGACGGACCGACCAGAACGAGGAATTCGCCGTCGCCGATCTCGAGGGAGAGCTGGTCGACGGCGGGCCTGTCGCCCTTGGTGTACCGGCGGGTGGCCCGGTCGAACGTGACGGTAGCCATGGAGTCGCGCCCCTCACCCGGCAGGAACGTGCCGGACGGTCCTAGGTAGTGGGGGTATCAGCGTGACGCGCCAGTGCGGGCGTGGGGACGGGGCGCGCGGACGATGTCACCCACGTGGGTGACGCCGGTGCGCCGGGTGGCGCTGCGGTGAGGCGCGGTGTGCGCACGGTTGGATCAACCGGTTTCGAGGACCTCGAAGGCGTCGCCCACGCGGAGGATGCCGGTGGCGTGGGCGGAAAGTTCGGGGACGAGGTTTTGGCCGAAGACGAGCTTCGTACCGAAGCGGCGGTGCTTGCCCAGAGCCCGGAGCGGTTCGGGGCCGCGTTCGCCGGTCCGCTGGTCGGTGGTGGTGATGACGCAGCGCGAACACGGCTTGACCACGCGGAAGACGACGTCGCCGATCCGGATCCGACGCCAGTGGTCCTCGGCCCAGGCCTCGGGCTCGTCGATGACCACGTTGGGGCGAAAACGGTTCATCGGCAGTGGGGATTCGATGAGACCGTTCAGCGCTTCGAGTGAACCCGTCGTGGTCAGGAGCAGCGGAAATCCGTCCGCGAAACTCACCCGATCGGAGGAGTCCGCAAACTTTTGATCGGGTATCCGTCGGGTCGGGTCGTCCAGGTACACGAGCCGCACGTCGATGCCCAGCAACTTCCCGAACCACG
Source organism: Embleya scabrispora (assembly GCF_002024165.1). Classification (NCBI taxonomy): domain Bacteria; kingdom Bacillati; phylum Actinomycetota; class Actinomycetes; order Kitasatosporales; family Streptomycetaceae; genus Embleya; species Embleya scabrispora. Next base: position 5,649,942 of record NZ_MWQN01000001.1, read on the forward strand.
TGTGCGCGTCGTCCGGGCCCACGGCGGCCTCGATCTCGTCGTTCCAGACCGTCACCGGCACGAGCCGGACCTCGGCGGTTGGCTCGACCCGGAGTTCGTCCATCGAGGGCGCGCGGACGACCAGCCGTCCGCCGTGCTCCTGACGTACCGTCACGGTCGCGAGCAGGGGCTGCCTGCGCTGGCTGAGAAACCGTCCGGCCGTGTCCACCAACATCCAACGCCGGTCCCCGGCAAGACCCCACGGCTCGACCACGGCCTCGGAGAGGTCGATGCCACGGGTGGACTTGATCGGGTACAGGTGCAGGGAGGCGAGGTGGCGGTGGTGCATGGCTTCACTGTTTCACGCCGGCCCACGAGGGCCGACGGCGGATCGGCGGGGCGCCTCGGCTCGGCTCCGGGACGGCCACGCGGGACGTACGGGTATGACGACTCTCGATGCTCGACCTCGCTCGGGCGGCGCGCACTCGGCGGCGTTCACCCGGTGGCGTGCGCTCGAGGCGTGCGCTCAGTAACGGGGCGGGAATTGGCCCGGCTCGCCCATGTTCGGCACGCGCGGCGCGGGAACCTGCGGCGGCTGGACGTACTGCGCGGCGTACTGCCCGGCACCCGGCTGCGACTGGTGCACGGCCGGCTGCGGAGCCTGCGGCGCGGCCGGGGCCATCGACGCGTAGCCCGACATGGGCGCGTTGTTGTACTGACCGCCCCCGTACTGCGGAGCGCCCCCGTACTGCGCGGGCACCGGCAGCGGCGCGGGTAGCGCGGGCATCGGTGCGGGCGCGTTGTAGCCGTAGCCCGGGGTCGACGAGCCGTACGCGGGCGCGGGCGACGAGTACGAGGAGGGCAGCGCCGGGAGGGCGGGGAGCGCCGGTCGTTCGCCGAAGAGCGGGTGCATGGCGAAGTCCGGAAGGGGCACGTTGAAGGGGCCGATCTCCGGCCGGCCCCGTTCGGCCACCAGCCGGTCGTAGATCGGGGTCTCCGAATACGGCGAGTAGATGCCGCCGTCATAGGCGCGAGCCGAGGTCATGGCCGATAAGGTACGCGATTCGCGGCGCTTGCGAACCCCCTGGGTCGTGACGAATTTCAGCGGGTTGCGTCTGAACTTCGTCAAGGCTTGCCAATAGCCCGCGCCGGGGTGCTTCCGCCGCCTGGGCGGGCGATGTGATAGGGCGTCACATTCAGGTCGATTCCGCAGCTCCGGACACCCACCGTTCACCAAACCGACGGGCGTGTCGGAACCGGGAGGGCCGGACCGGGCAACGCGGCCACCTGCGGCGGAAGGGCCCGCCTCCACCCGAGGCCTGGGGCCCAGCTCGCGGGGGCATGTCGCGGGGCATGGCAGCGGCACGCGGCGGGGGACCCGGCGGCAGAGCCGACTCTTGACGACGGCGGGGTGCGGGCCGTGGCCGGAACGGCGGCTGTGGGGCGCGGTTGGGCGGCTTGGCGGGGCTTAACCTCGTTGGCGGGCGTGTGGCTTCGCCTGGGGGTTGGCGGCCGGGATGCGCCGTCGCGGGAGGTGGCGGGGCGGGTTCTGACGGCAAGGTGCGGGGCGTGGCTGGGACGGCGGCTGTGGGGCGCGGCTGGGTGGCCTGGCGGGGGTAACGTCGTCGGCGGGCGTGTGGCTTCGCCTGGGGGTTGGCGGCCGGGATGCGCCGTCGCGGGACGTGGCGGGGGCAAGCCTTGCCGGCAGGCGTTGCCGTTGCCTGCGGACGCCAATTGTTGCGGGGCGCGGCGGCCTGGCCTGGCGGGGCTCAACCTCGTCGGCCGGTGTGCGGCTTCGCCTGGGGACGGCGGGGCCGGATTGTGCCGCCGCGTGACACGGCGGGGTCCAACCTCGGCGGCAGGACGCGGGCTTCGCCCTGGACGGCCGCCGCGCTGTTGCGTGACGGGGAGACCTCAACCGACCGCAGGCTCGAGCCCCGTCTGCGGACGTCCGCTGAGGTGTGGCGTTGCCTGACCGCCAAACCGACTGCAGAGCCCGGGACTTGCTTTCGGACGTCCCAGGATGCACCGCGGCTGCTCCATCCGGCGGGTCCTCATCCCGACCGCAGGCCCGGATCTCGTCTTCGGATGTCCGGATGTCCGGATGTCCGCTGCGTTGTGCCGCGACTGGCCGCCCAGCTGGCCATTGGCACCGGGCCCTCGGACGCCCGCCACACCGCCCGACCCGGCGGCCCCGCAGGCCGACCGCAGAGGTCAGGTCTCACCCTTGGACGCCCGCCACACCGCCCCAGGCCTGACGGGACCCAACCTCGACGGCTGGGCTGGGCCCTCGCCCGCAGACACCGACTGCGCCGCGCCGCCGCGCCTGTCCCGCCGGGCACCAATCTCGACCGCCGGGCTCGGGCTACGCCCACAGCTGCCCGCTGCTACCTGCCCAGGCAGCCCAAGGCCGACCGCAGAACTTGGTCCTCGCCGCTGGACGCTCGCCGCACAGTGCACCACCGCCCGACCCGACAGACCGTCGAGTCGACCGCCGGACTCGGGGTTTGGCCAGGTGTCCGGGGCGGGGCCTCCCCGAGTGGGTCGAGTGTGCTCGGCGGGGGTCGCGCTTTTGGCTGCGGTGGCTGGTACGGGGGCTGGTCCGAGTCGGTGGTGGGCCGCCGCCGGCGTTCGGGGCTCAAGGACTCGAAGGCGCCGACGAGACGGGCGCGTTGCCCAGCGAAAACCGGCCGGCAGCGACGAGCAGGGAGGGCGGCCGTGTCGGGCTCTCCGAGGAGCCTTCCGGGTGGATCGGCCGGTTCCGGCTCGCATTGCGCTTTTGGTTGCGGGCGCGGGTGGCGCGGGGTCTGTCCGAGTCGATGGTGGGCCGCCGCCGGCGTTCGGGGCTCCAAGACTCGAAGCCCCCGGCGAGACGGCCGCATTGCTTGGCGAAAACCGGCTGGCGATGGGGGCAAGGGGCGGCCGGGTCGAGTCCTCCGGGGGGCCTTTTCGAGTGGGTCGGGCGCTTTTGGCGAGCGTTGCGCCTTGGGCTGCGGGTGGCTGGTGCGGGGCTGGTCCGAGTCGATGGTGGGCCGCCGCCGGCGTTCGGGGCTCCGAGACTTGGGGCTTCCGGTGAGGCTGGTGCATTGCTCGGCGAAAACCGGCCGGCAGCGGGGGAGCGGGCGGGTGGTTGGGTCGGGTTCTCCGGGGTGCCTTCCGGAGTGGGTCGGGTGCTTTCGGCGGGCGTTGCGCTTTTGGTTGCAGGGGCTGGTGCGGAGTCTGTCCGAGTCGGTGGTGAGCCGCCGCCGGCGTTCGGGGCTCCGAGTCTTCGAGCTTCCGGCGAGACGGGTGTGTTGGTCGGTGAAAACCGGCCTGCAATGGGGGCGGGAGGGCGGTCGAGCCGGGTTCTCCAGGTGGCCTTCCCGAGTCGGTCGGTGGGTTTCCGAGCGTGCGGAGGGGAGTTGGCGCTCGAAACCGGATCGCGATGGGTGGTTATGGGCTTGGAGCTTCGGTGACCTGCGGTTTTGTGGGGTCGGGTCGGAAAGTAGGCTGTCGAGTGCCGGTTTCATGCGCTTCGACGACTCAACGCCGCTGTAAAGACCAAATCCGCCCAATAGTTGCCGACTTCAGCCGCTGCGACCCACAGGGGCCACCGAGGAGACCGCAAGTGCCCAATGGGCGCCGAAGCCGGATCCCGAGGCCCCCGAATTCGGCCCCCGCTGTCACTGACCTGCGGTTCTCTCTCATACCAAGTCTGCGGCACCTCACGCCGTCCGGTTTCGTGGACTCTCGCCCCTCACACGCCCACCGCATTTTCGAGATGTCCTGCCCGGCCCACTCGGGAAGGTCCGCCGGAAGACTCGACCCGAGCGCCCTCCCGGCCCGCCGCTGCCAGCCGGTTTTCGCTGACCAACGCGCCGGTCTCGTCGGGGGCTTCGGGTCTCGGAGCCCCGAACGCCGGCGGCGGCCCACCATCGACTCGGACAGACCCCGCACCAGCCATGCGCGACCAAAGGCGCAACGCCCGCCGGGAAGGCCCGGCCCACTCGGGAAGGCCCGGCGGAAGACTCGACCCGAGCGCCCTCCCGGCCCGCCGCTGCCAGCCGGTTTTCGCCGAGCAACGCGCCGGTCTCGTCGGGGGCTTCGGGTCTCGGAGCCCCGAACGCCGGCGGCGGCCCACCATCGACTCGGACCAGCCCCGCGCCAGCCACCCGCAGCCCAAGGCGCAACGCCCGCCGGGAACCTCCGACGCTCTCGGGAAGGGGCAGCACCTGGACGATATCGAGGTTGAGTTTGAAGGTGCCAGGGATGAGCCTGGCGAGCGTTCGTTTTACTGGCCTGGTGGTGTCCAGCGTGAAAATGGGGCGAGCTCGATCTGCTGGACTTGTGTGGACCAGGAGAATTTATACGCGAGATTGTGGCGGGTGCCAGCGGACTGGCGAGGACGCCTCTATAACCAGGGTGAAGCGAAGAAGCCGGGTCGTTCGTGACTTGTTCATCCGATCGGCCAAAAGCACTCCGGGAGGAATGGCTTGGAAATTGGCTGGTAGAAGATCAGGTGAACAAGGGTGCGCTGGGCATAGACGCGGTCGGTATCGCGGAGTTTGAAAAGGATCCCTAAGCGACCTGTACTAGATCTGGAATCGCACGTCCTCGGGCTGCTGCTTCCCGTCGCCGATGGGCCGGTGCGTATGGTGGAGATTCCGAAACTGTAAGGCAGGATTCGAGTGCCCACGGTGCCGACCGTCGGCGATCGCATCGCGCAGACCCCCGTGCCATGGATTTAGAGCCGATCTTCCATTCGGATTCCTACTAATTCGTGAAAGTGGGTTCTCGGGGCGCCCGAGGCGAGGTCGCCTTTCCCGAGCTGATTGGCTATGACGGTGATTGCGGGTGAGCCCATGAGGTAACCCGGTAAAGGTTGAGCGCTGGTGCAAGAAGGTTGAGGGCTATGTCGTCTGTTAGGGATGATCTTGCGGTTGCCGACCACTCCGACGGTCGGAGTGGTGGCCAACGGCCGGCGTTAGTGCGCCGATAGCTGGTTTGCAATGCGAATCTGATCCGGAACCCGCTACTCAAATGGGTCTCGGATGGCGCTTCTTGAGGCGATTGGCTCCGTGATTGTTTACTTCGAGATGATTGATGCCTGGTTATATGCTCTGGATGTAAGTTCTGCCGACATGGGCGGCTTTGAGACAGTTGGCGGCAGGATGGTTTGGCTTGAGATGAGCCACTCCGAGATGGTTGGCACTCGAGATGCTTGCGGGATGGGTCGTACTGGGCAAGAGCTTTTGGCTGGGTGTGATTCTTGGGAGAGCTGATGGGGCTCGACGGTTTTTGGGGAGATGGATTGTTGCGAGACAAACCGAGTCGGGAAAAGGACGCAAGGGTTGATGAGTTGCTGCCGCCGGCCGGAGGAATTGATCCGCCGCCCGCTCGGGCCGTGTTGTTCGATCGGATCCATGGGGGATGGATCGGGCGATGCCTTGGTGCCCATGCGGCCAGGCGGGAATCGAGCGCCGGGGTTGCCGGGGATCGCAGTGACGCGGTTGATCGGGCGGTTTTGAGTCTGCGGGTTTTGGAGTCGTACGGGCCGGGGTTCACGAGTGCGCAGGTTGGCGGATTGTGGTTGCTTACCCTGCCGTTCCTACGTCCTTTTGCGGCGGAGCAGGCCGCGTATCTGCGTTTGCTTGATGGGGAGTTGCCCCCGACCACAGCTGGTGATGGGAGCGGGTCGGACGGGTCTGGGGAGGCGATGATGCGGGCCGACATGTATGGCTATGTGGCGCCCGGGGATCCGAGGCGGGCGGCTCGGTTGGCTCGGAAGGATGCGGTGGTGTCGCATGGCGGGGAGGGGATGTACGCCGCCATGTGGTGTGCAGCGCTGGCGGCGGCGGCCTTCACGGCTCGGGACGCGGCGCAGGCGGTGGGGGTTTCGTTGCGGCACGTTCCGGTGGAGTCGAGGGTGTCGCGGGTGGTTCGGGATGTGCTTGTCGCTTATGCGCGGGGGTGGGCCTGGGATGACGGGGTGGCCGAGGTGGGGCGGGGATCTGGGAGCGATGATCGGCACGACGCGTCGGGGTATGCGGGGCTGATCGCGGCTGGGTTGTTGTGGGGTGACGCCGACCCCGTTCGGCAGATCGGGCTGACTGTGCGCGGCGGGTGGGATGTACATGCCACCGCGCCGCTGGTGGGTTCGATCGCGGGCGTGTTGCACGGCGCCGAGGCGGGATGGCCGGCGGAGGCGTCGACTCGGATCGAGACCGCGTTGCCGGGGGAAAGTGTCTGCGCGTTGGGGGAGTTGGCGCGGCGGACTCTGGCTGTGAGCGGTACGGAGTCGCCCCTGATGTGACGGTTGGAGTTGGACTACGGACTGGGCGCCACGGGGTGCTTGCTCCCGGTCGGCGCCGAGTTGGTCGGCAGGTTGGTTGGTTCGTTCGCGAGTTTGGTAGCCGGGCGCGGTGTGGCGGCTGGGGGCGGGTCCCGGTGCGGCGATTCGGACCATGGAGACTGCTGACGACCGTCCTCGGGAGGCGACGGTGTGCCCGATGGGGTGGTGGCGCTGTGCGTGTCGGCCGTGGGCAGTTTGGGCTGCTCCCCGGGGTGACGGCCGAGGGGTAGCTACCGTCCAGGTCGGCGGCGGGCGAGGTGTGGTGGCTGATGCGGGGCCTGGTTGGACGAACGAGCAATGCTCAAGAGCTGTGGATCGGTGTCGGGGAGACGCGCGAAGGGCGTACCTTCTCGAATGATCCTGTGATGGTCATCGAGTAGGCCGACGTTGGCGCGTCGGTCGGGAAGACACGCCCGTGCTCACGGTAGTCAAGGCCGACGGTTCCACGCCAAACGGCTCCCTCGTCGACGAGATCGTCCGCGAGGGTGCCCGCCGCATGCGGCCGCCGTGCCGGAAGCGGAAGTCATCGGCTACACAGACGAGTTGGCTGATCAACGGGACGGCGACGGGCGCCGCCCGGTGGTGCGCGACGGTCACCACAAGCCCAGCCCGTCACCACGGCCGCCGGTGCGGTGGAGGTCGGGGCCCCGCGGGTGAACGACAAGCGGGTCGATGAGGCGACCGGGGAGCGCAAGCGGTTCTCCTCGGCGATTCTGCCGCCCTGGTGCCGCAAGTCCACGAAGATCGCAGAGGTGCTGCCACTGCTCCACCTACACGGCCAGTCATCGGGTGACTTCGTGCCCGCGCCGGAGCAGTTCCCCGGTTCCTCGGCCGGCCTCTCTCCCGCGACGGTGACGCGGCCGACCGCGCGGTGGCAGGCCGACCACACCGCGTTCATGGACCGGGACCTGTCCGCCACGGACCCCGTATACGCCCGGGCGGACGGCGCCCACCTGCGGATACGCCCGGAGGAGGCGAAAGCCGCAGTCCTGATGCCGATGGGAGCGCGTGCGGACGGCACGAAGGAACCGATCGCGATGACGGACGGCTACCGCGAGTCGTCCAAGGCGTGGGCGGGCCTGCTGCGGGACCGGGGCCCGCCGCGGCATGCGGGCCCCGGCCCCGGCCGTCGGCGACGGTGCGCCCGGCTTCCGGAACGCGCCGAACGAGGTGTTTCCCGAAACCCGTCATCAAAGGTGCACGGTCCACAAAACGGCCGATGTTTCGGACGCGTTCCCGAAATCGGCCCAGCCCGCGGCCACGCGCGCAATCCAGGAGATATACAACGCCGAGGACAAGCAACACGCGGCCGGAGCCATCCGCGACTTCGAACGGGCCCACGGAGCGAAGTACCCCAAGGTCGTCAAGCGGATCACCGACGACGACGGCGAGCTTCCGGCGTTCTTCGACTTCCTCGCCGAGCACTGGATCCATCTGCGGACCACCGACTCCATCGAGTCGACCTTCGCGACCGTGCGGCTGCGGACCAAGGTCACCAAGGGCGCCGGCTCCCGCGCGGCCGCCGCGGCGATGGTCTTCAAGCCGGTCGAGTCCGCCCGGGCCCGCCGGCGGGCCGTCAACGCGCCGCACCCGGTGCCGTCGGTACGGGCAGGGGCCGTCGTAGCCGGCGGCCGACTCGTCGAACAGGCCGACGAGCACGCCGCATGACCCGATCCGATCACGAGGAACAAGGACATCCATGACCACCATCGACAAGATCGCATGGCTCCGGCTGGAGGCCGGGAAGATCCTCAGCACCCGTTCCCGCGGCAAGGATGTCTACTACCTACCCGGCGGCAAACGTGAGCCCGGCGAGAGCGACATCCAGACCCTCGTCCGCGAGATCGGCGAAGAACTCACCGCCACCATTGCGCCCGACAGCGCCGTGCACGCCGGTACGTTCGAAGCCCAGGCACACGGACACGCCATCGGGATCACGGTCCGCATGACCTGCTACACCGCCGACTACCAGGGCACGCTCGAACCCGGCAGCGAGGTACAAGAACTCATCTGGCTCACATACGCCGACCGGGAGCGGGTCTCCCCGGTCGATCAACTGATTTTCGACCACCTACACCAGTCCGGCCGGCTCCTCTGACCCCGCTGCTTGCCCGAGGTATCAACCACAGCTCTTGACGATTCCTCGGACGACGACCGGGTTCGTCGGGGTCGCCGCGCCGAGGTCTCTGTGTTCTGGGGCCGTTGGCGCGGCGGCCGTTGGCGGTGAGTGGCGCGGCGTCGCCTCTGAGGTGGAACGGCTGGGCTGCGGGGTGGGCGGGCCTCCGTTGGGAGGTGACTTCGGGGGGATCTGGCCGGTTTTGCTGATTTTGGCTAGGGCCAAGGTGTGGTGGCTGGGCGCGTGGTGGCCGGCTGTGGGGTGTCTCGTCGAGCGCGCCTGGCCGTGTTGGGCTGTGTGCCAGTTCCCTTGCGCTCTTGGGGAGTTGGGGGGCGGGGCTGGGTGGCGGTGCTGCGGTGCTGCGGTGCTGCCGGTGGTGAGGGGGTGGGGTGGTGCGGTTGGACTTTTGGTTCTGCGGGGTGGCTTGCGTTGGGAGGTGGGCTTGGCGGGGTGGGTGGGTTGTGGGGGCGGGTGAGTCAGGCGATCCAGGGCGGGGTGGTTTGGGGGGATTGGGACTTGGGGTCGGAGGCGGGGATGTATGCGTGGGAGGGGGTGGGGGACGTGGCTATCGCGGAGAAGCCGGATTCCGGGTGTGAGTGGAGTTGGCGGGGGGTGTTGGCCGGGAGGATCAGTGTGTCGCCTGCGGTTGCGGTGGATTGGTCGTTGTCGATGGTGACGGTGAGGGCGCCGGCGATGACGGTCCAGATTTGCTCGGTGTCGATGGCGTGGAGGGGGCCGGAGACAGCCGGGGGCATGTCGACGCGCCACAGGACCGTGTCGGTGCCGCCCTGGGTGGGGGAGGCGTAGGTGGTCATGACGGCGTTGGGGGTCTCGGTGACGCGGGCTTCGGTGCTGCGGATGACAGGCATGAGGTGATCTCCTAGACTCGTACGCAATTCGACAACGTCATTGTCTTTGCTTGCGAATCAGATAGTGAACCAGGTTGTCTATCTGTGTCAAGAGAGTCGTCAGGAGACGTATTCATGGCTGCTTCGGGAGTGGGCGGAGCCGATGTGGACAGAGCGGCTGCAGAGCCGCCCGGCTTCGAGTTGCCGTTGCGGCTGCTGATGGCCTTTCGGGCGTTGATCGACGAGGTGCATGCGGAGTTGGCCCGTCAGGGGCATCCGGACATGCGGCCCATGCACGGCTTCGTGTTTCAGGCGATCGGTCCGCACGGGACCACGGCGGCGGATCTCGGGCGGCTGTTGGGGGTTTCGAAGCAGGCGGCGGGCAAGACGATCGATGGGCTGGAGCAGCTGGGCTATGTCGAGCGGCACACGGATCCGAATGACGCGCGGCGCAAGCTGGTTGGGCTCACCGCGCATGGGGTCGACTCGTTGGTGAAGTCGGCCGCGATCTTCGAGGACGTCAGGGCCAAGTGGGCGGACCGGCTGGGCGTGGATCGGTTGCGTGCGCTGGAGGAGGGCCTTCGGGTGATGACGCCCGGGGACACGATCCACCTCGACATGCCGGCGTGGTTCGGCGGCGGCTGAGGGGCTGAGCGGGGAAACGCCGAGCCGACGACGGGCGAGCGGGCGAGCCGGCTCTGGTTGGGTTCGCGGTGGGTGAGTCGAAGGCGTGGGAGCGGCCGAGTCGACCGGGTTGGGTGAGTTGCTGAGGTTCGCGCTTTTGGTAGCCGGGTCCGTTGCGGAGTTGGTCCGGGGTTGCTGCCGGCGTGCGGGGCTCCGAGATTCGGGTTTTCCGGCGAGCCGGCTGCATTGCTCGGCGAAAGCCGGCCGGCGACGGGGGCGGAGAGGGCGGCCGGGTCGAGTCCACCGAGGGAACCTTCCCAGCGGGTGGGGTCGCTTCGGCGTGCGGTGGGTGTGTGGGTGACGGGTGCCGTTGCTTCGGGGTGAGAGAAAAGCGCAGGTCGGTGCGGCGGCTGCTGCGGATCCGGGGGTCCGGTCTTGGCCCCTGCTGGGTACTTGCGGTCTTCGTGACGGCCTTTGAGGGGGCGCAATGCCCGAAGCCGGTTCCGATCGTGTGGTTTTCGATCCCCACCCCCGTGTCGAGGGGGTCGGAGCACACGAAACTGGCACTCGACGCCCGACTTTCCACCCCGACTTCGCAAAACCGCAGGGCGCCGAAGCCCGAAGCCCGCAACCATCCCGCCGGGATCCGGTTTCGAGCCTTACTCCTTCCCGAGCACCCCTCGAAACGCCTCGACCCGCTCGGGTCGCCCCCGTCGCCGGCCGGTTTTCGTCAAGCGATGCAGCCGCCTCGCCGGAAACCGCAAATCTCGGGACCCCCACGCCGGCGGCGCACTCCACGTGCCGGACCAACCCCGCACCGGCGCCTCGCAGCCACGAGCACAGACCTCAGCAACGGCGACTGGGCCGACGTTGGTGGAGACGGTGGTGATGTCGACCTTGCCCTCTGCTTCGATGGGGACTGCGCGGCGGCGTAGGGCGTAGCAGGGGCTGCCGGGCCCCGCCGATCGGGAACGCGGGCGTCGTGGCTCGAGTACTGCGTACACGCCGACGCGGGTCGCTCCGCGAGCGAAAGCGTGCGACCTCGGCCCGATTTCGCTCGGCCCGGCATCCGTGCTCCCGCGCCGGAGTTCCCGCTCGCAGGCCCCGCCCGGGCATGCCCTCGCTCTTGGCCCGAGCCCCGCTCGTGACCCCTGTCCCCGCCGTCCGCACTCCCGTCCAAGTCCGTGTGCCCGTGCCTGGGCTCTCCGACTCTGCGCATACTCCGGCAGCCCCCTCGCCTCGCGCCTGCCAGGGGAGCTCCGCCCCAGCGCCGTGTCGCCGCACAGGCCCGTGCGCCTGGCGTTCCCGTCCTATGCCCGCGCGTGTTGCGGCACTTCCGTCCTCGCCGCGCGCGTGTTCGGGGGCTTCCGCCCCCTGCCCATGTGCTCGTCCGGGTCCGTGTCCGTGGTTCCCGGGCTCTGCCTCGCGTGTGCTGTGGCAGCCCCGCCCTCGCGTTGCGCCTGCCTCGGGTCCTCCGATCCCGTGCCCGGGTTTCCGCCCGGCTCCGTGTGTCCGTGTTCGCGCGTCCCGCGTGGGGTTGGGGCGGGGTGGGTTACGCCTCTGGGAGTAGTGGGTGTTGCTTGACGTCGGGTGGAGTAACGCGGAGATCGGTCCTTGGCCGGACGAGGGGTGTGGGCCTGGGCGGAAGCCTTGGGGCATGGAGATTTTGTCGCAGGACGAGGGCGGCGTCGGGTCCGCTTCGGTCGGGCACGATCCGGTCGTGCCGCCCGGGCGGCCGGGGCCACGGCGGCGGCGGCGGGGGCGGTTGTGGGGGGTGCCGTGGGTGGTGCTGGGTGGGTGGGTGTTGGTCGTGCTGGTGGCGGGGATGTTCGCCGCCAAGCTCGGTGACGTGCAGCGCAACGAGGCCGTGGACTACCTGCCCGCCAACGCCGAGTCCACCCAAGTGGCCCGGATCCAGGGCGGCTTGCCGGGCGGCGACGCCATGGACGTACAGATCGTGTATCGCCGCGACGGCGGATTGACGCCCGCCGACCGGGAGGCGGCCGCCGCAGGGATCGCCGACGTGGTGGCTCGGCATCCGCTCGTGGGTGGGTCGGGGCCGGCCGCGCAGGAGTCGGTCGATCACACCACGCTGCGCTACGCGTTGTCCGTCGACCGCCGGGGTGCCGAACCGGACGACATCGTGCCGGATATCCGCACCCTCGTGGAGCGGCATCCCGACGGGCTCAGCGTGCGTGTCGGTGGCCCCGGCGGCATCACGGCGGACATGCAGGAGGTGTTCGCGTCCATCGACGGGACGCTGATGCTCGCGAGCGTGCTCGTGGTGGCCGTGTTGCTCATGTTGACCTACCGCAGTCCCTACCTCTGGATCGTGCCGCTCGTCTGCGCCGGGGTTGCCGTGGCCGTCGCGACGGCGACGGTGTACGGGCTGGTGCGAGCGTTCGGGATCACCGTCACCGGGCAAAGCTCCGGGGTGTTGACGGTGCTCGTGTTCGGGGCGGGCACCGACTACGCGCTGCTCCTGGTGGCCCGCTACCGCGAGGAACTGCGGGTGCACGAACGCCCGTTGGAGGCCATGTTCGCCGCGCTGCGCGGCTGTGGGCCCGCCGTGTTGGCCTCGTCGGGGACGGTCGTGGTCGGGCTGCTCTGCCTCACCGCCGCCGATCTGAACAGCAGTCGGGGCATGGGGCCGGTCGGGGCGGTGGGCGTGGTGTGTGCGCTCGCGGTGATGACGACCCTGCTCCCGGCGATCCTCGTGTTGCTGGGGCGGCGGGTGTTCTGGCCGTTCGTACCGGTGTTCGGGAGTACGCCGAAGCTGGGGCGCGGCGCCTACGCGCGGATCGGAACGGCGGTGTCCAGGCGGCCGATCGCCGTCCTGGTCGCGGGAGTCGTGCTGCTCGGGGCGGGGGCGTTGACCGCGTTCGGGCTGCCGGGTGCGCTGCGGCAGAGTGACGGCTTCACCAAGAAGCCCGAGTCGATCGTGGCCCAGGAGACGTTGAGCGCGGCCTTCCCGGAGCAGTCCGGTGCGCCGATCGCGGTGCTGGCGCGGAGCGAGCGGGCTGCGGGCGTGCTGGCGGCGGTGGGCTCGACCGCGGGGGTCGAGCACGTGCGTCAGGGACGAACGGCCGATGGATGGACGGAGATCCTGGCCTTCGCGAAGGATCGGCCCGAGTCGGCCGGGGAGCATGCCACGATCGAACGCCTGCGTGCGGTACCGGATGCCCGAGTCGGCGGCCCCACCGCGCAGCAGATGGACACCGCGCACACCACGGCCAGGGACCGCCGCGTCGTCGTGCCGCTCGTGCTGCTCGCGGTATTGCTGGTGTTGATCGTGCTGTTGCGCAGCCTGGTGGCGCCGCTGATCCTGGTCGCCGCCGTCGGGCTGGTCTGGGCGGCGTCGCTCGGACTGGGCGGGCTGGTCTTCGAGCACGGCTTCGGGTACGCGGGCGTGGACGCGCAGACGCCGCTGCTGACCTTCGTGTTCCTGGTCGCGCTCGGGGTGGATTACGGGATCTTCCTGATGCACCGCGTGCGGGAGATGGCGCTGCGCGGGGATTCGGTGCGGATTGCCGCGCCGGCCGCGCTGGAGACCACCGGCGGGGTGATCGCCTCGGCCGGGTTCGTGCTCGCGGCGACGTTCTCGGTCCTCGCGCTGCTGCCGCTGGTCTCGCTCGTGGAACTGGGATTCGTGGTCGCGGTGGGGGTGTTGATCGATACGTTCCTGGTCCGGACGTTCCTGGTCACCGCGGCGAGCGTGGCGCTGGATCGGTGGATCTGGTGGCCCGGCCCGCTGTCCCGACGGCCCGCGCGGGGCACCACGGGCACCCGGCCGGTGCAACCGCCCGTGTCGTCCCGGAAGATGGCGGTGTGACGACACGAACGAGGTGGGGTGGGGCGTCCGTCGCGGACGCCCTGCTCGCCGTCCTGTTGGCGGCGGGGGCGGTCGGCGCGGCGCAGGTGTGGTCGGCGCAGCGGGCGCTGGACCCGGTCGGCGCGGCGCTGTTGCTCGGTGCCACGATTCCGCTCGCCTGGCGCCGGGTGCGGCCGGGGACGGTGCTGGTGCTGACGTTCGCGCTCACCGTGCCGTACCACCACCGCGAGTACCTGCACGAGAGCGCCGCGGTGCCGGCGTTGGTGGCGTTGGGGACGTACGCGGCGTACGTGCGGCGCGGGGCGGCCGTCGCGGTCGGGGTGGCGGCGCTGACCGTGGCGGTCGTGGCGATGACCCTGGGCGGTACGGACGGGCCGAGTTGGCGCGATCGTTGCGGGATGGCGGGCTGGGTGGTCGCGGCGGTGGTCGCGGGCCAGGCGTGGCGCAGCCATCACGACTACGTGAGCGCGATCATCGATCGGGCCGAGCGCGCCGAACGCTCCCGGGACGAGGTGGCCCGGCGGCGGGTCGCCGAGGAACGCCTGCGTATCGCGCGGGACCTGCACGATCTGCTGGCGCACAGCATCACGCTGATCGGCGTCCAGGCGGGCGTGGCCGCGCACCTCGCCGCGCAGGAGCCGCCGGCCGAACGGGAGGTCATGGTGGGCGCGTTGGACACGATCGCGCAGACCTGCCGGGACGCCCGCCACGAACTCCGGGCCACGCTGTCGGTGTTGCGGGACGCCGAGGAGGTCGCGTCGTACGAGGCGGTGCCGGGGCTGGCCGGCCTGGACGGCCTGGTTCCGCTGGCGGGCGCGGCCCGCTCCGCCGGCATCGACGTCACCCTGACCGGACACGACGGCCCGACGCCCGCGCCCGAGGTGGGCGTCGCCGTGTACCGGATCGTTCAGGAGGCGCTGACGAACGTGGTCAAGCACTCGCAAGCGCACACGGTACGGGTGGAACTCATCGCCGAGGAGACCGAGTTGCGGGTGAGCGTCGTCGACGACGGGCACGCGAACGAGGTCGGGGAGGGCGCCGGCTTCGGCATCCTCGGAATGACCGAACGGGCCCGCAGCGTGGGCGGCACGCTGGTCGCGGGCCCCGCTCCCGAGGGCGGGTTCGCGGTCTCGGCGGTGTTGCCGATGGCGCGGTCGGAGGGCGCGGGGTGAAGGCGACGCCGTTGTGCCGACCGCCCGGCCGCGCCGAGCGTCCCGGCGGTGCCGAGTGCCCCGGCCGCGCCGACCGCCCCGGCTGTCGGGTTCGAGATGAACGGGGGAGTGTGTGATGGGCGATGCCTTGCGGGTGTTGCTGGCCGATGATCAGCATCTGGTGCGGTCGGCGTTCGCGATGTTGGTGGCGTCGGCGGCCGACATGGAGGTGGTCGGTGAGGCCGCCGACGGGCGGGCCGCGCTCGAACTCGCCCGGGAGTGCAGGCCGGACGTCGTGGTGATGGACATTCGGATGCCGATCCTGGACGGGATCGAGGCGACGCGGCTGATCGCGGCGGATCCGGAGTTGTCCCGGGTCCGGGTGCTGGTGTTGACGACCTACGAGGACGACGAGAACGTGCTGGCCGCGTTGCGGGCGGGGGCCGGCGGGTTCCTGGTCAAGGACACGCGCCCGGCCGAACTCCTGGCCGCCATCCGCACGATCGGCGCCGGCGAGGCGCTGCTGTCGCCCGGGCCGACCGCACGGTTGATCTCGCGCGTGTTGCGGATGCCGGCGACGGCGAGCACGGGTACGCCGGGCTCGCCGCGGGTGGCCGACCTGTCGGCGCGCGAACGCGAGGTGTTGACGCTGGTCGGACGAGGGCTGACGAACGCGGAGATCGGCACGCTGCTCGGGCTCAGCCCGCTGACCGCCAAGACGCACGTGAGCCGCATCATGGCCCGGCTCGGCGCCCGGGACCGGCCGCAACTGGTCGTCATCGCCTACGAGTCGGGTCTGATCGTGCCGGGGGACGACCCGTCGCCGACGTAGCGTTCGGCCACGGCCTACCGCCACCGCCACCGTGCCCGCGCCCGTGCCCGCGCCCGCTCAGTCCCGGTACTCCGCCCCCGGCGCCGTCACGTCCCCCGACTCCGGGATGTAGCGGGCCAGGTAGGTGTCGAACAGCCGACGCCAGGTTCCGTCGTGCCGGATGCGTTCGAGGGACGCGTTGACGAAGCGGACCAGGTCCGGTTTGCCCTTGGCGATTTCGAGGCCGTAGGGCTCCCGGGTCAACTTGGGGCCGACCATGCGGATGAAGCGGTCCTGGGCCTGGAGGCCGGCCATGACGGTGTCGTCGCCGACCGCCGCGTCGGCTTGGCCCTGTTGGATGCGGACGAGGCAGTCCGTCCAGTTGTCGCCGGTGACGTCGACCAGGCCCCGCGTGGCGTGTACCGCGTCGGCGGCGGTGGTGCCGCCGACCGTGCACACCCGGGTCCCGGTCGGGAGGCCGGCGAGGCCCTTCGTGTGGTCGGCATCCGCGGCGGGGGTGTCGTCGACGATCAGGACCCGCTGGCCCGACTCGTAGTAGACCGAGCTGAAGTCGACCACGGCCCGCCGTCGGCAGTTGACGGTGACGGACTTCGCCACCATGTCCACCGTGCCGTTCGCGACCGATTGTTCGCGGATGTTGTTCGGCACGACCCGAAAGCGCAGTCGGCTCGGATCGTTGCCGCCGAACAGGTCCGCGGTGATCTCCCGCACGAGGTCGATGTCGAAGCCCTTGAGCCGGTTGTGGTCGGTCACGTCGGCGTAGCCGAACGGATAGGCGCTCTGGTCGATCCCGACGATCAGGTGGCCCCGCTCCAGGATGCGGGAGAGCGAGCCGTCGGTGCGGTAGTCGGCCGCGCGGGGCGGGCCGGAGGCCGGTCGCAGGCTCGCGGTGGGATTCCCGCAGGTCTCGGGTGGTTCGACGGCGACTCCGGGAGCGAATCCGGGTGCGGTCGCGGCGGCGCCGGCATCGGAGCGCTCGGCGGGGGAGGAGGCGGCGGGTGCGCCGGATGTGGTGGAGCCGGCGGACGTACAGGACGCCAGTGCCGCGAGCGCGATCAGTACGACCGCCATCGACAGCGCGGATGTCGGCCGAAGCGTGGTTCTGCGGCGTCGCCGAAGCGGGATCCCCCGGGCGCCTCGCCGTCGCGGGTGTCGGGTCGCCGTGCGCGGAGCCCTCCCGTCGGGACGCCGAAGTCCCGTGAACCGGCGGGCCCGAAGCGGGCGGCGGGCCGTGCGGTGCGGTCGGACCGCGTGCCTGTACATGACGCGTCACCTCCCGGGGCGGTGTGCGCGACACCGCTCGGCGCAGCCGATTCTGCCTTGATCGAGACGCTACCCGGGCCAACTCGCGGGCTACCGGGGGTAATCCCCCGAATTGTTGATGTACACGAAACCGGCCGGACCCTACGGCGCCGCCCCACCCACATCCGGCCCACTGCGCCCGAGTTCACGCCCCCGGACCTCCCGCACCCGAGCCTTCCGCTCCCAGGTTCCCGGTCAAGCAGCGTTGGATCTGGGGGCCGAGCCAGGCGACGACCTCGGGATGCGTCATGGCCACGATCGGCGGCAGTCGCAGGACGTATCGGCACAGGGCGAGCCCCAGCACCTGGGTGGCGATCAGGCCGGCGCGCCGGGGGGCCTCGGCGGCGTTCGGACAGGTGCGGAGCACAAGCGGGGCGAGCTGGTCCGCGAAGACCGCGCGCATACGCTCGGCGGCGTCGTCGTTCGTCACCCCGGTCCGCAGCAGGATCAGCATCGCCTCGTCACCCTCCCAGCGGTCGAGGAAGTGCGCCGAGAGCACCGCGCCGAGGTGCGAGCGGGGGACCGTATCGAGTGCGGGGAACCGAAGGTCGACGTCCGCCGCGGCGGCGAACAACTTCTCCTTCGTGCCGAAGTAACGCATCACCATCGACGGATCGATCGCCGCATCGGAGGCGATCGCCCGAATCGTCGCGCGTTCGTAGCCGTCGGAACCGAATCGTTCCCGGGCGGCGGCCAGGATCACGGCCTTGGTCTCGATGGACGACCTTCGCGGAGTACTCATGCCAACGATTGTAGGCCAACGCCTGTTGACTTACTGCCACGAGGCGGCCATGGTTGATGCCAACAGACGTTGGCCAACAAACGTTGGCCTCGAAGGGGTCCGGGTTTCGATCCGGCTTCCGACCCCAATCCCAACCCCAGGAGCCCCCGATGAGCACCGAACTCCCCGCCACCACCGATGTCCTCATCGTGGGCGCCGGCCCCGCCGGACTGACCCTCGCCGTCGCCCTCGCCGCCCAGGGCCGAGACGTCACCGTCGTCGACGCCCATACGGCCGCCGAGCAGACCTCGCGCGCCGCCGTCGTACACGCCCGCACCCTCGAGGTACTGGCCCCGCTCGGAGTCGCCGCACCGCTCGTCGCGCAGGGCATCCCCTCGCCGACGTTCACCGTCCGCGACCGCGACCGCGTGGTGGTCCGGATCGACTTCTCCGGCCTGCCCACGGAGTATCCGTACTCGCTGATGGTTTCCCAGGCCACGACGGAGGCCGCCCTCCTCGACCGCCTCACCGAACTCGGCGGCACCGTGCTGCGGCCGTACCGGGTGACCACCCTCGACCAGGACGCCGACGGCGTGACCGCGACCTTCGAGACCGGCGAACGCGTCCGCGCCGGTTGGGTGGTCGGCGCCGACGGCATGCACAGCACCGTTCGCGACCAGGCCGGGATCGGCTTCCAGGGGGGCACCTACGCCGAGTCGTTCGTCCTCGCCGACGTGCGGCTGAGCGGCGCGGTCGCGGCCGACGAGGTGATCCTGTACTTCGCCCCCGCCGGCCTCGTCGTGCTCGCCCCGCTCCCCGGAGGTCGACACCGGATCGTCGCGCCGGTCGTCGACGCGCCACACGAGCCGTCGGCGGCCTACGTGCAGGAACTCCTCGACGTACGCGGTTCGAAGGCCGGCAGCGTGGTGGTCGAGGAGGTCGTCTGGGGATCGCGCTTCCGGGTCCACCACCGGATCGCCGACACCTACCGCGCGGGCCGGATCCTGCTCGCCGGCGACGCCGCCCACGTACACAGCCCGGCCGGCGGCCAGGGCATGAACGCCGGCATCCTCGACGCGGTGACCCTGGCCGAGGCACTGGGCTCCGTACTCGACGGCGGCCCCACCGCGGCCCTGGACACCTACGGCGCCATCCGCCGCCCGATCGCCGAACGCATCGTCGAACTCGCCGACCGGATGACCCGGGTGGCCACCCTCGCGCCGGCGCTGCGCCCCCTGCGCAACCTCGTGCTGCGCACCCTCACCCGGATCCCCGCCGTGCGCCGCGAACTCGCCCTGCGGCTCTCGGGTTTGACCTACCGCTGACCCCACCGGGGCCGGCCGCGCCGCGAAGCGCGCCGCCGCCGACCCCCGGCACGTGCGGACGCCGGACCCACTCCGGCCCCCGCCTCCGTCCCCTCAGACCCCCACCGGCCACAGCGCCGCGCCCGGCGCGCCGTCACCCGCCCCGACCCCGGCGTCCGGAGCCGGCGCTGCCCCGACCTGCCGCCCGCCCATCCGGTCCAGCGCCGCCGACAGGTCCGCCCACAGGTCCGCCTCGTGTTCCAGGCCGATCGACAGGCGGAGCAGGTGCGGGCCGATGTCGCCTTCGGCGCGCGCCGCGTCGTCGATGACCCGGTGGGTCAGCGAAGCCGGGTGCTGGATGAGGGTGTCGACGCCACCGAGGCTCACGGCGGGGGTGATCAGGCGGAGCGCGCCGACCAGCCGGATCGGGTCGCCGGTCGGTTCGAAGGCGATCAGCGCGCCGCCGATGCTCGGATAGTGCACGCGCGCCACCGCCGGGTGCGCCGCCAGTCGGGCGGCCAGCGCGGCGGCCGTCGCGGAGGCCCTGGCGACGCGGATCGGCAGGGTCGCGAGGCCGCGCAGCAGCAGATAGCCCGCCAGCGGGTGCAGCAACGCCCCCGTCGCGAACCGGATTTGCCGCAGCGCCTTGGCCCACTGCGGATCACAGGCCACCACACCGCCGAGCACGTCACCGTGTCCGCCGAGGAACTTGGTCGCACTGTGCAGGACCAGACGGGCACCCGAGGAGGCAGGCCGCTGCAGGATCGGCGTGGCGAACGTGTTGTCCACCAACAGCGGTATCTCGCCCGCCTGCGCCGCGAGTTCGACCAGATCGAGTTCGGCCAGCGTCGGATTGGCCGGTGTCTCGACCATGACCAGACCCGTGTCGGGTCGCAACGCCGCGGCCACGCCGTCCGGTTCGACCCAGGTGACCTCGGTGCCGAGCAGGCCGCCGGAGAGCAGGTGGTCGGTGGTGCCGTACAGCGGCCGGACCGCGACCACGTGCCGTCGGCCCTGCGCGGCGGCGGCGAGCAGGCACGCGGTGACCGCCGCCATGCCGGTCGCGAACGCCACCGCGTCGGCGCAGCCCTCCAGTTCGGCGAGCGCCTGCTCGAAGCGGCGCACGGTCGGATTGGTCAGCCGACCGTAGATCGCCGAGCCGTCGGGCAACTCGCCCTCCGCGTAGGCGTCCAGGGCGAGCGCCGCCGCCGGCAGGTCCGAAAGGGGATAGGTGGTCGACAGGTCGATCGGCACGGCGTGTACGCCCAGCGCGGCCAGGTCGTCGCGGCCGGCGTGTACCGCGCGGGTCTCCAACGTGTGCCGCGCGACGGGTCCGGCGGGGGTGGAGCCGGTGGGGGTGGAGCCGGCAGAGGCGGCGCCGGCAGGGGTGGCGCCGGCGGGCGCGGTGTCGGTGCGGCCGGCGGTGGCGGGGGAGTCCGGTCGAAGGTCCATGGACGTCATCCTGGAGTGGACTCCGGAGAATCCGTCCGGACACCGAATTATCATCGCCGGATGAGCCAATCCATCGCCCTTGATCCGACCGATCTCGGCATTCTCCGGGCCCTTCAGAACGATGCCCGGATCAGCAACAAGGCGCTCGCGGCCGAGGTCGGCATAGCGCCCTCGACCTGCCTGGACCGGGTGGCTCGGATGCGCGCCGCCGGGGTGGTGAAGGGTGCGACGGTGGAGGTGGACGCGGCCGCGCTCGGACGACCGCTGCAGGCGATGCTCGCGGTGCGGGTACGGCCCCATCACCGCGCGGTGCTCAACCCGTTCGTCGGGCATGTGCTGAAGTTGCCGGAGACCCGCGCGCTGTACCACCTCGCGGGTCCCGACGACTTCCTCGTGCACGTCGCGGTCGCCGACGCGACCGGGCTGCAACGGTTGGTGGTGGACGGATTCACGGCGCGCACCGAGGTGACCCAGGTGCACACGATGCTGATCTTCCAGCAGTGGTCCGGCGGTCCGCTCCTCCCGCCCGAACCTTCGGTTCCCGCACGGCGCCTGACGGCGGGTTAGCCGGACGCCGCGGACTCAGTCGGCCTCGGACACCCGCTCCCCGTGCGGGTCGACGTCGCCGGCGCCCTCGCCCTGGCGGGCGGACAACGCCACCCCCGCGGCGACGGTCAGCGCCGCCACCGCTCCGGCCGCCGGCACCGCCGCCTCGCCCAGGAACGTGCAGGCCAGGACCAGTACCGCGGCGGCCGGCAGCAGTACCTGCTGGGCGGCGCCGCGCTTGTGGTGGCGGGCGTGCAGCGCCCACGTGGCGACCAGGAACAGCCCCGCGGGGATCGTGACGCTCGCCGCGGCGGCGAGGTCGGAGATGTGCGCCTCGCCGACGGCCTGCTCGACGGCGACTTCCAGACCGGCCCCGATCGCGGCGGCGGAGCCGAAGATCACGTAGTGGCCGTATCCCCACAGGAACGCCTGCTGACCGGACTCGAGGTATTCGTGGATCGGCGCCGCGAAGTAGATCCAATAGGCCGCGAACACGATCAGGAGCCCGCCGGCGGCGATCGGCAACAACTCGTCCAGCGCGGCCTGGTCGTCGAGCGCGGTCTGGATCGCGACGGTCGCGGCGGACACGCTCTCGCCGAGCATGATGATGGTGAACAGGCCGTAGCGCTCGGCGATGTGATGCGGATGCCAGGTGGTGGGGTGTCGGCGTTCGGCGATGGCCGGCACCGCCATCTCGGCGATCGCCAGCGGTGGGAAGCCCCAGTTCCACGCGGCGTCGGGCAGGAGCAGCAGCACGACCCAGCCGATCTGGACCAGCACCAGGCCGGCCGCGTAGCGCAGCGCGGTGCGGCGGGCCGCCGGGTCGGTCTCGTCGTGGGCCGCGCGCAGCCACTGGAAGGTCAGCGCGAGGCGCATGATCAGGTAGCCGACGATGGCGACGGTGTAGTCGCTGTTCTCGAACGCGCGCGGGACGCCGGCGGCCAGGACCAGGACACCGGTGATCTGGACGAGTGTGGCGACGCGGTACAGCGGGTCGTCGCAGTCGTATGCGGAGGCGAACCAGGTGAAGTTGACCCACGCCCACCAGATCGCGAAGAACACGAGCAGGTATCCCGCGATCCCGTGCCCGGGGTGGCCCTCCGCGAGCGAGTGCACCAGGCGGCTGCCGGCTTGTGCGACGGCTACCACGAAGGTCAGGTCGAAGAACAACTCCAACGGCGTGGACGCGCGGTGCGGCTCCGTGGAACTGCGCGAGGTCATGCGGCGCAGGATTGCGGCGGGGCGCGCGGGGTTGGTCACGGGGTGGGTCCTCTCGATCCGGGCGTGATCATGCGCGGAGGGTATCCGAGAGGGGCGGGCAAAACGGGGTAATCGGGGGGCGACAGTGTCGCCGGCGAGGTGACCCGGGTTCGACCGGGCCGGCCCTGCGGTTGTCCTCGAACGCCGGACGGGCTGAGGGGTTGGTCGGCTTGTGCGACGAAGTGTCGCCGGATGGGTGGGGGCGGTTGGGGGTCAGGTCAGGATTTTGGGGTTCAGGTCGTTGAGGTGGGTGTGGCCGGATAGGGCCATGGATAGGTCGAACTCGGCCAGTAGGCAGCGGAGTACGTGGGTGATGCCGGGTTCGCCGCCCAGGGCCAGGCCGTAGATGTAGGGGCGGCCCAGGAGTACCGCGCGGGCGCCCAGGGCCAGGGCCTTGAGGATGTCGGTGCCGGTGCGTACGCCGCTGTCGAAGAGGACCGTCAAGTCGTCGCCCACTGCTGTCGCGATCTCCGGGAGAGCGTCCAATGCCCCGATGGCGCCGTCCAGTTGGCGGCCGCCGTGGTTGCCGACCACGATGCCGTTCAGCCCTGTGTCGCGCGCCTTTCGGGCATCGTCGGGGTGGAGGACGCCCTTGAGGACGATCGGGCCGATCCAGTTGTCGCGGAGGAAGGCCAGGTCGGACCAGGTTTTGGTCGGGTCGGAGAACATTCCGGCCCAGTGCACGATCGCGGCCGTCGGGTCCTCGGCGATCGGGCGGCTCAACCCGGCCAGGAAGGCCGGGTCGCTCAGGTAGTTGGCCAGGCCGATGTGCCGCAGGAAGGGCAGGTACGCCCGGTCCAGGTCGGTCGGCCGCCATCCCAGGTACCAGGTGTCCAGGGTGACCACGAGCACGGTGTAACCGGCCGCCCGCGCCCGGGCGAGCAGGCTGATCGTCACGTCGTCGTCACGCGGCCAATAGAGCTGGAACCACCGCGGGCCCGAGCCGGACGCGGCGGCGACCTCCTCCAGGGAGTACGACGACGCGGTGCTCAACACCATCGGCAGCCCGAGCCCGGCCGCCGCCCGCGCGGTCGCCAACTCGCCCTCGGGATGCACGATCGACTGCACGCCGACCGGCCCGAGCAGCACCGGCGCGGGCGACTCCGTGCCCAATACCGAGCAGGACAGATCCCGGGTGCCCACGTCCCGCAACATGCGCGGGACGATCCGGCGCCGCTCGAACGCCTCCCGGTTGGCCCGCATCGTCGCGCCGCCGCCCGCGCCGCCCAGAACGTAGCCGCGCGGCCCCGGATCGAGCCGTTCGCGCGCGGCCTCCTCCAGCGCGCTCGCGCCCGTCGGGTACGCGGGCGGCTCTCCGGTCAGCAGCCCGTCGAGATAGATCGAGTCCTGAAACGCGGCGAAGGGCCCGGCGGCCTGCGCCTCACCGGCCCGCGCCTCATCCGATTGCGCGCCGTCCGACTGCGCGCCGTCCGACTGCGGATCGTCGGGCACCGGGCCATCGACCATGACTGACACCTTTCGCCGCACGGGATCCCGCGAAACGACCCCGGACCGACCGGGCGACCGGCGGGACGAAGTGTCCCGTCCGCAGAACCCTGCCGCAGCAATCTTCCCGATGCGGCAGGACGACAAGCACTCTCCTCCGATGGAATGCCACAGCGCGCCCTCGACCATGCGTGTCCCGACGGGTCGATCCGCCGACCGGCGCCGGGGCCGCCCCGGGCACGTGCCTAGCCCTCCCGCTCCGGCCCCGCCCACAGGTTGCGGACGTGGCCGATGTGCCGGGCCATCACCTGCTCGGCCGCGGCCGGGTCGCCGCTGTCGAGCGCGTCGAGCAGTTCGAGGTGTTCGGCGGCGGACGCGGCGAGTCGGCCACCGCGCGCGAGCCGGGACAGCCCGTACAGGCGCGAGCGTTTGCGCAGATCGCCGACCACCCGGACCAGGTGTTCGTTGCCCGCCAGCGCGAGCAGCGACAGATGGAAGCGGCGGTCCGCCTCCACGTACCTGATCAGGTCGCCCGCCTCCGCCGCCGCGACGATCTCCTCGGCGACCGGGCGCAGCGCGGCGGTCTGGGCCGGGGTGACCACGCCCGCGAGGCGGGCCACCACCGGAACCTCGATCAGCGCACGCACCTCGGTGAACTCGTCCAACTCGCGGTCGGACAGCTCGGTGACGCGAAACCCCTTGTTGCGGACGGCTTCGACCAGTCCCTCGTTGGCGAGGTCGAGCATCGCCTCGCGCACGGGCGTCGGCGATACGCCGAACTGAGCGGCCAACGCGGGCGCGGAATAGACCACACCCGGCCGCATCTCACCCGCGATCAACGCCGCGCGCAACTCTCGTGCCACCCGATCCCGCAGGATCGGTCGATCGTCGAAGGACGGCAGCGCAAGCGCTCCGTGTCCCGTGTCCATGGTGCCTCCTCCCGCCATGTTACTGACGGTCAGTCACCGCTGGGGCGGGATCGCGACTGCGCGTGTGGCAGATCACCGAGGGTGAGCGAGGAACCGGCCGGAACCGATCGGCCACCCGCCCCCTCAGAGCCGAAACCCCGCCGGGAACGGGTCCTCCGGGTCGAGCAGATACTGCGCGGTCGCGGTGATCCACGCCCGCCCGGTGATCTCCGGCACCACCGCCGGCCGCCCGGCGACCTCCGTCTCGGCCACGATCCGACCGCGGAAGCGGGTCCCGATGAACGACTCGTTGACGAACGTCTGCCCCGCCGTCAACTCGCCCCGTGCCGCCAACTGCGCGATCCGCGCGCTGGTTCCGGTGCCGCACGGCGAACGGTCGAACCAACCGGGGTGGATCGCCATCGCGTTGCGCGACAGCGCCGCGTCCGAGCCCGGGGCGAGGAACTGCACGTGGTGGCAGCCCGCGAACTCCGGCTGCTCCGGGTGCACCGGCCTGGCCTGCTCGTTGATCGCCGCCATGATCGCGAGACCGGTCTCCAGGATGCGGGGGCCCTCGGCCCGGTCGAACGGCAGGCCGACCTTCTCGATCGGCAGGATCGCGTAGAAGTTGCCGCCGTACGCCATGTCGTAGGTGACCGCGCCGAGCCCCGGCACGTCCACGGTCGCGTCCAACTCGTGGGCGTACGCGGGGACATTGCGCAAGGTCACCGAGCGGGCCGCGCCGTCGCGGACCTCGACGTGGGCGACCACGAGCCCAGCCGGGGTGTCCAGGCGGACCGTGGTCACCGGCTCGACCACCTCGACCATGCCGGTCTCGACCAGGACGGTGGCCACCCCGATGGTGCCGTGCCCACACATCGGCAGACAGCCCGATACCTCGATGAACAACACGCCGTAGTCGGCGTCCGGCCGGGTCGGCGGTTGCAGGATCGCCCCGCTCATCGCCCCGTGCCCCCGCGGCTCGTACATCAACAGCGTGCGGATGTGGTCCAGTTCGGCCATGAAGTGGCCGCGCCGCTCGGCCATCGTTGCACCGGGGATCACCCCGATGCCGCCGGTGATCACCCGGGTGGGCATGCCCTCCGTGTGCGAGTCGACCGCGTGGTAGACGTGTCGGGAACGCATCAGTTCAATCCCTCCGCGAGCGCCTTCTCGGTGGATTCCCGGACGAAGGCTTCCTGTTCGGGCGTCAGCGGCAGCCTCGGCGCGCGGCACGGGCCGCCGCGCAGGCCCGCCAGATCCATCGACAACTTGATCGACTGCACGAACTCGGTGCGCGCGTCCAGCCGCAGCAGCGGGTGCAACAGGCGGTACAGCGGCAACGCCGCACGCGGGTCGCCGTGCACGGCCGCGCGGTACAACTCCACGCTCGCCCGCGGAAAGACGTTGGCGTAGCCCGCGATCCAGCCCACCGCGCCGGCCAGCCCGAACTCCAGGGCGACATCGTCGCTGCCGATCAACACGTCGAGTCCCGGCGCCAGTTCGGCCACCTCGTAGGCCCGGCGCACGTCGCCGGTGAACTCCTTGACGCCGACCACGAGACCTTCCTCGTACAGGTCCGCGAGCAGCCGGGGGGTCAGGTCGACCTTCGTGTCGAACGGGTTGTTGTAGGCCACGATCGGCAGCCCGGCCCGGGCCACCGTGCGGTAGTGGTCCATCACCGCACGGGCGTCCGCGCGATAGGAGTTCGGCGGAAGCAGCATCACCGCACGGGCGCCTGCCTCGGCCGCCTGCTCGGTCCAGCGCAGCGACTCGGCCGCGCCGTACGCCGCCACGCCCGGGAGCACCCGGTCGCCGCCCACCGCGTCGACCGCGACCCGCACCACGCGGGCGCGCTCCTCCGGGGTGAGCGATTGGTACTCGCCCAGCGATCCGTTCGGACACACCCCGTCGCAGCCCGAGTCCACGAGCCACCGGACGTGTTCGGCGTACGCGTCGAAGTCCACCGACAGGTCCTCGCGCAGCGGCAGGGCGGTGGCCACCACGACGCCGTGCCACGGCTTGCGGTCGGCGCCGTCCCGCGGGGCGGAGGTCTCCGGGGCGGGAAGGTGCGGGCTTGTGCTCATGAGGCTCCTTGGGCGAGATCTCCGAGACGGATGGGGACAGCGATCGCACGGGTGGGTGCGGGCGCGGCGATCGGCCGGCCCAACACGTCGGAGAGCACGCACGCGGTGGCCTCGGCGCACATGCGGCCCTGACACCAGCCCATGCCCGCGCGGGTGAGCAGCTTGATCGAGCGTACGTCGTCCGCGCCGTGCCGCGCCGCGTCCGCGATCCGGCCGCGCGGCACCTCCTCGCAGCGGCAGATCGGGGTGTCCTCGTCGGACCAGGACGACCAGCCCGACCGGATCGGGTAGAGCGCGCGCAGCCCGGCGGCGAAGCGGGTGAGCCGGGCCCGCCGGCGCAGCAGCGCCTTCGGCGGCGTTCGGCCCGCGACGGCATACGCGGCCAACTCGCCCTCTACCTGCGAGAGTTGCGCGCCGCCGATGCCGGTGCTCTCGCCGGCGGCGTACAGCCCGGGCAAATCGGTGGCCTGGCGCGTGTCGACCGCGACGAAGCCGTCGGGGGTGCTCGCGCAGCCGAGTTGGCCGGCGAGTTCGAGCTGCGGGGTGAAGCCGTAGCCGACCGCGAGGGTGTCGCAGGCCAGTTCGCGCTCCGTCCCGGGCCGCACCCGCCAGTCGGCGTCGAGCCGGGCCACGGTGACCGAGCCCAGTGCGCCCCCGTCGCCGTGCGCGGCGATCACCGCCCGGCCGGTGCGGTACGGGATGCGCCGCCGCGCCAACGCGGCGGCATATCCCGCGGCCTCGACCACCCGCGCGGGGCTGTGCGGCGCGAGTGCGGCGGCCCGCGGCGTGGGGCGCGACGCCTCGACGACCGCGAGCACCCGCACACCCGCGTCGGCGAGCCCGACGGCGACCGGCAGCAGGAACGGACCGGTACCGGCCACCACCGCCCGCCGCCCGGGCGCGACGCCGTTGCCCTTGAGCAGGGCCTGCGCGCCGCCGGCGGTGAACACGCCGGGCAGATCCCAGCCGGGGAAGGGCAGTTGCCGGTCGTAGGCACCGGTGGCCAGGAGCAGCCGGCGGCCGCGCACGGTCACCGCGACGCCGTCGCGCTCGCCCGCCACGGCGTGCGCGGTGAAGTGGTCGTCGCCGCGTTCGACCGCCCAGACCCGGTGTTCGGCCAGGTGCTCGACGGTGTGCAGGCGCGCGAGCGGCGCCCAGGCGGGCGGTCGGCCCGCGCGGTGCCGGTGATACTGGCCGCCCGCCCGGGCGTTCGTGTCCAGGACGGCGACCCGCAGGCCGAAGCCGGCCGCGGTGACGGCGGCGGCGAGACCGGCCGGCCCGGCGCCGACGACGACGAGGTCGTGGAGGACGTCGCGGCCGCCCATCTCGTGGCTCATGACGTGGTCACCTCGTCGTCGGGGCGGGCGGTCACCAGGCAGGCGCGCAGCGACGGCGTGCCGTCCACCGTGACCAGGCAGTCGAAGCACACCCCGATGCCGCAGAACAGGCCGCGCGGCCTGCCCGCGAACCGGGTGGTGCGCCAGGACCGGATTCCGGCGGCGAGCATCGCGGCGCCGACCGTCTGGCCGGGCTCGACCGGGATGCGGCGGCCGTCCACGGTCAGGTGGAAGCCGGCGTCGCCGGTTCGGTCGAGGGGGGCGGGGCCGGTTTCGTCGGTCACGCGGCTACCTCCGCGAAGCGGGTCGGGGCGAACGGGGCGAGGTCGAGGTCGGGGCGCTCCCCGGTGAGCGTGCGGGCGATCAGCAGGCCGGTGGCGGGTGCCAGACCCACGCCGGCGCCCTCGTGGCCACACGCGTGCAGCAGGCCGGGCGCGCGCGGATCCGGGCCCACGACCGGCAGGTGGTCCGGACAGTACGGCCGAAAGCCCCGATAGGCGCGCAGCACCGAGGCATCGGCCAGGACCGGGAACAACTCGATCGCCTGGGCGGCCAGTCGGCGCAACACCGGCACCGGGAACGAGGGGTCGAAGCCCACCCGCTCCCGACTGGCGCCGATCAGGACCGTCCCGGACGGGGTCCCCTCCACCACCGCCGACGAGGCCAGGTCCGCCTCCCCGCTCGCCACGTCCCCGGCATAGGCCGCCGCGTACACCTTGTGCCGCACGATCGGCGGCAGCGGTTCGGTGACCAGCACGAAGCCCCGGCGCGGCAGGATCGGCAGGGTGATCCCGGCGAGCGCGGCCACCTCGCCGGACCAGGTGCCGGCCGCGTTGACCACCGCCCCGGCGGACAGATCGCCCCGCGAGGTCCGCACGCCCACCACCCGCCCGTCGGGCCCGCGCAGGAAGCCGGTGACGCCGACCCCGGTGTGCAGCCGGATGCCGTCGGCGCGCAACATCGAGGCGGCGGCCAGGGCCGGTTGTACCTGGGCGTCCTGCGGATAGTGGGTGCCGGCCACGACGGCGCGGGACAGGTGCGGCTCGTAGTCGGGCAGGCGCGCGGCGTCGACCGCGTGCGCGGTGACCTCGCAGGCGCGCTGGGCCGCCGCGGTCGCCGCCATCGCGGCGGCCTCGGCCTCGGTCCGGGCGACGATCAGGCCGCCCTTGGGCTCGTATTCGAAGTCGTCGCGGCGTTCCGCGAGTTCGGCCCACAGGCGGAGCGAGAGCAGGGCCAGCGCGAGTTCCGGGCCGGGCTCCTTGTCCGAGACGAGGAGGTTTCCCTCACCCGCGCCGGTGGTCCCGCCCGCGACCGGGCCCCGGTCGAGCACGGTGACCGA
Source organism: Embleya scabrispora (assembly GCF_002024165.1). Lineage (NCBI taxonomy): Bacteria > Bacillati > Actinomycetota > Actinomycetes > Kitasatosporales > Streptomycetaceae > Embleya > Embleya scabrispora. The sequence goes on from NZ_MWQN01000001.1 coordinate 5,679,357, forward strand.
CAGGCCCGCGCGGGCGGCGAAGTGGGCGCACGCGGCACCCACCACGCCCGCGCCGATGACGACGACATCACTGGGACGGAGTTGGCTCACGTCAGTAAAATGTCACATTGCCCTTACAAGGTAAAGGGTTTGTCGACGCGGTTCCGTGGACAGCACGGCCCGCGACCCGTCCGGAAGCGGGTTCCGGGTCGGTCGCGGGCCGTTCACGGGCCGTTGCGTCGGCTCGGCTCAGCTGCGGGCGCCCTTCCCCGGGGCGTGCTGCCGGTTCCACGCGACCAGGTCGGCGCTGCGGTTGGTGATGATCCCGTCCACCCCCGCCTCGTTCAGCTTCGACCATTCGTTCGGGTCGTCGGGGGTCCACGCGAACACCGCGACGCCGGCCGCGTGCAGTCGGCGGACCAGGTCGGGATGTTTGGCGACCAGATAGTAGGAGGGGTTGTACGAGGTCAGCCGCAACTCCCGGGCCACCGCCACCGGATCGCCCTCGTCCTCGTCGCCCAGCAGCCCGAGCGGCAGTTCGGGGGCGAGATCGCGGGTGATCCGCAACGACTCCCGATCGAAACTCTGTACGAACACCCGGTTCGACATGCCGCTTTGACGAACCTCCTCGACGATGCGGGCGATCTCCTCGCGGGTCTGCGGATTCTTGATCTCCAAAAGCAGCCGCCCGCCCCGGGAGCGCAGATCGGCGAGTTGCCCGCGCAGGGTCATCACCTTCGTGCCGGAGAACTCCGGCCGAAACCACTTCCCGGCATCCAGGGCGGCCAGCTGGGCCGAGGTCAGATCGCGAATGCGCCCGTGTCCGTCGGTGGTTCGATCCACCGTCTCGTCGTGCATGATGTGCGGCACGCCGTCCCGGCTCGGCTGCACGTCGTTCTCGATCCAGTCCGCACCCGAGCGACGGGCCGCCTCGTCGGAGGGCAGCGTGTTCTCCGGGGCCAGCGTGGGCGCGCCGCGGTGCGCGAACACGGTCATCCCGGCGCCGGGGGAGCGCACGTACCGGCGACCGTCGATCACCGAGGAGCCGTTCGGTTCGGCGGTGTTCGAGGGCGGGCGCATCGCGGCCGGCTGGGACGGTTCGGTGGTCGCCGACACGCCGCCGGCGGACGCCGTCCTGCCGCCCCTGTGCATCCAGGCGGGCTCGGCGCACCGGACGGTGCCGAAGGCGATGCCGACTATGGCGAGCGCGACGCCGATCCGCCGCATGGGGTATCCCCGGCGGCGGTGCCGGCGCTCGGGTGGATCGAGGAGCATCCAGGCATCGTAGAAGGTGATTCGAGCTGTCATTCGACTCCCCCGATGACCGCCTGTGATGCTCGACGTGCGTACCGTCACGAACGGTGTGAGAGTGGTCGATGACCGCCCAATGGCTCTCTTCAGGAGGAAACGGTCATGGCCAAGCAGAAGCAGAAACCGCATCTGAAGAACAAGAACCCGTTGCTCGCCGACACCGAGCGCACGGAGTCCGCCCCGGCGCAGCCGAGCGAGGCGATCGACACGCTCGAAGCCCCCAAGGCCGCCCGGCGCGGCAAGAGCGACCGACCCAAGGGCCGTCGTCGCTGACCGACCGGCCGCTCCGGGGCGACGATCCCGGGGCGTCGCCCCGAGAACTTCGTGGATACCCGGGGGAGGGGCGTGACGGACACACCGCCCCGCCCGGACGCACCCGAGGACCCCGCCGACCACCCGTCGGCGGGGTCTTCGGCGTCCTGCCCGAAGCGCGGGCGACGCGGCCCCGGGCAGGTGACTAACCGCGCGTGGGCCCGTACACCCGACCGGTTCGCGTGGACACGTTGCCGAACAGGGCGCGCGGGGTGAGCCGGGCCAGGGCGACCACCGCCTTGTAGCGCAGATCCGGCACGCTGACCGACTTGCCCACGGCCAGGTCGCGGATCGCCGCGGCGACCACCCGATCGGCGTCCAGCCACATCCAGTTGGGGATGTTGGACGTGCCCATCCCGGCCCGCAGATGGAACTCGGTCCGCACGAAGCCCGGGCACAGCGCCATCAACCGCACGCCGCTGCCCGCGAGTTCCCTGGCCGTGCCCTCGGTGAAATTGACCACCCACGCCTTGCTCGCACCGTACGTGCCGCGCGGCAGGAAGGCCGCGACGGAGGCCACGTTCACCACCCAGCCGCGCCCGCGCTCACGCATCGCCGCACACGCGGCGGCGGTCAGCCGCAGCACCGCCTCGCAGTGCACCTTGAGCATGCGCAACTCCTCCGCGGTGGAGACGGCGAGGAAGCCGCCCCTGCTGCCGAACCCGGCGTTGTTGACCAGTACGTCCACCGGCGCCTCGCGGTCGGCCAGGCGGGCCTCGACGGCGGCGATCCCCTCGTCGAGCGACAGGTCGGCGGCCAGCACCTGCACCGACACGCCGTGCTCCTCCCGCAGTTCGCGGGCGCATTCGGTCAACCGTTCCCGGTCGCGCGCGACCAGGACGAGGTCGTGCCCCTCGTGGGCGAGCCGCCGGGCGAACGCGGCACCGAGCCCTGAACTGGCACCGGTGATCAGTGAGGTCGTCATACCGACGCAGCCTAGGTGTACTTCCCCGTGGGATCGGTCATCGCGGACCGGCTGCCCGGGCCATTCCATCGGGACGGGGCCGGTTGGGCGCGTGGCCGCCGCGGGCGGCGGCCGGCTGGAACAATGGCGCGCGGGGGCGGATCCCGGAGGGAAGTACGCGATGGCGGCTGCGGTGCGCAAGGTCGGCGGACTCGTGCCGCCCGCCCGGGGGACCCGACCGCGCAATCGACGCGAACTGATCCTGGCCGCGGCGGCCGACCTGTTCTACCGCCGGGGCTACGCCGACGTGGCGATGAGCGACATCGCCGAGGCGGTGGGCATGGGCCCCTCCGCCCTGTACCGGCACTTCCGCAGCAAACAGCGCCTGCTCCTGCAGGTCGTGCTCGACGGGATCGCGCCGGTGCGCGACGCGCTGGCCCGCAGCGCCGTGGACGACCCGGACACCGTGCTGCGCGCGGTGGTCGCGGCCACGCTCGACCACCGCGAGGTGGGCGTGTTGTGGCAGCGCGAGGGCCGGTTGTTGCCGCCGGAGGAACGCGCCGAGGTACACCGCGAGGTGCGCGCGGTCACCGCCGTGGTCACCGCGCTGATTCGCAAGGCCCGCCCGCAACTGTCCGCCGGGCAGGGCGAGGTGCTGGCCCGCAGCGGCCTCGGGGTGCTGCTCAGTCCGTCCTTCCACCGGGTCGACCTGCCGCGTCCGGAGTACGTCCGGCTCCTGGTGGACCTGTGTCGGGCGGCGGTCACCGCGCATCCGGCGGCGCTGGGGCCGATCGCCGAGGCCCCGGCGCCGGCCGGGATCGCGCTGCGCTCGCGGCGCGAGGCGCTGCTCGGCGCGGCGGTGCGGATGTTCGCCGAGCAGGGCTACGCCGGAGTGGCCATCGAGGACATCGGCGCCGCCGCCGGGATCGCCGGCCCCAGTGTGTACAACCACTTCGAGAGCAAGGCCGACCTGCTGTGCGCCGCGGTGACCCGGGGCCTGGAGTGGCTGGCGATGGACATGACGCGCGCGCTCGCGGGCGCCGACGACGCCGAGACGGCGCTGCGCGTACTGCTGGGGTCGTATGTGCGCTTCTCCGTCGACCGCAGCGACCTGGTGCAGTTGTTGGTCGCGGAGGTTTCGCACCTGCCGACCCAGGCGCGGCATCGGGCCCGGCAGGCGAGGGCGGACTACCTCATGGAGTGGACCCGACTGCTGTGCGCGGTCCGGCCGGAGTACGGCGCCGCCGAGGCGCGGATCCGGGTGCACGCGGCGTTGAGCGCGATCAACGACGTGGCCCGGATGCGGCATCTGCGCGACACCGACGGCGTGGCGCCGACCCTGGCGGTGGTGGCCGGCGCCGTGCTCGGCCTGACGCCGGCCTGACTTCTCGGCGGCTGGGCTCAGTCGGCGGCCGGGGGCTCCGGGAGCGGGTCGGTGCCGCCGAGGCGTCGGCCCAGGCGCACGGCGATCTCCTGCATGCGGCCGGTCATCCAGCCCTCCTCCATCGCCCGGATGCGCGCCTCGGGGCCGGAGATGGACAGCGCGGTCGCGGTCGGCGCGCCCGGCACCACCACCGCCACGCAGCGCACGCCGAGTTCCTGCTCCTGGTCGTCGATCGCGTAGCCCCGGGCCCGGATCGTCGGGAACTGGGCCAGCAGTTCGGCGGGATCGGTGACCGTGTGCTCGGTGTGCGAGGCCAGCGGGCGACCGCCGAGCACCCGTGCCGCGTCGGCCTCGGGCAATTGGGCCAGCAGCGCCTTGCCCACCGCGGTGCAGTGCGGTTGCACCCGGCGGCCGACCTCGGTGAACATCCGCATCGAGTGCCGGCTGGGCACCTGGCCGACGTAGACCACCTCGCCCGCCTCCAGGACCGCGAGGTTGGCGGTCTCGCCGGTGGTCTCCATCAGCTCGGCCAGGTACGGACGGGCCCAGCTGCCGAGCAGGCGGCCCGCCGTCTCGCCCAGCCGGATCAGCCGCGGACCCAGGGTGTAGCGGCGCGACGCGTCCTGGCGCAGATAACCCAGCGACACGAGGGTGCGTACCAGGCGGTGGATCGTGGGCATGGGCAGTCCCGAACGCGCGGCGAGTTCGCTGAGCGTCAGCACCCCGCCGGCGTCGGCGAGCAGTTCGAGGAGGTCGAACGCGCGTTCCAGGGACTGGACGCCGCCGCCCGTGCCGTTGCTGCCTGCGTTGACCGCGACCACCGACGATCCTCCACACCACTCGGTTCGACACCACTCGGTTCGACGAGATTCGCCGACACTGATTTCAACATGTTGTTGAACTTCCGTTTCCCGGAAACTAATGTCCACTCTACAAAAGAACGTCGACGGCGAAGGAGAGCCACCCATGAGTGCACCGACCATCGTGGTCAAGCACGGCGGCGCGACCGGCGGCTTCGTGCCGCGGGCGGACGAAGTGCTCGACCCCGAGGCGCTGCGCTTCGTGGCAGCGCTGCAGCGCCGGTTCGGCGGTCGCCGCCTCGAACTGCTCGAGCGGCGACGGGCCCGGCGCGCGGAGATCGCCCGCACCGGGCGGCTCGACTTCCTCCCGGAGACCGCCGACGTGCGCGCCGCCGACTGGCGGGTCGCCGAGGCGCCACCCGCGCTGCGCGACCGCCGGGTCGAGATCACCGGACCGGCCGACCGCAAGATGACGATCAACGCGCTCAACTCCGGGGCCCGGATCTGGCTCGCCGACTTCGAGGACGCCTCCGCGCCCACCTGGCACAACGTGGTGGCGCACCAACTCAACCTGATCGACGCCTACGACCGGCGGATCGACTTCGCCACCGCCGAGGGCAAGAGCTACCGGCTGCGCCCGGACGACGAACTGGCCACCGTGGTGATGCGCCCGCGCGGATGGCACCTGGACGAGCGACACATCCTGGTCGACGGCGCGCCCGCGTCCGGCGCGCTGGTCGACTTCGGGCTGTACTTCTTCCACAACGCGGCCCGGCTGCTCGACCGGGGTCTGGGACCGTACTTCTACCTGCCCAAGATCGAGAGCCACCTCGAAGCCCGGTTGTGGAACGACGTGTTCCTGCACGCGCAGGACCTGCTCGACATCCCGCGCGGCACGATCCGGGCCACCGTGCTGATCGAGACGGTCACCGCCGCGTTCGAGATGGACGAGATCCTGTACGAACTGCGCGAGCACGCCTCGGGGTTGAACGCCGGCCGGTGGGACTACCTGTTCAGCATCGTGAAGAACTTCCGGGACGCGGGCGACGCGTTCGTGCTGCCCGACCGCAACGCGGTGACCATGACCGCGCCGTTCATGCGCGCGTACACCGAACTCCTGGTGCGCACCTGCCACCGGCGCGGCGCGCACGCCATCGGCGGGATGGCGGCGGTGATCCCCTCCCGTCGGGACGCGGCGGCCAACGCCGCGGCGTTGGCGAAGGTGCGCGACGACAAGGATCGTGAGGCCGGAGACGGCTTCGACGGGTCGTGGGTGGCCCACCCCGACCTGGTCCCGGTGTGCCGCGAGGCGTTCGACGCGGTGCTCGGCGATCGGCCGAACCAGCTCGAACGCACCCGCGACGAGGTCGAGGTGACGGCGGATCAACTGCTCGACGTGGCCTCCGCCCAGGGCTCGCCGACCGGTGCCGGGCTGCACGGCGCGGTCGGTGTGGGCCTGCGCTACCTGGAGGCGTGGCTGCGCGGCTACGGCGCGGTCGCCGTGTTCGGCCTGATGGAGGACGTCGCCACCGCGGAGATCTCCCGCTCCCAGGTGTGGCAGTGGATCAACAACGGCGTGGTGCTCTCGGACACCGGCGAGAAGGTGACCGCGGACCTGGTCCGGCGCCTGGTCGTCGAGGAACTGGGCGCGCTGCGCGAGGACTTGGGCGACCGGACCTTCGACGCGGGCCGCTGGACGGACGCGCGCGAGCTGTTCCTGCGGGTCGCCCTCGCCGAGGAGTTCGTCGACTTCCTCACCCTGCCGGGATGCGAACTCCTCGACTGAGTCGAGCCGTTCGTCCATCCCCCGGAAACGCGGAACGGCCGGGTCCATCCCGGCGGTCGTGGGGCGCGTCCGATCGGACGGGCCCGGCCGTTTCGCCCCCTCTCCCCGCACCCCAGCCGATTTCCGAACAGGAGACAGCCGATGGCACGCATGTTCCTCAACGGTCAGGCGATGGAGGGTGGACCGTTCCACCACCACCTGGAGGGCGCGCCGCTGGTCGCCCGGACCCGCACCGCTCCCGGATACCGCTTCTTCTCGATCGGCGACCGCTGTCCGGGACTGCTGCCCGACCCGACGAGCGAGGCGCGGATCGCGGGTGAGGTGTACGAGGTTCCCGACGCGGTGTTGCGGGACAACCTGCTGCCGACCGAACCGCCGGAGTTGGAGTTCGGGATCATCGAGCTGGAGGACGGCTCGGCCTGCTTCTCGATGATCCTGCGCCGCGGCGAGTCGCAGTCCGGCCGGCACAAGGAGATCACCGAGTTCGGCGGATGGCGGGCCTACCTGCGCACACTCGGGCGCGAGGCGTAGGGTCCGACCGGCGGTCCGGGCGCGGGCGCGACGCGTGGGCGAAACGCCTCGGCGGCGCCCATATGATCACGGTATGACTGCCGAGAACGCCGCCCTGGCCGCCGTCCTGGAGGACACCGACGGGGACATCGACCCCGCCGACCTGCTCGCCGCGATCGTGGCCGGCGGGGTGGTGGTGGCGATCGACGACACCGAGTCGGTGGTCTTCATCCATGGGCAGGACGGGAAGCCGTGGTTGCCCGCCTTCGTCGACGCGGCCACCTGCGCCCGGGACGTCCCGCACGCCCGGCCCCACGTGTGCGACGCGGCCCGCCTGGTGGACATCGCCGGGCGGACCGGGGTGCGGACCATGACGGTGGCCTCCGCGACGCAGTGCGCGACGGTACCGCTGGCGCTGGTGGCCAAGGCGTCAGTGGCCCGGGACTGACCTTCCGCCCGCCGAGGGGCGCTGCTTCGCGCGCAGTCGGGCCGCCGCCCGGCCCACGTTGCGGGCTATCTCCTCCTCGTCCACCCGGGACAGCCGGCCCTGCTCGACCACCTCGCGGCCGTTCACGAGCAGCAGGGTCAGCGGGGCGGCGGCGCCCAGAACCAGCGCGGCCACCGGGTCGGCGATGCCCGAGTGCAGCACGTCGTCCACCCGCCACATGGCCAGGTCGGCGAGCTTGCCCGCTTCCAGGGAGCCGATCTCGTGCTCGCGGCCGAGTACCTTCGCGCCGCCCGCGGTCCCCAGGCGCAACGCCTGACGGGCCGTCAACGCGCCCGGGCCGCCGCGCAGTCGGGCGATCAGCAGCGCGTTGCGCAGTTCGGTACCCAGTTCCCCCGACTCGTTGGAGGCGGCGCCGTCCACTCCGAGGCCCACCGGGACGCCGGCGGCCAGCATGTCCGGTATCCGGGCGACGCCCGCCGCGAGCCGGGCGTTGGAGGAGGGGCAGTGCGCCACACCGGTGCCGGTGGCGGCGAACTTGGCGATGTCCGAGTCGTCCATGTGGACGCAGTGCGCCATCCACACGTCCTCGCCCAACCAGCCCAGGCTCTCCAGGTAGTCGGTCGGCCCCATGCCGAATCGTTCCCGGCAGAACGCCTCCTCCTGCACCGTCTCGGCGCCGTGGGTGTGCAGCCGCACCCCCTTGGCGCGGGCCAACTCGGCTGCTCCACGCAGAAGTTCGGGGGTCACCGAGAACGGCGAGCAGGGGGCGGCGGTGACCCGGACCATCGCGTCGAAGGACGGGTCGTGCCAGCGGTCGATCGCCTCGGCGGTCGCGGCGAGCGCCGCGTCGGTGTCCTCGACGCACGCGTCCGGCGGCAGTCCCCCCTGCGAAGTGCCCAGGTCCATCGACCCCCGGGCGGGTTGAAACCGCATGCCCAACTCGGCCAGCGCGCGGATCTCCGCGCCCAGGATGTCGCCGCCGCCCTTGGGGAAGACGTAGGCGTGGTCGGTGGAGGTGGTGCAGCCCGAACGCAGCAGCGCGGCGGCCGAACCCTGCGCCGCGGCGTAGCACATCTCGTCGTCGATCCCCGCCCAGACGGGGTAGAGCGTGACGAGCCAGTCGAAGAGGTTGCACTCCTGTGCGAGGCCGCGCGTGATCCATTGGTAGAAGTGGTGGTGGGTGTTGACCAGGCCCGGGGTGACCAGGTGCCCGGTCCCGTCTATTCGGCGCACGACCCGTTCCGTGCCCGCGGGGGCGGGCCCGGCGCCGACCGCCTCGATGCGATTGCCGGCGACCACGACGTGGCCGCGGTCGTACTCGGTGTCCCGGGCGTCGACGGTGGCGATCGCGCAGTTCTCGATCACGATGCGCCCGGGCGCGGTGGTGTCGATGGCGCCGGCGGAGCGGGTGGAACTGTCGACAGACATGGGGCGGTTCCTTCGCGGCAGCGGTCCGGACGGCGACGTACCGCCGTCTGGTGCTGCGCGAGGGCCCCGGAGGCGGGACGGCGGACGAAGAATCCTCCGGGGAAGTGACGCGCCGCTCGTGCCGTGCGCGCTCGACCGGTCGGGAGTTCGATCGGTCGGCGGGTCGGCGGGTTCAGTCCACCGGGATCAGTGGAGTGACACCCTCGCGGTGCACCGTGCCCTCGATCAGACCGTAGGGCCGATCGGCGGCGTAGTACACCTCCTTGTCGTTGTTGATGCCCAACTGCTCCATGTCGACGAGGAAGTGGTGCTTGTTCGGCAGCGACAGGCGGACCTCGTCCACCTCGTGCCGGTGGGTCAACACCCGGTCGGCCATCGCGTACAGGCTCTGCTGGAGCGAGTGGGAGTAGGTCTCGGCGAACGCTTCCAGCAGGTGCCGGCGCGCCTGCGTGTACGAGCGTTCCCAGTCCGGTTCGCTCGCGCCGGCGCAGGCGTCGAAGGAGAACCGCCAGCGGGCGCTGACCCGGGTGGCCAGGATGCGGTCGTACGCCTCTTGCAGGGTGGTGTAACGATCCTTGAGGTAGCCCCGGAATTCGGAGGCGGTCGTGTTCATCACGACCAGGTCCTGCAGCCCGGAGATCACCCGCGCCCGTCCGTGTTCCCAGACGATCTCGGTGGTGCGGGTCTCGCTCCCGTCGCGCACGAACGAGTGGCGGATCTCGTCCGCGCCGACGAAGCGATCGCGCCCCGGGGCCGAGGTGATCCGGTTCCACGGGTATTCCTCGATCCGGATCCGGGCCCGGGTGATCGACGGCTGCGATTCGACGAAGTGCCGGGCCAGGCGTATCCCGTAGGCCTCGGCGGAGTCGATGCCGTGTTCGCGGGCGAAGGCGAACACGGTGTTCTTCATGGTGTCCGTCGGCAGCACCTTGTCGTTGCCGCCGGTGAGGTGGGTGTCGGACAGGTCGCCCGAGAGCGCGACTCCGACGTTGAGGTCCTTGACCTCGTGCCGTTCGGTGTCGCGGCGGACCCGGACGACGCGGGTCTCCGCCTTTCCGTACTGGTTCTGGCCGAGCACCATCGGCATGTTGTCAGCTCCCTCGATAGACGGAGTATCCGTACGGGTTGAGCAAGAGCGGTACGTGGTAGGGCGTTTCGGGGTCGGCGGTGAAGACGACCCGCACCTCGGGGAAGAACGGCGTCTCGCCGCGGGCGCGGCGGTAGGCGCCGACGTCGAAGACCAGGCGTACGTCGACGGGGCCGGCGGCCGGGTCGACGCCGAGCGCCGGCAGGTCCGGGCAGCGGCCGTCGGCGTTCGTCGCGGACGTGCCGAGCACGATCCAGGTGCCGTCGGCGGCGCGTCGGGACAACTCGACGGGGACGCCGGGGGCCGGGCGCCCCTCGCTGGTGTCGAGGATGTGGGTGGAGATCACGCGGAGATCAGCCCTTCCAGGCGCAGGCGGTTGATCTTCCGCAACTCCTCGCGGGTGACCTCCCACTCGGATGCCGGGTCGTTGTCGAGTCGGTGGCGCAGTTCGGCCAGGATCTCCGCGCCGCCGCGTCCGCTCGCGCAGGTCAGGAAGACCCGACCGAACCGGTCCCGGTACGCGCTGTTCCCGGCCCGCAGGTCGGCCGACAGTGTGTCGTCCGCCTGCCGTACGCCCGCCTGTTCGCGGGCGGACCGCGGATCGTCGTGCCGGGGGCGCCCGATCACGGCGTGTCCGTCGATCGCCTCCCGCAGATCGTCGGTGGTGAGCCCGGCGGTCGCCGCGTCGGAGCCGGCGAACAGCGCTTCCGGATCCGCGTAGGGGCGCCCGGCCAGCACCGCCGCGATCCAGGCCCGACTGGCGCATACCTCGCCGAGCAGTCGGATCCCCTCGTCGGTGGACGCGTCGTCGAGCCGTTTCAGGCCCGGGGTCGATGGCATGTCGAGACCTCCTCGCTTCGCGGGTACTCCCGTCCAGAGGTGAGCACCACGCCCGAGCGACTACCCGGCGTCGGCACTGGCCGGAACGCTAGGCGCTGCCAATCCCGATCGTCAACAGTTTGTTGAAGTGGATCACCGGGGAGGTCGTGAGGTCTCGGGTCAGGGGCGCGCGTCGCGGTTCAGGTAGTTGTAGACGGTGAAGCGGCTCACTCCCAGGGCCGCGGCCACCGTCTCGACGCCGTGGCGGATGGTGAACGCGCCGCGTTGTTCGAGGGTGCGGACCACGCGCTGCTTGTCCTTGCGGTCGAGGTCGGCCAGCGGGCCGTACTGGCGTTCGGCGTCGCCGAGGAGGCGGTCCAGGGCGCTGCCGAGGCCGGGCAGGCGTACGGCGACGGCGGGGCGGCCCTCCCAGTCGAGCACGACGTCCTCGGGGCCGGCGTCGCCGACCGGGACGAACTCGGCGCCGATCGCGGTCACCAGGGGCTTGATCGCGGCGGACAGGGGGTGTTCGGCGGTGCTCACGTCCGGCCTCCCGATGTCTGCGGCACGGTCGTCACCTGGACCGAGACGCGGGACGCGCCGACCCCGAACGCGCCTCGGCACACCCGGTCCAACGCGGCGAGCACCACCTCGGCCTCGCCCTCGGCGGTCGTGCCGAACGGGCCGACCTCCACGTCGAGACCCGCTTCGTCGAGGACGCGTCGGGCCTCCAGGGCATGGGCCGGCACGCCGTCCAGATCGAACGGCTCGGTCGAGAACTCCATCCGCAATCGCACGCCCGAACCCTAGCCGGCCGATCCCGGGCAGGCCAGACTGCCGCGCACCCACCCTTGACAAAGTGTTGAATCCGCATGGCATGCTTCCGGTGAGCAGAATATTACTTCCGCATGATGGAATCGACGTGGAAGAGGTGATCCCGTGAGCGCTCGCGAACCGCGCTTCGACATCAATCTCTCGATCCTCTTCACCGAACTCCCGCTCCTCGAAAGGCCCGCAGCCGCCGCCGAGGCCGGCTTCACCGAGATCGAGCTGTGGTGGCCCTTCGCCGGGCCGACTCCCGCCGACGCCGAGCTGGACGCGCTGGCCCGGGCCGTCCGCGACGCCGGCGTCGCCCTGGTCGGGCTGAACTTCGACGCCGGGGACATGCCCGCCGGGGATCGCGGCCTGCTGTCCCGGCCCGCCGAGGCGGCACGATTTCGGGCCAACATCGACGTGGCGACCGGCTTCGCCGGGAGTCTGGGGTGCCGTGCGCTGAACGCGCTGTACGGCAACCGGGAGGACGGCGTGGATCCGCGGGCCCAGGACGAACTCGCCCTGGAGAACCTGGTGTCGGCGGCCGCGGCCGCCGAGCGGGTCGGGGCGACCGTGCTGATCGAGGCACTGAACACCCCGGAGAACCCGCGCTACCCGCTCGTCACCGCGGCCGACGCGCTCGCCGTGGTGGACAAGGTGAACGCCGAGACCGGCCTGGGCAACACGGCCTTCCTGGCCGACTTCTACCACCTCGCCCGCAACGGCGAGGAGCCGGCGGAAGTGATCGACGCGCACGCCGACCGCTTCGGCCACGTGCAGATCGCCGACACCCCCGGACGGGGGCAACCCGGCACCGGCGAGCTGGACTTCGACGACCTGTTCCGCCGACTCGTCGCCGCCGGGTACACCGGGCGCGTCGGCCTCGAATACAAGCCGGTCGGCGCCACCGCGGACAGCTTCGGCTGGCTCACGCGCGAGGTGCGCGGCAGCGGAGGAGGGGCCGGATGACCGGCGCGGGGGACACCAAGCGGATCGGGTTCATCGGTCTGGGCATCATGGGCGGCCCGATGGCGGCCCATCTGGTCCGGGCCGGCCACCGGGTCACCGGATACGACCTGGAGCGGGCCGCGATCGACCGGCTGGTCGCGGCCGGCGGCGAGGGCGCGGCGGACATCGCCGACGCGGTGCGCCACGCGGACGTGGTGATCACCATGGTCCCGGCCGACCCGCAGGTCGAGCGGGTGATGTTCGGCGCGGGCGGCGTGCTGGAGACGGTCGCGCCCGGCACCCTCGTGATCGACATGAGCTCGATCAAGCCCGGCACCTCGATCGCGGTGGCCGAGGCCGGCGCCGAGCGCGAACTGCGCGTGTTGGACGCGCCGGTCAGCGGCGGCGAGGCGGGGGCGATCGAGGCGGTGCTCTCGATCATGGTCGGCGGCACCGAACAGGACTTCGCCGCCGCACTGCCGCTGTTCGAGGTGCTCGGCCGGACGATCGTGCACGTCGGTCCGCACGGCGCGGGTCAGACGGTCAAGGCCGCGAACCAACTGATCGTCGCGGGCAACATCCAACTCGTCGCCGAGGCACTGCTGTTCCTGGAGCGCGCGGGAGTGGACACCGAGGCCGGGCTGAAGGTGCTCGCCGGCGGGCTGGCCGGCAGTGCGGTCCTGGACCGCAAGGGGCGGGTGATGCGCGACCGCGACTTCACGCCGGGCTTCCGGATCGACCTGCACCACAAGGACATGGGCATCGTCACCGAGTCGGCCCGCGAGTTCGACCTCGTGCTGCCGCTCGCCGGACTCACCGCGCAACTCGTCGCGTCGCTGCGCGCCCAAGGCGGCGGCGGCCTGGACCACTGCGGTCTGCTGCTCGGCCTGGAACGGCTCAACGGCCATGCCCGCCAGGGCGGTTCGGCGGCCGTGGGCACCGAGGACAGCGTTTCGAAGCAGGGAGACAACTGATGGCACCCCGTCGTGTTCCGGTCATGAACGTCGTGGTGGAGGTGCTGAAGTCGGAGGGCGTGGGCACCGTGTTCGGCTGCCCCGGCGCGGCCATCCTGCCGCTCTACGCGGCCCTGGAGGCGGTCGGCGGGGTCGAGCACCTGATCGTCCGGCACGAAGAGGGCGCGACCCACATGGCCGACGGCTGGGCCCGGACCAACGGCGGTGTCGGCGTCGCGATCGGCACGTCCGGTCCGGCCGGCACCAATATGATCACCGGCCTGTACACCGCGCTCGCCGACTCCATCCCGATCGTGTGCGTCACCGGTCAGGCGGTCTCCGACAAGCTGCATCAGGAGGCCTTCCAGGCGGTCGACATCGTGGCGATCGCCAAACCGGTGACCAAGTGGTCGGTGCAGGTCAAGGAGGCCGCGCAGGCTCCGTGGATCTTCCGAGAGGCGTTTCGGCTGGCCCGCTCGGGCCGCCCGGGTCCGGTGCTGATCGACCTGCCGCTCGACGTGCAGCGGCAGGAGATCTGGTGGGACCCGGAGGTGGACGCGCCACTGCCGGTGAACGAGGTGCACCCGCACCCGCCGCGGGTGGAGGCCGCGTTGGACCTGCTGCTTGCCGCCGAACGCCCGCTGCTGCTCTCCGGCGGCGGGGTGATCATCGGCGAGGCGCACGAAGAACTGGTCGAACTCGCCGAACTGCTCCAGGTCCCGGTGCAGGTCACCCTGATGGGCAAGGGGTCGATCGACGAGAACCACGCGCTCTACAGCGGGATGACCGGCGTGCAGACCTCGCAGCGCTACGGCAACGCCTCGTTCCTGGAGTCGGACCTGGTGCTCGCGCTCGGCGCCCGCTTCGGCGACCGGCACACGGGCACGCTCGATGTGTACCGGGGCGAGCGGACGTTCATTCACGTCGACATCGAACCCACCCAGATCGGGAAGGTGTTCGAGCCGGACCTGGGCATCGTCTCGGACACCCGGCTGTTCCTTCAGGCGATCCTGGCCGCCGCCAAGGAGCGCGGCATCCGCCGCGAGGCGGGCACCTGGGTCGCGCGGATCCAGGAGCTGCGCGCGTCGTTGACCCGGCGCGAGGACTTCGACACCGTGCCGATCAAGGCGCCGCGCGTGTATAAGGAGATCAACGAGATCTTCGACGCGAACACCTACTTCGTCACCGCGATCGGGCTCTACCAGATCTGGGGCGGCCAGCACCAGAAGGCGTACAAGCCGCGCCACTACCAGGTCTGCGGCCAGGCCGGGCCGCTCGGCTGGGAGATCCCGGCGGCGATCGGGGTCAAGAAGGCGCTCGAGCACAGCGACCCGGACGCCGAAGTGGTCGGGATCGTCGGCGACTACGGCTTCCAATACCTGGTCGAGGAACTGGCCGTGGCGGCGCAGTACAACGTGCCGTTCGTGATCATCATGATCAACAACGAGTATCTGGGCCTGATCCGGCAGGCGTCGATCCCCTATGAGATGAACTACCAGGTCGACATCCACTACGACGAGGTCGGCACCGACAACGTCAAGTTGATGGAGGCCTACGGCTGTTCGGGCAAGCGGGTGATCGAGCCGGGCGACATCCGCCCGACCATCGAGTGGGCCCGCAAGGAGGCGCAGCGCACCTCGCGGCCGGTCCTGGTGGAGATCATGATCGAGCGTGAGGCGAACACGCCGCACGGGCCGGCGATCGACGCGGTCAGGGAGTTCGAGCCGGTGCCGTAGCGGGCCCTGGCTCCCCTCGATTCCGCCCGGTGACGTCGATCCCGTTCCAGGTGTCGTGCCCGCGTCACCGGGCGGCCCCGTCGGGCCTGCCCGAAACGGCGGCCGCGTAGTTGACTGTGCCCTCTGCACGGCCCACCTCCCGCACAGCCCGCCCTCCCGCACAGCCACCCTCCGCACAGCCCACCCGAAGGAGTAGCGCATGGGCCCGGTCGTCGTGCTGGCCCCCGACAAGTTCAAGGGGACCCTGACCGCGGTGGAGGCCGCGGCCCGGATCGGCGCCGGGATTCGCCGGGTACGGCCGGACGCGGAGATCCGCGTGTTGCCCGTCGCCGACGGGGGTGAGGGCACGGTCGACGCGGCGGTGGCGGCCGGCTTCGTCCGGATCCCGGCGCGGGTGAGCGGACCCACGGGGCGGCCCGTCGACGCGGCGTTCGCGGTGCTCGGCGCCACCGCCGTGGTCGAACTGGCCGAGGCCTCGGGGGCGGCCCGGCTCCCCGCCGGACCCGAGCCGCTGACCGCCGACACCACCGGCGTGGGCGAGTTGATCGCCCGCGCGCTCGAACTGGGCTGCACCCGGATCGTGCTCGGCCTGGGCGGCGCCGCCGGCACCGACGGTGGTTCGGGCCTGGTCCGGGCGCTGGGGGTGCGCCTCCTCGACGCGGCCGGCGCGGACCTGCCCCGGGGCGGGGCCGCGCTGCGCGAGTTGCACCGGATCGACGGCGCCCCGGCCCTGGCCGCGCGGCTGGCCGGCGTCGAGGTGGTGATCGCCTCGGACGTGGACAATCCGCTGCTCGGCCCCCTGGGCGCGGCGGCGGTGTACGGGCCGCAGAAGGGCGCCACACCCGACGACGTGGCCGTGCTCGACGCGGCCCTCGCGCGCTGGGCGGAGGTGGTCGCCCCGGCCTTGGCCGACGCCCCCGGCGCGGGGGCGGCCGGCGGCGCCGGATTCGGCGCGCTGGCGCTGCTCGGCGCGACCGTGCGTCCCGGCATCGGCCTGCTGCTCGACCTCCTGGGCTTCGCGGAACTGCTCGACGGGGCCCGACTCGTGGTCACCGGCGAGGGCAGCCTGGACGCACAGACCCTGCACGGCAAGGCCCCGGCCGGGGTGGCCGCCGCCGCTCGGGCCCGGGGGTGCCCGTGGCGGTGGTGTGCGGCCGCGTCGAGCTGAGCCGGGACCGACTCGACGCGGCCGGCATCGCCGCCGCCTACGCGCTGACCGAACTGGGCCCCGACAGCCTGACCCGCGCCGGCGCCCTCGCCGAGATCGCGGGCGAGCGGTTGGCCCGCGACCTGCTCACCGCATCGGAGGACGCGTCGTGACCCACACCTCCACCCTCGTGCTGCGCTCGCGCCGAGTGTTCACCCCGGACGGGGAGCGGCCCGCCGACGTGGTCGTGGCCGGCGACCGGATCGCCGAGGTGCTGCCCCACGGCACCGCCGCCGGCGGCGCGCCGATCGAGGACCTGGGCGATGTCGCCCTGCTGCCGGGCCTGGTGGACACCCACGTACACATCAACGAGCCCGGCCGCACCGCGTGGGAGGGCTTCACCAGCGCCACCCGGGCCGCGGCCGCCGGCGGGGTGACCACGCTGATCGACATGCCCCTCAACTCGATACCGGCCACCGTCACGGTCGACGCGCTGCGGGTCAAACGGGACGCGGCACGCGGGCGGGTGTACGTGGACGTGGGCTTCTGGGGTGGGGCGATACCGGGCAATACGGGTGAGTTGGCCGCGCTGCATCGGGCCGGCGTGTACGGCTTCAAGAGTTTTCTGGCGCCCTCCGGCGTGGACGAGTTCCCGCACCTGGACGCCGCCGAGCTGGCCGAGGCGCTGACCGAACAGGCCCGACTGGGCGCCCTCGCGATCATCCACGCCGAGGCGCCGCGGATCCTGGACGCCGCGCCGCAGGTACCCGGTCGGGCCTACGCCGACTTTCTCGCCTCCCGACCGGACGCGGCGGAGACGGTCGCCGTCGGGCACCTGTTGGACACCGCCGAGCGCACCGGCGCACGGGTGCACGTGCTGCACGTGTCCTCGGCGGACGTACTGCCGCTGCTCGCCGCCGCCCGCGCGGACGGGATCGCGGTCACCGCCGAGACCTGTCCGCACTATCTGACGCTGATCGCCGAGGGGGTGCCGGCCGGCGACACCACGTTCAAGTGTTGCCCGCCGATCCGCTCCGAGGACAACCGCGAGCGGCTGTGGCACGGGATCGAGGCGGGCGCGTTCGCCGCGGTGGTCTCCGACCACTCGCCGTGCACCAGCGATCTCAAGCGGCTCGACGTCGGCGACTTCGCCACCGCGTGGGGCGGCATCGCCTCCCTGCAACTGGGCCTGCCCGCGGTGTGGACCGAGGCCCGGGCGCGCGGCCTGGCGCTGGCGGAGGTGGTCGCGCTGATGTCGACCGGGCCGGCGCGCCTGGTCGGCCTCGCCCGCAAGGGCACGATCGCGCCCGGATACGACGCGGACCTGATCGCGTTCGACGCGGACGCGGTGTTCACGGTGGACCCGGGCAGACTGCACCACCGCAATCCGGCCACCCCCTACGCCGGTCGCACGCTCACCGGCGTGGTCCGCACCACGTGGCTCGCGGGCGCGCCCGTGAACGTACACGGCACCCCGCGCGGGCGCCTCCTGGACCGCGTGGGGACGGCCGCGTGATCACCCCCGCCATGCGCCGCCTGCGCGGCCACGGCCCGCCTCGTCCGAGTGGCCTCCACCAGCCGCGAGCGTTCGCCCGCGGTTGTCGACTCCGGTTACGACGAGGAGATTCGCCATGACCACCGACTTCACCGCCTACATCGATCTGGCCTCGCGCGCGCTCGGCGCCGGCGTGGTCGCCGCCAACGACGAGTGGTTCGCCGAGAAGGAGAACCTGCTCCGGGCCGAGCCGCCGGTTTTCGCGCCGCACACGTTCGGCCCCAGAGGGCAGATCATGGACGGCTGGGAGACCCGCCGCCGGCGCGGGCCCTCGGCCGCACACCCGCACCCCGAACCGGACGCGCACGACTGGGCGATCGTGCGCCTGGGCGTGCCCGGCATCGTGCGCGGGGTCGTGATCGACACGGCGTTCTTCACCGGGAACCATCCGCCGCGCGCCTCGGTCGAGGCCGCCTCCGTGCCCGGCACACCCTCGGTCGAGGAACTGCTCGACCCGGCGGTGGCATGGACCACGATCGTCGCCCGCACGGAACTGAAGGGCGACACCGCGCATCCCTTCGAGGTCGCCGTGGCACGGCGGTTCACCCATGTACGACTGAACATCTTCCCCGACGGCGGGGTGGCCCGACTGCGGGTGCACGGCGAGGCGATACCGGATCCGGCCTGGCTCGACGGGCTTACCGTGGACCTCGCGGCGCAGGAGTACGGCGGGGTCGCCGAGGCGGCCAGCGACCGCTACTTCTCCTCACCGCACAACCTCAACGCGCCCGGCCGCTCGCGCGTGATGGGCGAGGGCTGGGAGACCCGCAGGCGGCGCGACGACGGCCACGACTGGGTGCGGGTGCGCCTGGTCGGCCGGGCCGAACTCCTGGGCGCCGAAATCGATATCGACAACTACCTCGGAAACGCGCCGGGTTGGGTGGCGCTGGCCGGCAGCGACGCGGGAGTGGATCCCGACGCGTGGTTCGAACTGCTGCCGCGCACCCGGGTCCAGCCGGACACCCGGCACCGATTCCGCTTCACCGACGCGCCCCCGGTCACGCACGTGCGCATCGAGGTCTTCCCGGACGGCGGGGTGGCCCGACTGCGGCTGCCGGGCCGACTGACCCGAACGGCCCTGACCGCGCTGCGCGACCGCACGGCCCGATAACCCTCTGTCAGAGCTATTTAGCCAATTCCCGCCCCCACCAGTCTCACTCGTTCGGGTAATGGCCGGCCGCCGGCGCAGCGGCAACGATTGACCGCGCAAAGGGTTCATCCAGGGGAGGCGGAATCGTTGTCGATCGATGCTGGGGCGCACACCGAAGGTGACGCCCAGGACACGCAGGCCCGTTCGAGTCTCGCGACGGAGGCGGCGCGGAATCTCGCGACGACCACCAAGACCGTCCCGCAGATGCAGGACATCACGTCGCGATGGCTGCTGAAGATGCTGCCGTGGGTCCAGGTATCGGGTGGTACGTACCGGGTCAACCGACGGCTGAGCTACCGGGTGGGGGACGGCCGGGTCCAGTTCGTCCAGACCGGTTCCGATGTGCGGGTGATCCCGGCGGAGTTGGGCGAGTTGGCGCCGCTGCGCGGGTTCGAGGACGAGGAGGTGCTGCGCGCCCTGGCGGACCGGTTCGTGCGGCGGGAGTTTGCCGCTGGGGAGACGCTGGCGACCCTGGGGGAGCCGACCGACCGGGTCTTCCTGGTCGTGCACGGCAAGATCAACCGCTTCGGCGAGGGCCCCTACGGGGACCGCACCGTGCTCGGACTGCACGGCGACGGCGACCACTTCGGCGAGCGCATGCTCGTCGACCGGGACGCCACGTGGGGGTACACGGCGACCGCGGCCACCTCGGTCATCGTCCTCGAGATGACCCGGGAAGCGTTCGACGCGGTGCAGGCCGACGCGTTGCGCACACACCTGATCGAATACGCCGAGGACACCAGTCGGCCGCAGAACGCCAAGGGCGAGGCGGAGATTCCGATGTCCGCCGGCCACCACGGCGAGGCGCTGCTGCCGGGCAGCTTCGTGGACTACGAACTCAACCCGCGCGAATACGAGTTGAGCGCCGCCCAGACCGTGCTCAAGGTGCACAGCCGGGTCGCGGATCTGTACAACCACCCGATGGATCAGATCGAGCAGCAGTTGCGGCTGACCATCGAGGCGTTGCGCGAGCGCCAGGAACACGAGCTGATCAACAACCGGGAATTCGGGCTGCTGCACAACGCCGACTACGACCAGCGCATCCAGGCCCAGTCCGGCCCGCCCACCCCCGACGACATGGACGAACTGCTCAGCCGGCGACGCGGCTCCAGGTTCTTCCTGGCCCACCCGCGCACGATCGCCGCGTTCGGCCGCGAGTGCAGCCGGCTCGGCCTGTACCCGACCACGGTCGACGTGGGCGGCAACCAGATCCCGGCCTGGCGCGGCGTGCCGATCTTCCCGTGCAACAAGATCCCGATCTCGCCGGAGCGCACCAGTTCGATCCTGGTGATGCGTACCGGCGAGGACGACCAGGGTGTGGTGGGTCTGCACCAGACCGGTCTGCCCGACGAGTACCAGCCGGGCCTGTCGGTGCGCTTCATGGGCATCAACGAGCAGGCGCTGATCTCCTACCTGGTCACCGCCTACTACTCGGCGGCGGTACTGGTCCCTGACGCCCTGGGGGTCCTGGAGAACGTCGAGATCTCGCGGGCCCGATGAGCGGGAGAGCACCCGTGTGCGGCACGGGTGATCCGATGAGAAAGATCACGAAGGCCGTGTGTGGGTGTCAAACCGGTCGTTTCCGGTTATAGGTCGGGCCGGACGTCGCGCGATCAACGGACGCGCGCGGTCTACCGCGACAGGAGACCCGAGACATGGGCATCGACGACAACATCCGCAACAAGGCCCAGGACGCAGCCGGACAGGCCAAGGAGAAGGTCGGCGAGGCGACCGGCAACGAGGACCTGCGGGACGAGGGGCAGCAGGACCAGGGCTCGGCCAAGGCCAAGCAGGCCGTCGAGGGCGCCAAGGACAAGGCCAACGAGGCGATCAACAAGATCAAGGGCTCCCTCAAGCGGGACTGATCGCCGGGCTCGCCCGGTCGCCGCGTGCGACAGGTGTCGAGCCACCGCGAGGCCCCCGGCGCGCCGGGGGCCTCGCGGCGCGAGCAAGCGGGTCAGCCCGACCGGCCGAACGGGCGGTGGTCGGCCCGCAGCAGGACCAGTACGGCGATCGAGAGCGCGGCGGCCCAGGCGAGGTGGATGCCGGTCCAGTCGGTCGCACCCGCTTCCGGCCAGGGCGGGGTGGGCAGCGCAAGGGTCGCGGCGACCAGGGTCAGCACGGAGCCGATCGCGGTGGGCGCGGCGATCTTGCCGGGCACGCGGTGGACGGCGCACGCGGCGGCGGCCAGGGTCGCGGTGGCCAGTACGGCGGCCTCCAGGGTCAGGCCGACCCAGGGCAGCGCGGCGGGCGAGCGCCGGATGACCACGACGGCCGCCACGCTCCAGACGAGGGCGATCGGGAGCAGCGCGACGACGGCACGCAGACCCTGGCGCAGCGCGCGGGGGACCGGGAGGGCGGCGGTGCTCGACTCCATCGGGTCGACCGGCGCGACGGCCGAGGCGGCGCCGAGCAGGACGGCCGCGACCCGTAGACACGTCACCGCCTCGTCGGGCCTCGGCGCGCCCACCGCGGCCACCCAGACGGCGATCGGAGCGACGGCGAGGAACGGGACCCAGTCGATCGCTCGGATCACGGCGGGCAGCAGGGCGCGGGCGGTGCGCAGAGCGCGGGCGGTGCGCAGGGCGCGGCCGGCACGCGGGCCGCGGGAGGTGGTGCCCGGGGTGGGGTGTACCGCCCGGTTGGGGATCAGGCGCACGGTTGCTCCCCGGCGGCCGGGATCGGGATGTCGGCGGTGAGGCCGAGCAGCGGCAGAGCCTCGGCGAGCGGTGCCGTCATGAGGGCGTCCCAGTGCGCTCCGATCCGCTCCCGCGCGCCCGGATCGGCGAGCAGTCGCCGGGCGTAGGTCACCTCGGCCTGCCCGTAGCCGCGACCGAGCGGGTTCGAGCGGCCCACCGTCCAGCCGGGAATCAGGTCCATCCGCACCGGCCTGGGGTCGATGGGATATCCGGCCCGGCCGAGCAACCACAGCGCGATTACCGTGCGCGCCTGTCCCCGGGCGTCGCAGCCCTCGGTGCCGAGACCGGTCGCCTCGGCGGCGAATCCGCCCGCGAGCATCGTCCGGTAGGCGGGGGAGCGGACCCAGACCAGGCCGGTCCGTACCGAGTGCGGCGGCCAGTCGACGAACCACGACCACGTTCCGGTCACCTGGCGCACCACCGGCAGCCGATCGCGCGCAGCGGCGGGCAGGCCGGCGGCGACTGGGCCGACCGCGTGCGCCCACAGCGGGATCCACGCCGTGTAGTCGCGGAACGCGCAATAGGTGACCCCGTCGCGGACCTCGCAGCGTTGGGCGTCGGGGCCGAACCAGTGCGCCCTGACCCGATGGTCGACGGCCGTCACACCGGGTCGGGGGCCGCGGCCGGGCGGAATCGTGGACGGATCCTCGGCGCGCGCCGTGGCCACCGCGCCGGCGGTCACCGCGACCGCGAGGGCGACGCCGAACACCGCCGACCGCCCCGGCCGCCTTCCGTGCCGGAGCAGGGCCAACGCACCGCACGCCACCGCCGCCGCGACCAGGTACAACAGGTGCAGCGCACTGGGCCGACTCGGCCAGTCGGGTCGTTGGCGCAGTACGATCGGCAGGAACCAGGCGCCGAATCCGCCGAAGCCCAGCTCGGGCCGATTGCGGTTGAGCAGCGTCGCCAGGGCGATCACGACCACCACGATCGGCGCGGCGATCACCGACGGCAGCCATCGGGCCAACACCACGCCCAGGACGGCGGCCAACGCCGTCGCCGCGACCAGCGCGAGCGGTTCGAACGGGTCGAGCCGCCCGGCGACGTTGCCCTGCGCGTGGCGCACGACCAGGTACACCCCGCACGCCGCCGCCGCGAGCAGAGCCCCGACCACCATCCCCGCCAGCGCCACCGCGCGGCTACGGGCCTCGGGCCGGCAGGGCAGCGCGTCGAACGCCTCGGTGGTCCCGTGGCGTCGGTCGCGCGCGGCGGCCGTGTTGGTCGCGAACAACACGCAGGCCGCGATCAGCAGCCCGTACCCGGCCAGTTGCACCGACTCCACGGTCAGGTCCGGTGCCCGATCGTGCACGTCGTTCAGCTGGAGGGCCGGCGCCGCGATCGCCGACAACCACGGCAGCGGGTGGGCCGCGAGTCGGCGAACCTCCAGCCGAAACAGCGTCATCGGATGACCGCCGGGTCGACCGCGTCCAGGCACAGCAGGTAGCCGTCCTCCACCGTCGGCTCATCGGGCACCCCACCCGGCGGCGGATCGCCCAGCACCCGGTAACTCCCGTCCGCCGCTCGCCAGTAGCGCCCCTTTGCCGGCCGCCCCCCGGTGCGCCAGACCCGATCCGCCGCACTTGCCGCGAGTGTGGCCGGGGTGCCCGTGAACGCCACGCGGCCGGCGGCCAACACGATCACCCGCTCGCACAGCGCGGCGACGTCCTCGGTCTGATGCGTGGACAACACCACGGTCAGCCGCTCGCCGAGCCGGGAGACAAGCGAGCGAAACCGCATGCGCTGGTCCGGGTCGAGGCCGACCGTCGGCTCGTCGAGGACCACCAACTCGGGTGCGCCGAGCAATGCCTGGGCCAGGGCGAGGCGCTGCTTCATGCCACCGGAGAGCCTGCGCACCTTCGTGTCGGCCCGATCGCCCAGGTCCACTTCGTCGAGTACCCGACGGACCTCGCGGTGCCGTTCCCGACGATTGGTCAGGTCCTTGAGCACGGCGACGTAGTCGACCAGGTCGAACGCGGTGAAATGCGGGTAGAAGCCGGGTGATTGCGGCAAGTAGCCCAGTCGACGCCGGAGTTCGGTGCGCTCGTCGGCGACGGCCGGGTTCAGGCCGAGCGCCTCGATCCAGCCGTCGTCCGGGGCGAGCGTGGTGGCCAGGCAGCGGATCAGCGTGGTCTTGCCCGCGCCGTTGGGCCCGAGCAGTCCGGTCACCCCGACGCCCAGGCTCAGGTCGAGCCCGTCCAGCACCGCTCGGGATCCGTATCGTTTGCGCAGCGCGCTCACGCGCACGGTCGTGGCCGTAGTGGTCATCGCATGCTCCGAAAGCGCGGTGTGGCGGACGGGGAGCCGGGATCGAACCGGCGGCGGCGGGCGTACACGACGAGCGCCAACAGCGGCACCGCGCAGGCCCACCCGGCCTGGGCGCCGGGGGC
The DNA here is from genome assembly GCF_002024165.1 of Embleya scabrispora. Taxonomy (NCBI): domain Bacteria; kingdom Bacillati; phylum Actinomycetota; class Actinomycetes; order Kitasatosporales; family Streptomycetaceae; genus Embleya; species Embleya scabrispora. Next base: position 5,703,513 of record NZ_MWQN01000001.1, read on the forward strand.
GAACAGCAGGTATCGATCGACCCGTTGGGTGCCGAGCACCACCACGACCCAGCCGAGAGTCAGGCCGCCCGCCGCGAGCGGCAGCGGCAGGCGGGTGCCGATCGCGAGGCAGGCCAGGGTCAGGGCGAGTGCGGGCAGCAGCCATGCGGCGCCCAGGCCGGCGGGTCCCGGCAGGAAGGGCGCGGCGAGGCCGGTGAGCGCGGCGGCGGTGACCAGGACGGCACCCCCGCGCAGAAGCAGCAGGCGGGATCCGGCGAGCGGGGTGGCCGCCTGCACCTCGTATGCCCGGTCCACGCCCGGGCCGTAGGCCAGCGCCACCCCGGCGAGCGGCAACACCGGCGCACCGACCAGGAATGCGAGCAGGACCCCCGGGGTGTCGCCGGCCAGGTGCGCGGCGGCGGTGCCGAAGGCCAGTACCGCGATCACCGCGAGCAGCCAGGCCCGGCTGAGCGCGGGCGTCGCGGTCAACAGGCGTGCCACGTGCGGGCGTACGCCGAGGCGGGCCAACGCCCGTTCCGGCCACGGGGGTCGGTCGATCGCGGCGTCGATGCCGGCCCAGGAGTGGGCCAGCCAGTCCGGGTCGACCGGGACGTCTGCGCGACAACTCGGGCAGGCGGCCAGGTGTGCCTCGATCGACATCACGTGCGGAACGGGCAGCCCACCGGTCAGGTAGCGGGCGAGCAGCGGTTCGGGGATGTGCCAGGTGCTCATGTCAGCAACTCCCTCAGCCGGGCCCGGGCGCGCATCGCCCTGGTCTTGACGGTGCCCTGGGGGATCCCGAGGAGCCGGGCGGCCTCGCCGGTGCTGAGTCCGTCCAGCACGGTGGCCTCGATCACCGCGCGCAACTCGGGGGAGAGCCGGGCGATCGCGTCGCCGACGTCGGTGTGTTCGACGCCGAGCAGGACCAGGTCCTCGGCGGAGGCGGTGGTGGCGTGGTCGGCGTGGAGTTCGATCGCGGGTATGCGCCGGACCCGCAGCAGGGAGACGAGCCGACGGATGCCGATGGTCCAGATCCAGGCGGCCGGTTCGCCGCCTGCCGGATCGAAGCGCCCCGCTCCGCGCCACACCGCGACGAAGGTGTCCTGGATCGCGTCGTCGACGAGGTCGGCGTCGGCACAGCGCCGGGCCAGTCGGGCGCGCAGCCAGGGGGCGTGGCGGGTGTGCAGGATGCGCAGCGCCTCCTGGCGGCCGGCGGCGACGGCGGCAAGCAGGTCGGTGTCGGTGGAATCCTCGGTGATGGGCGGCGGGTCGGGGCGGTTTGCGAAAAACAGGCGCACACCCTGGACTATCGCCGTTGGCCGCGCCGCGGTTCACGCGTTGGGCGCGGCTCGGGACCGGGAGTCGTGCGAGGGGCAGGGTCACGCCGCGTGGTGGATGGGCCCCGTGGCGGTGCGTAGGGGGCGGGCCGTGGCGCCGGTGCGGGTGGCCACCACCTCGGCGAAGACGGACAGGGCCGTCTCGTCGGGGGTGCGGGCGCCGAGGTCCAGGCCGATGGGGGAGTGCAGCGCGGCCAACTCCTGCTCGGTGAGCCCGATGTCGCGCAGCCGGGTCAGGCGCGCCTCGTGGGTGCGGCGCGAGCCCATGGCGCCGACGTAGGCCAGGTCCAGGCGCAGCGCCAGGTCCAGGAGGGGGACGTCGAACTTCGGGTCGTGGGTCAGGACGGTGATCACCGTGCGGGCGTCGAGGGTGTCCGCGACCGAGGCCAAGTGGCGGTGCGGCCAGTCCACGATCACCTCGTCCGCGTCGGGGAACCGCCGCCGCGTGGCGAACACCTCCCTCGCGTCGCACACCGTCACCCGGTAGCCGAGCAGGTTGCCCATCCGGGTCACCGCCGCCGCGAAGTCGATCGCGCCGTAGACGAGCAGGCGCGGGGGCGGGGTGCGGGTCTCCACGAAGACGGTGATGTCGTCGGGGGCCGACTCCGGGCACGGGCGGCCGTCCGGGCGCAGCGTGACCAGGCCGGTGCGGCCCGGGCCGAGCATGGCCCGGGCCTGCGCCACCACGGATGCGTCCAGCGCGGGATCGGCGCCGAACGTGCCGGTCACCGCCGACTCCGGGGCGCCGGAGCCGCCGCCTGCTCCGCGCGCCGCGTCCACGACCGTGATCGCCCGCCCCACCAGCGCCGCCGGACCCGCCACGACGCGGGCCGCGGCCACGGGGATGTCCCGTTCGGCCGCGGCCAGGGCCGCCTCCACCGTCGCGTCGCCGGCGCGTTGCACGAAGACGTCGATTACTCCGCCGCAGGTCAGCCCTACCGCGAAGGCGTCCTCGTCGCTGTAGCCGAAGCGTTGGAGCACCGGGGTGCCGCTCGCCAGCGCCTCGCGGCACAACTCGTACACCGCAGCCTCCACACACCCGCCGGAGACGCTGCCGACGACCGTGCCGTCGGCGCCCACGGCGAGCGCCGCGCCCGGGGGCGGGGGGCGCTCCCGTCGACGCCGACGACGGTGGCCAGGGCGTATGGCGTTCCCGCCCGGCGCCATGCCGCGAGTTCGGTCCCGAGGTCGAGCATCGACGTCTCCTGGGGGTGTGGGTGGTGCGGTGTGCGGGCGTCAGCTGACGCCCAACCACTCCTTGATCGGATGCAGGGCGAAGAACACGAGGAAGGCCAGGGTGAGGATCCACATCAGCGGGCCGATGTCGCGGAACCTGCCCTGGGCGGCCCTGATCAGCGTGTAGGCGATCACGCCGGCGGCGACGCCCGCGGTGATCGAGTACGTGAACGGCATCAGCACGATGGTCAGGAACGCGGGGATCGCCGCGGCCTTGTCGTCCCAGTCGATGTGCTTGACCTGGGTGATCATCATCGAGCCGATCACCACGAGCGCGGCGGCGGCGACCTGGTCGGGGACCACGCCGGCGATCGGGGTGAAGAACAACATCAGGCCGAAGATCGCGCCGGTGACCACACTGGACAGCCCGGTGCGGGCGCCGTCGCCGACGCCGGTCGCCGATTCGATGAAGACGGTCTGACCGGACGAGCTGGTCACCCCACCGACGATGCCCCCCGCACCGTCGATGGCCAGGGCCTTGGACAGCCCGGGCATCCGGCCCTCGTCGTCCACGAGCTCGGCCTCGGTGCCGATGCCGATGATGGTGGCCATCGCGTCGAAGAAGCCCGCGAAGACGAGGGTGAACACCAGGACGGAAGCGGTGATGCCGCCGGCCTCGGCGAAGCCGCCGAACACGCTCACCTCGCCGAACAGCCCGAAGTCCGGCGCGTCGACCACCTTGTCCGGCAGGTTCGGCACGCCGCCGCCCCAGGTCTTGTCGGATATGTCGACGATGGCGTTGACCACCATCGCCAACACGGTGCCGAAGACCAGGCCGATCAGGATCGCGCCGCGGATGTCGCGGGCCATCAGCATGAAGATGACGAGCACCGTGACCGCGAAGACCAGCACCGGCCAGCCGGCCAGTTCACCGGCCGGGCCGAGCGTCACCGGCGGTCCCCCCGGCGCGGCGTTCTCGGTCACCACGCCCGCCTTGTTCAGTCCGATCATCGCGATGAACAGGCCGATACCGATGGTGATCGCGTGCTTGAGCGCCATCGGGATGGCGTTCATGATCCGCTCGCGCAGCCCCGAGACGACCATCAGCATGATGATCAGGCCGTAGATCACGCACAGGCCCATCGCCTGCGGCCAGGTCATCTCGGCCGCGACCTGGTTGCCCACCACGCCGGCCACCGACAGGCCCGCGGCCAGTGCCAGCGGCACGTTGCCGATCAGGCCCATGGCCACCGTGGTGATGAACGCGGCCAGTGCGGTCATCGTGGTGATCTGCGCGGGGTCGAGCTGATGCCCCTTGACGTCCTTGCCGCCCAGCAGGATCGGATTGAGCAGCAGGATGTACGCCATCGCCATGAACGTGGTGAGGCCGCCGCGCAGTTCGCGGCCCACCGAGCTGCCGCGCGCGCTGATCCGGAAGTACGTGTCCAACGCGCCCGAACCGGACGAGCCGGCCGGCGGCGGATCGCCGGCCCTGCTCGCCCCGGATCCGCGTGGCGGATTCGGGGGATTCTCGCCGGGCTCCGTCGGAACCGATGTCTGAGCCACTTTCCCACTCCCAAGTGTCTAGGTGTTGTTGGGGTGGAGCGAGTCGGCGCGGCGCGACCGCCCGGAGCCTGCTCCGGGCAGGCGGGCGCGACGACCTTCCTGCGTGGGGGCGCGTCCGCTCGACGGCACGGCGATCGGCCGTGCGGGGTCGGGCCGGTCCGGCCCCGGGGAGGCGTCTGCGCCGCCGCCGGGACCGTACTACGGTGGGGAAACCGGAACTGACGGTGTCTCAGGTCCCGGTGAGGTGTTCCGGCCGGATCGGCACCCGGTTCAGGGCCAGACCGGTCGCCGCGCGAATCGCCGCGACGATCGCGGGCGTCGCGGACAACGTGGGTGCCTCGCCGGCTCCGCGCAGCCCGTACGGGGCGTGCGGGTCGGCCAGTTCGAGTACGTCCACCGGCATCGGCGGGGTGTCGAGGATGGTGGGGATCAGGTAGTCCGTGAAGGACGGATTGCCCACCCGTCCCTCGGTGACCACGATCTCCTCCATCACCGCCAGACCCAGCCCCTGGGTGGTGCCGCCGTGGATCTGGCCGAGCACCGCGAGCGGGTTCATCGCCTTGCCGACGTCCTGCGCGGCGGCCAGTTCGACCACCTTGACCAGGCCCAGCTCCACGTCCACGTCCACCACCGCGCGATGTGCGCAGAAGGTGTACTGCACGTGCCCGAAGCCCTGTCCGGTGGTCCGGTCGAACGCCTGGGTGGGGCGGTGCCGGAACTCGACCGTCTCGTCCACGGGTTCGTCGCCGAGCAGGTCGACCAGGTCGGCGACGACCGCGTCGGCGCGATCGACCACCTTGCCGCCGACCAGGCGCAGGCCCGCCACGAGATCGGGCGGCCAGCCGCGGCGAAGCCGGCCGCGCTCGAACACCGCGCCGCGCACGGCCTCGGCGGCCGACTTGACCGCGCCGCCCGTCATGTACGTCTGCCGCGACGCGGAGGTCGACCCGGCCGAGCCCACCCGCGTATCGGCCGGCGCGATGGTCACCAGGTCCACGCCCAACTCGGTGCGCACGATCTGCGCGTGCACCGTGACGCCGCCCTGGCCCACCTCGGCCATCGCGGTGTGCACCAGCGCGACCGGCGCGCCGCCCACCACCTCGAGCCGGACCCGCGCGGTGGAGTAGTCGTCGAAACCCTCGGAGAAGCCGACGTTCTTGATCCCGACGCCGTAGCCGATCCCGCGTACGACGCCCTCGCCGTGCGTGCTGTTGGACACCCCGCCCGGCAACTCGCGGACGTCCACACCGTCGCCGGTGTGCCGGTGCTCCGCCGCCGGCAGCGGCATCGCCTCGACCCGGCGCAGCAGTTCGGCCACCGGCGCGGGGGCGTCCACGACCTGCCCGGTGGGCAGCACCGAGCCCTGCTCCATCGCGTTCAGCCGCCGCAACTCCACCGGATCCAGGCCGAGTTCGGCGGCCAGCCGGTCCATCTGGGACTCGTAGCCGAAGCACATCTGGACCGCGCCGAAGCCGCGCATCGCACCGCACGGCGGGTTGTTCGTGTACACGGCGGTCGCGTCGATCAAGGCATTCGGGACCACGTACGGACCGATCCCGAGCGAGGCCGCGTTGCCGACCACGGCGGGGGACGAGGACGCGTACGCGCCGCCGTCCAGCACGATCTCCGCCCGGACGAACACCAGTCGGCCGTCCCGCGTGGCGCCGTGCTCGAAGACCATCGTCGCCGGGTGGCGGTGCACGTGGCCGAAGAACGACTCCTCGCGGTTGTAGACGATCTTCACCGGCTTGCCGGTGTACTGCGCGAGCAGACACGCGTGCACCTGCATCGAGATGTCCTCGCGCCCGCCGAACGCGCCGCCGACGCCGGCCAGGGTCAGCCGTACCTTCTCCGGCGGCAGGCCGAGCACCGGGCACATCTGCTGCCGGTCCACGTGCAGCCACTGGGTGGCGATGTACAGATCGATCCCGCCGTCCTCGGCGGGCACCGCGAGCCCCGACTCCGGGCCCAGGAACGCCTGGTCCTGCATGCCGACCTCGTACTCGCCGCGCACGATCACCTCGGCCCGCGCGCGCACCTGCGCCGAGTCCCCGTCGCCGTGGCGGATGTGCTGGCTGTGCACGACGTTTCCCGAGGCGTGCGCCTTGTAGTCGGCCGGCGCGTGCACGTAGCCGTAGCGCTCCGGGTCCAGCGCCTGGGCCGGTCCGATCGCCGGCAGCACGTCGTAGTCGACCACGATCCGGTCCACCGCGCGCCGCGCCGTCTCGGGGTGGTCGGCGGCCACGATCGCGACCGGTTCGCCGTGGAAGCGCACCTCGTCGATGGCCAGCACCGGCTGATCGGCGATCTCCAGGCCGTAGAACTTGCTGCCGGGGATGTCCTCGTGGGTGAGCACCGCGTACACCCCCGGCAGGGCCAGCGCCGCGGACACGTCCACGGACCGGATCCGGGCCCGGGCGTGCGGGCTGCGCAGCGTGGTGCCCCACAACATGTCCTCGTGCCACAGGTCCGAGGCGTAGGCGAAGTCGCCCCTGACCTTGAGGATCCCGTCGGGACGCAGGGGCGACGCGCCGATGCCGTCCCGACCGGGCGCACAGACGTCCAGGAGGTTCTTCGGCATGGTGGGACCGGCCATGGCGTCAGCCCTCCGAACCGGCCGGGGCCGTACCGCGGGCGTCGGCCTTGCGCGCGGCCGCCAACCGGACCGCGTCCATGATCTTCTCGTAGCCCGTGCAGCGACACAGGTTGCCGGACAGCGCCTCGCGGATCTCCGCGTCGGAGGGGTGGTGCGCCCGGTTCAGCAGATCGTGCGTCTGGACCAGCAGGCCCGGCGTACAGAACCCGCACTGCACCGCGCCCGCGTCCACGAACGCCTGCTGGACCGGATCCAGCGTGTCCCCGTCGGCCAGCCCCTCGACCGTGCCGACCGCACGATCCTGCACCTGTCCGGCGGCGACCAGACACGCGCACACCGGGGCGCCGTCGAGATAGACCGTGCACGAGCCGCACTCGCCCTGCTCGCACGCGTTCTTGGAACCGGGCAGCCCGACCCGCTCGCGCAGGACGTAGAGCAGGCTCTCGCCCTCCCACACGTCGTCCGCCTCGGTCGGGCGGCCGTTCACGGTGAATGTGACCCTCATGCGGCGGCCCTCCCGGCGGTGCGGTGGTCGTTCCAGGTCCAGAGCAGGGTGCGGCGCGCCAGCACGGCCAGCGCGTGGCGCCGGTACGCGGCCGACCCGCGCACGTCGTCGATCGGCGCGGCGGCCGCCGCCACCAGTTCGCCGAAACGCCGCGCGGTGGCCTGCGGCAATTCGCCGCCAGAGGTCCACAGGCCGCTCTCGTCGAGCTCGGCCCGGATGAACTTCTCCGCCTCGTGCGCCCGCCGCGGGGTGGGCGCGGCGGAGCCGATCCCGGTGCGCACGTCCCGCGTGCGCGGGTGCAGCGCGATCGCGAACGAGCAGACGGCGATCACCATCGCGTTGCGGGTGCCGATCTTGGCGAACTGCTGCGGCCCGGTCGCCGACGGGATGTGGATCGCCCGGATCAGCTCGTCCGGCTCCAGCGCGTTGCGCTTGACGCCGAGATAGAAGTCGTCGATCGGGATCAGCCGGGTGCCGCGCACCGATGCCGCCTCCACCGTCGCGCCCGAGGCGAGCAGCGGCGGGTGCGCGTCGCCCGCCGGCGAGGCGCCGCCGAGGTTGCCGCCGACCGAACCCCGGTTGCGGATCTGCGGCGAGCCGACCGTGCGCGCGCCGAGGGACAACCCCGGCAGGCGGTCGTGCAGCGCCTCGATGATCCGCGCGTACGGTACGGAGGCGCCCAGGCGCACCGTGTCGTCGTCCTCGATCCGCCATTCGTGCAACTCGCGAATACGGTTGAGATCCACCAGGGCATCGGGGCGATGCCGGTCGAAGTTCAACTCGACCATCACGTCGGTGCCACCGGCGATCGGGACCGCGGACGGGTGCTGCGCCTTGACGGCGAGCGCCTCCTCCCACGTCGCGGGCCGCAGGAATTCCATGTCGGGTCTCTCCTTCTGCCTTGCGTATGGCCCTGCCGTCCCTGTACCCGTCGCGGGGGCGCGTCGCTCGGGGCGTGGTGACCGGTCGTTGTGTGGCCGGTCGTTTCGTGGACGGGAGGGTGCGCACCAGTACACCGAGACGCAGGTCACTGTGAGTACCCACCAAAGACATGACCCAGGCGTGTCACACGGGGGGTGTTCCCGTACTTTTCTCCAAGTGTTCGTCCGGTCGTCGAACCGGTATGACGGATCCGCCGCGCGGCCGACGCCGTGGCCGGCTCGATCGAGAGGGGGCCGTCGATGCGATTGCGCGCGCTTCTCGGCGATGGCACGACCGGCGTCGGCATAGCCGGCATCCGTCTGCTGGTGGGCGAGGGGGAGTTGGATCGCACGGTGCGGGCGGTGATGACCACCGACCTGCACGACCCCAGCCGCTACCTGACCGCCGGGGCCCTGGTGCTGACCGGGATGGGCTGGCGCTCGGGTTCGGCCGACTCGGACCGGTTCGTCCGGGTGCTGACCCGGGGCGGAGCCACCGCGCTGGCCGCGGGGGAGGCCGAGATCGGGGCCATCCCGGCCGATCTGGTGGACGCCTGCGAGCGGCACCACCTGCCGCTGTTCGCGGTCGAGGAGGAGTTGTCCTTCGCCCACCTGACCGAATTCGTGGTCCGGCGGATATCCGCCGAGCGGGCCGACGACCTGACCGCGGTGGTCGACCGGCACCGGCGCCTGGTCCAGGCGGCGGCCGGCGGGGCCGGGCTCGACGGGGTGCTCGGATTGGTCGCGGCCGACATCGACATCCACTGCTGGGTGCTTTCGCTGATCGGGCGGCAGGCCGCCGCCGGCGGGCCGGACCTGGCGCCGGGGTTGCGGGTCAAACTGGCCCGCGCGCACTTCGCCGCCCGCGAGCGCCGGGCCAGGGTGCCGTTCCGCCACCGGGTCGACGGGCGCTCGTTCTCGCTGCTGCCGGTGCCCGAGGCGGGCGGCGCGGCCGACCCGGACGCCTGGGGCGACTGGTTCCTGGCGGTCGAGGACGACGTGACCGACTGGCCCGACCGGCACCAGGCGCTGCTCGGCGAACTGGTCCGGCTGGTCTCGGTGGGCCGGGAACGGGTCGAGGACGGGCGCCGGCACACCCGCCGCCTGGCCGAGGACGTGCTGAACCTGCTCGCGACCGGCGCCGACGCGATGGAGGTGGCGACGCGCCTGCGGGTGGCCGACCCGGACGAGGGCGACACGTGGCGCCGGCAGTTCGTCACCCTCACGCTGCCCGACGTGCCCGTGCGCGACGCACCCCGACTGGCCCGGGTGCTTCTGGAGGAGGCGCTGGCGGATCGACCGACGCCCGCCCTGGTGTCGGCGGCCGGCACCGGCGCGGTGGCGCTGATCTCGTGCGAGAGCCGGGACGACCGGGACGGCGCCGAGCCGGATCCCACCACGGGTCTGGTGCGCGAGCGGCTGGCCGCGCTGGACGGGCCCGCGACGGACGACCTGCGGGCGCACATCGGCGTGAGCGCCCGGGTGGCCCGCGTCGACGCGCTGCGCGGCGCCCTGGAGGAGGCCTGGCACGCCGGCCGGATCGCCGGCACCAGGCCGGGCCGGATCGAGGTGGTCGGGCACGCGGAACTCGCCTCGCACGTGGCGCTGTTGGCCGCGGTGCCCGAGGATGTGCGCCGGGCCTTTCGGGGCCGGCTCCTGGACCCGTTGCGCGCGTACGACGCGAGCCATCAGGCGGACCTGATCGGCACGCTGGAGGTGTTCCTGGACTGCGACGGGTCGTGGACCAGGTGCGCCGCGCGGTTGCACGTACACGTGAACACGCTGCGCTACCGGATCGGCCGGATCGAGGAGCTGACCGGGCGTCAGTTGGCCCGCCTGGAGGACAAGGTGGACTTCTTCCTGGCGCTGCGGCTGCGCTGAGCGGGCGCGAACGGGCGCGTCGGCGGGCCGAGTTCCGCGCCGATGGGTCGAAATCGGGTCGGCGTGCGGATCCCGGGTCGGCCGATGGGTCGAAGTTCGTGCCGGCCGGATCAGCCGAAGGAGACCCCCGACGTGACCGGGACGACCGTGCCGGTGATCGCCCGGGCCCGGTCGGAGGCCAGGAAGGCGACCGCGTCGGCGATGTCCTCGGGCCGGGTGATCCGACGCAGCGCAGAGGACCGGGTCAGCTCGGCCCGCACCTCGCTCTCCGGTACCTCGCGGCGCGCGGCGATGTCGGCGATGTATCCGGCGAGTTTGGCGTTCTCGGTGTAGCCCGCGACGACCACGTTGACCCGGATGCCGTCCGGCCCGACCTCCTTGGCCAACACCCCGGAGGCCACCTCCATCGCGGCCTTGGTCGACGCGTACGCGCCCAGTCCGACCGGCTTCGCGCGCGGCGCCTCCGAGGAGATCTGCACGATCGAGCCGCCGCCGACCGCACGCAGATGGGGCAACGCCGCCCGGGAGACGGCCAGTACGCCGAGCACGTTGATCTCGAACGCGCGCCGGAACTCGTCGGGGTCCAACTCCTCCAGGCGTCCCGACGGGTTGTATGTCGCCACGTTCACCACCACGTCCACCCGGCCCAACTCCCGGGCCGAGGTGTCCACGAGTGCGCGGCAGGCGTCCTGGTCGGCCAGGTCGGTCGGCACCGCGAGGACCCGACGGCCCGTCAGGTCCCGAATGTCGTCCGCGAGTTCGCCCAGCGGTTCGGGGCGGCGGGCGGCCAGCACCAGATCCGCGCCGTCGCGGGCCAGCGCCAGCGCCGACGCGCGCCCGATGCCCGCGCCGGCTCCCGCGACGATTGCGACCCGTGCGTCCGGTTCCTCCGCCATCGACACCCCTTTCCCGCGCGGGAAATCCGCGACTCGCCCCCCGTCCTATCGCACGGTGCTTTGCATTGCCATGATCATCCGGTTGGGTTACTGTGCGCGGCCGTTCGCCGCCGAAGCGTCAACCCGGCAAGCCGTACCGACACCACCGGAGGCACCGATGCCCACCGTCGTACTGATCGGAACGCTGGACACCAAGGGGTCCGAATACGCGTGGCTGGCCTACCGGCTGCGGGCCAGAGGCGCCGAGGTCGTGCTGATGAACGTCGGCGTCCTCGGCGACTCGCTGGCCCAGGCCGATGTACAGGCGGGCGAGGTCGCCGCCGCGGCGGGCACCGATCTGGAGGACCTGCGCACCCGCGCCGACCGGGGCGCGGCGACCACCGCGATGGCCGAGGGCGCGGCCTCGATCCTGCGCGAACTCTACGAGCGGGGGCGGGTGGACGGGGTGCTCGCGATGGGCGGCTCGGGCGGCTCGGCGATCGCCTCCCACGCGATGCGCGCGCTGCCCGTGGGCGTGCCCAAGCTGCTGGTGTCCACGATGGCGGCGGGCGACGTGTCGCCGTACGTCGGCGCGGTGGACGTGACGATGATGTACAGCGTCGTGGACATCGCCGGCATCAACCGGCTCTCCGAACGCATCCTGGGCAACGCGGCGGACGCGATCGCGGGCATGGCCGGCGGCTACGCCGAGGACCGCGCGGCGGTCGCCGGGGTGACCGGCGAGGGCCGGCCGCTGGTGGCCGCGAGCCAGTTCGGGGTGACCACGCCGGCCGTGGACGCGGCGCGCGAGCGGCTCAACGAACTCGGCTACGAGGTACTGGTGTTCCACGCCACCGGGGCCGGCGGCCGGGCCATGGAGAACCTGGCCGCGGGGGGCTTCCTGGCCGGGGTGCTGGACCTGACCACCACCGAGTTGGCCGACGACCTGGTCGGCGGGGTGCTCAGCGCGGGCCCGGAGCGGCTGACCGCCGCCGGACGCGTGGGGTTGCCGCAGGTGGTCGGCGTGGGGGCGCTCGACATGGTCAACTTCGGCCCCCGCGACACCGTTCCGCCGCGTTTCGAGGACCGGCTGTTGTACGTGCACAACCCGACCGTGACGCTGATGCGCACCACACCGGCCGAAAACGCCGAACTCGGACGGCGGATCGCCGCCAAACTGAGGGACGCGACCGGGCCCACCGCGCTGTACCTGCCCCTGCGCGGGATTTCGGCGATCGACGTCGAGGGCGGACCCTTCTACGATTCCGACGCCGATACGGCGTTGTTCGACGCGCTGCGCGCCGGCCTCGACGGGACCGCCGTCGAGCTGTACGAGGCCGCGACGGACATCAACGATCCGGCGTTCGCCAAGGCGGCGGCGGATCGATTGCACGAATTGATCACGAAGGGACATGTGGACTGAGATGAACGGACGCGAGGCGCGGGGCCGACTGCGCACGACGATCGAGCAGGGCGGCGTCGTGATCGGCGCGGGCGCGGGCACCGGATTGTCCGCCAAGTGCGCCGAGGCCGGGGGTGTGGACCTGATCATCATCTACAACTCGGGCCGCTATCGCATGGCCGGCCGGGGTTCGTTGGCGGGACTGCTGCCGTACGGCGACGCCAACGCGATCGTGGTGGAGATGGCGGGCGAGGTGCTGCCGGTGGTGCGCAGTACTCCGGTCCTCGCGGGGGTGTGCGGCACCGATCCGTTCCGGGTCATGCCGCACTTCCTGGACCAACTCGCGGCCATGGGCTTCGCGGGAGTGCAGAACTTCCCGACGGTCGGCCTGTTCGACGGTGTCTTCCGGCAGAACCTGGAGGAGACCGGGATGGGCTACGACCTGGAGGTGGAGATGATCCGGCTGGCGGCGGAGCGCGGCCTGCTCACGGCGCCGTACGTCTTCGACCCCGAGCAGGCCCGCGCGATGGCGGCGGCCGGCGCCGACGTGCTGGTCCCGCACCTGGGCCTGACCACCAAGGGCAGCATCGGCGCGACCACCGCGGTCACCCTCGACCAGGCGGTGGAGCGCGTGCAGGAGATGCGCGACGCGGCGGCGGAGGTCAACCCCGACGTGCTGGTGCTGTGCCACGGCGGCCCGATCGCCGAACCCGGGGACGCGGCGTACGTCCTGGCCCACACCACCGGCGTGGTCGGCTTCTTCGGCGCCTCCAGCATGGAACGCCTGCCGACCGAGGTGGCCATCACCGAACAGGCGCGGGCGTTCAAGAGCATCACCCCGGGTGGGGGCGTCGCCACGGCGGGCGACACTCCGGCACACCCGTAGCCGACGCGCCCGGCACACGCGTGGCGCGAAACGTACGTCCGTCCGACCACTCCGAGCGTGAGGATTCGGCATGTACAAGTTGACCGTGCTCTACGGCCACCCCGAAGACCCGGCGGCGTTCGACTCCTATTACTGGGAGAAGCACGTCCCGCTGGCCCGCACCATGCCGGGACTCACCGGCTGGACCATCGGCAAGTGCGAGCCGGATCCCTCCGGCGCGAGGCCGCCCTATTACCTGGTGGTCGCGCTGTACGCGCCCTCACGCGCGGAGCTCCAGGCGGTGCTGGACTCGCCCGAGGGCCGCGCCACGGTGGCCGACGTGCCCCATTTCGCGACCGGCGGGGCGACGTTCCTCTGGGACGAGGAGCGGGTAGTGGTTCCGGTGGAGCTGCCCGCGACGGAATAGTCCGTCGTCGACGCACGCGTGACCGCGCGGCCGCGCACCGTGTACGCCGGAGCCGTGACCTGCAAGGACGGCGACAAATAGGGCAAATAGGTGTTATTCCCCCCTATGGGGGACCTCACAAACAGCCCGAAATGTTTGCCAACCCGGCGAACCGGTGCGTAGCTTCGTGGTTGTTCGCACAAGCGGACTCCCCGGGCGGTACGCCGAATCCTGCCGCCGCCCGAGGGAAGCAGTCGATATCGACTGGCGGCAGGAGCGGGGGAACCAAGTGAGCCGACATCGGCACTGCCGATGCCTGGGGTGAAGCCATGCCTGTGACAGGCGAGGCCGGGCCAATCGTCCGAACCCGACAGCTAACTTCGTAGGCGCCCGACGAGGTAATCAATGACCTTCCGTGCCATCACCGCTCCGGTTCGTTCGCTCTCTCGTGGCCGTCGCGCCGGCATCGCCGTCGCCGCCGGCGCGGGTCTCGTCCTTCCCCTCGTGGGCATGGCGGGCAGCGCGAACGCCGCGACTTCGTCCACCTGGGACGCGGTCGCCCAGTGCGAGAGCACCGGCAACTGGAGCATCAACACGGGCAACGGCTTCTCCGGCGGTCTGCAGTTCACCCCGAGCACCTGGAACGCGTTCGGCGGCAGCCAGTACGCGGCCAGTGCCGCGCAGGCCTCCGAGGCGCAGCAGATCGCCGTGGCGGAGCGGGTCCTGGCGAGCCAGGGCCCCGGCGCCTGGCCGGTCTGCTCCGTGAAGGCCGGTCTGGGCAAGGGCGGCAACGCCAACGCCACGGCCGAGTCCTCGGCCACCGGCAAGACCAAGTCCTCGGTCGAGCCGAAGGCCGCGCCCAAGTCCGAGGCCAAGCCCGCGACCGGCAACGCGCCGAAGCTCAACGTGCAGCCCAAGCAGGACGTCGCCAAGCAGGACGCGCCGAAGTCGGCCGCGACCGGGCGGGCGTCGGGCTCCGGCACCTACACCGTCAAGTCCGGTGACACGCTGTCCGCGATCGCGGCCAAGTTCGGTGTCAAGGGCGGCTACAAGGCCCTGCACGCGGCCAACGCCGGCGTCATCGGCGACAACCCGAACGTGATCGGCGTGGGCACCAAGCTCGCCGTCTGATCCACCCGCACCACCACGTGGGCCCCGTCGAATACCTCGGCGGGGCCCACGTGCGTTCGGTGGGGCCGAAGCGGGGCGGTCGGGCGCGTTCCCCGGCCGATGGTTCGGCTGCGGACTTCGCGGGAACGAGATGATCGCATTCCCAACTTATTCGGGCAAAACGTACTGGGGACGATAAGATTGCGTTTGAATCCGCCTTGCCACGTGAAATTCTTTTGACATAGGTTCATCTGGCCGTGGTTCCTGCGTTTCCCTTGAGGGGGTTTCATGTCCGACATGACCCGCGTAGCCGTCCGTACCGCCGTCGACCACCCGCAGTGGCCGGTGCTCAAGGAAGCCGTTGCCGACCTGCGTCCGCTTCAGGCCAAGGACGGTTCGATCGAGCCGTCCGGGCATGCCGCCGCCCGCGTCCTGGTCGCCGACATCACCGCCGCCATCGCGGCACTGGCCCCGCTGTTCCCGTACGACGAGGCCTACCTCGACGCCGTCGTGGCCGATTTCCACCGCTGGGCCGAGGCCGACTTCGCCCGCCCCGACTTCCTGGACTCGCTGGTCGCCTTCCGCCCCGAGCAGAACCGGCGGGACGGCCTGGAGCACCTGGTCGTCTTCCCGATGACCACCCAGAACGGCAACCCGAACCGCAACGTCGAGGCGGTGCTGCTGCGGGTGGTGTGGCCGCAGTGGCTGGCCGACCTGGAGGCGACGCGCTACGACAACGCGATGTTCGTGCCGCTCGCGTTCGTCGACTTCACCGACGGATACGACACCGACTCGGCGGTGCTCTTCCCCGAGACCGTGGCCGTCCGCGAAGTGCCCAGGTTCACCTGGGGCGGCATCTTCTGCGACCGCGAGGCGGCCCGCTTCCGTCGGGTCGGGACCGCCGCGGCGGACACCCTCGGGCTGGAACTGCCGCCGGAGGCACAGGCGTTGGTCGAGAGCCAGCAGCTCGCCCAGAACGCGTTCGTGTTGTGGGACCTGATCCACGACCGCAGCCACATGCGCGGGCACATGCCTTTCGACCCGTTCATGATCAAGCAGCGCATGCCGTTCTGGATGTACGCCCTGGAGGAGCTGCGCTGCGACCTGACCGCGTTCCGCGAGGCGGTCGCGCTGTCCGCGGAGGGCGAGCCGACCGCGCCGCTGGTGCGCTACGCGGTGATCTTCGACCGGCTGTTCCGCTTCCCGGTCACCGGTGGACGGGTGCGCAACTACGACGGGCTCGGCGGGCAGTTGCTGTTCGCCTACCTGCATCGCGCGGGTGTGCTCGACTGGTCGGACAACCGCCTCACCATCGACTGGGACCGGATCACCGACGCGGTCCTCGGACTGTTCGACGAGGTGGACCGGCTCTACCGCGAGGGTGTCGACCGTTCGAAGGTCGGCCACTGGCTGGCCGGCTACCGACTGGTCGCCGAATACGTGCCGTCGCACCCCGGTTCGGTGTGGGCCAAGGGGACCGCCGCGCTGCCGATGGACGGGCCGCCGAAGGCGCTCGTGGACGCGGTACTGCCCGACGAGTTCCCGCTGAGCATGTTCTACGAGGCGCTGAACCGGCGGCTGCGCGACGTGATCGCGTCCACGCGCGGGATCACCGCCGACGCCCCGCAGGCGGGCCCGGGCGAGGCGCGCGAGCGGGACGCCGCGGCGTCGTGACCGTGCGGGTGCGGGTGCGGCGTGCGAGGGGTGCGATGGGTGCGCCGGATGCCCGCCGGGGTACGGGCCAGGACGAACGGCACGTGAACGAGGAGTCGCAGTGATGAACGGTCTCGAAGGCGCGGTGATCGCGGTCGCGGGCGCGGGTGGCCCCACCGGCCGGGCGGTGCTCGAACGGCTGGTCGGCGCCGGCGCCCGGGTGTACGGCGCGGACGCGAACGCCGAACGATTGCGGGCGAGCGTGGACGCCGCGCCCGGAGCGCGCGGCGCGGTGGTGGACCTGCTCGACCCGGACGCCACCCGCCGCTGGGCGGAGGAGGTCGAGCGCGAGCACGGCCGGGTGGACGGGCTGGTGCACCTGGTCGGCGGCTGGCGCGGCGGCAAGAGGTTCGGCGACAACTCGCTCGACGACTGGGCCCTGCTGCACAACCTGCTCGTGCGTACCCTCCAGCACACCACGCTGGCCTTCCACGAAGCGCTCGCGCGCAGCCCGCGCGGCCGATTCGTACTGATCTCCGCCGCCGCGGCCGGACAACCGACCCAGGGCAACGCGGGCTACGCCGCCGCCAAGGCCGCCGCGGAGACCTGGACCCTGGCGCTGGCCGACGCGTTCACCGACACCGAGGCGGCGGCCACGATCCTGGTGGTCAAGGCACTCGTCAACGACGAGATGCGCGAGGCCCGACCCAACGCAAAGTTCGCCGGATTCACCGACGTCGCCGATCTCGCCGCCGAGATCGCGGGTCTGTGGAACACTCCGGCCATCGACCTGAACGGGAAACGACTGTGCCTGAACGTCCCCTGACCCCGCGTCACGACCCCGACGCGCGCGGTTTCGCCAGCGACAACTACGCGGGCATACATCCCGAGGTGTTGGCCGCGATCGGCACGGCCAACGGCGGACACCAGATCTCCTACGGCGAGGACGTCTACACCGAGCACCTGACCGAGGTCTTTCGCACCCACTTCGGCGAACGCGCCGAGGTGTTCCCGGTGTTCAACGGCACCGGGGCCAACGTGGTCGGCCTGCAGTCGATGACCGACCGCTGGGAATCGGTGATCTGCGCGGCCACCGCGCACATCAACGTGGACGAGTGCGGGGCCCCGGAGAAGGTGGCGGGCCTGAAGCTGCTCACCGTGGCCACCCCCGACGGCAAGCTCACCCCCGAACTCGTGGACACGCACGCGTGGGGCTGGGGCGACGAACACCGGGCCCAGCCGAGGGTGGTCTCGTTCGCGGAGAGCACCGAACTGGGCACGGTCTACACGGTGGACGAGATCGCCGCGTTGGTCGCGCACGCGCACGACCACGGCATGCTCGCCCACCTGGACGGCTCGCGCCTGGCCAACGCCGCCGCCGCGCTGGACGTGCCGCTGCGCGCGCTGAGCACGGACGTGGGCGTGGACGTATTGTCCTTCGGCGGCACCAAGAGCGGCCTGATGTTCGGCGAGGCCGTGGTCGTGCTCAACCCGGACGCGGCGCGCGGCATCAAGTATCTGCGCAAGGCGGCGATGCAACTCGCGTCCAAGATGCGGTTCGTGTCGGTGCAGTTCGAGGCGCTGCTCTCCGGCGACCTGTGGCTGCGCAACGCGCGGCACGCGAACGCGATGGCGGCGCTGCTCGCCGAGAAGGTCGCCGACCTGGACGGGGTGACGCTGTCCCGGATGCCGCAGGCCAACGCGGTGTTCGCGGTGCTGCCGGTGGATGTGACCGAGCGGATGCAGAAGCGGTTCCGGTTCTACACGTGGGACGAGTCGATCGGCGAGGTGCGCTGGATGACGGCGTTCGATACCACCGAGGCGGACATCGACGCCTTCGCGACCGCGCTCGCCGAGGAGTTGGGCGCGCGCTAGCCGAACGGGCGCGCGGCGGTGGGCGGGTCGGGGCGGACGCCCCGGCCCGCCTTCGCGTCGGGTGCCGGATCGGCGGGAACAGGTGTTACAGTCACCGACCCGGGTGATCGGAGCGCGCCGTCGTGGACCTGCGAAAGCCCTATCTCGCCGAGCACTTCGCGCCCGTCGCCGACGAGATCGACCGGCGCGACCTGAAGGTTTCGGGCAGGCTTCCGCCGGAGCTGAACGGTCGCTACATCCGCAACGGCCACAACCCGCGACCCGGTGACGTGCCGTCGCACTGGTTCCGGGGCAGCGGCATGCTGCACGGCATCCGGCTGCGGGCCGGCCGGGCCGAGTGGTATCGCAACCGGTGGGTGCGTACCCCGGCGTGGAACGGCGCGCCGTACGTGCGCGCGGACGGCAGTGTGGACCTGACCGCGAGCGTCGCCGGCACGCACATCGTCGAACACGCCGGTCGGCTGCTCGCGCTCCAGGAGGCCAACCTCCCGTTCGAGGTGACCCGCGAGTTGGACACGGTCGGCCCGTACGACTTCGCCGGCGGGCTGACCACCGCGATGACGGCGCACCCCAAAACCGATCCGGGCACCGGCGAACTGCACTTCTTCGGCTGCTCGCCGACTCCGCCGTATCTCACGTACCACGTGGCGTCGCCCCGGGGCCGGATCATCCGCAGCGAGGTGATCTGCGGCGCGGGGCCCTCGCTGATGCACGACTTCGGGCTGACGCGGCGTCATGTGGTCTGGCTCGACCTGCCCGTGGTGTTCAACCCGGCCGAGTCCTCCGGCGTGCCCTACCGCTGGAGCGAGTCCTACGCGCCCCGGATCGGCGTGATGCCGCGCACCGGCCCGGCCGTGCCGACCTGGTTCGAGGTGTCGCCGGGGATGGTGCTGCACGTGGCCAACGCGTACGAGGACGTGCGCGGGCGGATCGTGCTGGAGGCGCCGAGGTTCGATCGGGCCGCGTGGGAGACGAGTTGGCGGTGGTGGGTGGGCGCGCCCGGCTATCCCGAATTCCCCGTGGTGGGCGCGATCTCGCACCGATGGATCCTCGATCCGATCTCGGGTGTCGCGGGGGAGCAGGAACTGGACTCGCTGGTCGTGGAGTTCCCCACGATCGACGCCCGCGCGGTGGGCCGGCCACACCGGTTCGGCTACGCGTCGGCCTTTCCCGGGGCGGGGCTGCGCGAGTACGCGATCGTCAAGTACGACCGGGTGAGCGGGGAGCGATGGATCGCCGGGCAGGGGCGCGACCGCATGCCCGGCGAGGCGGTGTTCGTGCCGGCCGAGGGCGGCACCGCCGAGGACGACGGCTACCTGCTCACCGTGGTCGGCGATCCGGCCCGGAACGCCTCGGAGTTGCTGGTGCTGGACGCGCGGCGGATCACCGCACCGCCGATCGCGGCCGTGGAACTGCCGCGCCGGGTCCCGGCGGGGATGCACGGCTCGTGGATTCCCGACCCCGACGGATCGGTTGCCGACGACTGAACCCGATTCCGGTGATCCGCGTGCCCTACAGTCCGGGCAGGGTGCTCGGGTGGGCCGATCACCGGGGTGGGGAGTGGAGTTCGGGTGAGCGCGGCCAAAGGGCTGGGAGTTCTGCTGTTCGTCGGCACGACCGTGTTGGGCATCGTGCTGTATTTCGTCGAGGACACGTCGTTGGCGGACCTGCTCTCGCTGGGGGCGGGGGCGCTGTGTCTGTTCTGGCTGATCATGGTGCTGACCGTGCCGTGGAATTTGTACTTCCGGGCCCGACAGCTGATCACGGAGATCGCGATCAGTCGGGAGCGGGGCCTGGCGGTACCGGAGGGGCGTGACGTCGAGGCCCGGCGGATCGCCCGCCGGCTGCTCGTCGGCGCGATCGGCGCCCACATGCTCTCCGCCGGGGTGATCGCGCTGATCACCTGGATCTCCGGCGGCGTCGTGGGCTACTGGTTCGCCGGGTTCTACCTGCTCAGCACCCTGTTTCGACCCGGTGGGGCGTATGCGGAGCACCTGGCTCAGCGGCTGCGCACGATGTTGCGGGAGGTGACCCACCCCCGCGAGGACGTGCTCGCGCTGATCGAGCGGGTCAGGGTGCTGGAAACCAGGGTCGAGGCGCTGGAGACCCGGACCGAGGACCTGCGCGTGAGCGTCACGCAACTTCGGGAAACGGCGGTCTCCGAGACCGCCCACACCACGACCCGCTTCCACGAGGCGGACCGCAAGGTGGACGCCCTCGGCCGCCGCTTCGAGGACACCATCAGCCAATTGACGGACAACCAGGAGGTCATCTCCGGCATCAAGGCGTTCCTGCGTCTTCTGCGCACCGAGCAGAGCTGACCAGAGCTGATCTCGCCGTTCGGCCTACTCCCCTGCGGCGCCGGCGACCGCCCGCAACACGGCGGAGTCGATGGCGGCGGCCGGCCGGGCCGAGGGGGGCC
This sequence comes from Embleya scabrispora, assembly GCF_002024165.1. Classification (NCBI taxonomy): domain Bacteria; kingdom Bacillati; phylum Actinomycetota; class Actinomycetes; order Kitasatosporales; family Streptomycetaceae; genus Embleya; species Embleya scabrispora. The sequence goes on from NZ_MWQN01000001.1 coordinate 5,724,081, forward strand.
CGGTGGCCGCTTTGTTTCGATGGTGGTCAGGGGAGGAGGAGGTCCAGGAACGGGTTGGTGAAGACGCGGGTCGGGTCGTACTTGTTCAAGGTGGCGCGGGCCGTGTCGAAGTTGGCCGTGGTGGGCAGGCCGGTGCGGAAGGCGTTGGGGATGCGGCCGGTCACGGCGGCCGTGTCGGTCCAGGCGCCGCCGAGGCCGTACGCCCAGCCCTTGGACCACTCCGGACGGACACAGGCGTAGTCGCCGGTGTAGTTGGCCCAGATCCAGGAGTCCATCTCCCGGTAGAAGTCGTGGTTGGCGGGGGTGCCGGGCAGGGTGGCGACGTCGAGCCAGACCACGGTGTCCCATTCGGGGTGATCGGGGCGCGGACGGGCGGCGGACAGGGTCGGCTCGACCGCGTTCGGGACCACGACCTCGCTCGCCCGGTCCACGCCGGTCACCCGCAACTCGATCGGACTGTTGCACGGGTACCGGCCGTTGGCCTTGTACGCGCTCAACAGGCCCGTGTAGCGCACGAAGAACTCGTTGAGGACCCGCTGTACGTTCGCCCGCGCGGTCGACACCGCCCAGCCGCCCTCGTGGATGCGCAGCGTGGTCGGTTCGACGAAGAGTTGGGTGTTCTTCGCCCAGCCCCAGATGTCCCACGTCCAGGTCGCGATCAGGCCCGAACCGACCACCGCCATCTCGGCGTTGGTGAACACCTCGGTGCCGCCGACGTTGCCGGTGGCGATGTCGGCGAGGAACTTCGCCTGGTCCTCCGTGACGAAGTTGGCGAACGTGTACGGGTACGGTGCGTTGACCTGGGTGGACACCCACGGCTTGCTCGGCGCGACGCTCCACACCTTGAGCCACGGCACCGTGGTGAACGGGAACCAGATCACCTCGACCCGGCCGGAGTCGCGCAGGTAGTCGGCGAGCTTCTTGCCGGATCCGCCGGGCGGGCCGAGCAGGGTGCCGATCCGGTCGTGGTAGAAGTTCTGGCAGCGCAGCCGTTGGTTCGCATTGGTCTGGAGGGTGACCTCGATGACGAACGCCCGGCCCAGGTGCACCAGGAAGGGGCCGATCTCGGGGTTGTCGCGCCGGAAGGTCTTCAGGACGTACGCGCCGGCCGCCGCATCCCACACCACCGCGGTCAGTGCCACCACCAGGTTGCTCAGCGTGCCGTAAGTGCCGCCCTGGGGCAGGGTTTCGCCGGGTGTCGGGATGCCGCTGCCGTGTGCTCCGATGGCCAGCACGCCACCTACGCTCAACTTGCCCGGCGCGGTGGTGGCGATCATTCCGCGACCGGCCTCCTCCAGTTTGGTCAGCAGGCGCTCGATGCTGCATCCGGTCTCGACGGTCACCGTGGTCGGCGAACCGGGATCGACCACCAGCGAGGTCAGGTTCCGTGTGGTGTCCACCATCAGGGTGCGCGAGGTGTCCGCGCCGGGCGGGATCAGGACGGGCGACCAGTTGTGGCTCATGCCGCGTGGGCGGAGCCGATAGCCCTTGGCACGCGCCCAGTTCGCCAGCGTCACCACGTCGGAGGGGTGTGCGGGTACCGCCGTCCAGACGTCGTCGGCGCGCATTTCGCCGGACCAGTTCCGGTATTGCTGCACGCCCAGCGGGATGCCGGCCGGGAAGTCGGGCGGGGCCGGCGGAGCGGCGGCCCCGGCGGCGGGGATCAGACCGGCGGGGGTCCACTGGGCCGCGACGAGCGCGGCGCCGGCGAGGCCGCCGAGCACCGTACGGCGGGAGGGACCCGAGACGGGAACGGGGTCGGGATTCGGGTTCGGGTTCGGGTGGTTCGGTCGGGGCATCAGGATGCCTTTCGGGGCGTCCCGAGGGCCGGCAGCCCGGGGGAGTTCGACATGCGGAACCGGTGGCTCCGGTTCCGGAAGATCGATCTGCTGCGTACCGAGGTGCGGGGCGGAGCGGGTGATGTCGAGGCCACGGCGCGAAGGCGGAGAAACGGAGCCGGGCGCCGTGCGGTGTCGTGCCGGTGCGGGCCGTGCCGGGCGTGCCGGGGCGGCGGGTCCGGGGCGGTTCCGGAACCCGGGGCCGGTCGGGCGAACGGTGCGGCGCGGCTGGCCCGAGGGTCCATCCGGGGGCTGCGCAAGTCAACACCGAAAGGTGGGTGACACGTGTCGAGGATCGAGAAGTCGGTGCGGCCGGATCCTCCGGGTATCAACCGGTTTCGGGGCGTGATCCCGTCAGTACTCCCGGTGTCGACACCACCGCGTCGTTCGGGCGCTCCGCGTGCTCCGGATCGGGGCGGCCCGCCGCCGACCGACCCCGGGCCGCCCGGTCCCGAGCCGGCCGTACCGGACGCGCTCGCAGCGGCCATCCGATCCCGCTGGGCGACTCGGCGGGCGCTGCTCCGGGGGCGATCTCGCCCTGCGGCGGCTCGATCGGCCCGTCCATCCCGGCCGCCGGAACCGCCACCTCCGACGCCACCGACAACCGCGCGTCCAGCTCGAAGCCCCCATCCGAGCAAGGCCCCGCCCGGAACGTGCCCCCCGTCAGCTCGATCCGTCGATGCAGCCCGACCAGACCCGTTCCACCCGCGCCCAGTTCGATCTCGGGCGGCCGGGTGGGCGCGGTGTTCGTCACGGTGATCCGCAACTCGCCGTCGGTGTGCCGCACCAGCACCTGGACGAAGGCGCCGGGCGCGTGCTTGTGCACATTCGTCAACGCCTCCTGGACCACCCGATACGCGGTGCGGACCACCACCGGCGAGGCCGGCCGGGGCGTGCCCTCCACGTCCAGGCGGACATCGACGCCCGCCGCCGCCGATTCCTCCACCAGTGCCGACGCGTCCAGCACCGCCGGCTCCACCGGGGCGCTTGCGTCGCGCTCCTGGGCGGTACGCAACACCGCGACGAGGTCCCGCAGTTCGGCCAGCGCCTGGCAGCCGGTCGAGCGCAGGTCCTCGGCCGCCGTCCGGCTCGCGTCGTCGACCGCCCGCGCCCGCATCGCGCCCGCCTGGAGGACCATCAGGCTGACCCGGTGCGTGACGATGTCGTGCATGTCCCCGGCGAGCCGGTTGCGTTCCTCCTCCCGCGCTTGTTCGGCGCGCAACTCCTGTTCGCGCTCCGCCCGTTCGGCGCGCTCTCCGAGCGCGGCGATGAGTCGGCGGCGGGAGGCGATGTACAGACCGAAGCACGCGGGGGTGAGAGTTCCGAACACGTTCGCGGTGTTGTTGCCGAAATCCCGCCAATCCCACGGTTGCCACGTGGCCAGGCACAGGACGCCGATCAACAGCCACATCCGCCGACGGTCGGCCACGTAGACCGCGACGGCGTAGGCCGCGAGCAGGGCGCCGATGCTTTGCGTCTGCACCATGGTCGGCGCGGCGATCACGACGCACACCTGCGGCCGCCGGCGCCGAACGACCAGGATCGCCCCGGCGATCGCCTGCGCCACGAACGTCAGCCACGCGTCCGCGACGTCGACACCCGGCTCGTTCAGGTGCAACACCAAGGCGAGCGCGGGGATCAGCGGCCCGGCCACGATCGCCACCGCGACGTCGAAGGCGAACGAGCGTCGGGCCTGCGGCCAGGACGGGAAGGGGCGGCGGATCGACTCGGCGGCGGAGCGAAAAGTCACGGATGCCACGGTAGCCGGCCGCCCCCGACGCGCCGTCAGCCCAGCGGAGGAGAGCGCGCGTGGTACCTGGGGCGCGATCCACCCGCCGCACGGGCCGCCGCACGGCGCGCCCCCCGCAGTGCGGGCGGCCCCGGCACCGTCCCCGCCGACTCTCGACCACGCGTGTGGCCCGGGTAGTCCCCGAGAGCTACCCGCAGGGTCCACTCCCTGGCGCGACGCAGGCTACGGACGCCGATTCCTAGCTTCGAGTCCGGAACCTCGAGGACGGGAGCGGGAGATGCGTGGTCGGCTGCGAATGGGCCTGGTCTCGGTGCTGGTGGCGGCCGGTCTGGCCGGGCCGGGCGTGGGCGTGGCGGAGGCCGCGGCGGCGGCCCCGCCGACACTGCCGGCGATGTCCGCGACCACCCTGGGCGAGCGCTACACCGCCAACCAACGGGCCATCGCCGACGCGGCCGGGTCGGCCCGGGAGACCGGACACACCGGTCGGGCGGACAAACTGGCGCGGATGGCCGACCCGGGCCGGACCTTCCTGTCCTTCGACGGCCGCGCGGGCCGGGTACGGGCGGTCGAGGTGGTCGGCGACCTGGCCGCCGCGGACCGGATCGCCGTCCTGGTCCCGGGCGCCGACACCGACCTGGACCACTTCGACACGCGCGGCGACAAGCCGTACTCGGCCCCCGGCGGCGGCGCGCGCGCCCTGTACGCGGAGATCCACACCCAGGACCCGACCGCGCGCGTCGCGGTGATCGCCTGGCTCGGCTACTCGCCGCCGCACACGATCAGCCTCGACGTGCTGACCACCGGCCGGGCCGACGACGGCGCGCGCGAACTGCGCCGCTTCGTGGCCGGGCTGTACGCCGTCGCGCCCGCCGCGCAGGTGTCGCTGCTGTGCCACTCCTACGGCTCGGTGGTGTGCGGGCGGGCGGTCGCCACGATCGACGTGGCCGACCTCGCCGTGTTCGGCAGCCCCGGCGTGGGCGTCGACGACCGGGACGACCTGGGCACCGGAGCCCGCGTGTGGGCCGGTCGCGGCGGCTCGGACCGGATCGACCTGGTGCCGCACGTGAGCATCCCGTTCTTCGACACCACCATCGGCTTCGGCGCGGACCCGACCTCGCGCGGCTTCGGCGCCCGCGACTTCGCGGCCGGCGGCGGTGGCCACTCGGACTACCTGCGACCCGGCGGGCGGGCCCTGTACAACCTCGCGCTGATCGTGCGAGGCCGCGCGACGGAGGTGACCCATGGCTGAACAAGGCGTGCTGGTGCGCCGGATCGAGCAGGCGACCCCCGCCGACCGGGAGCGGGAGGTGGACGGTCTGCGGGCGTTCGCCATCCTCGGCGTGGTCCTCGGCCACTGGATCGTCACGGGCGTGTCCGCCGGCGCCGACCACTGGCAGACCGACAGCCCGCTGCGCCGGCTGCCGGACTTCGCCCCGGTCACCTGGCTGCTCCAGCCGCTGGCGGTGTTCTTCCTGGTCGGCGGGTATGTGGGAGCACGCTCGTACGCCCACGCGACGCACTACCGCTCGTGGGCCCGGCGGCGGATGATCCGACTCGGCCGGCCGATCGCCGCGCTGCTCGCGGTGTGGACCGTACTCATGGCGCTGCTCGCCGACTTCGTACCCGGCGGCACCCTCCACACGCTCGGCAAGCTCGTGCTCTCCCCGCTGTGGTTCGTGCTCGTCTACGCGGGCCTGACCCTGCTCACCCCGCCGGTGGTCCGCCTCGGCCGGGCCGGGCCGCCGCTCGCGCTCGCCGTGGTCGCCGCGGTGGACCTGACCAGGTTCGCCGCCGACGGGCCGGCCGCGCTCGGCTGGGTCGACGTGCTCGCCGGCTGGCTGGTCCCGTACAGCCTCGGGGTGCTCTGGGCCGGTCCGCATCGGGCCCGGATCGAGCGCCTGGGCGGTCCGCTCCTGGTGGTGGGCGCGCTCGGCTGCGCCGCGCTGATCCGCTGGTGCGGCTATCCGGTCAGCATGGTCGGCGTCCCGGGCCAGGCGATCTCCAACCTCAACCCGCCCACCCTCGCGGCGGTCGCCTTCGGCCTCGCCCAGTGCGGCCTCGCGCTGCTGGTCCGGGCCCCGCTGCGCCGGGCGCTGAGCCGGCATCCGCGCACCTGGGCGGCGGTGGCACTGGTCAATCTGTCCGCGATGACGGTGTTCCTGTGGCATCAGAGCGCGATGCTCGCGACCACCTCGATCGGCATCGGCCTCGGCGGGCTGCCCGGCCTGGGTACCGCGCCCGACGGACTGCCGTGGGTGGCCGCGCGGATCGGCTGGATGCCGGTGTTCGCCGCCGTGCTGCTCGCGTTGTGGACGGTTTTCCATCGATGGGAGGCCGGCGGCGGGCGATCACGTGGCTCCTCGACCGCCGGGCGTAGCTCCCGAGAGTGACATCCCGGATCACCCGGGCCGGGGACGCCGTGCCCCGACCGGGGCCCTAGCCTGCTGTGGATGAGCACAAAGGCAGGCGGATCGGGCGGGCGGGACATCGACGTCGCGCATGCGGCGGGCCGCGCCGAGACCTCGACCGGCGGCCGAGCCGGTGCGGCCGGCCGGGTGCGGCAGGGGCTGACCACACTGCGCGGCGATTTGTTCGACGTCCGGGTCCGGACGCAGCGCCCGCCCGCCCCGTTCAGCAGCCGCGCGGTCGCCCTGGCCCTGCACTACCTCACCGTGGTGTTCGTCGTGGGCATCCAGGGGGCGGTGTTCGCCGGCTATCCCGGGGTGTCCGGCGGGACGGCCTTCGCCATGGGCCTCGCCACCGGTGTACCGATCCTGCTCGCGCCGCAACGACCGATCGTGGCCTGGTGGATGTCACTCGGCTCGACCGTGATCTGCGCGCTGGCCGCCACGCCGGGCGGGCCCGGGTCCGGCACGGCCGCCGGCATGCAGTGGCCGTGGAGCGCCGTCGGCGTGGTCGCCCAGGTGGTGGTGATGGCGCACGTCGCCTTCCACACCCCGGTGCGGACCGTAGTGGAGACGTGGGTGTGCACCACGCTGCTCGGCGTGGTGCTGGTGCGCAACGCGCAGGACGACCCGTCGCGCTGGGGCACGATGCCCGCCGTGGCGCTGCTGACCGCGACCGTGATGATCGTCGTGGTCGCCTTCCGGAGCCGCGGCGACGCGCGCCGCGAACTCGCCGTACAGTCCGACCTGACCGCCACCGAGCGGGAGCGCAGCGCGCTCCTGGAGGAACGCGCCCGGATCGCCCGCGAGTTGCACGACGTGGTCGCCCACCACATGTCGGTGATCGCGATCCAGGCCGAGGCGGCCCCGTACCGAGTCGCCGACCCACCACCGGAGTTGGTGCGGAGCTTCGTCACGATCCGGGCCAACGCGGTCGACGCGCTGGCCGAACTCCGCCGCGTGCTCGGCCTGTTGCGCACCGAGAGCGACGGCGGGAGTGACGGTGCGGCGGCTGCGGCAGTGGACCGGAACGGCCGCCCCGCCCCGCTGCCGACGCTGGACCGACTGCCCGAACTGATCGACAACGTGCGCGCGGCCGGGATGACGGTGGACTGCGTCACCGTCGGCGCCGCGCGCCCGCTGCCCCAGGGCGTCGACCTGTCCGCCTACCGGATCGCCCAGGAGGCACTGAGCAACGCGCTGCGCCACGCGTCCGGCGCGCGCGTGCGGGTCGAGGTCGCGTACGTGCCGACCGGACTCGGGCTGCGCGTGCACAACGAACCGCCCCCGCACCCGACGCCGCCCGCACGCGACGGCTCCGGACACGGCGTGATGGGCATGCGCGAGCGGGCCGCGATGATCGGCGGCACCCTGAAGGCCGGGCATACTCCCGAGGGCGGCTACCACGTCGAGGTCTTCCTGCCGACGGACGGGCAATGACGCTCTCCGGCGAACGCGGAGCCGGGACACCACCCGCCGACCGCGACCGAACCGACCGAGTACACCGAGCAGTAGGGACCTCCATGGCCATCCGCGTGCTGATCGCCGACGACCAGATGATGGTGCGCGAGGGCTTTTCGGTCCTGCTCGGCGCGCAGCCCGGGATCGAGGTCGCGGGCGAGGCGGTCGACGGGCGCGACGCGGTCGAACGGGTCGCGGCGCTGCGCCCGGACGTGGTGCTGATGGACGTACGGATGCCCGTCCTGGACGGCCTGGCCGCCACCCGCGAGATCACCGCCGACCCCGACTGCGCGACCCGGGTCCTGGTGCTGACCACGTTCGATCTGGACGAGTACGTCTACGAGGCGCTGCGCGCGGGGGCGAGCGGGTTCTTGCTCAAGGACGCCTCGGCGCGGCAACTCGCGGACGCGGTACGCGTGGTGGCGGCCGGTGAGGCGCTGCTCGCGCCGACCGTGACCCGGCGGTTGATCGCCGAGTTCGCCCGGCTCGGCGGTCCGAGCGCCGGCCCGCGGGCCCGGGTCGAACAGCTCACCGAACGGGAGACCGAGGTGTTGTCGCTGATCGCCCACGGGTTGTCCAACGCGGAGATCTCCGCGCGGTTGGTGGTCAGCGAGCAGACGGTCAAGACGCACGTCAGCCGGTTGCTGGCCAAGCTGAATCTGCGCGACCGCACGCAGGCGGCGGTGTTCGCGTACGAGAACGGCGTGGTGCGCGCGGGCGAGCGCCGCTGACGCGAGGGCTCAGCCCGCGTCGGCGCCGCGCGGGTAGGTGTCGATCAGCCGGGTCAGGTGGGCGCCGGCGAGCAGCAGCGGTTCCTCGCTGCGGGTCACCTGGGCGGCCAGTTCGGCGCCCTCCAGCGTGCTGATCACGGTGTGCGCGAGTTCGCGCGCGTCGGTCTCGGTCAGGCCCGCCTCGATCAGCTTGGCGCGGACCGCCTCCCGCCAGTGCGCGAACGCCTCGGCCGCGGCGGCCTGGATGTCCGGCAGGCCGGCGGCGGTGCCGAGCGCGGTCGCGGTGACCGGGCAGCCGTCGGCCCAGTCGGAGGCGCGCAGCCCCTCGGCCAGACTCCGGGTGAGCGCGCGGATGGCCGCGCCCGGGTCCGGCTCGGCGGCCAGTACGGCGCCCAGGATGTCGATGAACTCCGCGTCCCCGTGTCGGATCGCGGCGACCGCCAACTCCTGCTTGCCGCCCGGGAAGAAGTGGTACATCGAGCCCAGCGTGGCGCCGGCCTCGGTGGAGATCTGCTTGATCCCGGTGCCGTCGTAGCCCTGCCGCTGCATCAGCCGCGACGCCGTGCGCACGATGCGCTCGCGGGTACCGAGCGGAGACGCCTCGGCGGCGGGCTCGGACTGACCGGGTCGGCTCTGCTGCGTCTTCGTCTGCACGGGCCGAGTCTACCGAATAGAGCGTTCACTCCAGAGGCGTGCTACGTTTCTCTCGCTGGATAGAGCGTTCGTTCTAGTCAGGCATCCCCTCACTCATATCTCGAAACGGGAGTACTCATGGGCGACAAGCAGGCGGTCACGGTCATCGGACTCGGCCCGATGGGGCAGGCGATGACCCGCGCGTTCCTGGCCGCCGGCCACCCGGTGACGGTGTGGAACCGGACCGCGAGCCGGGCCGACGAAGTGGTGGCCGAAGGGGCGGTACGGGCCGACACGATCGAGGCGGCGCTGGCCGCGAACGAGCTGGTGGTGCTGAGCCTGACCGACTACGCGGCGATGTACGCGCTGCTCGAACCGGTTGCCGCGGCGCTGGCCGGGCGGGTGGTGGTCAATCTGAGCTCGGACACCCCGGAGCGGGCCCGCAAGGCGGCCGAGTGGGTGGGTCGGCACGGCGGCCGGCAGCTGACCGGCGGGGTGCAGTCGCCGCCCTCGGGCATCGGGTCGCCGCAGATGTCGACCTTCTACAGCGGCCCCGCCGACGTCTTCGAGGCGCATCGGGACACGCTGGCCGTACTGACCGGCACCGACTACCGGGGCGCCGACCCGGGTTTGGCCGCGCTGCTCTACCAGCTCCAGATGGACATCTTCTGGACCTCGATGCTCAGCGCCCTGCACTCCCTTGCGGTGGCCCGGGCGAACGGCATCTCGGCCCGGGAGTTCCTGCCGTACGCGTCCTCGACGGCCGCGTCCGTGCCGGACTTCCTCGCCTTCTACGCACCCCGCCTGGACGCGGACGACCACAGCGGGGACGTGGACAACCTGGCGATGGGCGTGGCGAGCGTCGAGCACGTGCTGCATACGACGCGCGACTCGGGCGTGGACACGGCACTGCCGGCGGCGGTCCTGGAGATCTTCCGTCGGGGGATCGCGGCCGGGCACGGCAGGGACAGCTTCACCGGTCTGAGCGAGGTCTTCCGGTCGAGCCGGGGGTGATCCGGGATGCCGGCAGGCCCCGGCGCAGCGGCAGGACGCAGCGCGGATCCGGGATGCGCAGCGCCGCGCCGAGGGGGCGCAGCGTGCCGGTGCCCGGGGTCCAGGCGAACGCGGTGACCGCGTCGGCGTCGGGGACGGCCGCGTACAGGACCCGGCCGACGAAGGCCAGGTCCTGCGGGGCGGCGCCGCCGGCGGGGAGGTCGGACATCGGATGCGGGGCGCCGGCGGCCAGGGTGGTGATGGTGCCGGGGCCGCGGTTGGCCGCGTACACGTGGGCCCCGTCGGGCGCGGTGACGATCGCGGACGGCAGGCCCGGTGCGGCCAGCGGATGGCGGGTGAGGGCGGGCAACGCCAGGATGACCGGGTCGAGTTCGCCCAGCAGCCAGCGACCGGCCAGGTGCCGGGGGCCGGTTCCGGGCGGAACGGGGCGGGTGGCGAGCAACCGCGGCCGGCCCTCGGCCAGTCGGTAGGTCAGCAGCGCGTCGCCGCCGAGGTCGACCACGGTGAACGTGTCGGTGTCCGCGAACACGATCTGATGGGGGTGTGGGGCGGATTGCCGGTCCGCGACCGCGCCGGAGCCCGGCCCGGGCAGCGGGACGCGGGCGGTCACACCCGCGAGCGCGCCGTCCGGGGCGAGCCGGTGCACGATCAGGTCGCCGCTGCCGTAGTTGGCGGTGATCAGCCGGTGGCCGTCGGGGGAGACCGCGAGATGGCAGGGGATCGCGCCGTGCGAGGGGGCCTGTTGTCGGATCCGGGCGCCGCCGGTCGTCTCGATCACGGTGATCGTGCCGACCGGCGCCTCGTCCACGCCGTAGGCCAGGCCGAGGCGCGGATGGGCGGCGGCATACGCGGTGCGGACCGGAGCCGGCGGGCCGACCGGGGTCAGGACACCCGTGTCCTGGTCGGCGGCGCAGATCAGCGTGCGGGCACCGCCGACCAGGACCGGCACCCGACTCGGCGGCACGGGGTGATTCCACACCGAGCCGGGTGGTATCGCGGCGTCCTGTCGGTCCATCAGAACGCGTCCGCCGGCCAGTGGATCGCGCCGGGGGCGGTGATGGTGGCGCGCACCCGGGCCCGGTCGCTCTGGATCGGGCGGGCCAGACCGAACGTGGTGTGCCCGGTGCTCAGGTCGGCGAGTACCGCGCCGACCGCCCGGGTCAGCGCCGCGTCGATCGGCACGTGCGATGTGACCACCGTGCCGGGGCCGCCCAGTTCGCGCGTCGCCGCCCGCAACAGCGCGGGCAGCGCGTACGGGCGGCCCGGGCCGAGCGCGAGTTCGAGCACCTCGCCGGTGTCCGGCCGGACCACCGCGTAGTCGCCCTCCTCCGTGACCAGCACCCGGGTCGGCGGCGCGTACCAGTGCGGGAAGCGGTGCGCCCAGTCGGCGGCGGAACGCACCGTGGTCAGCGGTCGGTTCGCATTCCACGCGGCGTGCGTGGCGACCATGCGGGGCAGGTCGGCGGGGGCGGCCGGGCGCACCCGCCGATCGCCCCACGCGGCCTCGGGGCCGGCCACGCCGCGCAGATACGGGGCCGCGAAGGTCTCCCAGCCGGATCCGGTGTAGACCCCCGGCGTACCGCTGAACATCAACGACCACGCACAACCGTGGCGCGTCATGTCGTCGACGGCCAGGGCGAGCAGCCGCCGGATCAACCCCCGGCCGCGGGCCCTTGGCGCACTGGCCACGCTGCCGACGCAGCCGACCGTGTCCGCCCCGCCCGCCGCGTTGCGGATCGGGCGGGGCTGCCAGTGCACGACGGCGTCGATCGTGCCGTCGTCGTCGGCCACCAGGGTGCGCGGATGCCGGCCCGCGTCGCGCGCGTACAGCGCGGGCAGGTCGGGCGCGTCCGGGAAGGCCACCGCCCACAGGGCGCGCAGCGCGGGTTCGTCGGCCGTGGTGGTCGGGCGCAGCCGCATCTCAGATCGCCAGGTTCCCGCTCGTGACCACCCGCGGGCCGTCCGCCGGCATCGCGCTGCGGGTCACCCCGTCCTCGACACAACCGGTGTGCAGCGCCGAGGACGCGCCGCCGAACGCCTCCGGGCGCAGCTCCAACCGGCCGCCGGTGAACCGGGTCTGGCCGGCCATCCAGTGGTTGACCCCGCCCGCCAGGCGCACATGCGCACCGTCGGTGGCCAGCGCGGCGCCGGCCAGGTGCCAGCGCAGCACACCCGCCCCGGCGCCTCGGGACAGCAGCGCGCCCGCGCCGTTGCCGCCGGTCAGCCGGGTGCCGGCGCTCGCGTGCAGGCTCTGGTCGCGGACGGCCGACAGCAGGATGCCGGTGTCGGTCAGGGTGCTCGCGGTCAGGCGCAGTACGGCCGAGCCGGCCTCCAGCGGCGCGGCGGCCGGTCCCGCGCCGACGAGGGTGCAGGAGTCGAAGTCGACCTCGCCCGAGCCGCGCAGGATCGCGCCGTCGACACCGGTGAACAGGCAGTCCCGGAAGTGCACGGTGTTGCTCACCGGGGTCTGGACCAGCACCTGCTTCGCGGGCAGGTCGAACGTGCAACCCTCGACGATGTTCGGCCGGGTCGAGCGGTTCGAGCGCTGGCCGATCGCGAACGTACGGGCCGCACAGCCGCGCATCTGCACGCCGTCGGCGTTGACCTGTAGCGTGCCGCCCGGGTCGAAGGTCGGACGCGGGATCACCCGGACATTCTCCAGGGTCAGATCGGTGATCTTGGTGCCCGCCACGAACCACGAGCAGGTGTGGTCGCGCACGGTGATGCGCTTGGCCGAAGTGCCCCAGAGCACACCGGAGTTGGCGATGTCCATCAGTCCGGAGTTGCCCTCGAAGAGCAGGTCGTGCTCGTACTGGCCGTGCGTGGTGAAGGGGTTTCCGCCCTGGTCGTCGCCGTCGCCGTGACAGTTGACGACGTGACAGTAGGCGGACGCGGTCAGGTCGTTCAGGTGTCGGGCGTTGCTGGAGACGCAGTCCTCGACCCGGCCGTAGAGGCAGTAGATCTGCTGGGTCAGATACCCCGCGCCGCCGTACATCACCGTCGGCGGGTTCTTCAACGACGAGCGCGCGGTGACGAAGTGGGTGCACCAACGGCGCATGACCACCGGCCAGAACGAGCCGGTCGCCTCGATCCCGGTGACATCGCAGCGCACCGCGTACTCGTACGCGATCGGATGCGAGCCGGTGTACTCGTCGTCGGCGGCACCCGCCCCGAAGAACACCATGTTCCGGACGTCGGCGCGCTGTACGGGTTCCACCCGGGTCCAGGTGATGCCGCGCCCGGCGGCGAGTTCCCACCCGTTGAGGTAGTCGACCCGGATGTGCCTGCCGTCGACGACCTGGGTGATCTCGACCAGCTTCTGCAGTTCTCGCTCGTAGGTGCCGCCCCCGGCGATCGGATCGATCTCGACCGTCCACCACTCGCCGACCTTGAACGCGCCGGCGTCGGGAACCGGGAAGACGTCGGTGAGTTCGATGACGGTCTCGGGGAGGGCATATGTCACGACCGCGCCGGTGACCTTGCCCCGGAAGTACAGGACGGCGCCGAACGGGTTGTCGTGGGTGTTCTTCTCGATGCCGGTGGTGCGCACGGTGTGGCCGCCGAAGTCGAGCACGATGCGGGAGCGGGCGAAGGTGTGGCGTTTGACGAAGAGCAGGTCGCTGTGGGCTTCGACGCGGTGGATGTACGGGTCGTTCACCATCGCGTCGAGCGCGGCGTCGGCGGGGACCTTGTCGTCGAGGATGCCGAACCGGCGGAAGTCCATCACCCCGTCGTGCACCTGGATCCACCGCCCGTCCCGACGCGGTGACGGATCGGCCAACACGGTGCCGCCGTTGACCGGAAGCCGCGAGCGCGGGTCCCAGCGCACCACCATCGCGCCGCCGTCGCCCGCCGCGTGGTAGCCGGCCACCAGGACCACACCGTCCGTCGGGGTGCGGCGCGGGTCCAGGCGCAGCAGTGCGGCGACGTTCGGCACGCTCGTGGACACCTCGCGCGCTCCGCCGACGCGGTCGTCGTCGGGGGCGGCCGAGGCGGTCCCCGCGGCGGCCGAGCCGGCGAGCAACAACCCGCCCAGTCCGCCCGCGGCCAGCAGTCGGCGGCGGGACGACGAAGGGGAAGAACCGAGTGAGGACATGGGGGTCCCGCTCACTTTCTCGATCCGTGCACGAAGTGGGGTCGGGTGTGTGCCCGTCGACCCTTTCGGGCCGACGGGCACACACCGGTGATCAGAGCGAGGTGCGGTACGGCGGCATGTGGCGCATGCGCGGCATCTGGTCCGCGAGCACGCCGCCGTCGACGACGATGCGGGTGCCGGTCACGTAGGACGCGGCGGGCGCGGCCAGGAAGACCACCGCGCCGGCGCACTCGTCGGGGGCGGCGTAGCGGCCGAGCGGGATGCGTTCGCGGTAGGCGGCCTCGAACGGCTCGCGGTCCAGCGGGAATTCGCCGTCGATGGGGGTCTCGACCATGCCGGGCGCCACGGCGTTGACGGTGATCCCGTGCGGGGCGAGTTCGACCGCCAGGCTCTGCACGAGCAGGTCCACACCCGCCTTGGACGCGTTGTAGTGGGCCAACCCCGCCTCGGCGACGTGGGCGTTCTTCGAGGTCACCGCGATGATCCGGCCGGCGACCCGGTCCGCGATCTGGTGCTCGGCGACCCGCTGGGACAGGAAGAACACCGCGTCCAGGTTCACCGTGAGCACCCGCCGCCAACTCGCCACGGAGATCTCGTTGAACCGTTCCAGGGCGGCCGTGCCCGCGTTGTTGACCAGGATGTGCAGCGGCCCGGCCGCGGCCCGCACCTCGTCCACGAAGCCGGCCAGACCGGCGGTGTCGGCCAGGTCGAACGGCATCGCCCGGGCGGTGCGGCCGGTCGCCTCGACGGCCGTGCGGGTCGGCTCCAGGTCGACGCCCGGCAGGTCGGTGAGCACGATGTCGGCGCCCGCCCCGGCCAGCGCGACCGCGAACGCCCGACCCAGGCCGCCGGCCGCACCGGTGACCAGCGCGGTGCGGCCGGTCAACGCGAAGTCGACCGCGCGCCCCGCCTCGCCGCCGGTCACGACAACCCCAGCAGGGGCAGTGCGTTCCGGAAGATGATCGCCTCCACCGCGTCCCGGTCCAGCGGCGGCAGACCCGGGATCCCGGGCACGGCGGCCACCTCGCGCAGCCCGGTCACCGACGCGTCCACCGTGGTGAACGGGTAGTCGCTGCCGAACAGCAGCTTGTGCAGCACCCCGTAGTCCTGAGCGAGCCGCAGGCTGTGCCACAGCTGGAACGGCCGGTAGTGCAGCGCGCTGAGGTCGGCGTACAGGTGCGGGTGCTTGCGGATCACCGCGATGCACTCGCCCTCGAACGGATGGCCCAGATGCGCGAGCACCATGCGCAGTTCCGGATGCCGGATCGCCACCGGGTCCAGCAACCTCGGCTGCGCGTAGGCGATCGGCGCCGCCGAGACGAACGTGGTCCCGGTGTGCACCAGGATCGGCAGGCCGTTGTCCTCGGCGTACGCGAACAGCGGGTCGTATTGGGGATCACCCGGATCGAAACCCGCGTACATCGGCATCAGCTTGATCCCGCGCAACCCCAACTCCTGGTGTCCGAACCGCAGTTCGTCCTGCCAGCCGGGTTGGGTCGGGTCGATGGACAGGTAGCCGATCAGCCGCTCCGGCCGCGCGCCGACATATTCGGCGACGGCCTTGTCCTCGACCCAGAGACCGCTGCGCCGGGCCTTGCCGCCGACCACGATGGTGCGGGTGTCCGCCGGGCTGCTCGCCGCGTAGTCGGCCCAGCGCACGGTCAGGTCCACCTCGCCCGCGTGCGCGCGGGCCGACTCGGCCTTGAACGCGTCGTCGAAGTCGCAACACTGCCGGAACAGATGGGAGTGCACGTCGACGATGCCGGGGTTTGCCGGCGCGGAGGTCATGTGCGGTTCCTCTTCTCCCAGCCGGCCGAGAACATGTTCCAGAACCGGTGCGTCGGCGGATGTTCGGCGAACACGTCGTCGTCGAGTTCGACACCGAAGCCGGGCGCGGTGGGGATCTCCACATGGCCGTCGGCGGTCACCGGCAGCGCGCCGCGCACCGCGTCGAAGACGTACGGCTCCAGCAGACCGTCGAAGGTCTCCAGGATCTTGAAGTTGGGAATCCCGAGCGCGGCGTGCACCGAAACCGTGGTGCACAGCGGGGAGTTGGAGTTGTGCGGGGCGACCATCACGCCGTGCGTGTCGGCGATCGCGGCCAGCTTGCGCACCTCGGTCAGGCCGCCGGCCATGGACAGGTCAGGCTGGATGATGTCCACGGCGTTGGTCGCGAACAACTGCTTGTACTCGTAGCGGTTGTGGAAGTGTTCGCCGCCGGAGATGGGGAACGGCGCACGGGCGCGCAGTTCCGCGTAGCGCTCGATGTGCGTCCAGGGCATCGGCTCCTCCAACCAGCCGATGTCGAACGGCTCCAACGCCCGCAGCAGTGCGGAGGCGGTGGTCATCGCGAAGCGGGCGTGCCCCTCGACGAACAGGTCCACGTCCGGCCCGATCGCCTCGCGGACCGCGCCGACCAGTTCGACCGACTGGCGCAGTTCGGCCCGGGACAACTCGTGCAGCCCGGCCCCGAACGGGTCGAACTTGAGCGCCGAATACCCCTTGGCCACGGTCTCCCGGGCCTTGGCCGCGAATACCGCCGGGTCGCGCTCGCCGTTGTACCAGCCGTTGGCGTACACCCGGACCCGGTTCCGGCAGGCGCCGCCGGTGAGCCGGTACACCGGCACGCCCAACGCCTTGCCCATCAGGTCGTGCATGGCCTGGTCGAAGCCGGAGAGCACGATGCCGCCGACGTCGCCGCCGCGCAGGAAGTCGCCCTGGTACAGGCGCAGCCAGATCTCCTCGGTGTCGAACGGGTCGGCGCCGATCAGGTGCCGCCGCGCCATCGCCTCGGCCAGTGCCGCGGTCTCGGCGACCCGGTAGGGGTGGGTGATCTCGCCGACGCCGGACAGGCCCTGGTCGGTGTGCACGCGGACATAGCCGAAGTCGCGCCACGCGGTGCCCAGGAGCAGGGTCTCGACGTGGGTGATCCGGCCGGCGGGTCCGGTGGGTCGGGTGCGGTCGACGACGAGCATCAGCGGGCCGTCCCCTCGGTCGCGCCGCCCATGGTGGAGGTGCCGGCGAGTTCGTCGATGCCGCCGTCCTTGATCGCGTCCTGCACGGCCAGTTCGGTGGCGGCGATCAGGTGGTCCACGTCGGCGTCGGTGTGCGCGTACGAGATGTGGCTGCGCTTGAGGTTCAACGGCAGTTCGAACACGCCGTGTTCGAGTAGTCGTCGGCGGTAGCCGATGAACAGGTTCGCGTCGTTGGCGAGCAGGTCGTCGTAGCCGCGCGGCATCCCGCCGGCCATGAAGTAGGTGACGAACACCGAGCCGTAGCCGGTGACCACGGCCGGGACGCCGAGCCGGGTGTACATCTCGGCCAGGCCGGTGCGCACCCGCTCGCCGAGGCGGAACACGTGCTCGTGGACCGGCTCCTCGCGCAGCTTGCGCAGCGTCTCCAGGGCGGCGGCGACCACCCACGGGTGGCCGTTGTAGGTGCCTGCGAAGAACGCGGGCGCGCCGGGGCGGGTGCTGAACTGCTCCATCAGGTCGGCCCGGCCGCCGAGCGCGCCGACCGGGGCGCCGTTGGCGATGGCCTTGCCGAAGGTGGTCAGGTCGGGGGTGATCCCGGCGATCTTCTGGTAGCCGCCGAGGTCGTGCCGAAAGCCGGTGATCACCTCGTCGAAGACCAGCACCGAGCCGTGCGCGGTGCACTGTTCGCGCAGCGTGGTGAGGAACTCGGCGTCGGGCAGCAGGCAGCCGACGTTGTGCGGGATCGGCTCCAGGATCACCGCGGCGATGTCCGCGCCGTGCTCGGCGAACGCGGCGCGCACCGCGGCCGGGTCGTTGAACGGCAGGACCAGGGTGGCGGCCAGCACCTCGGGCAGGATCCCGGTGGAGATCGGGTCGGGCGCGCCGACCGCCTCGGGGGAGGAGATCACGTTCAGGCTGACCGCGTCGTGCCAACCGTGGTAGCAGCCCTGGAACTTGACGATCAGTCGCCGACCGGTCACCGCGCGGGCGACCCGCAGCGCGTGGAACGTGGCCTCGCTGCCGGTGCTGGTGAGCAGCACCTTCTCGACCGAGGGGACCAATTCGACCAGGGTCTCGGCGAGGATGACCTCGCCCTCGGTGACGGCGACGCCGGTCAGGTCCAACCGGGTCGCGGCCTCGGCCACCGCGCGCTGGACGTCGGGGTCGTTGTGGCCGAGCAGCGGCGGGCCGAACGCGGAGTGGTAGTCGGTGTAGACGCGACCCTCGGCGTCGGTGAAGTTCGCCCCGCTCGTGCCGGTGACGATCAGGTCGGTCAGGCCCGGGATCCGGCGCTGACCGCTGTTCACCCCGCCCGGAATGACCCGAAGGGCTCGGGCGGGAAGGGAGTCGGTGGCGGCTGTGCCGACACTCATCGGTGGGCTCCTTGCGTCGTTCGTGACCGTTCGGATCCGCGGCCCTGCCAGGCCGTGGACCTCCGGCGCCATCCGCCTTCGGCACGCGTCGCAGGTGATGCATTTTGGTTTTCTGAACACTGTTCGACAGGACCGAACAGTGCAGGACTCTACATTTGGATGTACAAAGCAGTCAAGGGGTCTGGACCGGTAAAGTGTTCTGCTATGTCGAACAGCGTTAACGAGAATGTCGAGGAGTCGAAGTACTGGGTGAAGTCCGTCGCCCGGGCCGCGGACATCCTCGAGGTGCTCTCCGCACGTGGTCCGGGGGACGGCATGAGCGTCACGGAGGTCGGTCAGGCCTGCGGGATCTCGAAGAGCGCGACCTTCGGACTGCTCCAGACCCTGCGCGGCTACGGCCTCGTATCCGACGACGGCGAGGGGATGAATCGGCGCTACCGGCTCGGCATGGGCCTGGCCCGACTCGGCGACCGGGCCCAGGCCCAGGTGTCGCTGCGCGACGTGGCCCGCCCGGTGCTGGCCGAGCTGACCCGGCAGACCGGCATGGCGGCCCGCTTCGCGGTGCCCGAGGGCGGGCTCGCGGTGGTGGTCGACCAGGTCGGCGTGGAGCAGCGGGTCCGCCTGGATCTGCGCATGGGGGTGCGGGAGCTGCCGCACTGCACCGGCCTGGGCAAGGCGATCCTGTCCGCGTTGCCCGAGAACGAGGCGCGCGAGGTGATCCACCGCTCCGGCCTGCCCCGGCGCACCTCGCACACGATCACCGACACCGAGACCCTGATCGCCCACCTGCGCGACGTCCGGGTGACCGGCTACGCGCTCGACGACGAGGAGGACGCGGACGGGATCTTCTGCATCGGCAGCCCGGTCCGCGACCACCGCGACCAGTGCGTGGGCGCGATCAGCATCACCGGCCTCAAGCTCGACCTGCCCGGCTGGCGATTCCAGGAACTGGGCCGCCAGGTACGGGCCGGCGCGCTGCGGGTCAGCCGCGAACTGGGCAGCACGGAGAGTGGCGAAGGCGACATCGACGCCGGCTGAAACCGGTGGGTGAACAACCGGGCGAAGGGGTCGTGGTGGAACAATCCGTCGCGACCCCTTCGTGTTCCCGCGATTACGGACGATGAAAGTCGGCCAGGGGGGCTTGACCAGGGTCGATGTCCGGGCCTACGTTCCTGGACTCATCAGGGCCCGCACGTTCGCTGCCACGAATCGTGCCCGATCACCGGCCCTGGGTTGACGGTCCGTCACCACGGCCGCGCAGCCCACCCCATGCCATCCGCCGCGCGTTTCCCTCCCCGGTCGGGAAACGACGTCATCGGCACGTGCCACGGGAAGCATCCTCCGTCGAAGGCCGAGGTTCCCCGATGAGCACGTCCCCCACTCCTTCCACCTCCGCCGCCACGCCGTCGGCCCCCGCTCCCGGGTCCTCGCGCCGACGGCTGCTCGCCGCCGGCGGTCTCGGCGGATTGTTGCTCGCCGGCACGGCCGCGGCGGGTACGGCCTCGGCCTCGCCCGACGACGACCGGCACGGCGCCGGCTCGCGCGACGTGTCGATGAGCGTGCCGAACGTGGCCGCGTTGTTGCGGATGAACGTCAGGCCCCTCGAGGCCGACGCGGTGGTGTTGGTCGCCGGCTACCACGCGGCGGGCGACGGCGGCGCGATGGTGGTGCGCTGGGACCCCCGCTCGAAGCTGGCGATCAACGGCGGCACCGTGCTCGCCGACCCCGCCGCCCGTCGAGACGGGCGGTGGATCCAGGTGCACGACGGGGTGATGGACTTCCGCCGGTTCGGCATCCTCGACGACAAGGTCCCCGCCGACGCCGCGCTCGACGCGATGGTCAACGACCCGTACATCCACCGCGTCGAAGCCCACAGCGACCTGCTCTTCGTCAAACGCCACACCTTCGCCCGCTCCCGCATCGTGCTCGACTTCGGCGGCCACACCGTGCGCACCACCGGCATCGAGAAGAACACCCACGACAACCCGTTCGGCGCCGTCCTGTACTTCCGGGGCAAGGTCACCGACACCGTGGTCAAGGCCAAGCTGTCCCAGCCGATGCCGGACCTCGCGGACGTGTTCGAGGTGCCGGACAGCGCGGCGTTCAAGGTCGGCGACTGGTGGGCGGTCACCATCGATCCCGAGCCCGGCAAGGGCAAGTACGAGCAGGAGGTGCAGCGCCTGGTCGAGATCACCGGGCGCGTCGACGCCACGCACATCCGGGTCGGCTACAAGATCGGATGGGACCTCGCCGCCGGCCGTACCTTCACCTGGACCCGGATCGAACCGGTGGACCGGGCGCACGTGCGCAACATGGTCTTCCAGGGCATCGCCGACGGCGACCAGTACACCGGATCGCACCCGATCGCCTACGAGTACACGACCAACTGCGATGTCGAACACGTCGACGCGGTGGGCACGTTCTGGCCGGTGATCATGCGGCGCTGGTGCACCCACTACCGCACCCGTGCCTGCTCGCTGCGCAACCCGGCGAGCGTGACCTGGGGCGGCGCCGGCTATCTCACCCAGCAGATCTACTGCCTGTACGGCCACGTCGAGGACTGCCACGTGGCGAACAGTCGGCACCTCAACGACCTGACCGCCTCCGCCTACTGCCACGTGACGAACTGTCACGGCGACGGCGACGACCAGGGCCCGTTCGTGACACACGGTCAGTTCGAGCACGACCTCGTCTACACCGGCAACTCCGGCCTGATGACGTTCGCCAACTCCGGCGCCGCGTGGGGGTCGGTGGCCAAGCGCATCACCGTCCGCAAGCATGTGTGCTCGTGGTTCGTGGCCCGGGTGAAGATCACCGATCTGACCCTGGAGGACATGCAGGTGATCGGCAGACCCGCGCTGTCCGGCTCCGGGATGCTCTGGGTCAACGCGGACGGCGTACAGATCCGCGGCTGCACCGCGTCGGGCCCGCTGGTCGTGTCGCAGGCCTCCAACCGGTCGCAACGCGCCAACGTGATCGCCGACTCGACGTTCACCCTGGCCAAGGACGCCGAGATCACCCAGGCGAGCGTGACCGGCGACCTGCACCTGGAACGGGTCACCCTCAAGGGACTGGACAACGCGGCGCTGCGCAACACCGGTCGACTCGTACTCACCGAGTGCACCCTGATCGGCGCGCCGAACGCCGCACCGGTCGCCGTCACCGGCGCCGCGCTGGCCGTGTCCGGCGGCGAACTGCGGGACACCGGGCTGCGGTTGGCGGGCACCGGTGAGCAGGGCGTGGCCCTGTCGCGCACCCGGCTCGGCGGTACCAACGCCGCCCGGGCACTGCTCTCGCGCACCGGCGGCGCCCGCACGGTCCGCTGGCAGTTGGACGGCTGCGTGTCCACCGCCGCCGACGCGGCCACCGCACACGTGCTGATCGGCGAGGGCACCAACCGCTACCGCGCGGCGGGCAACACCTTCGCCGGCGGCCGACTCGAACTGGCCGGGGCGGCCTTCGGCGGGACCGGCGCGCTGTTGCACAGCGGCTGCGTCGAGGACGGCGTCACCCGTACCGCGATGCCCGACGAGGGCCCGCGCGTCGCGCACACCGCCGGCAACCAACTGATCTGACCCGCCCGCACCCGGGCCCGCCGCCCCCTCGAATCCGCACCGCCCTCGCACCACGGGAAGTCCCATGACCGCCACCGGTTCGACCACGAACACCGCCATGCCGGCCCGCACCGACCGACCGGCCATCACCGACCGACCCGTACGGTTCGCGCTGGTCGGCGCGGGCAACCGGGGCCTGACCTACACCGATTGGATCCGCCGGCACCCCGACCGCGCCGAACTGGTCGCGGTGGCCGACCCGCGAGCTTCGGCCCGGACCGCGTCCGGGGCGAGCGTGCAGTTCGAGGACTGGCGACCGCTGCTCGACGAGCGCATCGCGGACGCGGTGATCGTGGCCACCCAGGACCGCGAACACGTCGAGCCGATCCTGGCGTTGGCCGAGGCCGGCTACGCGATCCTCACCGAGAAGCCGATGGCCGCCACCGAGGCCGACTGCCGGCGCATCCTCGACGGCGTGACCTCGGCCGGCGTGCCGTTCGCGGTGTGTCACGTGCTCCGGTACACCCCCTACACCGACCTGGTGAAGGGCGTCCTGGACTCCGGCGTGCTCGGTTCGATCGTCAGCCTGGACCTGCTGGAGCCGGTCGGCTGGTGGCACTACGCGCACAGCTACGTGCGCGGCCCCTGGAGCCGCGAGGCCGACTCGTCGCCGATGATCCTGGCCAAGTCCTCGCACGACCTGGACTGGATCGGCTACGTCACCGGTGCCCGGATCGAGACGGTGGCAAGCTTCGGCGGGCTCGCCCACTTCAAGCCGGAGAACGCGCCGGCGGGCTCGGCCCGCAACTGCCTGGACTGCGCGGTGGAGCCGGACTGCCCCTACTCGGGACCGAAGTTGTACTTCCCGGCGCTGCGCGAGACCGGCGACGCGTGGCCGATCAACCACGTCACCGACGCCGCACACGGCCCGGACGATCGGGCCGAGTTGGTCCGGGCGCTGCGCGAAGGGCCGTACGGGCGCTGCGTCTACCACTGCGACAACGACGTGGTGGACCACCAGGTGGTGGCGATGCGGCTGTCCGGCGGGATCACCGCGACCTTCACGATGACCGCGTTCACCGAGCAGACGCACCGTCAGGTACGGATCTTCGGCAGCCACGGCTGGTTGCGCGGCGACGGCGAGAAGGTCACCGTGCACACCTTCGCGGACGACCGGGTGGTCACGCACGACGCGGGCGCGTCCGGATCGAACGCGGCGGACGGACACGGCGGCGGGGACACCGCGCTGATCGACGCGTTCGTCACCGCGCTCGCCACCGGCGATGCCGCGCACATCCGCTCCAACGGCACCGACTCGCTCGGCAGCCACCTCGCCGCCTTCGCCGTCGAACGCTCCCGACTCGGCGGCAACACCGTGACCGTGCCGCGACGTTGAGCGCCCGCGCGGGGCGAAGGGCCTCCGCTGCCCCGACCTCGCCGCCTCGGTCCCCAGAACTGACACCCCGTCAAATCTCGCTGTCAGGAGACGCGATCCCCATGAGCAGAACCATCCGCCCGCGCACCGCCCGCATGATCGCCCTCCCGGTGCTGGCCACCGCCCTCATCGCAAGCCTGGCCGCCTGCGGCGGCTCGTCCGGTCCGGGCTCGGGCGGCAAGACCGTCACCACCTGGATGTACCCGGTGATCGCCGACGAGGCGAAGAACAAGGAGTACTGGGCCGGCCTGAGCGACGCGTTCGGCAAGGCCAACCCGGGCTACAAGGTCAAGGTCGAGACCTACCCGTGGGCCAACCGCGACACCGCGCTCGCCACCGCCATCGCGGCGAACAAGGGCCCGGACGTGGTCTACCTGGTGCCGGACCAGCTGCCCAAGTACGCGCGCAGCCTGGTGCCCGCCGACGACTACATGCCGCCCGCCGACAAGGCCGACTTCCGCAAGGCCGCGCTGGACTCGGTGAGTGTGGACGGCAAGCCGATGGCCACCCCGCTGCTGATGAGCGCCAATCCGCTGATCTGCGACAAGCGGGTGTTCGCCGCGATCGGCGAGACGAACTACCCGAGCACGTGGGACGACCTGCTCAACCTGGCGCCGAGGTTGAAGGAGAAGGGCTACCAGGCGACCAGCTACAGCGGCGACACCCAGCAGACGCTGAACCTGACCTGGTACCCGATGCTCTGGCAGGCGGGCGGGGACGTGTTCGCCGCCGACGGCAAGTCGGTCGCGTTCAACTCCGAGGCCGGGGTCAAGGCGCTGACCTACCTCAAAACCCTGGTGGAGAAGGGCTATACGGACAAGGACCAGGTCACCACCACGCCCAAGCTGGAGCAGACCCCGGTGGCCAAGGGCAAGGTCGCCTGCACCTGGCAGAACACCCCGGCCGACGTGGAGAAGTTCTGGGGCAAGGACAACATCGTGGTCAAGCCCCCGCTCAAGGACGCCAGGTCGGCGGGCTACGGCACGGTCGGCTCGTTCGCGATGCTCAAGGGCGCCAACAAGGACGCCGCGGGCAAGTGGATCTCGTTCGTGTCCAAGCCGGAGAACAGCCTGGCCCTGGTCAAGTCCAACGGCTACTTCCCGGCCCGCACCTCGGCCGCCGACCCGTACCCGGGCGACGCGCTCCAGGCGGACGTGGCCAAGACGCTCGACGTGATGAGCTCCGGCCCGCTCAAGGAGAAGTCGCGGGACGTGATGGGCGTGCTCGCGCCGGAGATCCAGGCCGCGCTGATCGGCAACAAGAGCCCCAAGGACGCGCTGAACGACGCGGCCAAGGCGGCGAACGCGCTGCTCGCGCGCTGACCCCGACCGGGCGGCCCGACCCCCGTGCGGGCCGCCCCCCTCCCGTTCCGTTCCATCCGCCTTCCCAGCCCCAGGAGGTCCCCGTGGCCGCAGTCGCGGAACAACCCCGCAGGCTCCGCCGACGCGGGCCGCACGCACGCCGCGAGGCCCGGATCGGGCTGCTGTTCGTCCTGCCCGCCTTCGTGCTGTTCGTGCTGTTCCGCTTCGGCCCGAGCATCGCCGGCGTGCTGCTCGGCTTCACCGACTACTCGCTGATGGACTCGCCGACGTTCACCGGCCTCGACAACTTCACCCGGCTGTGGGACGACCCGGTCTTCTGGTCCTCGCTCAAGGTCACCGTGCTCTACACGGTGATCACCGTGCCCGGCACGATCGTCGCCGCGATGGGTCTGGCCCTGCTGACCCGGCGCGCGTTTCGCGGATCCAAGCTGTTCCGCTCGATCTTCTTCCTGCCGGTGGTCACCAGCCTGGTGCTCGCCTCCACGGTGTTCATCTGGATCTTCTCCACCGACGGCCCGTGGTCGACGGTGATGGGATGGGTCGGCGGACACACCGGATCCTGGCTGGCCGACGATGTGTTCGTGGTGCCGGCGCTGGCCATCGTGGGCATCTGGTCGCGGTTCGGCTACGGCATGCTGATCCTGCTGGCCAGTCTGCAGAACGTGCCGCGCGAGTTGGAGGAGGCCGCGCTCACCGACGGCGCCGGCCCCTGGCAGCGCTTCCGCCACATCATCCTGCCGAGCCTGAAGCCCGCGCTGTTCTTCCTGGCCGTGATCGAGACCACGGCCAGCTTCCAGGTGTTCGACGCGGTGTACGTGATGACCGGCGGCGGCCCGGCGAACGCCAGTTACACGCTGGTCTTCCAGCTCTACGACGCCGGCTTCAAGTACTTCGATCTCGGCTACGCCAGCGCGATCGGCCTGGCCCTGTTCGTGCTGACGCTCATCGTCGCGGTCATCCAACGCCTGGTGATCGGGAAGGAGAAGTGACCATGTCCCTGGATACACACGGCACCCACGGCACCGACGAGGCCCGCGAGGTCGCGGTGATGGAGTCGCCGTCGGTGGTGGCGGCGAAGGGCGAACCCCGGCGCTTCCGGCCAGGGTCGCGCCGGCGCGACGGCTCCGGCGCGGGACGCGAACAGGACACCGTTCCGTACGCGCTGCGCGGCACCCGGCGGGGCAAGGTGCTGCGCGGCGTGCTGCTCGGCGTGGTGGCGCTGGCCACGATCTTCCCGTTCTACGCGATGGTCGTGTTGTCCCTGAAGCCGTCCGGCGCGGTCGAGTTCCCGGGCAGCCTGCTGCCGTGGAACCTGACCACGAGCGCGTACAGCGACGTGCTCGGCTCGCAGGACGTGCCCCAGTGGTTGATCAACACGCTCATCTACTCGATCGTCGGCGTGCTCGGCACGCTGCTGCTGTCCGCGCTGGCCGGCTACGCGTTCGCCAAGAAGCGTTTTCCCGGCCGCGAGGCGATGTTCTGGTCGTTCCTGTCGATGGTCATGGTTCCGTACCACGTGACGATGATCCCGACGTTCGTCCTGATCGCGAAGATGAACGGCGTCGACACCTACTGGGGCCTGATCCTGCCGTCGCTGGCCAACGCGCAGGCGGTGTTCCTGATGCGGCAGTTCATCCAGGGCCTGCCGGACGAGCTGTTCGAGGCGGCGAAGATCGACGGCGCCTCCGAGTTCCAGATCTTCGTCCGGATCGTGCTGCCGCTGATCAAGCCGATCATGGCCACGCTCGGCACGTTCGTCTTCCTGTGGCACTGGAACGACTTCCTGTGGCCGCTGATCGTCGGGCAGAGCACGGACATGCGCACGCTGAC
The DNA here is from genome assembly GCF_002024165.1 of Embleya scabrispora. Taxonomy (NCBI): domain Bacteria; kingdom Bacillati; phylum Actinomycetota; class Actinomycetes; order Kitasatosporales; family Streptomycetaceae; genus Embleya; species Embleya scabrispora. The sequence goes on from NZ_MWQN01000001.1 coordinate 5,750,498, forward strand.
CGTCGGCATCGCCTCGCTGCAACAACAGAACGTGCCGCTCAACGTGGTCCTCGCGGGCTCGGTGGTCGCGTTCGTCCCCATCTTCATGGCCTACCTGGTGGGCCAGCGCTACGTCACCGAGGGCGTGGCGGCAACCGGAATCAAGGGCTGAGAGCTGATCACGCGTCATGAATGTTGCAGGAATAGCGGAATCGGTGCCGGTCCGGCCGACCGGATCGGTGTTTCCGGACGGTGAGGCCGCGCTGGAGGAACTGCTCGCGACACCGTCGGCCGGGCTGATCGCGGACCTGGCCGGGATCGAGGGCGACCTGGTCGTGCTCGGCGCCGGCGGCAAGATGGGCCCGAGCCTGTGCCGGCTGGCCCGGCGGGCGCTGGACGCGGGCGGTCGCGGTGACGTGAGCGTGTACGCGGTCTCGCGCTGGTCGGACCCGGCGGCGGCCCGCTCGTTGGCGGCGGACGGCGTACGCACCGTCGCGTTCGACCTGATGGACGGCGACCCGGCCGAACTGCCGGACGCGGGCAACGTGGTGTTCATGGTCGGCGCCAAGTTCGGCTCGGCCGGCGCGCCGGAGCACGCGTGGGCGGTGAACGCGGCGCTGCCGGACCGGATCGCGCGCCGCTACCCGGACGCGCGGATCGCCGCGTTCTCGACCGGCAATGTGTATCCGCTGGTCGCGGCCGGCTCCGGGGGCAGCGTGGAGACCGACCCGGTGGGGCCGGTCGGTGAGTACGCGATGTCGTGCCTGGGCCGGGAGCGGGTGTTCGCACACGCGGCGAGCACGCGGGGCACCCGGGTGGCGCTGATCCGACTGAACTACGCGGTGGATCTGCGGTACGGGGTACTCGCCGACATCGCGGCGGCGGTGTACGCGGGCGAGGCGGTGGATGTGACGACGGGTCAGGCCAACGTCGTGTGGCAGGGATACGCGAACGAGGTCGCGCTGCGCAGCCTCGGGCACGCGGCGGCGGTACCGTTCACGATCAACCTCACCGGCCCGGAGACCGCGTCGGTGCGACGCCTCGCGGCCCGGTTCGGTGCGGAGTTCGGGCGGGAGGCGGCGGTGGCGGGCGTCGAGTCGGGCAGCGCGCTGCTGTCGGACGCGAGCCGCTGTCACGAGCTGTTCGGCTATCCCGACGTTCCCCTGCGCACACTCGTGGCCTGGCAGGCGGAGTGGATCCGGCGCGGTCATCCGCTGTCCGGGAAGGCCACCAAGTTCCAGGTCCGCGACGGAAAGTTCTGAGGCACAACGTGATCAACTCCGATACGGCCGCGTCGAGTACTCCCGACTCGCCGATCGAACTGCTGCTTTCGGGCACGGTGATTCCCGCGCATCCACTCGCGTTGGACGCCGAGGGACGATTCGACGAGCGGCGGCAGCGGGCGCTGACCCGCTACTACCTCGCGTCCGGCGCGGGCGGCGTCGCGGTCGGCGTGCACACCACGCAGTTCGAGATCCGCAAACCCGAGGTCGGGCTGTTGCGGCCGGTGCTCGAACTGGCCGCCGAGACCGTGGCGCGCGAGGCGGGGCGGCCGGTGGTGCGGGTGGCCGGCGCATGCGGCTACACCGCGCAGGTGGTGGCCGAGGCCGAACTCGCCGCCTCGCTCGGTTATGACGCGGTGTTGCTGAGCCCGGCGGTGCCGGGCGCGGACGAGCAGGGGCTGCTGGATCGGGCCCGCGCGGTCGGCGAGGTGTTGCCGGTGATCGGCTTCTACCTCCAGGACGCGGTGGGCGGGCGGTTCCTGACCCCGGGGTTCTGGCGCGCGTTCGCCGACATCCCGTCGGTGGCGGCGATCAAGATAGCGCCGTTCGACCGCTACCGGACCGCCGACGTGCTCGGCGCGATCGCTTCGGCGGACCGGGCGGGCGAGGTCGCGCTGTACACCGGCAACGACGACGCGATCATCACCGACCTGTTGACCCCGTATCGGGCCGGCGACCGGCCCCGCTGGTTCGCGGGCGGGCTGCTCGGTCAGTGGGCGGTGTGGACGTCGACGGCGGTCACCCTGCTGGAGCGGGTCCGCCGGGCGCGGGCGGGCGATCACCCGACGATGATCGAACTGCTGCGGCAGGCGCCGGAGTTGACCGACGCGAACTCGGCCGTCTTCGACGTGCGCGGCGGGTTCCGCGGCTGCATCGCCGGTGTGCACGAAGTGCTGCGGCGACAGGGGTTGTTGGCGGGGACCCGGTGCCTGGACCCGGCCGAGACGATGTCGCCGGGGCAGGCCGAGGAGATCGACCGGGTGACCTCGGCGTACCCGTGGCTGACCGACGACACCTTTGTCCGGGAGCACCTCGATGCCTGGCTCGGGTGAGGCGCGATTCGACCGGCCCGGGGCGGACGGGGGACCGGCCGTGGTGGCGGTCGCCGTACCGCCGGGACTGCGGACGGAGTTCTTCGGCGAGACGGCGGACGCGGCTGCGGGTGAGCCCGAGGTCGGCGTACTGACGGAGCGGCTGCGGGGTCTCGGGCGAATCGTGGTCGTGGACGATCCCCGGGATCTCCCGGCCCTGCGCGCGGCGTTCGCGCGGGCGGACGTGGTGGTGTCCTCCTGGGGCATGCCGCGGTTGACCGGCGAACTGCTCGCGGCGGCACCCCGGGTGGGGCTGCTCGCGCACACCGGCGCCGCGATCGCCCCGTACGTCGGCGCCGACGCCTTCGCGCGCGGCGTGCGGGTGACCCAGGCCGGCCAGGGGATGGCGCGGTCGGTGGCCGAGGTCGCACTGGCCTTCACGCTCGCGCTGCTGCACCGGACCCATCGCTACGACCACGCGCTGCGCGGCGGACGGGAATGGGCCGCGGCCTCGGTGGCACCGCCCCGGCACGAGGTGTTCGGCGCCCGGATCGGTGTGGTCGGCGCGTCCCGCACCGGTCGGGCGTACATCGAGGTGGTGCGCGCTCTCGGTGCTCGGGTGCAGGTCGCCGACCCCACCCTGACCGCGCCGGAAGCGGCCCGGATCGGCGCCGAACTCGTGCCGCTTGACCGTTTGTTGTCCACGAGTCGGATCGTCGCGCTGCACGCGCCGTCGTTGCCGGAGACACGACACCTGATCGGCGCCCGGGAGTTGGCCCTGCTGGCGGACGGCGCCGGCCTGGTGAATACGGCACGGTCGTGGCTGGTCGACGAGGACGCACTGCTGGCCGCGTTGCGTACCGGGCGAATCGATGCCGCGCTGGACGTGTACGACGCCGAGCCGTTGCCCCTCGGGCATGGGTTTCGGGCATTGCCCAACGTGCTGCTGACTCCGCATCAGGCCGCCGGTACGGTCGAGTGTCGCCGCCGACAAGGCGACATCGTCGTCGACGAGGTGGAGCGCTATCTGACGGGTCGTTCACTCGACCACGAGGTCGGCCCGGAGGCGCTGATCCGCGTCGGCTGAAGCAGGCCGTTCGGTGCTGTGTGCTGTGTGCTGTGTGCTGTGCGCTGAGTGCCGTGTGCTGTGCGCTGTGCGCCATCACGCCGCGTGCGGCGTGCGGTCCGCCTTTGGTCGGCATCCCCATATCCCTACCCATACCTACCTGGAGAGTTCACCGTGCGCCTGATGCGCGTAGGCGAGCCCGGCAACGAACGCCCCGTGCTGTTCGCCGCCGACGGCAGCCACTTCGACCTGAGCCGGCTCACCGCCGACATCGACGGCGCGTTCTTCGCCTCCGACGGCGTCGAGCGGGTCCGCGAGGCCGCGACGGCGGGTACGCTGCCGGAGCTGGACGTCGCGGGCCTGCGCGTCGGCGCCCCGGTGGCCCGGCCCGGCGCGGTCCTGTGCATCGGTCAGAACTACGCGGCGCACGCGGCCGAATCCGGCGCCGAGCCGCCGACCACGCCGATCCTGTTCTACAAGACGCCGCACACCGTGGTCGGCCCGTACGACGACGTGTTGATCCCGCGCGGCGCGGTCAAGACCGACTGGGAGGTCGAACTCGCCGTCGTGATCGGCCGCCGGGCCCGCTACCTCGACTCGCCGAAGGAGGCCCTGGCACACGTCGCGGGGTACACGATCAGCAACGACGTCTCCGAACGCGCCTTCCAGCTGGAGCAGTCGGGTGGGCAGTGGTCCAAGGGCAAGAACTGCGAGACGTTCAACCCGCTCGGCCCGTGGCTGGTGACCGCCGACGAGGTTCCCGATCCGCAGACGCTCGGGCTGCGTTCGTGGGTCGGCGGGGATGTCCGGCAGGACTCCTCCACGGCCGACATGATCTTCGGCGTGGGGTACCTGATCCACCACCTGTCGCACTATCTGGTGCTGGAGCCGGGCGACATCGTCAACACCGGTACGCCGCAGGGCGTCGCGCTGTCCGGCCGATTCCCCTACCTGGTCGAGGGCGACGTGATGGAACTGGAGATCGACCGACTGGGTCGGCAGCGGTCGCATCTGGTCCAGGCCTGACGAACGTCGTTCGCCGCGCGGGCGCCGGTCGGGGGAGAACCCGACCGGCGCCTCGTGCGTGCGTGGGGTAGTCGTAGGATCGGCCGGCGTGTCGGGCCGGTTTGTGGGGGGATTCGGGTGACTGAGGCGGTGGGGGAGCGGCGGGCCACCTGGTTCGAGCTGTTCTGTGACCTGGTGTTCGTGGCCGCCGTCGGGCAGGTCGTGCACCGGGTGGGGGAGCAGCCCACGGGCGGGTCGGTGGCGGGAGCCGCGGCACTGTTCGTGCCGGTGTGGTGGACCTGGGTGCTGTACACGGTGCGGGCCAATCGATTCGATCCGGACGACTCCGCGCATCGGTTGATCACCGTGGTGGGGATGGCGGCCGTGGCCGCGATGGCGGTGTTCGTCGGCGGGGTCGGACACGGAACCGGGGCGAATGTCGGCTTCGTGGCGGGCTACCTCGGCGCGCGCGGGGTGATCGTGTTCTCGTACGCCTGGGGTGCTCGATCCGACCCGAGCTTCCGGCCGATCCTGCGCTCGTTCGGCACGATGTCGACGCTGACCGGTTCGGTGTGGGTCCTCGGTCTGCTGGTGCCCGGGGACTCGGTCCGCTACGGGCTCTGGGCGGTCGCGATGGCCGGCGAGTTGTCGCTGCCGTTCCTGGCCCGCCGCCGGATCGCCGCCGCCTCGCACGACGCGGAGCATCTGCGCGAGCGTTTCGGGCTGTTCACGATCATCGTGATCGGCGAGGCGGTGCTGGGCTGCACCGGCGGTCTCGCCGACGGCGGGCGCGACGCGGTGTCGACGGGGCTGATCGGGCTCAGCGCGTTCGCGCTGTGCGCGTGTGTCTGGTGGATGTACTTCAACGCGAGCGCGACCCGGGTGGGCGGTCACGAGGAGATCGCCACCAGCGCGGTCCTGCGCGACGTGTACGTCTTCGGCCATCTGCCCACCCAGTTGGGCATCGCGGTGACCGGGGCGGCGATCGGTACGGTCGTCGGCGGCGACGACCGGCACGTGTCCAGGGCGACCGCCGCGTGCCTGCTCGGCGGGATCGTGCTGTTCCTGGTCGCCGGGGCGGGGGTACGCGCGGCGTTCGCGGGCTCGCGCGATGCGACGGTGTGGATCAGGGTCGGCGCCGCGGCGATGGTGTCGGCGCTGCTGCCCGCCGCCGGGGTGCTGCCGGTGGCGGGTCTGATCGGCGCGACCGCCACGATCCTCGTCGTGACGGCGGCGGCCGAGGGACCGGCGACCCGCCGACGACTGGCGGAGTCGGCCGCGCGGGGGTGACGCGGGATCGGGTCGCGCCGCTCAGGGACCAACGGATCCCGCCCCGGCCTGGGCGGTGAGGGCCGCGCCGAGGGCCGCGGCGGCCTCGTCCGACAGGGGGCGATGGGCCAGCAGGAAGCGGTACCAGAACAGTCCGTAGAACTGGTCCACGATCAGATCGAGGTCGGCATCGGGCGCGAGTTCGTCGGGGTGCCCGGCCAGCAGCGCGCGCAGCGCGTCCCGGCGGGACTCGGTGAACGTGCGGACCAGGTCGGCGGCATGCGGATCGCGCGCCGCCTCGCGGACCAGCGAGCGCAGGACGGCGGCCGTCGACTCGGCCCGGGCGCCGCGGAATGTGGCGGTGACGAAGGACGTCAGATCGGCGCGCAGCGTCTCGCCCCGAGGCGGTGACACGACGTCACCGGCCAGGTCGGTCAGAGCCTCCAGCAGGACCGCGCCCTTCGACGGCCACCAGCGGTAGATGGTCTGTTTCCCGACGCCGGCCGCGCGCGCGATGGTGTCGATCGTCACGGGCGCGCCGCCCGACTCGGCGAGCAGGACGAGTACGGCGTCCAGGATCGCGCGGCGGGCGTCCTCGTTGCGGCGTCGACCGGTGTGCGCGCGGCGGGGGGTGTCGTCGTCGGGGTTCGTCATGGAATCAGCATAGCCGCTTGACGAGACTGCCGGTCTCGGTAATGCTTTGTCGAGACGGAAGGTCTCGGTAAAACTCCCGAGCCCTTCCGGCACCTGCATCGGGTCGTACGAAGAGAAGGCAAGGCACCGTCATGGCTCTGTCCCGTTCCCTGCAAGGTCAGCACGTCGTCGTCATGGGCGGCACCTCCGGAATCGGCGAGGCGACCGCCGGCCTGCTGGCCGCCGACGGCGCGGAGGTCGTGGTCACCGGCCGCGACCGGGCACGGCTCGACGCCGCCGTCGAGCGCATCGGCGGCAAGACCACCGGATACCGGCTCGACGGCGCGAATCAGGCCGAGGTGGCCGAGTTCTTCGCGGCGTCGGTCGAGCCGATCGACCACCTGGTCCTGGCGCTGAGCGGCGCCGCCGGCAGCGGCCCGATCGCGGGCCTGGACCTGGAGCAACTGGCGGCCGGCTTCGCGGGCAAGTTCTGGCCGTTCGTGCGGATCGTCCAGGCGGCGCTGCCCAGGCTGGCCGCGCACGCCTCGGTGACGTTCGTGACCGCGGCCTCCGCTCGGGCGGCCTTCCCCGGTACCGCCGGACTGGCCGCGATCAACGGCGCGTTGGAGGCGATGGTGCCGCCGCTGGCGGTCGAACTCGCGCCGATCCGGGTCAACGCGGTCTCCCCGGGCGTGATCGACACCCCGTGGTGGGACACGATCCCGAGCGAGGCCCGCGCCGAACTCTTCACCGGGATCAGCGCCGCGACCCCGGTCGGCCGGGTCGGCCACGCCGACGAAGTGGCCGATGTGATCCGGATGTTCGTGGGCAACGGCTTCGTGACGGGGACGGTGATCGACTGCACCGGGGGTGCGAACCTGGCCACCGGCCGCTGAGTGTCGGTGCGTCGGTGGCCGGTGGCCGGTGGCGGGTGGCCGGGTGGGCGCACCGTCACACGGCCCGGTGCCGGACCCGCGGCCCGGGTCCGGCGCCGAGCGGACGGCGTGTCTACGATCTCGACCGTGACTACCGCGCTGATTCTCATCGATCTCATGCCCCGCATCGTCGCGTTGCCGGTGGCACCGCACTCGGGCGAGGACGTGCTCGCCCGCTGCCGCCGGTTGGCCGACGTCTTCCGGGCCGACGGAAACCCGGTGGTCCTGGTACGGGCGGACCGCCCCGGCGTCGCGGAGCAGCCGCCCGGGAGCGACTTCGCGGAGGGGCTGGTCCGGCCCGGCGACGTGACGATCGTGAAGCACACCGTCGGCGCGTTCCACGGGACCGACCTGGACGCGCAGTTGCGGGCGAGGGGCGTGGAACGGCTGGTGCTGGCGGGCCTGGTCACCACCATGGGTGTGGAGTCCACGGCCCGGGCCGCCGACGACCACGGCTACGAGGTCGAGTTCGTGGCCGACGCGATGTCCGGGTTCGCGGCGGACGAGCACGACTTCACCGTGGAGCGCATCTTTCCGCGCTTCGGAACGGTGCGAACCGCGGCTTCCTACGGCTGATTCCGAATGCCGCGCGCGCGGCATGACCGAGGCACTGCGCAACGGTGGCCGAAATCTTCCGGGTTCCTGCCCGATCGGGTGTGCGGAAGGTGATCGGGACGTCGCTCGGGTTCGCGGAAGTCGCAAGGCGCGCGCATGCCGACCGTGTGCGGCCCGCGTACCACCCACGAACCCTCCGGACCCGATCGATCCTCGACCGATCCGGACCGGATGGCCGGTCGGTCCCGCTCGCCGTCGGTGCCGATCCGCCCCGGCACCCGGACGTCGGCTCAAAGTCGCGGTCCGGACTTTCTATGCTTGCCGCGTGACCGACCCCAATGACCTCGATGTCCCACCGGCTTTCTCGCCGTCCGCAGCCGCCTCCGCACGGGGGGTGATGGCGCTAACCTGCGAGCGTGTGGCCGCGACATTGGCTTCGTACGAGCTGCGGGTGATGCCGTCGACCGTGGCCCAGTGGGAAGCCGGTACGGAACGCCCGAACGAAGCCGAACTGCTCGCCCTCGCCAAATCCTTGGTCGTGCCCGTGAGCCGACTGATGGGCGGCCGGCCGACCAACCTCCAGGACCACCGGATCGCGGCCGGCCTCACCCGTGCCGAACTGGCCAAGCGGGTGCGGATGCGGGAGGTGGGCTACACCCGGCTCGAACGGGCGAACAAGTGGCGGGCCGACGAGGAGCGGACCGGATTCCTGGTCCGCGCGCTCGGCCTTTCCATGCAGGACCTGGCCGAAGTGTCGGGTGTCGGCCCGGAGTTGGAGAATCTGCTGGCCGAGGCCGTGGTGGGCCGCTGGAAGACGCAACTGCCCGACATCACCCGGCTGATCGGGATGCGCCGCAAGCGCATCGGCGAGGTGCTCGAGGTGCTCAGTTCGGTCTTCCCCGAGGGCATGGACGTGGCCGACGTGCCGCGGGCCGCCGTGGTCGAGCGATTCTGGGGCCTGCTCGGCGACCCGGTCGCCGACCCGGGCGCGCCCGGGGTCTGGTTGCTCCAGGGCCGCTTCGCCTAGAACCCGTTCGGTGTGCCGGTGCCTCGGAACACCCGTTCCGAGGCACCGGCACCGGTACCGGCACCGCCCGCGGTTACACCGGCACGCTGACCAGCGTGCCCCCGTCGGACGTGCGTACGTCGAAGCGGGCCAGATCGCCCTTCGGGGTCCAGGTCCCGGTCTGCAGCACCAGCGGGGCCTCCGAGCCCGGGACGCCGTAGCCCTTCGGCGGCACCATCCAGGAGGAGATCTGCTGCTCCTTCCCCGCCCTGTCGACCGCGACCAGTGAACACTTCAACGGGCCGCGGACGTTGCGCAGTTCGAGCGCCAGGTTGGTACCCCACGCCTTGTTCTCCAGGGCGATCCGCGCGACGGCGCCGCCGTTCGGCCCGGTCGCGGCCACCACCTGCCCGTTCGCGGCGATCACGGCCATCGGGTCGCCCGGCACCACCCGGGTCGCGGTGGACGACTCGTCCTTGAACCAGGTCCGCCCGGTCAGTACGCCGGCACCCAGGCCGATCACCAGAAGTGCCACGCACGCGGCGATCAGCAACGAGCGCCGCGGCACGCGGCGGGCCACCCGGCGCGCGGCGAGTTCGTCCACGGGAGCAGCCGCCGCCGGCGGAGCTACGGCCGGCCCGGTCGGCGCGGGTTCACCCCTGGTCTCCGGCAGCTCGTACACCCCCTCGTCGCGCAGCTCGGTCAGCAGCGTGGCCATGCCGGAGAAGTCCGCCAGCTCGTCCAGGCAGCGCTCGCACGTGGCCAAATGCTCCTCGAACGCCTCCCGGTCGGCCGGTTCCAGCAGTCCGAGGGCATACGCGCCGACATCCGCGTGTTCGGGTTGGACGCTCATGACGACACCCCCCTCTCCTCCAGGACGACCCGCAGGGCGCGCAGCGCGTAGTACACGCGCGACTTCGCCGTACCGGCCGGGATGCCGAGTACGTCGGCCGCCTGATTGACAGTACGGTCACGGAAGAAGGTTTCGATCAAAATTTCCCGGTGCGATGCGGAAAGCGCGTCCAGCGCGTCGCCGACCACGACCGAGCGCAGCAGGCGGTCGACCTCGTCGCCGGTGGGCAGCGTGGCCAGCCGCTCGTCGCCGATCTCCGGCGGGCGGGCCGAGCGGGCCCGTTGTTCGTCGATGACCAGGCGGCGGGCCACGGTGACCAGCCACGGCAGCAGCGGGGCGGCGGGATCCAGCTTCTCCCGGTTGCGCCAGGCGCGGACCAGCACCTCCTGCACGCTGTCCTCGGCCCGCTGGCGGTCGCCGCCGTTCAACCGCGAGACGACCGCGAGCAGCGGTCGGGAATACTCGCGGTAGAGCATCGCGACGAACCTGGTCTCATCGTCGCCACCCGGCGGGTCGTCGGTACCCGGCGGGCCCGACCCCGGCGTGTCCACATCGGACATCCGCGACGGCCTCCTCACCCCGTAGTCGGGATCCGAGTCCCCGGAACCGCACACACCGTCCCCGGAACTGGCAATACCCTAGGGGAACCGGAATCGCGCCTCGGCCGGGCCGGCCCGCCGCCGTCGATGGGGCCGGGGCGGCGTCGCGGTGTCGGCGGTGGCCGCGACGGTGCCGGCGCGAGGCCGGGGGCCGTCCCGTCGACGGGATCCGGGCATTTCGGGCGACCCGGCCGGCACCGTTTCGGCGACCGGTCGGTCAGCGCCGCAGCTCCAGCGTGCAGCACTTGGTGTTGCCGCCGGCCTTCAGCAGCTCGGTCAGGTCGATGCCCTGGGGGACGTAGCCGCGCTCGCGCAACTGCGGGCCGAGGAGCGGAACGGCGCGCTCCGGGAGCAGTACGTGCCGGCCGTCGGAGAGCGCGTTGAGCCCGAACGTGGCGGCGGCGGCCTCGTCGGCCAGGATCGCGTCCGGGAAGCGCTCGGCCAGGACGCGGCGGCCGGCCTCGTCGAACGCCTCCGGGTAGTACATGATCTCGTCGGGACCGAGCACGGACAGCGCGGTGTCCAGGTGGTAGAACCGCGGGTCGACCAGGGTCAGGCCGAGTACGGGCAGGCCGAAGAACTCGCGGGCCTCGTCGTGCGCCCGCGGATCGCTGCGGAAGCCGCTGCCGGCCAGCAGTTGGCCGCCGACCAGGAGGAAGTCCCCCTCGCCCTCGTTGACGTACTCGGCCTGGTGGACCTCGGCCCAGCCGTCGGCGCGGAACCAGTCGAGGTAGGCGGCGGACTCGTCGACGCGCTGTCGGTGGCGGAAACGGGCCACCAGCACCCGGCCGTCCACGACGGTGGCGCCGTTCGCCGAGAACACCATGTCGGGCAGTCCGGGCACCGGTTCGATCAGCGCCACGTCGTGCCCGAGCGCGACGTAGGCGTCGTGCAGGCGTTTCCACTGGGCCAGACCGGTGTCCGCCGACGTGGGCACGCTCGGGTCCATCCACGGATTGATCGAATAGGTGACGTCGAAGTAGGTCGGCCGGCACATCAGATAGCGGCGCGGTCGAACCGTTCGGTTGTCGTGCGGAGTTCGTTCGGTACCTGTCTGGGGCACGTTGATTCCCTTGTTCTCCGTGATTGTGTCCGGGGGATGAAATCAATGCCGAATTCGGCGGTGTGCGACACCGGAGGAAAACACGGTGTGCGCCCGATGGCGCGGGCATACCGGAAAAGAGCGGGATTGCCGCCGATCGAAACTAGCACGAGGTTCGACCGGATATCCGTCCCGTTGACAGGACAGCCGTCGATTCGGTCGACGCGGTGCCGTGAAAGCGGTTCGCGACGGGTCGCGGCGGAGATCGCCAATCGCGCTTTCCGGCGGACCTGCGGCCGTATTTCCCACCGACGCGGGCGTCGCCGCCCGAGCCGGCGAGGTCGGGGTCCGACCCGGCGGAGCGAACCCGGGACGACCGAGGCGAACGCCCACGCGACCGAGCGGGCGCTCACGCCCGCACTCGGGTCCGCATCCACATCGACGCTCGCATCGGCACCCACATCGCACCCGTATCGACGCCCGCATCGACACCCGGATCGGCCTCCCCGATCACCCCCACGACCCCCGTGTCCGATCGCGCGCGCGACACGCCGCGCACCCCGACAGCTCCCCCGAGACCGTTCCGGCACTTCTTCCCGTCCGGTCGCACCCCGCCGTGGCGCCGACACACGGCGTGTTCGCCGGCCGGATCGCGTCGCCGACGCGACGTCCATCGAGACGTCGACCCGGTATTCGAAACAACCATCCGGATGGTGATCGGAGGTTCCCCGTCACGCCTTGCCGTGAATATCCGAGGGCGGTGCGTTAGGAAGGCGTCAATACGCATGAGTAGCCGAGTGGGGAGCGGTCCGCTTCGTCTATAGTGACCGCCCCGCAAGAGCGGTCGAAGTGTAACGCCGAGTGTGCCGGGTCCGGGCCTGCGGCCAACCGATTGCCTTTCCTGCGGGTTGGCTTGTGGGACGATCCGGTTGGTCGATTCATTCCCGCCGTCGGCGAAATGCCGATGAACACCAACCCAACAGTTGCGTAGGCAATCGGTCGCGAACTGTCAGTGGTTGGTTCCTTGATTTCCGGGAGTTGCTGAGATCTACTCGGGTAGGCCCGAAGAGCACCACTTCGAATGTGGATCTTCGGGAGTCGGCGGGGGTGTGCCGCCGACAGCCGCAACGCCAACGGGGATCTGTAAAGAGGCGAACGGGGCAAACCGCTGATGCACGCATTCGTACACATATCGACCATGTTCGGCCCTGGCACCATGCCCTGGGCATGGTGTAGCCACATGCCTCCGGAAGCCGTGTCGCCGATCACCCGGGTGGGGGTGATCCGTAGGCGACCGGTGACACCGGAGCCCGCGGCGGGGCCGTTGGTCCACTGAATGCGGATCGGTTTATCGGGCACACCCCATAGCAGAACTCCCTGGGGCAGCGCACTGCGCAAACAGCGGTTATGACCTGCGCACTATTTGCTTGTTCGAGCATGCACGCACATGGAGGCATGGTGGCGAACCAGACGAGAGTTCACGATCGTGAGAGAGAGGCGCAGCTGCACTCGGGACCGGGAGTGGTCGCCCGCCCGCGAAGAGCTGTCAGGGAAAGTCCGCATTGCGGGCGATTGCTCACCACAAAGGTGGGTCTGCAAATCCCGGCCGACATGACCTTCGAGGATTGGGAGCAAGCCGGGCGTAAACTCTCGGGAATCTTGGATTCCTCGTCGTGGTGGCTCGGCGACTGGTTGGTATACGGAAAAGATCACTATACCGACCTGTATCAGCGAGGGATACGCGCAGCGGGGTTAAGCTACCAGACGCTCCGGAATTATGCGTGGGTCTCCAGGAGGTTCGACTTCGATCGTCGGCGGTCCGCGCTCAGTTTCCAGCATCATGCCGAGCTGGCCTCGTTGCCGATCGGTGAACAGGAACTGTGGCTCGACCGCGCGGAACAGATGAAGTGGACCACCAAGCAGCTGCGCAACGCTATCCGCGATGCGCGAGCGGACGAAGGGCGCGACGGCCGGCAGATCGAGGCGACCCGTCGTCTCGCCGTGCCCGGTGATCGAATCCAGTGGTGGCACAAGGCCGCCGAACATTCCGGAATCGACTTCGAGCAATGGGTGCTCGCGACCCTCGACAACGCCGCCGAGCGGGTGCTCGAGGACGCCATCGAGGTCGCGCTGGAGGAGGTACAGGAGGGCGTGCCGCAGGAGGCCGGCGTCGGCGTCTGACCGATCCGGCCGCGGAGTGGCGCGCGGGAACGGACCGGCACGGGCGCTGACGGCCCGGAAGTCCGGTACGCCCCGCCCGACTTCCCGCACCGGTGGGCCGAGGGGCCCGCGCTCCGGGTCGAGCGCGGGTCCTTCGGCAGGCCGGGCCGCGGTCAGGGCAGGCGGCTCATCAACTCGGCCGTGGCGCGATGCCGCGTGCACCCGCGCTCGTCGAACGAGCGCCGCACCCGGTCCCGCACCTCGCCGGGTTGTTCCTGGCTGAGCTTGAACATGCCGTCGGCCCTGGTCACTCGGATCCGGAAGGCGCCCACGCCGCCCACGATGCTGCGGAAGTACTCGACCGATTCGGTCATGTCCCATCCCGTCCCGTGCTCGCTTTCGAAGGCTCGGACGGTGGACCTCACCACGCCCAGCGTCTCGTCCGCCGAATCGATCTTCTCCACCGTGCCGCGCAGGTGTACCGAGGTGAAGTTCCAGGTCGGCGCGGCCGGCGTGATCTCGTACACGGTCGGCGAGACGTACGCGTGCGGTCCGGTGAAGGTGAGCAGCACGGTGCAGCCGTCGGTCAGTGCCCGCCAATGCGGATTCGCCCGGTTCATGTGTCCGAGCAACGTGACACCGACCAGGTCGTCGCTCCATTCGGTGTGCCGCTCGGGGTCGAGGATCACCGGCAGGTGTGTGGCGAAGGGCCCGTCCTCGGGGCTGCCGTTCAGTGCCACGAGCGCCAACGGATTTCTACGGATCAACTCGACCATCCACGAACCGTCCGGTTCGCGGTACTCCCGGGGAACGAACATCCGGAACTCACCCTTTCGGTGACCTGGTGCAGGGCGCGGCTCCACGACGACGGAGCCGGAGTCCTTGGTATGGATACGAGCGGGGTGCCGCCGCGGCGGGTGTGTTGTCCCGTCGGCAGGACGGCGTACTCCGCTGCATTGCGACCGAGCCCTTGAAAGGTGTGCCCGGCCCCTCTAAGTTGAAGCTGCGGTGCTTCCCGGCGCAATACCGAATGCGTTTCTCCCGGATCTCCGGTCGAGAGATGCGAGAACCGCCGACAAGGCTCGACGATGATTTCCGCTGAATTCCAGGACGCCCGACCAGGGCCCCTTCCCGGTTTCCGTGACCGACCCGTCGAGATACCGAAGTCCCTGTCGCCGCCACGCTAGCGAGAGAGTATTCTATGGGTACTTTTGCACATGAAATCTACGACGTGGCGGGCATCGGATTCGGGCCCTCCAATCTGTCCCTGGCCATCGCCCTGGAGGAGTACGGGGACGCCGGTCGCAACGGATCCCCGGACGGACCCGGGGCGATATTCTTCGAGCGGCAGCCCGCGTTCGGCTGGCATCGCAATATGTTGCTGCCGACCGCGACCATGCAGATCTCGTTCATGAAGGACCTGGCCACGTTCCGGAACCCGGTGTCGCGGTTCAGCTTCGTGTCGTATCTGCACGAGGCGGGCCGGCTCGCGCAGTTCGTCAACAACCAGGACTTCTTCCCGACCCGCCAGGAGTTCCACCAGTACCTGGAGTGGGCCCAGGCGAGCTTCACCGACCGGGTGCACTACGGCTCGGAGGTGGCCGCGATCCGGCTGCCGGCGGGCGTCGACCCGGCCTCGGCAGAGCATCTGCGCCTGGAGATCCGCGACGGCTCCGGCACCCGCACGGTCGACGCGCGCAACGTGGCCATCTCCACCGGCCTGGTGCCGCGCCTGCCCGACGGCATCCAGGCCGACGAACGGGTCTGGCACAGCTCGGAGTTCCTGGACAAGTACAGCCGGACCGACCCGACCGGGCTGCGCACCGTGGCGGTGGTCGGCGCGGGCCAGAGCGCGGCCGAGATCACCCGGTTCCTCTACGACGAACTCCCGCACGCCCGGGTCTACTCGATCATCCCGTCGTACGGATACTGCGTGGCCGACGACACCCCGTTCGCGAACCAGGTGTTCGACCCGAGCGCGGTGGACGCGTACTACTTCGGGACCGACCGCACGCGCGAGGCGTTCTGGCAGTACCACCGGAACACCAATTATTCGGTGGTCGACGACGAGGTGATCCGCGACCTCTACCGGCGCTCGTACGACGAGGAGGTGCGCGGGGTCGAGCGGTTGCACTTCCTCAACCTGACCCGGGTCGACGAGGTCAAGCGGGCGGGTGACGAGACGCGCGTGTCACTGCTGTCGCTGCTCGACGACGAATCGCCCGAACTGGACGTGGACGCGATCGTGTTCGCCACCGGCTACGAGGCGATGGAACCCAGCCGCCTGCTGGGCGAGTTGGACCGGTACTGCCTGCGCGACGAGGCCGGCCGGCATCGGGTGGACCGGGACTACCGACTGGTCACCTCTCCCGAACTGCGCTGCGGCATCTATCTCCAGGGCGGTACGGAGCACACCCACGGGCTGACCTCCTCGCTCCTGTCCAATCTCGCCATCCGCAGCGGTGAGATCGCCGAGTCGATCCTCGGCCGCCGGCCGGCGGAGGCCCTGCACGGCTGACGTCACCGATACGAGCCGCTACTTCCCCGCGGGCAGGCGATCCACCACCTCGCCCGCGGGGGGTGCGACGGGCACGCACGAGCGTTCGCTGCGGGTGATCCTCGCGTTCTGCGGACGGGTGCCCTCGGAGCGGATGACGACGGGATACGGCTTGCCGTACGCCCGCACGTAGACCGTGCGCGACCGCCGCCGACCCTGCGCGTCCCCCTCCCCGTCGACCCGGGTGAGGGGGATCAGCGTACGGCCGTCGATGGTGACCGGTTCGCCCTTGGTGTAGCCGTCGGCACCGGGTCCGAAGACCACGCCGACCGTGTCCAGGGGATCGGCCGGGTCGTACGCGAGCATCGCGTAACGATCGGCGTACGTCCGCCTGTTCGCGGCGGTGTCGGGCAGGCTCGGACCGGCCCACTCCCAGAACTCGGCGCCGGCTTTGAGATAGGACTTCCCGCCGACCACGATCGCCTCGCCCGGGTGCCCGTTCATCTCGAACGTGCCCCGGTAGTCCCGGCCCTCGCGCACGCACAGATCGAAGTCGACGCGCCTGGTGGAGGTGAGCACCTGGTCGCCGACGATGCGGATGTCGTCGGCGCCGCGGAGCAGGCTCGCCGACTCGCGGACCAGGTCCCGTGCGTCCCGGTCGACGTTGGACTCCAGCGCGTCACCGACACCGGCGCAGCCGGCGAGCGCGGCGCAGCAGAGGACGACCGCCGTGGCGGTCACGGCCATTCGGGATGTGTACACGACGTTCCTCGCCTGCGAGCCCGGGAAACCGACGGGGGTACGGCCGGTCAGGGTTTGATGCCGACGGCGCCGTAGCCCCAGACGTTCTCGACCTCGTCCAACGGGTGTTCGGGTTCGCCGTCCGGGTTCCAGTGGGTGCGCAAGCCGGGTTCGACCAGGTCGAACCCGGTGAACATGGTGCGGATCTCGTCGTAGGGGCGCATGGTCATCTCGGCCGAGGCGTTCTTCCAGCCCTCGGCGCCCTTGCGGCCCTGGTGCGGGTTGGCGTCGAAGGACGCGTGCGAGAGCAGCAGCATGCTTTTGGCGGGCAGCGCGTCGCGGAGCCGGGCGACGATGTCGTGCGGTTTCTCGTCGTCGCGGATGAAGTGCAGGATCGCGACCAGCATCAGCGCCACAGGCTGATCGAAGTCGATGACCTCCAGCACCTCCGGCGCGGACAGGATGTCCTCGGGCGCGCGCAGATCGGCCTGGGTGAACGTGGTCCGGCCCGGACCCGCGTCGGTCATCAGCGCCCGCCCGTGCACGAGCACGATCGGGTCGTTGTCCACGTAGGCCACCCGGGCGTCGGGGGCGATCTCGTGGGCCACTTCGTGGGTGTTGCCCGAGGTGGGGATCCCGGTGCCGATGTCCAGGAACTGGCGGATGCCCCGGCGGGCCGCGTAGCGCACGGCGCGGCGCAGGAAGAGCCGATTGAGCCGGAGGGAGACCGCAAGGTCCGGGATCGTCGCGACGATGGCGTCGGCGGCGGCCCGATCGACCGCGAAATTGTTCTTGCCGCCGAGAAGGTAGTCGTAGATCCGGGCGGTATGCGGAACGGTCGTCACGATCCGGGTGGGCAGCTTGGTCTCGACCTCGTCGAGTCGCGGCAACCGCCAAGCGTTCTCGGTGCCTTCGCCCGCGTCCCCCGCCGGTATGGATGTCACGCCGCCTGCCTCCGCACCACGGATTCCGTACGTGCGCCGAGCGTACCGGGGACGTTCGCGGTTCGGGGCGGCGGGCAACCGCTGTCGAGGAATCGGGACATGCCCGAGGCCGGTCGGCAACCGACCGGCGTGCCCGTGGGCACGACCGGTGCCGGCGGTCGGCCCCCGTGGCGCGGACCGCCGGCACCGGCGCGGGCTACGCCGGGGCGCCCTCGTCGACCCAGCGGGCGAAGACGTCCACCCGGTCGGCGGGCCAGGCGCCGTCGCAGGGCATGCTGCCCTGGCGCAGCCGGGCCAGGATCGCCCGCGCGTGCGCGCTGACGTCGTCGTGCGACCACAGGTCGAACATGAAGCTCATCGACTTGCGGTCCATCTCCCGGAACAGCGGCCTGATGTGCTCGGCGAAGCCGATCGGTTGGTCCTCGGTCGGCAGCGGCGTCTCGCGCGTCTCCTCGGTCGCGGCGGGGGCCAGTGCGGAGACCCGGGCGCCGGGGGTGGCGCCGCAGACCCACCACCAGCGGGGTACGGGCATGTGGGCCGGCGGCCGGGCACCGGGCTGGGAGTTCTCCACCGCGATGCGCGAGCCCCACTCGACATAGGCGACGAACGCGGCGCGGAACTCGGCGTCGGTGGGCAGGCCCGCGTCGTCGGCGGCCCGGCCGATCAACTGCGTCCAGCGGGTACGCCATTCCTCGGTCAGGGCCTTGCCGGCGTGCTCGCTCACCATGTGGTCGTAGCCGCCGTACTGCTCGGTGTACAGCTTGGGGCCGCCGAAGGTCTCGACCAGCCAGGCCGCCACCCGCTCGGGGTGGTCGGGGGCCATCCGGGCGAACAGCGGGCCGAGCAGCGGGTCTTGCGGGACGTACTTGTCGTAGAAGATGTGCGTCATGCGGGTCAGCGCGGGCAGTCCGCCGGCCCATTCGTAGAGCGTGGGCTCCTCGGAGCGCGGCGGGTCGGCGAAGTTCACGTACCAGTGCATGCCGCTGCAGAACGGCTTGTTCTGCGAATGGCCGCACCGGCACAGGCTGTAGTGCTCGGTCGGGGCGCCGGGACCGCGCGGCTCGGGCTCGCCGTCGGCGCCGACCAGGGGGATCGAGCCGGTCACCCGGTACGGGCCGTCCTGGGAGACCTCGATCGCGGGGTCGCGCGGCTGCGGCGGCGGGGACCGGCCGTCGATCAGGTAGTCGAGCGCGCCGGACGGGCAGGCCCGCACGGTGCGCACGATCTCGTCCATGCGGTCGCCGGAGGGCGCCACGAACGGCTCCTCCTTCTGCCGGAAGACCGTGGAGAGTCGATCGGTACACAGGCCCGAGTGCGCGCAGATGCCGCGGTTGTCGGTGACCGCGACGGGAGCGCCGGGGTACGTGCGCCGCTCGTCGGGCACCCGGCCGGGGTCCTTGGCGCCGGTGAACCCGTTTTGGGCGTGGCTGCCGTCGCACAGCGGTTTGGTGGTCGACTCGCCGCACCGGCACAGCGCGGTCTGCGGCAGCACCGGGATCGGCTCACCGAGCCGGTCGGTGACGCGCGGGGCGTTGGTGACCAGGTACGGCCCGTTCGGCGCGATGCGGATCCGGGTCGGCAGACCGGCCTGGAGCGCGGCGAACTCCGCGACCAGCGCGGCCCGGTCGTCCTCGTCGGTGAAGAGCCAGGCCAGGTGTTGCAGCGCGGCGGCGGCCTCCTGGACGCCGAGCGGCGGCGCGGGGTCGACCTCGGCGCGCAGCCGGGTGACGTCCGCGGCGAGGGTGCGCACGAGGCCGGCCGGATCCGCGTCGGCGGCCGTCGGCTCGACCGGCTCCGGCTCGACGGCGCTCCCGCCGACCTCGGCCAGTGCCTCGGCGAGCGGTCGGATCACCGTGTCCCGCAGCGGCTCGCCCGCGTCGGCGTCGGTCATCCGACGGGTGAGCCCGTGGTCGAGGGCGTGCGCCCGGGTCAGCAGCGACCGCAGGCGGCTCGGGATCGACGCGCCGGTCACGGGGTTCCGCCGGTGCATCGGCCCGACGGGATGATGGGACGGTTGAACACGATGATCACGCTCGCTACCCCTGTTTCTCGGTGCGTTGGCGATCAATACAATACAGGAGTGTATTGAAATGGAAAGTGCCAGCCGCGGTGCCGGTCGGGCGCGGGACGGCGCGATCGACGCCCGCATCCTGGCCGTCGCGGGACAACATCTGGCCCGGGACGGATACGCCGCGATGTCGCTCGCGGCGGTCGCCCAGGAGGCCGGCACGACCCGTCAGGCGCTGTATCGACGCTGGCCCGGCAAGGCCGAGTTGGCCGCGGCGGTGGTGACCGCGCTCGCCGAGGAGGAGCACGACGTCCGCGCCGCCGACCCGTTCGGCACGCTGGTGGCCGAACTCGCCGACTTCCAGCGCGGCGTCGGCAAACCCGGCCGGATGTCCCTGGTCGGCACGATGCTCCAGGACACGACCGACCCCGAGCTGCGGGCGCGCTACCGCTCCCGGGTGATCGCCCCCCGTCGTGCGCGCCTGCTGGACGCGCTGGAATCGGCCCGCCGCCAGGGCCAACTCGCGCCCGACGCCGACTTGGAGGTCGCCCTCACGATGTGCACCGGCTCCTGGTACGGCCGCGAACTGGCCGGTGCGCCGGTTCCGACGAACTGGCCGTATCGCACCGCGGCGTTGGTCTGGCGCTCCCTCGGCGGCACGGTCCCGACGGCGGACCCCGACGCCACGTAGCGGTGGGCCCCGCTCATGTCGATCTCGGGAGTCGCGGTCACCGACCGAGCGTGCCGGGCGCGCGCACCTTCGGGCAAGCCGATTCGCGCGGCCCGGACCGGGCCCGCCGCCGGCGCGGTCAGGCGTGCGGGGCCTCCATCGCCGGGCGCAGTCGGCCCAGCAGCCCGTACAGCGCGGCGCGCTCGTCGGGGGTGAGTGCGTCGAGCGCGGCGCGCGTGGTGTGCATCTCGGCCCGGATCCGGTGGATCGTGTCGTGCCCCTCCTCGGTGGCCACCACGTTCTTGACCCGCCGGTCGGCGGGGTCGGCCTCGCGGCGGACCAGGCCGCGCGATTCGAGCCGATCCACGATGCCGGTGACGTTGGAGGCGTCGCACACCAGCCGATCGGCCAGTCCGCGCATCGGCAGCGGGCGGCGCAACAGGGACAGCGTCTTGGCCTGCACGGAGGTCAGCCCGTGCCGGCTGACCACGGCGGCGAAGTCGTGGAAGTACGCGGTACCCACGGCGGCCATGGCGTCCATGATCTCGGCGGTGCTCGGCTCGGGACTGCTCATGACCCCAAGGTAGTGCAAAAAGGTTGAGGACTTCAACCATTGAACTTGACGGAGCAATTTCCCGGTGTCTACGGTCGATCCCGTCCCATTGCTTGAAGACTTCAACCATCGAGGCCGACAAGCTTCTCGCTCGTAGAAAGAACACCCGTGACCCCCACCCCGCCCGACACGCGACGATCCGGTGGACCGCTGATCCTCGCCCTCGGCCTGGCCGCCATGGTCGTCGCGATGGCGCAGACCCAGGTCATCCCGATCCTGGGGCTGCTCCAGCGGGAACTGGACACCACGCCCGCCGGAGTCGGCTGGGTGACCACCGCGACGCTGCTGTCGGCGGCGGTGTTCACGCCGCTGCTCGGCCGGTTCGGCGACCAGCACGGCAAGCGGCCGACCCTGATCGGCGTACTGGTCGTGATGATCGCGGGCTCGGTGCTCGCGGCCGTGACGTCCTCGCTGCCGCTGCTGATCGTCGGCCGGGTGCTCCAGGGCGCGGCGACCGCGATCTTCCCGCTCGCGTTGTCGATCATCCGCGAGGAGGTGCCCGTCGAGAAGCTGCCCGGCGCGATGGCGCTGATCAGCGGCACCCTCGCGTTCGGCAGCGGCCTGTCCCTGGTGGCCACCGGGCTGCTCACGCGCGGCGACGACCCGAACTACCACCTGGTGTTCTGGTTCTCCGGGATCCTGTCCGTCGTGGCCCTGGTCGCGGTGCTGATCCGGGTGCCGGCGAGCCGGGTCAAGGCCGGCGGCCGGATCGACCTGCTCGGCGCGGCCACCCTCGGCCTGTTCCTGGTCCTGCTGCTCCTGGGCATCTCGCAGGGCCACGAGTGGGGCTGGGCGTCCGGCCGGACCATCGGCTCCTTCGTCGGCGCGGTGGTGATGGCCTTCGTCTGGGTCCGGGTGGAGCGCCGGGTCGCCGATCCGCTGGTGGACCTGCGAATGTTCGTGCACCGCCCCGTCCTGCTGACCAACGTGGCCGGTCTGTTCGTCGGCTTCGCCGCGTTCAGCCAGTTCATCGGCATCTCCTACCTGGTCCAGATGCCCGAGCGGGTGGCCGGATACGGCTTCGGCGCCTCGGTGTTGCGGGCCTCGGTGGAGTATCTGCTCCCGGGCGCGCTGATCTCGCTGCTCGCGGCGCCGCTGGGCGGTCTGCTCGTGGGCCGGATCGGTGCCCGGGCCACGCTCGCGATCGGCGCGGGCGTCGGGGTGGCCGGCTTCGCCTGGCTCGCCTTCGGACACGGCGCGTCGGCGTCGGTGATCCTCGCGGGCATGCTCACCGGTATCGCCATCTCGTTCGGCTACGCGGCGATGCCCGCACTGATCGTGGCCGGCGTACCGCACCATCAGACCGGCATCGCGAACGGGATCAACTCCATCTCGCGCAGCGTCGGCAGCTCGATCGCCAGCGCGGTGATCACCTCGCTGCTCGCGTCCAAGTCGGTCGAGGGCCTGCCCCCCGGTCTCCCGCCGATCCCGGCGGAGGGCCGATTCACGCTCAGCTTCGTGATCGCCGGCGCGATGTTGGTCCTGGTCGTCGCGGTGGCGTTGCTCGGCCTGCAGCGGGTACCCGCCAGGGCCGAACCCGTCGCCGTGTCCCAGCCGCGGGTCCAGGAGTCCGCGGACGTCTGATCGACCGCGCCCGTCCCCTCCGTCCAGTCCGTTCCGCACGTCAGAGAGGCCACCCGAGATGACCCCCACCACCAGCCGCGAATGGCACATCCTGGCCCGCCCGAAGGGCTGGCCGAAGGAGGAGGACTTCGCGCTGCGCGAGGTCGAGATCCCGGAGCTCGCGGACGGACAGATCCTGGTCCGCAACCTGTTCCTGTCCGTCGACCCGGCCATGCGCGGCCGGATGAACGACGTCGAGTCGTACACCCCGCCCTTCGCGCTGAACGAGCCCATGCACGGCGGCGCGGTGGGCCGGGTCGTCGCGTCCCGGTCGGACGCCTTCGCGGTCGGGGACAACGTGCAGCACTGGCTCGGGTGGCGCGAGTACTCGGTGGTCGAGGGCCGCGGGGCCGGGGCGGTCAAGGTCGACGCCGACCTCGCCCCGCTGTCCGCCTACCTCGGCGTGCTGGGCATGCCCGGCCTGACCGCCTGGGCGGGCCTGCTCGACATCGCCTCCTTCCGCGAGGGCGACGCGGTGTTCGTCTCCGGCGCGGCCGGCGCGGTGGGCAGCCAGGTCGGCCAGATCGCCCGGCTCAAGGGCGCGTCGCGGGTGATCGGCAGCGCGGGCTCGGCGGACAAGGTCGCCCTGCTCGTGGACGAGTACGGCTTCGACGCGGCGTTCAACTACAAGGACGGGCCGGTCGCCGAGCAGTTGGCGAAGGCCGCGCCCGAGGGCATCGACGTCTACTTCGACAACGTCGGGGGCGAGCACCTCGAGGCCGCGATCGGCGCGCTGCACACGCACGGCCGGGTGGCGATGTGCGGCGCGATCGCGCAGTACAACGCCACCGAGCCGACGCCCGCCCCGCGCAACCTCGCGCTGTCGATCGGCAAGCGGCTGCGGTTGCAGGGATTCATCGTGATCGACTCCTTCGGCCGGCGCGACGAGTTCCTGACCGAGGTCGGCGGCTGGTTGCGCACTGGCGAACTCAAGTATCGCGAGACGGTGGTCGAGGGGATCGAGAACAACCTGTCCGCGCTGCTCGGCATGCTGCGCGGCGAGAACACCGGGAAGATGGTCGTCGCACTGCCGGAGTGAGCGGGCGGAGCCGGCGGCCGGAGTGGGCAGCCGGGGCGAGCAGCCGGGGTGCCCGGCCGCGGTGCTCGGGTGGAGACGTGCCGAAGGGCCGCGCGTGGGGATCGACGCGCGGCCCTTCGGGGTGATGCGGGCCGGGAACTTCCCTTTGGTGCAGGGAAGTTCGGCTCAGCCCAGGAACAGGTAGTCCGCCTGGTACGGCACTTCCGCCGTCGGCCGGGTGGCCGGGTCGCACGAGCCCGTCGGTGCCACACCGCCCCGGGTGTTCAGCCGCAGTACCTGCGTGGTCGCGGACAGCAGCGCGTCCGGCGTGCCGGTCCGGGTCGCGTTCAGCACCAGTTCGGGGATGTTGCCGTCGCCGTTGGGCAGTTTGCTCGCCACCGCGCCGGTGACCGCGCTGCCGTCGGGGGCGACCCACTGCGGCGGGCCCGCCGTCGGGGTCACGAACGTGTGCTCGAGGTCGCCCTGGAGCTTGGCGGCGACGTCGAGCTGGGTGAACGCGGTGCCGCCGTCCTTGGCCGTGCACCGGTAGATCTGCTTGCCCGCGACCACCGACAGGTTCAGCGCCGGCGACTTCGGGGCGACCTTTCGGGACAGCTGCCCGCGCACCGCGCCGCCCGGGAACTCGCCCGTGTGCAGGTTGGTGTAGTAGTTCGCCGGCGTCGCGTTGATCCGCTCCACCAGGGCCGGGTCGATGCCCTCGACGGTGCCGGCCAGTCCCGTCACCGACCGGGGCAGCCCGGCCTTCGCGTCGAAGAGCGGTGCGACCACGTCGCCGTTGGCCCCGGCCGCCGCCCGGTGCAGGTGGCCGAGCGTGGGCGGGGCGATGCCGGTCCAGCCGAACGACCAGTCGATGCAGGTGCCCCACGGGCGGATCGAGGTATCCGCGCGACCGTCCGGGTCGGCGGTCTTCTTGCCCTCGGCGTTCGGCACCTCCTGCTTGCCGGTCGCCTCGGCGGGCAGCGTGCCGGCTTTGAGAACACTGTTCACGTCGGCCGGTCGGGCGAGCCTGACCAACTGCCCCCGCACCGCGCCGCCGGGGAACTCGCCGGTGTGCACGTTGAAGTACACGCTCGCCGAGTCGTTCTGGATGCGGTCGAGCAGCGCCGTGTCGGCGACCTTGACGGCGCCGGTGACGGCGGTCGCCGAGTCGGGCAGCGGCGAGGTGAAGAAGGGCACCTTGACCTCGCCGTTCTGCCCCTTGCCGCCCAGGTGCAGGTGGGCCGCGGTGGGCGCGCCGATCCCCTCCCACCGGATGCCGAAGGTCACCTGGTCGCCCTTGATCCGGACCAGCGCGGTGCCCTTGCCGTCGGGGTCGCCGACCCGCGCGTTGCCGCCGGGGACCTCGTTGGCCCCGGTCAGACCCGCGGCGAAGAACGTCTCCTCGCCCGTCGCGGGCTCGGCGGCGCCGGTCGTGGTCGCGTCGGAAGCCGGCACGGCGCCGCCGTGTTCGGCGCCGTGGACCGTACCGGGATCGTTGGCGCCCTTGGCCGCGGCGGCCGGTTCGGAGCGCGTGGCACCGGACTTGGTGTCCGAGGACGAGCAGCCGGCGACGGCGAACACGAGACCGGCGGCGAGGGCGAGTGCGGGCAGCGGATATCTGCGTGCGGACATGACGAGTCTCCCCGAAGACTGGGTGGGATGGATGCGTGCCGGGTGAGCGGTGCCGACGGGCGTGGGTCCGCGCCGCTCGGGTCGGTCAGTAGCTGTAGCCGCCACCGCTTGTGGTCGGCGCGTTGCTCGTCTGCGGTGCGCCGGTCGCGGCCGCGCCCGCCTTCTTGCCGTCGGGGGTCACCGCGAACCAAGTCCCCTTCACGCCCTGGCCCTTGGTGTCGCCGGGCCGGGTGTCGGGCGCGAAGCGGTACACCGGCCAACCCGCGATGGTGACCTGGGTGCTGCCGTCGCCGCGGGTGACGCTGCCGACGGCGGACCGGTCGACACCGGTCACGGTGACGCCGTCGGTGGTGGTCACCGGGGGCCACTGGGTGGCGCAGGCACCGTCGCAGTTCGACGCGGACGGCTTGGCGGTGTCCTTGTCGAAGCGATACAGGGTGAATCCGTTGCCGTCGGTCACGATCGGGCCGAGCTTGGCGTCGGTGCCCGCCTTCAGGACGGCCTTGCCCACCCCGCCGTTCGCGACCCCACCGGGAGTGCCGGGCGCGGTCGGTGCGGACTGCGCCGGCTGCGTGGCGGCCGGCTGCGTGGCGCCGGTGGACGTGTTGCTCTTCGAGTCGTCGCCACAGGCGGACAGACCGAGCCCGAGCGCACCGGCGATGGCGACCGCGGCGAGGCCGCGCGTGCTGAGGACAGACATGGTGAACCCCCGGAAAGGATCGATGAAGGAGCCGAACTGCCGTACGGGGAACGGAATTCGGATCCGTCCCCGGGCGATCGACCGGTGCGCTGCCGGTCGGTGGTGCGTCGACATCCAGCAGTACGGGGGAGGGGTCGAAGAGGGTTCAACGGTCGGGAAAGTTTTTTCGGCGGACCCCGACCGGACCCGAAACGGCCCCGGCGGGAATCCTCGCCGGGGCCGAAAAGCGCAGCTCGGCGGCCTACCAGGCGGCCGGCGCGTAGTCCTTGAGGAAGCACCCGTACAGGTCCTCGCCGGCCTCGCCGCGCACGATCGGGTCGTAGACCCGGGCCGCGCCGTCGACCAGGTCGAGCGGCGCGTGGAAGCCCTCGTCGGCCAGGCGCATCTTCTGCGGGTGCGGGCGCTCGTCGGTGATCCAGCCGGTGTCCACGGCGGTCATCAGGATGCCGTCGGACAACATCTCCTCGGCGCTGGTGCGGGTCAGCATGTTCAACGCGGCCTTGGCCATGTTGGTGTGCGGGTGGCCGGGGCCCTTGTAGCCGCGGCTGAACTGGCCCTCCATCGCGGACACGTTGACCACGTACTTCCGACGCGCCTTCGCCGCCGCCATCGCCGGCCGCAGCCGACTGACCAGGACGAACGGCGCGGTCACGTTGCACAGTTGCACCTCGAGCAGTTCGACCGGGTCCACCTCGTGCACGCGCTGCACCCAGCTGTTGACCGGATCCAGGTCGGGGACCAGGCCGCCCGCGTCGATCGCCGTGCCGGTCTCGATCCGGGCGGGCGAGGCCGAGCCGCTGGTCAGCGCGAGCGCGGTGAGCGCCTGCGGGGTCAGCGCCTGGCCCTCGCCGCGGGACTGGCCGGGCAGCAGCACGTGGCCGCTGCCGCCGACGTGCCCGAACGACACCATCTCCGGCAACTCGCCGGCGGGCAGCGGCGCGGCCTCGGCGGCGGCCAGGGCCGCGTACGCCTGCGGGGTCCGGCGTACCGTCTGCGCGGCGTTGTTGATCAGGATGTCCAGTGGCCCCGCCTCGGCCACCGAATCGGCCAGCGCGACCACCTGGGCCGGGTCGCGCAGGTCTATCCCGGCGATCTTGAGCCGGTGCAGCCAGTCGGCGCTGTCCGGCATCGCGGCGAAGCGGCGGATCGCGTCGTTGGGGAAGCGGGTGGTGATCGTGGTGTGCGCGCCGTCGCGCAACAGGCGCAGCGCGATGTACATGCCGATCTTGGCCCGGCCGCCGGTCAGCAGCGCACGGCGGCCGGTCAGGTCGGTGCGCTGGTCGCGGCGGGCCCGGTTGAAGGCGGCGCACTCCGGACACAGCTGGTGATAGAACGCGTCCACCTCGCGGTAGCGCTGCTTGCAGATGTAGCAGGCCCGCGCGCGTTCCAGGACACCGGCGATCTCGGTGGTGGTGACCGTGGTCAGCGCGATCCCCAGCGTCTCGTCGTCGATCCGCCCCGGCGCGCCGGTCGCGGTCGCGGCGGTGACCGCCTCGTCGTTGGCGAGCACCCGGTCCCGGCGCTCCTTGCGGCGGCGCTCCTTGACGCTCTTGTAGATCGCGGCCGTGGCCCGACGGATCCGCACCGCGTCCGGGTGCTCGACGTCGAGGTCCTCCACCTCGGCGAGCACGCTCAGGCACAACTCCATACGGGCGGGGTCGATCCCCTCCGCCACGCCCGTGTCCGCCTGAATCTCGCTACTCGCTGTCATCGCCGTTGCCGTTTCCTGTGCTCGCCGGTGCCACAAAACCCCGGCGGAACTCTACGTCGTGCCGACACGTGGGCCAATTTTCGTGTGGCCCGGCGGTCGTGGCTCCGTACGGAAACGGCGGTCGGCGGTCGATGCGGTCGGACCCGGTTCGTCGCCCTTGCGCGTTCGCCTCGGCGTCAGGCGCCCTGCGCGTAGCCCTGGGCGACGTGCTCCAGCCACCACTGCGGTGCGGCGTTCATGAGCGTCCCGAAGTCCCAGTAGTCGTGCCAGCGCACGATCAGCCCGTCGCGGAACTCGTGCACCGACACGAACGGCAACACCACCTGCTCCCCGGTCTCCCAGTGCCATTCCTCGGCGTGCTCGGTCACCACGAGGTCGCCCTCGGCGACGGTGCTCTTGTGGTGGTGGATGTAGCCGGCGAGCATGTCCAGACCGAGCCGCAGTCGGGCCTCGATCGCCACCGGACCGGTCGCGCCGGGCCCGGGCGCGGCGACGTCCGTGTAGTGGCCGTCGGCGGCGAAGCAGGCCGCGACCTTGGCGAAGTCGCGGGCGTACAGGTCCTGCCAGAACTGTTCGATCAGCCGCTTGTTCGCGGTCGCGTCACTCATGGCGGGCACCTTATGCACGGGCGCCGAAACTGAACAGAGGCAAGGTTTCGGCTGCCCGGTGGGTGCCTACGCGCGGTCGAGCAGCATCACGGTCAGCAGCGGCGCGTTCGGCCAGGCCGGGCGCAGGTCGCAGAGCACGCGATAGCCCCAGCGCTCGTACAGGGCCAACACCCTGGGATGGGTCGGGTCGACCAGCAGCGTCACCCGCTGCTCGGTGCGGGCGGCGAGCAGCCGGTCGTGGATCACCCGTGCCGCGCCCGAGCCCCGCCACGGTTCGCGCACCATCAACTCGTTGAGCGCGAAGGTGCGTCGTCCGTCCTCCTCGATGTCCACCGCCGGCACCGGCTCGGTCAGCCCGATCCACCAGCGCGCGCCGGGCTGGAGGGTGTAGCCGAACGCGTAGCCGACCGGGATGTCGCGACTCCACCCGACCACACACTCGAATCCCGGCGAGGCGGCGTACGCGGCCAGGCGTTCGGCGAAGGTGTCCACCGACTGGAACGGCTGCTCCGACTCGGCCGCGTACACCTCGGCGTAGACGTCGAGCAGCACCTGCCGGATCTCGTCGAGGTCGCCGCCGCGATGGTGGGTCAGCTCGATCTCGGTCGCCACGCTTCCTCCCGGTCGGGGGAATCCGTCCCCGAGAGGGGACTTTCCCCGGGCCGCCCCGCACCACGCCCGCGCGGTGCTCCTGATGGGCCGTCAAAAGTCGTTCCGGGTCGAGAAATACTCGACGCGGATGGGCCGGTCGTGATCCCCTGCTCGGATGGCTGACCCCCTCCACGAACGTGATCTCGCCCGACCCGCCCTCGACCTGGTGGCCAGGGCCGCCGGGCGCTACCTGGAGGCGCTGCCCGACCTGCCGGTCCGCGATCCGGCCGCCGACGTGGTGTTCGACCGGTTGGGCGGCCCGCTGCCCGA
This sequence comes from Embleya scabrispora, assembly GCF_002024165.1. NCBI lineage: Bacteria > Bacillati > Actinomycetota > Actinomycetes > Kitasatosporales > Streptomycetaceae > Embleya > Embleya scabrispora. The sequence continues at coordinate 5,779,600 of NZ_MWQN01000001.1, forward strand.
GCGCGGTGACGGCACCCTGGCCAGTATCGAGGAACTGCTCGACATCGGTACGCGCGGTGCGATCCAGTCCTCGGGACCCCGGTTCTTCCACCTCGTCGTGGGCGGGGCCACCCCCGCCGCGCAGGCCGGTGACTGGGTCACCGGGCTGCTCGACCAGCCCGCGGGCCTGTGGATCGGGTCGCCGCTGGCGACCGAGGCCGAAACGGTGGTGCTCGGTTGGCTCAAGGACCTGTTCGGGCTGCCCGACACGTACGGCGGGGTGCTCACGCCCAGCGCCACCTTCGCCAACCTCACCGCGCTCGCCTGCGCTCGCCACTGGTGGGCCGCGCGACACGGCGTGGACGTCAGCGCCGACGGGCTGGCCGGGCTGCCGACCATGCCGGTGCTGGCGAGCGGCTACGTACATCCCAGCAACCGCAAGGCGCTGCAGATCCTGGGCTGCGGGCGGGACACGATCCGGATCTGCGCGCGCGACGACGCCGGTCGGGTGGACATCGACGCGATGGAGCGGGCGCTGATCGAGATCGACGGGCCCGCGGTGCTGATCGCCTCGGCGGGCGAGGTGAACACCGGCGACTTCGACCCGATCGACGCGCTCGCCGACCTGGCCCGACGGTACGGCGCCTGGCTGCATGTGGACGGCGCCTTCGGGCTGTTCGCCGGCGTCTCGCCCCGGCTCGCCCACCTGGTGCGCGGCGTCGAGCGGGCGCACTCGGTGGCCGCCGACGGGCACAAGTGGCTGAACGTGCCCTACGAGAGCGGATTCGTGTTCGTGCGCGACGCCGACATGCTGGGCCGGGCGTTCGGGTCCTGGAACGCCCCGTACCTGCCGGAGGCCGGGGACACGCATCTCGACTACAACCGGCTCGGGCCCGAATCCTCGCGCCGCGCCCGGGCGTTGCCGATCTGGGCCACGCTGCGCGCCTACGGCCGGTCCGGCTACCGGGAGATGATCGAACGCCACCACGACCTCGCCTGCCGGCTCGGCGAACTGGTCGAGGAGGCACCCGAGTTGGAACCGCTCGCGCCGGTGCGGCTGTGCGTGGTGTGCTTCCGCTACCGACCGGTCGAGTCGGGCCCGGATGCGCGCACCGAGGCCGAACTGGACGAGTTGAACCGGCGTCTGGGGGCCGAGTTGAACGCGGACGGCCGGGTCTACGTGGGCACCACCGTGTACCGGGGACGGGTGGCGCTGCGCCCCGCGATCGTGAACTGGCGTACGTCGGCGGCCGACATCGATCTGTTCGCGGCGGTGGTGCGGGAGATCGGCGCGCGGGTGGCGGCCGAGCCGCGTGGTGGGACGCCCACGACCGGCGACGCGTAGCGCCGCGCGGGTCGGTCGCGGCGATCGGGACGCGACGTCGAAACGATTCCGCGTAGGGGTCCGGGTGGGCGAACGGGGGGAGTACTTTGAGGAGACCGAGGGCACCTCGTATGCCGTTTGTCCGTGCCGGCGTCGTCAGCGGCGACGCGGACATTCGAGCACCAGGCCGACCGGAGGATTCGAACGCATGTACTCGCAGCACTCGATCGCTGGACACCGCCGAAGCCCCCGCCCCACCGCCGAGATGACCTACGGCCTGGCCTGCACGATGTGCGGGCGTGATCTGCGTGCCCCCGCCGACAAGCCGGCGCCCGACGCGGTGCCGGTCGGCCACGTCGAGGAGCGGCAGACCTTCGCCTGTCGGGGGGTGTGCGCGCGGCTGGCGAGCGGTTCGGCCGACGGCATCGCCGAGGAGCCGGTGTCCCTGGAGGAGCGGATCGCGGCGTTCCCCAAGGCCTGAGCGCACCGCCGGCGCTGCGGCTCGCCGGGCCGGGTGCGGGGGTGTCGCGACCGGCCGGGTGCCGCCGCCGGCCGGGTCCCGGTCAGGCGCTGGTGCGTTTGCGGGTCGTCTTCTTGGCGGCGGCCTTCTTCGCGGTCGCCGCCGACTTGCCCTTCCCCGACGAGCCCCCCGCCGACGTCTTCTTCGCGGCCGACTTGCGGGGCGTGCCCTTCTTCGCGGGTGCGGCCCGGCCGTGACTGCGATTGGCCGCCTCGACGCTCGCGGTGAGCGCCGCCATCAGGTCGACCACGTTGTCCGGCGTCGCGGCGCCCTCCTCGCCCGCCTCGACCGGCTCGGCGCCCTCCAGACGGGCGACCACCAGCGAGTCGAGGGCCTCCTTGTAGTCGTCGTGCAGGGACTGGATGTCGAAGTCCTCGCTGAGCGTGTCCATCAGCGAGGTGGCCATCTTCAACTCCTGCGGCCGGATGTCGAAGGTGCCCTCGGGGGCCAGCCCGTCCGCCGCGCGCACCTCGTCCGGCCACAACATGGTCTGCAGGATCAGGATGTCGTCGTGCACCCGCAGCAGCGCCAGGCTCTCCCGGGTACGCAGGGTGATCTTGGTGACGGCGGACTTGCCGGCCCTGGTCAGCGCCTCGCGCAGCAGGACGTACGGCTTGGCCGCGGCCGGGGTCGCGGTCTGGAGGTAGTACGCCTTGGAGAGCATCAACGGATCGATCTCGTCGTCGCCCACGAACGCGAGCACGTCGATGACCTTCTTGCTGGGCAGCGGCAACTCCGCCATGTCGGCGTCGGTGAGCACCGCCTGCCGGCCGTCGGGCGCCTGATAGGCCTTGGCGATCTCCTTGTACGGCACCTCGCGCTCCTCCAACTCGCAGTAGCGCTTGAGCCGGATCCGGCCGCCGTCCGTCTCGTGCACCTGGTGCAGGGACACGTTGTGTTCCTCGGTGGCGGGGAAGAGTTGGACCGGGATGCTCACCAGTCCGAACGTGATCGCGCCTTTCCAGCTGCTGCGCATCGGCTCTCCAGAATCGCGGGGCGGGCATGGTCCGCTGTGGTGCGTCTTTGCTTCGATGTGCCACAAAATGCATTGAAAACGGGCACAGGGGGACCTTTACCGTATGCCGGACCGCATCGCCACGACAGTCGACGGACGCACCGTGACCCTCTCCCACCTGGACAAGGTCTGGTGGCCCGAGACCGGGTACACCAAGGGCCAGGCGCTGGACTACTACGCCAAGGTGGCCCCCGTGCTGCTTCCGCACGTCGCCGGACGCGCCGCCTCGTTCATCCGCCTCCCCGACGGCGTCGAGGGCGGGACCCGGTTCTACGCGAAGCACGTGCCGCCCGGTGCGCCCGAGTGGGTGAGCACGATCGAGGTGGTCGGGCACGAGGAAACCAGGCGGCAGGTCGACGTCGACTCCCTGGCCACGCTCATGTGGGCGGCCAACCTGGCGGCGATCGAGATCCACGTGCCGCAGTGGGGCACCGACCCGGACGCCCACGACCGGCTGGTCCTGGACCTGGACCCCGGCCCCGGCGCGGGGATGGCCGAGTGTCGCGAGGTCGCGCTGCTGGCCCGGGACGTGCTCGCCGAGGACGGGCTGACCTGCGTGGTCAAGACGTCCGGGAGCAAGGGCCTGCACCTGTACGCGGCCCTCGAACCGACTCCGGAGGCGGCCACGAGCGCCTACGCGAAGGCGCTCGCACAACGCCTGGAACGGGAGCGGCCCGAACTGGTCGTGCACCGGATGGCCAAGAACCTGCGGGCCGGCCGGGTCTTCGTGGACTGGAGCCAGAACGCCTCCGCCAAGACCACCGCCGCGCCGTACACCCTGCGGGCGGGCCCGGAACCGACCGTGTCCGCCCCGGTGACCTGGGCCGAGATCGACTCGGCCGCGGAACTGACCTTCGGGCCCGCCGAGGTGCTGGAACGCGTGGCCCGGGACGGCGACGGCTTCGCGCCACTGCTGGCGGCGCGGACCACGGGGCGGCTGCCCTAACGGCGCCGGGGCCGCGTCGCGTGCTCAGTCCTCGGCCAGGTCCGGGCGTAGGCGGTGCCAGACCGGGTGGCGCAGGAGACCGGCACGGGTGCGGGTGGCGTAGCGGACCTCGCCGACCAGACGCGGCAGCACCCAGTGGGCGTCGACGAGGGCCGGCTCCGGGGTGAACGGGCACGCGTCGATCGCGGACACCCGCAACAACTCGCCGAGCATGGTCCGCTCCCGATCGGCGAAGCCGGACCCGACCGCGCCGACGAAGCGCAGCAGGCCGGCCTCGCGTACCCCCACGAGCAGCGCGCCGGGCAGGTGCGACAACCGGCCGCGACCGGGCAGCCAGCCGCCCACGACCACGTCCAGGGTCTGTGCGTGCCGGATCTTCACCCAGTCCGCCGAGCGCGCCCCGGGCGTGTACACCGAATCCAGCCGCTTGCAGACCAGCCCCTCCAGGCCCGCCTCCCGGGTGGCCGCGAGGGCGGTCTCGCCGTGTCCGATCAGCGCGGTCGGCGTCGACCAGTGCGATCCGTGCAGGCCGAGTCCCTCCAGCAGGCGGCGTCGCTCCAGGTACGGGCGGTCCACCGTGGTCCGCCGATCCAGGAACAGCACGTCGAAGAGCAACAGCCGGACGGGCACCACGTCGCGCATCCGGGCCGCCTCGGCGGGGTGGTCGACCAGGCCCATCCGGGACTGCAACCGCTCGAAGTCGCTGTGCCCGTGCCGGTCCGGCGCGACCACCTCGCCGTCCAGGATCGCCGGCCGCGCGCCCAGGACGTCGCGCAACTCCCGCAACTCCGGGTAGGCCCCGGTGATCTCCGCGCCCGAACGGGCCCGGAAGGTCACCGTCCCGTCGCCCGGGAGGTAGGTGAGACAGCGTTGACCGTCGAGTTTGGTCTCGTACGCCCAGCGCTCGTCCTCGGCCGCGGGCGGCAGCGTGCCCGGGGTGGCCAGCATCGGCGGGTAGAAGGGCAGTTCGGGCATGGGGTGAGCGTGGTCGCACCGCCGCCGATGTACACCCGGCGTCGCCCGGACGGCGCAGCGGCCGACGACCGGGCCCTGTCCCGCGGACTCGGGCGGATTCGCGCGGATCCGCGCGGAGCCTCAGACGAGCAGGCCGCGCCGGTAGGCCTCGGCCACCGCGGCGGCGCGGTCGCGGACGCCGAGCTTGCCGTACAGGTGCAGCAAGTGGGTCTTGACCGTGGCCTCGCTCACGAACAGGGCCGCCGCGGCCTCGCGGTTGGTGGCGCCGCCGGCGACCAGGCGCAGCACCTCCGACTCGCGCGGACTGAGCACCCCCGGGGCCGGCTCGGGAGCGCGGACCCGGCCCATCACCAGGCCCGCCACCGACGGCGAGAGCACCGCCTGCCCCGCGTGCGCGGCCCGCACCCCGCGTACCAGGTCGTCGCGCGGCGCATCCTTGAGCAGGTAGCCGGTCGCCCCCGCCTCCACCGCCGGCAGTACGTCGCGGTCGGTGTCGTACGTCGTCAGCACCAACACGCGGACCTCCGGGGCTACCTCGCGCAGGGCCCGGATCGCCTCGACGCCGCCCATCCGGGGCATCCGCAGGTCCATCAGCACCACGTCCACCCCGCCCACCCGGACCCGGTCGACCGCCGCCGCGCCGTCGCCCGCCTCGCCGACCACGTCGAAGTCGGGGTCGCCGGCGAAGATGCCGCGCAGGCCGTCCCGGACCACCGGGTGATCGTCGACGATCAGCAGGCGGATCGGGGCCTCGCCGGGGGCGGGGTGGGCGGCGCTCATGCGGGCGTCTCCTTCGGGGTGGAGCGGAGGATGTCGGCGGGCATGCCGGTCGGGACGGACACGTTGACCGCGGTGCCCTCGCCGGGGGCGCCCTCGATGGTGACGGTGCCGCCGACTCCGGCCACCCGGTGGCGCATCGCGTGCAGGCCGTAGCCGCCGTGCCGGTCGGGGCGGGCGTCGTCGGATCCGGCCGGGCCGACGCCGTCGTCGCGGACGTCGAGCAGGACCACGTCGTCCAGGTAGGTCAACGAGACCCCGACGCGGGTGGCGTGGGCGTGCTTCGCGACGTTGGCCAGCGCCTCCTGCGCGGCCCGGAACAGGGCCACCTCGCAGTCCACCGCAAGCGCCCGCACGACGCCGTCGGTCCCGGCGGCGGCCGGCGTGCCGGTGCTCTCGGACCAGCGCGCGACCAACTCGCCGATCGCCTCCGGCAGATGTACCCGCTCCGCGAGCAGCGCGGGCCGCAGCGCCTCGACCGAGCGGCGCGCCTCGCTCAGGCCGTCCCGGGCCAGATCGCGGGCCTGGTCGAGATGCCGCTGCCAGTCGGCCGGTACGCCGCCGTGCCGGCGGGCCTGCTCGTGCGCCGCGCCCAGTTGGGTGACGATGCCCGCCAGGCCCTGCGCGATCGTGTCGTGGATCTCGCCGGCCAGCCGCTGTCGCTCGGCCAGGACACCCGCCTCCCGGGCCTGGTTGAGCAGTTGCGCGTGCAGGCCGGTGTTCTCCCGCAGCGCGGTCTCCAGGCGTGCGTTGGCGTCGGCGAGCGCGTCGATGACCTGCTTGCGCTCCTCGTTCTGCACCTGCACGGCGTGGCCGACCAGGACGATCGCGGACGCGATGATCGCGTTGATCGCGGTGAGCGAGAGATAGAGCGGGAGGTTGCCGACGGTGAACTCGGCACGTCCGCCCATCTGGGCCAGGGTGATCACCGCGGCGGTGGCGACGGTGGCGGTCGTGCCGAGCCGGCCGAAACCGAAGCGGCGGGCGTCCACGTAGCCGAGGAAGGCGAACACCGCGAACCAGGGGTTGAGCGCGACCAGGACCGCGCTCAACCCCCACCGGACCCAGAAATAGAGGTGGAACAGGCGCGGCCGCTCCGGGCCGATCGGGCGACGGCCGTCCATCCACCACGACCAGGCGCCGGCCACGACGGTCAGGAGCAGGGCGGCCCGGTACTCGCCGGCGGAGCCGTAGCCGTGCGCGACGCTGAGGGTGGCGAGCACGGCCGAGGCGGTGAGAAGGAAGAACGGGGCGAATCTGCGGTAGCGGGCGATCCGCGCGTCGTCGCGCTCGGTGCGGTCCCGGAGGGCGGAGTGCCCGGGGCCGACCCGGCCGGGGGTGTCGTCCGCCGTCGCCACGTCGATCGGCCCTTCCTCCCTGGGGCAAGTGCTCGGGGGTATGTACTCGGGGGTATGTACGTATGTACCACCGGGATCCTCTCACCGGGCCCGGGCGGTTCGCCCGAGCCGGGTCACTCCCAGCGGAACCAGCGGGCCGAGGCGATGCCGAAGACCAGGGCGTAGCCGGCCAGGACCGGCAACGCGGAACCGTGCGGCCAATGACCGGCGGTCGCGTCGCCCAGGGCCCGGACGCCTGCGCCGAGCGGTGTGCAGTCGCCGATCGTGCGCAGGGTGTCCGGCATCTTGGCACGGGGCAGCCACAGGCCGGCGAAGAACATCGACACGAAGAACAACACCGCGCCCGCGCCGTTGGCGACCTTGGTGTCGGCGGCGACGGCGGAGACGAACAGCCCGATCGCGAACAGCGCGAGAGCGGTCAGGGCGATGGTGACCACGTACGCGAACGGCGCTCGCGGCAGGTGCACGCCGAACGCGAAGCGGGCGACCAGGGTGATCACGGCGGTGGCCAGCGTGGCGACCGCGCCGTGGATCAGGATCTGCGCGCCCAGCACCCGGCTCGGCGGCAGCGGCGTGGTGGACAACCGACGCAGCACACCCTTCTCCCGGTAGCCGGCCAGCACCGGCGGCATCGCGTTCAGCGCGAGCATCGCGAAGGTGAACGCGGTCAGGATCGGGACATACGCCTCGACCACGCTCTGCCCGTCGAGGTCGTCGCCGTGCTTGCGGGTGCCCGGGATCGAGCCGAGCACGACGAGCAGCACCACGGGAAAGAGCAGGCCCCACAGCAGGCCGACCGGTTCGCGCAGGAACAGGCGCAGTTCGGTACGGGTGACCCGGGCCAGGAGGCCGCGCGCGGGGCGGCGGCGGGTGAGGGTGATGGGTGCGGGGGTGGTCGCGGTGGACATGAGGGCTCCAGGGAGGAGGCGGGTGGGGGGCTGGTGCTCAGCGCCGGTCGACGGTGCGGGCATCTGCGCCCGCGTTGGGGTCGGTATCGGTCAGCGCCAGGTAGGCGTCGTCCAGGTCGGGGCTGTCCACGCGCAGGTTCTCGGCGATCACGCCGGCGCGGGCGAGCAGCGCGGTGACGCCGGTGAGTACGTCCGGGGCGCCGGTGATCACGATCCGGTCGTCGATCTCGGTCAGCTCCCGGACCTGGGGGAGCGCGGCCAGGTCGGCGCGCAACTCCGGGGTGAGCGGGGTCCGGGGGCGAAAGCGCACGATCTGGTGGCGGACGACCCGTTCGATCAGCGCCTGCGGGGTGTCGAGGGCGACGATCCGGCCGCCGTCGAGCACCGCGACGCGGTCGCAGAGCCGTTCGGCCTCCTCCATGAAGTGGGTGACCAGGAGCACCGTGACCCCCGCGTCGCGGATCTCCTCCACCAGCGACCAGGTGTCCCGGCGGGCCTGCGGGTCGAGTCCGGTGGTGAGCTCGTCCAGGATCACCACGCGCGGCGCGCCGATCAGCGCGAGGGCGATGGACAGCCGCTGCTGGAGGCCGCCGGAGAGTTTGGCGTACGGGGTGCGCAGATGCGCGTCGAGGCCGAGCCGGGTGAGCAGCGGGCCCGGGTCGATCGGGGCGCGGTGGCAGGCGGCGTACAGCTCGATCGCCTCGGCCACCCGCAACTTGTCCGGCAGCGCGCTCTGTTGCAGTTGCACGCCGAGCACGTGCCGCACCTCGTTGCGCTGCGTCCGCGGGTCGAGCCCGAGCACGCGCGCCGTGCCGCCGTCGGGCCGGCGCAGCCCGGTCACGCACTCGACGGTGGTCGTCTTGCCGGCTCCGTTGGGACCGACCAGGCCGAAGATCTCGCCGACGTCGACGCCGAAGGAGACGTCCCGCAGAACGGACTTGCCGGGGTAGGACTTGCTCAACCCCTCGACGCGTACCGCTTCGACATTCACCATGGTGGGTGACCACTCCCCGCACTCCGGGCCGACCTCGTGCCGACCCCTACGAGGATGCGATCGGACCCGGCGCCCCCGAATCCACCGACGAGCCCCACTCACCACGAGCCCCGGTGGACCCCCATCCACCGATCGGTGGATGACCGGACGGCGCAAACAGGCCGGCGCTTCTCATCGCGGGGGACGGAGGGCGACGCGGCGGCGGCCCATCACCGACTCGGACTGACCATGGACCGGGCACCGGGCACCGGCAGCCCAAGGCGCAACGGGCGCCGGGAACGCCCGGCCCACCGGGGGAGGCACGCCCGGCAGACTCGACCCGAGCCCCCTCCCTGCCCGGCGCTGCCGGCCGGGTTTCGCCGAGCAACGCGCCCGTCTCGTATCCCGGCCGGTCCGGGAAGGCTCCTGGCGGGCCGAATCCGGCTGCCATCCCGCGCCGTGCCGCGCCGTGCCGTGCCGCGCTCTCCGCCTCCGCTACGGGGTGCGGGTGAGCAGGTTGTGGATGGTTGAGGTCGGGGACTCCGGGTGCCATGTGGGGTCTTGGGCTGTCAGGGCCGCGTAGACGTGGGGCCAGTGGGGCTTGGTGGTCGTCAGGATGGATTCGATTTCGGTTCGGGCTTCGTGGCCGGTCGCTCGGATTCGGGTGGGAACTTCGAGGCGGTGGGTGGACTCGGCTATCCAGCGGAGGATCGTGGCGGCGCCTCTGGCCTTGTGGACCAGGTCCCTTCCGGTGAGGTGTCCCCTCGTGACCAGGTCGTCCAGGTGGGTGTACCACGTGGCGTCGCCGAGGGCGGATCGGCCGGTGGCGATCGAGGCGCGTGCGTGTGCGGGGTCGAGGAGGGCGGAGCGGCGGGCGGCGTAGAAGTCGACCGGGCCGAGTTCGAGGAGCCTCGCGGGGGAGTCGCGCTGGAGGACGAGGCGGCTCAGGACCTCCCGGGGGAAGGGCTCTCGTTCGTGTTCGGCCAGGATCAGGTCCCAGTCCTGGATGTACGGCAGGTCCATTGCCTCGTCGGTGTCGGCAACACCGGTGCAGCGGCGCAGCTTCGCGACCAACTTGTCGCCGCTCCGCTCGCGGTCGATGCGGGCGGTGAGTGTCGCGTCGGGGTCGGCCTCGGTGAGTGCCTTGGCCACCAACCGGCCGGCCGTGGCGCCGAGCACGCCCTCCTCGACCAATGCCCCGATCCGGTCCGCGCCGCCGTGCCGCAGCAGACCGCGTGCGCCGATGAGCCGGTCCGACAACGAGACCTTCCGGCCGAGTTGCCGCAGCGCGTGCTCGACGATCTCCGGGTCGGCCGCCTCCACCTTCAGGCGCAGCGCGGACAGGAGCGAGGCGGTGGGCCGGTGGGACATCAGCAACTGCGCGCGCAGATCCGGGTCGAGCGCGAGCAGATCGTCGGGGCCGGTCGTGGGCCGACCCTGCGGCACCCGGGAGAGCACCACGCGTCGGATCGAGGCGCCCTCGTCCTCCAGGGGTGAGCCGTACAGGTCGCGGTTCAGTTCGGGGTCGTCGAGACCCAACAGCCGCTTCAGGAGCAGCGGGCTCTCGGTGTGGGTCGCGACGATCCGCAGCGCGGCGTGGTCGTTCGCGAGGAACGGGTACTCGTCCAGCGCCCGGGACGAGTACTCGATGTGCCGCGAGTACGCCCACAGCGAGGGATAGGCGTGCGGGCCGAGTCGCGGCAGGATCGCCACCAGCGCCTCGGCCGAGGCGTGCAGCAGGAGGTCGCCGGCCGGCCACAGCCAGGCGCGCGGGACCCGCCACTCGGCCTCCCACACCACCGCGGCCTCGACCGTGTGCGGGGATTCGAGGCGCTGCCAGGCGGCCTCCCGATCCGCCTCGGCGACGGGCTCGGACTCCACCGCCGTCTCCAGGAGTTCCGTGATCGGCCGATCCCCCGCCGTCCCCATCGCCGTCAGCGCCCGCAACCACCGGTCCGGGTCCACGCCCAGTCGGTCGGCCACCAGCGTGCCGACCGCCCGGTCGATCGGGGCCGCCACGATTCGGGACCGCCACTTTCGGGGCAGCGGGGTCAGCGCCCGTGTCGGGAGGATGCCGAGGATGTCGGTCGGCCCGACGATGCCGTGCCGGTAGGCGCCCTCGGCGAGGTATTCGCCGCCACCGCCGCGGCCCTCCACGAAGTAGTCCCGGATCCAGCGCAAAAACGCGGCCGGTGCGGCCGAACCCGGCCAGGTGTCCCGAGACGGGTATTGCGCGGGGCGCCCGGTCGGCCTGCCCGCCAGGATCGCGGCGACCCGGTCCGCCGTCGGCTTCTCCAGGCCCTTGTTCTCGCCGAGCGCGGCCAGCACCTCCGGCTCGCCGAGATCGATCAGGTCGTTGGCGACCGACTCGTCGAACACCCGGCGCCCCAGGGCCACTCGCGGCTCGACCGACTCGCTCGCGAAGCACGCCTCGTAGAGCCAGCCCGGGTACTCGTAGCCGGGCGCGTCGAATGTCGACAACGAGGCCAGCGCGGCGAGCACGGCCGGATCGTCGGGTACCGGTGCGGCCTCGGGATCGCCGCCGGCCGCGCCGGCCAGCGTGCGCAGCAGGTCCACCGCGACCAGGCGCGAGGTGCGGTCCGGCTCGGCCTCGCGCTCCCGGCTCCGCCGGGCGTTCGCCGCCGGCGTCGCCGGACTCGCGGTCGCCGGCACCGATGCGGTCAGCGCGGACTCGGCCGCCTCGCGCCGGGCCTGTACGAGCGCGGCGGCGTCGGCCCGGGCCACCTCCTCGGCGTCCGGCCGGGGGCCCGCCGCCTGCCCGGCCAGCGTGACCAGTTCGGCGAGCGAGCCGTTGAACTCCTCGACCAGTCCCACCGCGATCGCCAACGCCTCGGTGTGGCCCGCGAGGTGATCCCGAGTCAGTTCGGTGAGCCGATCCCGCATCGGACCCACGACCAAGGTCGGGCTCATCCGCTTGATGCTCGCGACCACCGCGTGCGCGGGATAGGCGACGTCCACCAGGTCCACGGGGTCGAGCAGGCCGTGCTCGACCGCCGCGTTGGCCCAGTCCTCGTCCCGGTTGAACGCCTTGGTGCGCAACCACTCCCGCGGCGCGAAGTCGACCGCGCGACGCCCGTAATCGCGCAGGAAGTTGACCAACTCCAGTTGCAGCGAGGCCCGATCCGCGTCGGTGGCGTCCTCGTGCCGGATCAGGTCGTCGAGCGCCTCGTACGCGAACGGCTCCACACGGTTGGCCGCCATCAGCAGCGGGAAGTCGTGCGCGTACGGCTCGTGGACCAGGTCGCGCACGGCGGTTCGACTGGTCCGGGTCTGGAAGCGGTTCGGCAGCGTGGCCGGATCGTCGTACGGCTCACCGCTCGCGCGCAGGTCGGCCAAGCCGTCCTCGGCCTTGAGCGCGGCCTCCACCCGCTTGCGGACCTGTGCGGCCGTGCTCGTGCCGGTGGCGTCCAGCAACTCGCGGACGCCCTCCGGGCCGTGCCGCTCCCAGACCCGGATGTACGCGTACTGCTGGGCGATCTTGCGGCAGCCGAACCCCAGGGCCAGAGCCGCCAGTTCGGGCTCGCCGCAGACCACGAGCGGAAGCAGCGTGCGGCGGTCGCCGCCGGCGAGGAGTTCCTTGCGCAGACCCGGGTCCAGCGGCGCGCGGCGGGCGATGGTGCGGCGCAGCGACGGGGTCGAGCGCATACTCATGTACGCGGCGGCGTCCACCGCCGGGACCCGCTTGTCGACCAGGCGGGCCAATTCGCGGACGTCCAGGCCGATGTTGCGCGCCAACGCCTCCCACGCGCGCGGGTCGGTGGAGGCGATAGCCGCCTCGTGTACGCGCCGCGGCAGCGAGCCGCTGGAGAGCAGGTCGCGGACCAGCGCGTCGGGCAGCGCGGGCAACACCTCGCGCAGGTCGTCGGGGTCGGCCGAGGTGAGCAGGTAGCGGTAGGGCTTGGTCAGGGTCGGCGGCGGACCGCCGACCGGTTCCGCCGGCGCGGTGATGGTGCCGGCCGCGATCTCGGCCAACAACGCGGGCAGCGTCGCACGGTGCCGGGGCAGCACGGCGCGCAGCGTGTGCCAGCGGTCGCCGTGCGCGCCCAGCCGGCGGTGCAGCAGCTCGCGCAGCTCGGCGTGGTCCGGGAGTTCGAGCAGGGTGGCCACGGCGGTACGGGCGGGGGTCACCTCGTGGATGATCCGCGCCACGTCGCCGGGCTCGGCCGAATCGCGGGTGAGCACGGCGATTCGGGCCAGTGCCGGGTGTTTGGGCAGATCGATCGCCGCGCGCAGTACGGCCGGCGTCGGCCGGGCCACCGGGCCGACCGCCGTCGGATAGGCCGTGTAGAGCGCGACGAGCAGCTCCTCCGGACACTCGTCGTCGGCGGCCAGCACCACGGCGATCGCCTCCGGCAGCGGTTCGTCCCGATGCGCCACGGTCACCGCGGCCCAATCGACCCCGCGCCGCCAGGTCGCCGGCCGGATCCCGGCCCGCAACTCGGCGATCAGCCCCACGGCCCCCTCGGCCTCGGCGACGGCGGCCGCCAGATGCGCGCCGCCCGACTCCTGCGCACCACCCGGCCCGTCCGCGAGCGCGGCGACCTCGGGCCGTACATGTCGCACCGCCTCCGCCAACAGCCCATCTCCGCCGAACCGTTGCAGCGACAGCAGCCCCCTCAGCTCCTCCGCGACGGTCAACGCCCCGGCGCACACCCGCAACGCGTGCACGACCAACTCCGGCCGATCGGCCACCACCGCCGCGCCCAACCGGCGCGGCAGCGCGGTTTCGGCGGGCAGCGCGAGCAGTTCCGCGTGCAACGCGGCCAACGGATGCGGCTCGTCGGGATACCGGCCCGGCGCGAGCACCACCCGGCGCATCCACGCGGCCGCTTCGGGGTGCGCGTACACGATGCGATCGACGACGGGGTCGGGCTGCTCCAACAGCGCGCCCAGATCGGCCGAGGTCAGCGCCGACGAGTTGGTTGCCACGGCCCGCCGGACCCACGGATCGGGGTCGAGCGCGGCCAACGAGCGCAGGCGCGGGGTGAGTCCCTTGTCGGCGAGCAGTGCGGCGATCACCTCGTCGCCGAGGCGATGACGGACCCGGCCGAGGTCGCCCACCGCGGCCCCTTCGAACAAGAGTCCGACCAGCAAGGCCTTGTTCGCGACCTGAACCCCAGACACCACACGCCCCCCACACTCACCTGTTCGGTTACCGGGATCCACCCCATCACAACGGCCGGACATCGGGCGTGTCGACCCCGCGGCAAACGGCCCCGAACCTGCCCCGAGCAGCGCCCCGCAGCGCCCCCGCCCTCGCCCCCGCCCCGGTCCAGACCCCGTCCGGACGTGTCGACCTGTGGTGGTTACGGGTACAACCGATCGAGTCCTCCCAAGTAATACGACCTGTCCGGATCTTGGTCGAGCACGTCGTGGGTCGCGATGCCGCACCGTGTGGGGTTCGGGGACATTCCCGAGGGCTGCGGGGTACCGGGGCACGGGTCGTGGCGCGTAGCGGCCGCCGGTGGGTCAGGTCCTGGTGGAGGCCCTGCCCGGCGGGTCTTGGCCCGCTCGAAAGGACGGTTCGGTGATGACCACCCTGGGTGTCGAGGAGGAGTACCTGCTCGTGGACCCGGTCAGCGGCCTACCGGCACCGGCGGCGGAACGGGTCCGCGCGGAGGCGTGCCTGCGGCCCGGTCTCGGTGTCGGCGATGTACAACCCGAGCTGCTCAAGGCGCAGTTGGAGGTGGCGACCCCCGTCTGCAACTCGCTCGACGAGATCGGCGGACACCTGCATCGCATGCGCGGCGAGTTGTCGGCGGCGGCCGAACGCAGCGGTTGCCGGATGATCGCCTGCGGGACCGCGCCCGTGGGCAACGGGAAGATGATGGAGATCAGCGAACACCCGCGCTATCTGGCGATCCGGGCGAACGCCCGCCGGTTGGCCGACGTGCAGCTGATCCACGGGATGCACGTACATGTCGCCGTGCCGGATCGGGAGACCGGCGTGCAAGTGGTCAACCGGATCCGGCCCTGGTTGCCCGTGTTGGTCGCGATGGGCGCCAACTCGCCGATCTGGCAGGGCATGGACACCGGGTTCGCCAGCTGGCGAACGATCCATTACGCGCGCTGGCCGGTGGAGGGGCAACCTCCGGTGTTCCTGGACCTGGAGGAGTACGAGCGGCGGGTGGACGCGCTGCTCGCGGTGGGGGTGATGCTGGATCGGGGTCAGGTGTACTGGCAGGTGCGGCTGTCCGAGCGGTTCCCGACCATCGAGATCCGCTGCCCCGACGTGCAACTGCGGGCGGACGACGCGGTGATGCTGGCCGGCCTGGTGCGGGCCCTGGTGGTGACCGCGTTGCAACAACACGACAAGAAGGCGCCGTACGCCGCGCCCGACCAGGAACTGCTGCGCGCCGCCTGCTGGATGGCCGCCCGCGACGGACTGGAAGCGGAACTGTTCGGACCGGTGGGGCCGGCGGGCGTTGCCCGGCGGATCGACGCGGGGACCTGGTCGGCGAGCTGCTGCGGCACGTGGCCCCGGTGCTGGAGCAATTCGGGGACACCGCGCAGGTGTTCGCGCTGGTGGACCGGATGATCCTGGAGGGGACCGGGGCCGATCGCCAGCGGGCGGCGTTCGCCGCCGGGGGAATGCAGAGCGTCATGGACCTGCTGATCTCGGACACCGCGCCGAGGTAGGAGCAGCGCCGACGCCGGGGGCAGGGGGATCGGTCGGGGGTTCGGGGGATACGGCCGGGAAGAAAGGGGCTGACGGGGGACGGCCCGGCGGGCAGGGTGGGGGTGTGTCGACTCCTTCGCACCACCCGACTCCCGCGCCTCGGACCGGACACCTGGTGGTGTGCGGCGACGACGCGCTCGCGCAGCGACTCTCCTACGAACTGGCGCGCGTCTACGGGGAACACGTGACCGTGCTGCTGCCCTCGGTGCACCGCAATCACGGGCCCCAGATCGACGATCTCGCCCGGGCCGGCGGTGTGGCGGTGGTCGAGGCCGCCGAGGCGGACGACGACGCGCTGCGCTCGGCGGGCGTCCCGGGCGCGGCGGCCCTGGCGTTGGTGTACCGCGACGACCGGGCCAACATCCACGCGGCGCTGCGGGCGCGCCGACTGGATCCGCGGATCCGCCTGGTGGTGCGGCTGTACAACCGCAAACTGGGCCGGCATCTGGAGGACCTGCTGGATCGGGCGGTCGCGTCCCGGGCCGACGACGGGTCGGCCCGGGACGTGACCACCACCGTGCTCTCCGACGCGGACACCGCCACCCCCGCGCTGGTCGCGGCGGCGATCTCCGGCGCGGACAAGGTGGTCCAGGCCGACGGGCTGCTGCTGCGGGTGGCCGAGCGGCCGGCCGCCGAACCCGATCCGGCGCCGTACCGGTACACCCTCGCACTGGCCGCCGACGGCTCCGGCGGCAGCCCCGACCTGCTGCCGGACGAGGCCGACGTGGTCGCGTCCGGGACGGCCCGGGGGCGGACCGTGCTGGAGACGATCGGCCTCGCCGAGGGCGCCGCGACGCCCGTCAACCGACCCCGGATGCCCCCGGCGCTGCCGGTGGCCACACTCTTCCCGCGCCGGCTGCGCTACGCCGTGGTCGGCCTGGTGGCGCTGTTGTTCGTGTTCGCGGGGTTGACGTGGTGGGTCACCCGGGATCCGCCGATGCGCGCCGCGTACCGCTCGATCCTGGACGTGTTCGGAATGGGCGATCCCGCGATCGGCGAGAACACCGGGCGGCAGATCCTCCAGGTCCTGTCCGGAATGGCCGGAATGGCGCTGCTGCCCCTGCTGTTCGCGGTGGTGCTGGAGAGCCTGGGCACGTTCCGCACCGCGACCATCCAGCGATTGCCACCGCGCGCCATCGCCGATCACGTGGTGCTGCTCGGACTGGGCAAAATCGGTACGCGGGTGCTGGATCGGCTGTGCGACCTGGGCATCCCCGTGGTGTGCGTGGAACGCGACCCGCAGGCACTCGGCATCGCGACCGCACACGCCCGGCGGGTACCGCTGGTGATCGGCGACGTGACCCGCGAAGGCGTCCTGGAGGCCGCGCACATCGGGACGAGCCGGGCCCTGCTGGCGCTCACCAGCGACGACGCGATCAACCTGGAGGCGGTCCTGTACGCCCGCGAGGTGGATCCCGAACTGCGGGTGGTGCTGAGGCTGTTCGACGACGACTTCGCCAAGTCCGTGAACGCGACGCTGCGCCAGTCGTATCCGCTCGCGCGCACCCGCAGCCGCAGTGTGTCGTCGTTGTCCGCACCGGCGTTCGCGGGCGCGCTGATGGGGCGCCAGATCCTCGGCGCGATCTCGGTGGAGCGCGAGGTGCTGCTGTTCGCGGCGGTCGACGTCGCGGGCCACCCGGAACTCCAGGGCCACACCGTCGCGCAATCGTTTCGGGCGGGCCGATGGCGGGTCCTGGCCCTGGACACGACCGAGCGGCCCGCGCCCGGTGCGGCCGCGTCGCCGGGTGCGCGCCGCTCGGTCGTCGTACCCTCCTCGGATCACCGGCTGCTCCCGACGGATCGGGTCGTCCTGGCCGCCACCCGCCAGGGGCTCGCGGAACTCCTGCGTGAGGACGTGAGCCGGGCCGACCGGGGCCCGAGCGAACCGTGAACGACGGCGGTGCGTACGCGGCGGATCGGTCGGGCGATCGCGGTTCGCGCCGCACCGCCGACGTTCGGGCCGCGCCACGCGGGCCGCCCTGCCCGGGCCGGGAATCGTGGCCGGGCAGGGCGTGGGGGCGTCGGATGGACTCCGGCGTCGGTCAGGCGATCGGGATGCCGAGGTCCGGAACGACCTCCGCGCCCGGGAGTTCGGCCAGCAGCCGACCCGGGACCCACAACTTCGAGCCGCGGATCCCGGAGCCGACCACGATTCCCGGATGCGCGGCCACGGCGGCGTCGATCAGGACGGGCCAGTCGGCGGGCAGGCCGATCGGGGTGATGCCGCCGTACTCCATCCCGGTCGCGGCCAACACCACGTCCACCGGCGCGAACGAGGCCTTGCGCGCGTCGAGTCGGCGTCGTACCAGGCCGTTGACGTCCGCGCGGGTGGTGGCGGCGATCAGGCAGGCCGCGTAGCCGACGGTGCCGCCGCGCTTGGCCGCGATCACCACACAGTTCGCGCCGTCGGCCGGGGCCACGTCGTAGCGGTCGCAGAACGCGGCGGTGTCCGCCAGTTCCGGATCGATCGCGGCCACCTTCACCAGCTCGGCGGACGCGGGCGGCCAACCGGCCAGTGCGCGGGCTACGGGCTCCGCGAGCAACTCGGGTCGGGTCAGGGCGGGATGCAGGTCGAGTGCGGTGGTCATGGACCCATCCAAACGCACCCGACGCGGCGATGCGCGCAGCCGGGCCCGGCGGCGGTACCCGGTCCGGAGCCCGGCGGGCGGCGGGCACCGGGTCAGCCTCGGACCCGGCGGACCATGCGGGCGTACATCGGCCGGCCCATCACGTACCAGATCAGCCGGGCCTGGAGCGGGAGCCCGCCCAGCATCTGCGCCCGCTCCCGGTCCGTCGCATCCTCCAGGACGATGCCGAGCAGCAGCAGGATCTGCGGCTTGGGCGTGGACTCGACGAAGTGTTCGCCCAAGGCATGCCACTCCGCCGCGGTGAGCAGGCGCTGGGCCAGCGGCAGCAGTTCGCCCTCCTCGTCGTCCAGGTGTTCGATCAGCGCCGCGCGGTGTTCGACGAGCGCCGCGACCAGCGCGTCGCGTTCGGCGACCCCGGCACCCGCCGCCCAGGCGGTGGCCGATTGCTCGGCCGCGGCCAGCGAACCGGCGACCCGCTCGTGCTGGGCCTCCATCCGCAACACCAGCTCGGCCTCCAGGTCGACGCGGGCCAGCAGCGGCGGCCACAGCAGCTCGTCCTCGCCGGTGTGGTGGCCGTGCAGACCGAGGCGGTACAGGTCGAAGTGCTCGGCGAGCACCTTGGCACGAGCGGTGTCACCCGGCTCGACCGCGCCGATCAGCTCGATCAGCAGCCGCGATTCGCGCCGCAACCCGCGGTGGATGACGGCCATCTCGCGGGTGTCGAAGCCGGCCTGCGCGGGGGTGATGGGGGTGGTGGTCATGGCGATGATCCCTTTCGGCGACCCCCGACCCGTCGTCGTGGGGAGTGGTGCAAGCCTGGTCCCGCCGTCTTGGAACAATCCTGGAAGGCGCCTGGAAGGAACATGGAGCGGCCCGGTCGGGTTGTCCCAGGACCGGTACGGGTGGTCACCGGTGCGGACGTCGACGGATTCGGGTTGGGGTTGGAAAGATGGTGTACCTGCGCGTGCTCGGCCCGTTCGAGGCCGAGGTGGCGGATGTGACCGTGCCTCTGGGCGGTCCCCGGCAGCGTGCGGTACTCGCGCTCCTGGCGGTGGCGCGCGGCCGGGTCGTGTCGATCGACCGCATGGTCGAGGACCTGTGGCGCGGCGAGCCACCGACGCAAGCGGTCACCTCGCTCCAGGCATACGTGTCCAACCTGCGCCGGTTGCTCGAACCCGGTCGGCCGCGCCGGGCACCGGCCACGATCCTGGTCAGCGCGGCGCCCGGCTACGCACTGCGACTGCCGGACGACGCGGTGGACGCGTGGCGCTTCGAACGCCTGCTCCACACCGCGCGCGAGCGGGTCGAGGCCGATCCGGCCGATGCCCGCAAGCTGGTCGAAACGGCGCTGGCGCTGTGGCGCGGACCGGCCTTCGCCGCTGCCTCGGACGAGCCGTGGGCCGTCGCCGAGGCCGCGCGTCTGGACGAGCTGCACGTGAGCGCCCGCGAACTGCACATCGCCGCCGGCCTGCGCTCCGGCGACCCGGCGGACGCGGCGGTCGACGCCGAACGCCTCACCCGCGACGCCCCGCTGCGCGAGGAGGGCTGGCGGCTGCACGCGCTGGCCCTGTGGGCGAGCCACCGCCAGGCCGACGCCCTGGCCACCCTTCGGCGAGCCCGCGCGGTGCTGGCGGACGATGTCGGCCTGGATCCGGGGCCGGCGTTGACGGAGGTCGAGGAGGCGATCCTGGGGCAGCGGATGGAGGTGCTGCGGGCGGCGGTGGGGCCGGGGGTGAGGGCTCCGGCGTTGGTGCACGGGTCGGGGCCGGTCCCGACACCGCGGCCACCCCCATGGCGGTCCGGACTCCGGGGGCGGCGCGGGGCTCGGTACGGAGGTCCGCTCCGGCCACGGCTCCGGCATCGGCCTCGGCCTCGGTTCCGGTCCCGGCGAGCCGTTTGTCGGGCGGGACGAGGAGTTGGCCGCGTTGCTCCGGGTGGCTCGGGAGGCGGCGGCCGGTGGGGTTCGGGCCGCGCTGGTCACCGGTGAGGCCGGACTGGGAAAGTCCGCGCTGTTGGGCCGGCTCGGTGCGGAACTGGAGCGGGACGGCGGGCTCGTGGCCACCGGGCGCTGTCCCGAGGTCGACGGTGCGCCGCCCGCATGGGCCTGGGTCGAGGCCCTGCGCGCGGTCGCCGCGATCGAGCCGCCCCCGGACGAACTCCGCGACGCGCTCGCGCCGTTGCTGGCCGACGACGCGACCGGCGGGCCCGGTCCCGATACCTCGGCCGGGCGATTCCGGCTGCACCGTGCGGTCTGGGCCTGGCTGACGGACGTCGCCCGGCGCCGACCGCTGACCGTCGTGCTCGACGACCTGCACCGGGCCGACGCCGAGACCCTGGCCCTGCTCGCCGCCGGTGTCCGAGCGGATGCCGGGCCCATGGGCCGGGCGGCCGACGGAAAGCAGGCGCCGGTGCGGCTGTTCGTCGTCGCCGCCTATCGGCCCGACGAGGTCGACGGCAGGCTGACCGAGACGTTGGCGGATCTCGCCCGCCGGTCGCCGGTGCGGCTCGCGCTGGGTGGGCTGTCGGCGGAGGCCGCCGCCCGAGTCGTGGCCTCGGTGTCGCAGACCGCCGTCGACGCCGCCACCCTCACCGCGCTGGCCGAGCGCACCGGCGGCAACCCCTTCTATCTCCGGGAGAGCGCACGCCTGTTGGACAGCGAGGGCGCCCTCGTCGCGCTGTCGGACGTCCCCGAGGGGGTGCGCGACGTGCTGCGCCGCCGGCTGGCACGGCTGCCCGATCCCGCCGTCGCCGTCCTGCGCCTGGCCTCGATCGTCGGCCGTGAGGCGGACGTGGACGTCCTGGTCGACGCGGCCGAGGTGGACGAGGGCGGCGTGCTGGACGCGCTCGACGCCGGCCTGATCGCCGGCCTGCTCACCGAACCCGCCCCCGGCCGGGTCCGGTTCGTGCACGCGCTGGTCCGCGACACGATGGCCGCCGACCTCAGCGGCCTGCGCCGGACCCGGATGCACACCCGGATCGCCGCCGCCCTGGAACGCCTCGGCACCCACGACGTGTCGGCCCTCGCCCACCACTACGGCCACGGCGTCGGCGCCGCCACCGCCGCCCGGGCCGTCGAAGTGCACGTCGCCGCAGCCGAGTTGGCCGAACGCCGCTTCGCCCACGACACCGCCGTCGACCTGCTCGCCCGCGCCCTGGAATGCCTGGACCGCGTCCCGGCGACCATCCCCGGTGACCGCGACGCCGAACGGGCCGACCTGTACGGCCGGTTGTTGCGCGCCCGGGTCCGCGCCGGCGACGTCTCGGGAGCCCGGCGGACCCGGCAACTCGCCTTCGCGGCCGCCGAGGCGGCGGGCCGGGACGATCTCGTCGTCGCCGCGTTCACCGCCTGGACCGTGCCGACCCCGTGGCAGCGCCGGCCGTACGGAGTCCTGGACGAGCCCGTCGTGGCGGCGCTGCGCCGGTTGTCGGCCCGTACCGATTCGACCCCGGAGATCCGCTGCCGACTGCTGGAGGCCTACGCGTCCGAGGTGTCCGAGGAACGCATCGTCCCGGACCCGCGCGCGCTCGCGGAGGAGGCCGTGGCGCTCGCCCGCGAACTCGGCGACCCCGGCCTGCGCGCCCTGACCCTGTCCACGCTGGCGGCCAATCTGGGCCGGTTGCCGGAGCAGGCCGCCCGGGACGAGGCGGCAGCCGAACTCCGGGGCCTGGCCGACGAACACGACCTGCCCGCCTACGGCTGGTACGCCCGGTTCAACCTGGCCACGACGGCGGCCGACCGCAACGACCCCGCGACCGCGCGGCGCCTGGTCCAGGAGAGCACGGCGATCGCCGAGGCGTACCGGATGCCCGAGGCGATCGGCGTCGGCGCCCTCGCGGAGGCCACCCTCGCGCACATCGCGGGCCGCTCCGAGGAGGCCGAGGAGCGCTATCACCGGGCCATCGAGCCGATGATCGCCCAGGGTTCGCCGCACGCGTTCGGGTTCCGGTGGCTGGCCGTGGCCACGATCCGGCTCGGCCAGGGCCGGATCGGTGAACTCGCCGACGAGGCACCGCAGATGTCGGCGTTGTTCGGCCCGTTCGCGGCGGACCTGTGCGCGCTCGCGATGGCCGCCGCCGGCCGGATCGACGAGGCCCGCGCGATGCGGGCGCTGAACGAGCCGATCCGCCCCGACTTCTTCCACACCCCGATGTCCGTGTTCCGCGCGATGGCGGCGATCGCCCTCGGCGAACGCGAGGAGGCCGCCGCGCTCTACCCGACCCTGCTCCCACTGGCCGAAGCGCCCCCGGCCTGCGCGGGCCTGTCCATCGCGATCCGCCCCCCGGCCCTGACCCTGGGCGAACTGGCCCGCTTCCTCGGCCGAGACCGGGAAGCCACCGAACACTTCACCCGCGCCGCCGCCATCGCGGACATGTGGGGCGCCAACGCCTGGTCGGTCCAGGCACGTTCGGCCCTTGGCAGCCGTGAAGGCGGGTCGTCCACCGGCTGAACCGCCTCGGCTGCCGGCAGAATCCCAAGTCCTGTCGACGGGGGAGGACGAGGATGTCGGATGCGGAAGGGCTGCCCGCCGAGGACGAGCGTCCGGCGCTCGGGGATGCCGAGACGCGGGTGCTGCTCGAGCGGTGGCGGCGCCGACGACTCCGCAACAACGCCGCAGGGTTGCTCGGCCTTTCGGTGCTCGTGACGCTGACCGTCGTCTTCCACGACTCGTTCGGCGTGTTCATCGCCCTGGCCGGGATTCCGTTATATCTCGCCATCCTGTCGTCCCGACGCCACGCCTCGGTCCGCGCCGCGGAGCGGATACTGCGCGAATACCCGTGGCGCCGCTACGGCTACCGCCTGGAGCGCCAGGGTGAGGGCTTTCGCGCCACGCACCGGCTCGTGCTGCTCGACCCGGTGACCAAGCGCGCGATCGGCTCGTACACCGGGGTCGCGCGGTACCTGTTCGACGCGGCCGGCAACCCCCGTGGCGAACTGGTGTCGTTCGCGGGCAATCCCGTCTACGGCGGCGTACTGCGACTGCCCGACGGCGCGGAGTTCAACGTGTTCAAGCGGGTCCGGATCCCCCGCCACACCGACACCGAGGAGGAGGCGGCCAGGGCCCGCCGCGCCCGCATCGCGCGCAGGTGACCCGAGGTGGGTCCGTACCGGTGCCGTGTCACGCGGATGTGCCCGACAGGGCGCTCGCGATGCGGGCGCGGCCCGGGCCGGTGACGGCTGCCAGTCCCGCCGGGCGGCCCGTGGCCAGGAGGAGGAGTTCGGCGACCGGGCCGCGGACCACATCGGGACCGTTCCCCGCCGACCAGTCCGCGTCGGTGGCCACCAGGCGGGTGCCCCGGCACCGCTTCCGGGCGCCGTAGAACGGACTGGCCAACACGTGGCCGACGGCCGCGACCGCCTGTTCCGTGGGCATTTCGCGGCTTCGGCCCAGCGGCCGCGCCACGTCCTGCCCGTGCACCAGTGCGTCGACGAGCGGGTCGAGCGGGGACGTCAGGGGCGCGCGCCGCGCTGAGCCGGCCGTCTCGCGGAGCCGGCCGATCAGTTCCGCCGGGCTGAACCGGACGGCCAGCGCCCGAGCTTCGTCCGACGTCATCCGGTCGAAGTCGCCCCGGGCCCGGATCGCGCCCCGGATCATGCCCATCGCCGTCGTACGCGTCGACGTGGTGAGATGCGCGGCCAGTTCGTGCATCGTCCAATCGGAACAGAGCGACGTCACGCCCCAGTCGTCCGGCCCCAGGTCGTCGAGGAAGTCGGCGAGACCGAGTCGCTCGTCCCGTACCCACGCGAGAATCCTGTCGCGATCCATCTCCGGCTCTCCTCGGCTCGTGTCGGGTCGTGTCGTGTCGTGTCGTTCGGGGTGTACATCACCACGACGAACGAACGACGCTCGAATCGACAGTCCTCGGAGAATTCTTTTCCGCGGTGTGCGGCCCCGTCCGCCCGAACCGCCGTCAGCCCTTCGTCGGCCCCGGGCCCGAGCGGATCTCCACGATCGGCAGCCGCAGGGCCGCCGGCGCGTCCGCCGGGACCGTCGGGGACACCGGTGCGGTGTACGGGACTCGGCGGTAGGCCGCGCCCAACTCCGGGCGCCGGTCGGGCTCGCCGCGGTTCGGCCACATCGCGGTCGCGCGTTCGGCCTGGGCGGTGATGGTCAGGGACGGGTTCACGCCCAGGTTGGCGCTGACCGCGGAGCCGTCGAGGATGTGCAGGCCCGGATGGCCGTAGACGCGGTGGTACGGGTCCACCACGCCCGTGGCCGGCGAGTCGCCGATGACGCAACCACCCAGGATGTGGGCGGTCATCGGGACGTTGGCCAGGTCGCCCCACGAGCCGCCGGCCACGCCGCCGAGGCGCGTCGCGATGCGGCGGACCGCCTCGTGGCCGGCCGGGATCCAGTTCGGGTTGGGCGCGCCGTGGCCCTGGCGCGTGGTGATCCGGGTTCGGCCGAACAGGCCCCGCTTCCGGTACACCGTCAGCGAGTTGTCGCGAGACTGCATGACCAGGGCGATGACCACGCGTTCGGACCAGTTGCGCACGCTCAGGAATCTCAGCCTGGCCGGGTCGCGCAACACCGTGCCGAGCAACTGCCGCACGCGGGGCCGGTCTCCGTCGGTCAGGAACGTCTGCAACAACCCCATCGCGTTCGAGCCCTTGCCGTAGCGGACCGGTTCGATGTGGGTGTCCGCGTCCGGGTGCCACGAGGACGTGATGGCCACCCCGCGCGTCGCGTCGATCACCCCGGTCGTCGGGGCGACCGCGCCCACCAGGGCCTCGGAGTTGGTTCGGGTCAACCGGCCGAGCGTACGGGACAGGCGCGGGAGCGTACCGTCCGCCGCCATACGGTGCAGCAGCCGCTGGGTGCCCAGCGTGCCGGCGGCGAACACGACCTGTTCGGCGGTCCAGGTGCGCGGCGCGCGGGCGGTCGTCGGCGGACCGCTGCGTATCGTCTCCACCGCGTAGCCGCCGGGCGCTCCGTCCGCACCGGCGGCCAGCGGGCGCACCCGGCGCACGGTGCGCTCCGCGTGTACCTCCGCGCCCGCCCGTTCGGCCAGGTGGAGGTAGTTCTTGAGCAGCGTGTTCTTCGCCCCGACCCGGCACCCCGTCATGCACGAGCCGCACTCCGTGCATGTGGTCCGGCTCGGGCCCGCGCCGCCGAAGTACGGGTCCGGCACCTGCTCGCCGGGTCGCTGCCCCTCCTCGGGGAACAGCACGCCCACCGGCGCGAGATGGAACGAGTCGCCCACGCCCATGTCCTCGGCGACCGCCTTCATGTGCTCGTCGGCGGGTGTCATGTGCGGGTTGCGCACCACGCCGAGCATACGTTCGGCCTGGGCGTAGAACGGCGCGAGTTCGGCGCGCCAGTCGGTGATGTGGCCCCACTGCGGATCGTCGAAGAACGGCTGGGGCGGTTGGTACAGGGTGTTCGCGT
This sequence comes from Embleya scabrispora, assembly GCF_002024165.1. Taxonomy (NCBI): domain Bacteria; kingdom Bacillati; phylum Actinomycetota; class Actinomycetes; order Kitasatosporales; family Streptomycetaceae; genus Embleya; species Embleya scabrispora. Next base: position 5,805,051 of record NZ_MWQN01000001.1, read on the forward strand.
AGTTCAGCGAGCCGCCGCCCACGCCCGCCCCCGCCAACACCACCACGTCCTTGAGCACGTGGATGCGCTGGATGCCGGTCAGCCCGATCGCCGGCGCCCACAGGAAGTCGCGGGCCTGCCACGACGTCTTGGGGAAGTCCGCGTCGGCGAACCGTCGGCCGGCTTCGAGTACGCCGACCCGGTAGCCCTTCTCGGTCAGCCGCAGCGCCGCGACCGAGCCGCCGAATCCGGAGCCGATGACCAGAACGTCGTAGTCGAACACGAGGAACCCTTCGCCGGGCGGGCAGTAGGCATGCCGTGAGATCTCGCGATCCCGGCGATCCTACTCCCCGGTAACCCGGCGAAGGCAGTCCCTCGACGAGCCGACGTGTGTGTCGACCCGTATGTCCGGCCGTGTGTCGAGCCCGTGCCCGACGCGGTTCGGGGGTGGGGTCGATTCAGCCGCTCTTGCGCCGGAACGAGCGCTGTTGTGCCGCGGGCCCGTGCGCACCGTGGATCTTCGAACCGTCGCCACCGGGGTTCTCGCCGGCGCCGTCGGTCTTGGTGCCGCGCTTGCGGGCCAGTGCCTCGCGGAACTTGCGCTTGGTCTCGTCCTCGGCGCTCTCGGGCTCGGCGGCTTCGCGGGCCTCGGGGGCCGTCTCCTCGGGTGTCTCGTTCGCGGGTGTCTCGTCAGCCATGGTGCGTTCCTGCTCTCGAACTGGATGCGATCCGTGAACACACCTTTCCATGTCGAGGCCCGCGATGGCACGCCCGGTCGCGGTAACGGCCACAACGGCGGTCGAATCGGACCGCGACGGACCGGTTCAGCCCACCCCGGTCACCCGCGCCGTTCGGATGACCAGGGTGTCGATGAACGTGTCCAGCTCCGGCCACTCGAAGAACGGCGCGGTCATCCGCAGCAGCACCGCGCCGTGCATCGCGGCCCAGACCGCCAGCGCGTCCTGGAACGGGTCGGTGCCGGCCGCCCGGCCGGCCGCCTGGGTGCGGGCGATCGCGTCGATGAGGGTCTGGAAGACGTCCATGCGGCTGGGCAGCCTGGCCGGCGGCGGGGGCGCGTCCGACGTGTCCGGCTCGTTCGGCGTGTCCGACGGGCTCGGTGCGTCCGACGCCTCCGATGCCTTCGCCGCCGGGCGCATCCGGTGGAACAGCGCCCGATAGCGGCCCGGGCGCTCCATCGCGAACCGGGCGTAGGCGCGGCAGCCCGCGAGCAGTGAGCGGTCCTCCGTGTCCTCCGCCTCCGAGGCGGCCAGGATGACGGCGCGCAGGTCGTCGAAGTAGCCGTTGAGGACCGTGTCGAGGATGTCGTCGAGATCGGTGAAGTGCGCGTAGATCGACGGCGCGGTGATCGCGGCCTCCCGGGCGATCCGGCGCAGCGTCACGTCGCCGGAGTGGCCGTCGCGCTCGATCAGGTCGGTCGCCGCGGCGAGGATGTCGTCGCGGAGCAGCGCTCCTTGGCCGCGGCGATTGCGTCGGCGATTCGGCCCGTGGTCGTCGTCCATGGCGCTCAGCGTACGAGGCGTGGGAACGGCGTTGTTCGGCATGGGGCCTTCTCGGGGGTATCGACGGCGTACGGCACGACGCCCGCCACCCGGCGGCCGGCGGGGGCCGGTCGCCGGGTGGCGGGCTGAGGCATCATCAGACGGTTTGTACCGCTTGGGTGTCGACCGGTTCGGCAGGGGCATCCACCGGTTCGGCGGACTCGCCGGCGGGGGAGGTGCCCTGCGCGGCCCGGCGGGGGAGACCGAAGCCGACCAGCAGGACGCCGAGCGCGGCGACCGCGGCGGCGACGAGCGCGCCGTTGTCCATCGCGGTGGTGAAGGCGTGGTCGGCGGCCGAGGTGAGCCGGCCGGCCGCGTCCGGGGACAGGCGCTCGGCCACGACGTGGGCGCTGGGCAGGTCGTGCCCGGCGACGGCGGCGGGGCCGGTGAGGTGTTGATCACCCATCTCGCTCCGGTAGTGCGAGGAGACCAGCGTGCCGACCACGGCGATGCCCAGTACGCCGCCGAGTTCGCGGACCACGCTGTTGAGCGCGCCGGCCATCGCGGAGAAGCGCACCGGTACCGACGCGGTGATCTCCATGCTCGCCGGCGCCATCATCATCCCCATCCCGGCGCCCACCAGCATCATCTCGCCGGCGAGGGCGACGAACGGGGTGTCGGTGGTGGTGGTCAGCCCCATCACGCCCAGGCCGAGCGCGATCGCGCCGAGCCCGGTGGTGAGGGTGCCCCGAATGCCCAGCCGGGCGGTGACGATCGGCGACAGTCCGGACATCGCCGCCATCGCGGCGGCGAACGGCATCGCGCCGAGCCCGGCCTTCAGGGTGCTGTAGCCGTGGACGAGTTGGAAGTACTGGGAGAGCACGAACAGCGTGCCGAACAGGGCGAAGAAGGTGATCGCCAGCGTGCCGGCGGCGAGGACGAAGCCGCGGTTGGCGAACAGGCGTACCTGCACCATGGGTTCGTCCCGACGCAGCTCCCAGCCCACGAACGCCGCGGCGACCACGACGAAGACGGCCAGTTCGACGAGCGTGACGGCGTCGGTCCAGCCGCGTTCGGGCGCCTCGATGATCGCGTCGACCAGGATGCCGAGGCCGATCACGGACAACACGGCGGCGGGCAGGTCGAGTCGGGCGGTGCCCTGGCGCGGGATGGTCGGGACGATCCGCAGGATGCCGACGAGCGCGGCGAGCACGAGCGGGACGTTGATCCAGAACGCGCTGGACCAGGAGAAGTGCATCAGCAGCGCGCCGCCGGTGACCGGACCGATCAGCACCCCCACGCCGGCCGAGGCCGACCAGACGGCGAACGCCTTGGGGCGCTCGACGGGCGGGAACATCCGGATGATGATCGCGAGCGTCGCGGGCATCACGAAGGCCGCGCCCAGGCCCATCACCGCACGCCAGGCGATCAGTTCGCCGGCGGTCGTGGACACCGCGGCGACGGCCGAGCCGCCGCCGAACAGGACCAGGCCGCCGAGGAGGGCGCGACGGGCGCCGAACCGGGCGCCGAGGCTGCCGGCGAGGAGCAGCAGGGCGGCGAAGACGAGGGTGTAGGCGTCGGTGATCCACTGGAGATCAGCGGTCGACGCGTCGAGGCCCTTGGCCAGGGACGGCAGCGCGGTGTTGAGCACCGAGTTGTCCAGCGTCACCGCGACCAGGGTCGAGCACAACACGAGCAGCGCGGCCCACCGCCGGGGATGTCCGGCAGGTTCGGGGACGCCGGTCGGGGTCGAGGCCGCGGCCGCGTCGGGTGTCGGTGTCGAGGATGTGGTGGTTCGGGTCGATGCAGTGCCGGTCACGAGCTGCCCCCATGAATTAACGCCTGTTTCCTTACGTCTGTAAATCTAGGCCTTCGACTTACAGCTGTAAAGCCAAGAGATGGCAAAGCCGGGCGAGTGCAGGTTCTTTCTGTAGCGATCGCTAAGAAATTCGCGCTACGGTGCTGCCACGCAAGATCTGTATCGATTGCTAAAGAAGTGCCGAAGAAACGTACGAAGCGGCACACACGAGAGGAAGGGCACCATCATGCGCACGCTCACCGGCAGGACCGCACTCGTCACCGGGGCGAGCCGGGGGATCGGCCGCGCCATCGCGGAGCGGCTGGCCGCCGACGGGGCACTGGTCGCGGTGCACTACGGCCGGGACGAGGCGGCCGCCAAGGACGTGGTCGCGACGATCGAGGCGGCCGGTGGCCGGGCCTTCGCGGTGCGGGCCGAACTCGGTGTACCGGGCGACGTGGACACCCTCGTCGATGGACTGCGGGCCGGCTGGGCCGAGTTCGGAGCGGACGGACTGGACGTCCTGGTGCACAATGCGGGCATCGGCTCGACCGGGCCGATCGAGGCGGAGACCGAGGCCGGCTACGACCGGGTGTTCGCGGTCAACACGCGGGCCCCGTTCTTCCTGACCCAGCGCGTGCTGCCGCTGCTGCGCGACGGTGGCCGGATCGTGACCGTCACCTCCGGGGCGACCAGGATCGCGTTCCCCGAGTCGATCGCGTACGCGATGAGCAAGGGCGCCCTCGACACGCTCACGCCGGCCCTGGCCAAGCACCTGGGCCCGCGCGGGATCACCGTCAACAACATCGCCCCCGGCATCGTCGACACCGATGTCAACGCGTCCTGGCTGCGCGGGAATCCGCAGGCGCGGGCGCAGGCGGCGAGCCGCGCGGCGCTGGGGCGGGTGGGTCGCCCGGACGACATCGCCGACGCGGTCGCCTTCCTCGCCTCCGACGATGCCCGGTGGGTGACGGGTACGACGCTGGACGCCACGGGCGGATCGGAGTTGTAGCCGCGTGGCGGCGGCGGCCGATCCGGCATGGCGACAACTTCCGCTTGCGGCCCCGACTTCGGGGCCGCGACCGCCGCCGCCGCTACAGGTCCCGCGTCACGCCCAGCGGAGCGCAGTGCAGGCTGCCGCGCGCGGCAGGGGCGGCGATCCAGGAGTCGGCGCTGACGAAGTCCCGCCCGCGCTGGTGTGCTTCGCGGGCCGGAGTCGGGTCGTCCCAGGTCACCGCGAGCGGATTGTGCTCGACGTCCCACGTGGCGCCGCCGAGCGCGCGGTCGTCGGAGGAGGTCGCCTCGACATGGGTGAGCAGGCCGGACTCCGTGGCCAATACGCCCGCGTGCCACAGCGTCACGCCCGCGTCGGTATGCACGATCGCGGGCGGCGTACGCAGGGTGAGCCCGGTGCCGTCGTGGCGTTCCGAGTCGAAGCGCAGCACCAGCCGACGCGGGATGGTCGGCAGCACCACGTCCAACACCAGGTCCCCGTCCGGGACATGGCCGAACAGACACGAGGTGAACCGGATCGACCCCGCGGACAGGGTCGAGGCCAGCGCCGAGTGGGCGAACCGGTCGCCCGATCGGGTCACCGACACCCCGTACCGGCCGAACACCTGCGGCGAGGGCGGGCGCGGGCCGGTCGGGCGGGCCGGAGTCTCCATGCCGATGGTCGTGTACAGGCCGGCCGGCGTACGCAGGATCCCGCCGTGGAAGACCCGGACCTCGTCGTGCGCGAGCAGGATCTCGGGCGGCCTGACCAGCTCGATGTCCACCGGGGCAGTGCTGTCGCTCATGTGGGCGACCCTATCGCCGGGGCACCGCAAGGCCCGGCGCCTCGCGGGCGGCCCCCGAAACCCCGCTTCCCGCCTCGGCGATCCGTTCGGCCTTCCCCCACTCGGCCCAATCGGGGGCCGCCGGGGCGTTGTACGCGCACCATGCCCACGGGTGCCGGCGGGCGGCTACCGCGTGACCTGCGGAAGAGGCTCCGATGCGGCATTTCGGTCCGGTTCGGCGGGCGCATAGGGGATTCGAGCCGCCATATCGTGGGGACACTTTCCGGTTACGGCTTCGCCTATACCGCCCCGGAACGCCCCACGCGTCACCCGACAGGCGCATACTGAGGGAGATGACGACCTCAGCCGTGACCCGGCGCATTCTGCCCACCAGTCCCTTCAATGTCCCGGTCGCTCCCATCATCGAGGATTTCGAACTCGGTGCCCGAGTGACGCATGATCAGTACGGACTCGGTCGGATCGTCGGTGTCGAAGAGGACATCGCGGTCACTGTCGACTTCGGATCGCGCCAGGAACGCATCTGCCGTCCCTACGCGAAGCTGAGCAATCTCTGACCCACGCGACACGGTTTCGCACGTCCCGACACCACGCGAGTCGGTACGAGGAGGCGCCCCCGGACAACCGGGTCGGCGCCTCCGTTGCGTTGGGCGCCGCAGCCTGTTGTTTCGGACCCTGAACGCGCTCCGAGACATCAGGTTGTCAGACAAGTTGTGCTACCGTCCCCGGTATGAAGCTGCGCGTGGTCCTTCTTCTCGGCCGCCGCGGCGGGGCCTGATCCGACCGGCACCCCGCCGCGGGGTTCGGTGTCGCCGGTCGACCCCTCCGAGCGGCAGGACGATCCCCGCACCATGACCGAACACACCATCACCGACCGTGAGCGTGACCGTGGCCACGACCGTGCGGCCGGGCACACCTTCCCCACTCTGCGCACCCCCGCCGGCCCGATCCCCGAGGGCCGCCCGCACTGGAACCGGCAACGTCCCGGCACGATGCCGCACCACCGCTACCGTCCGGCGCACGAGCGGGTCCGCGTCGATGTCGATCCGGCCCGGCGGAGTTGGCCGAACAACCGCATCGAGCAGGCGCCGCTGTGGGTCCCGGTGGACCTGCGCGACGGCAACCAGGCGCTGGCCGAGCCGATGGACCCCGTACGCAAACGCCGGATGTTCGACCTGCTGGTGGCGATGGGCTACAAGGAGATCGAGGTCGGCTACCCCTCGGCGAGCCGCGCCGACTTCGACTTCGTCCGGCATCTGGCGGAGAACGACGCGGTACCCGACGACGTCACCGTCGTGGTGTTCACCGCCGCGCGGACCGACCTGATCGAACGGACGCACCAATCGATCGAGGGCCTGCCGCACGCGGTCGTTCACATGTACACCGCGACCGCGCCGACCTGGCGCGAGGTCGTGCTCGGCCACGACCGGGCCGCGCTGCACGCGCTGATCCTGGCCGGCGCGAAGGACGTGGCGCGCGGCGCCGACGCGCGACCCGGGGCGGACATCCGTTTCCAGTTCTCGCCGGAGGTGTTCAACCTGACCGAGCCCGACTACGTCCTGGAGGTATGCAACAGCCTCACCGAACTGTGGGACGCGAGCCCGGACCGGCCGGTGATCCACAACCTGCCGGCCACGGTCGAGATCGCCACGCCGAACGTGTACGCGGACCAGATCGAGTACATGCACCGCCATCTGGCCCGCCGGGACGCGGTCGTGCTGTCCGTGCATCCGCACAACGACCGGGGGACGGGCGTCGCCTGCGCCGAGTCGGCGCTGCTCGCGGGGGCGCAGCGGATCGAGGGCTGCCTGTTCGGCAACGGCGAGCGGACCGGCAACGTGGACCTGGTCACGCTCGCGCTGAACCTGTACACGCAGGGCGTGGACCCGATGATCGACTTTTCCGACATCGACGAGATCCGGCGCACGGTGGAGTACGCGAACCGGATCGAGGTGCACGCCCGGCATCCGTACGGCGGGGATCTGGTCCACACCGCGTTCTCCGGCACGCATCAGGACGCGATCCGGAAGGGGTTCGCGCACCATACGCGCGAGGCCGAGCGGCTGGGAGTGGCGGCGGACCGCGCGCCGTGGAACGTGCCGTATCTGCCGATCGACCCCGCCGACATCGGGCGCGACTACGAGGCGGTGATCCGGGTCAACAGCCAGTCCGGCAAGGGCGGCATCGCCTACCTGATGCAGAGCGCACACGGCCTGGACCTGCCGCGTCGGCTCCAGATCGAGTTCTCCCGGGTGGTCCAGGAGGCCACCGACGACAGCGGCGAGGAGATCGGTGCGGCCGAGTTGGGGGCGCTGTTCGGGCGGGAGTATCTGGAGCGGCGTACGCCGGTGGAGGTCACGGGGTGGCGCGCCGAGGAGCCGGCGGCGGGGCGGCATCGGTTCAGCGGGATGCTCGTCGGATTGCCTTCGGGGTCGCGGGCGGTGGTCGGGGAAGGCAACGGACCGCTGTCCGCCCTGACGGCGGCGCTGGGTACGGCCGGCATCCGGGTCGAGATCCTGGACTACGTCGAGCACTCGATCGGCGCGGGCGAGGATCGGCAGGCGGCGGCGTATGTGGAGTGCCGGGTGGACGGGGTGACCCGGTGGGGCGTGGGGATCGACACGTCGATTCTGGCGGCCTCGGTGCAGGCGACGTTGTCGGCGGTGAACCGGGCGCGGAGTTGACGCAGGATAAGATTCATCAGACAACCTGAGATGTAACGGACATGACGTAAGGCGACACACGATGACGTTCGGCCCCCTGCGCCGCAACCCGCTGGTCGGCCAGGCGGCCGAACGGCTTCGGGACCAGATCGCCGCCGGGCGCTGGCCGATCGGGACGAAGCTGCCCGGCGAGGTGGCGCTCGGCCGGGAACTCGGCATCGGCCGATCCACGGTGCGGGAGGCGATCCGCGCACTTGCCGGTGCGGGGTTGGTCGAGTCGCGGCAGGGGTCCGGCGTCTTCGTGATCGCGACCGAGCCGACGGAGGACCTGACCGCGCGGCTGCGGCGGGCGTCGGCGGTCGAGGTGTACGAGGTGCGCAACCTGATCGAGGTGCGGGCCGCGATGTTGGCGGCGGAGCGGCGTACGGACGAGGACCTGGCGGTGCTGGACGCCAGGCTGCTCGCGCGGGCGGCGGCGCTCGGCGACGACGAGGCGTACATCGACGCCGACATCGCGTTCCACGCGGCGATCGTGGCGGCGGCGCACAACGAGGTGCTGACGGACCTGTTCGCGGTATTCCAGGTAACCATGCGTCCCGGCCTCCTGGACCTACTGGCGGCAATGGACGCAAAGCACCTGCGAGCCACCGCGGCCGACCCGGGAGCCGACGCCCACGCGGCAATGGTCGCCGCGATCCGAGCGGGCGACGCGGCAACAGCCGGCCGAGTAACCGAAACAGAACTCGCGCTCAGCCTCCAAATCCTCCACGACTAGCCCGGGGCGTGCGCACTCGATGCCCTCACCGCACCCGCCCCGCCCCGACCCGGCCCACCCGGCCGCCCGCCGCATCGCCCGGGTCGCCCGCCGCCCGCAGCCCCGCCCGACCGCCCGGCCGCCCGCCTATCCAGCCGGCCTGCCGCCCGCAGTCCTGCCCAGTCCGCCCGCTCCCTGCAGCCCTGCCCGGCCGTCGGCCGCTTGTCGCCCAGCCCGCCCGCTGCCCCCGCCCAGCCGCCTACTGCTCGCCGCTCTCGGCCTCACTTGCCTACCCGCTCGCCGTTCGCAGCCCCGCCCGGTTGCCCGGCCGACCGCGCCCCGGCCGCTCGTCGCTCGCGGCCCCGGTCACCCACCCGCTCGTCGCTCGCGGCCCCGCCCGGTTGCCCGGCCGACCGCGCCCCGGCCGCCCGTCGCTCGCGGCCCCGGTCACCCACCCGCTCGCCGTTCGCGGCCCCGCCCGGTTGCCCGGCCGACCGCGCCCCGGCCGCTCGTCGCTCGCGGCCTCACTCGCCCACCGGCTCGCCGCTCGTGGCCTCACTCGCCCACCCGCCCGTCGCTCGCCGCCCCACCTCTCGCCGCTCGCGGCTTCGTTCGACGCCTGCGCGCCGCTCGCGGCTCCGGGCGCCGGTTGCTTTCGTTCGGGGCTCGGGCCGGCCGGTTGGCTCGGGGTGTGGGGGCTGGTGGGAATAGTGGGCGTGGGATTCTGCTTGGACGGGGTGATTGAGAGTTCAACTACTGAGAGAGTGGTCATCGTGCAGTTCGGGATCTTCACCGTCGGTGATGTCACCGTCGACCCCACGACCGGTCGGCAGCCGACCGAGCACGAGCGGATCAAGGCGATGGTGGCCATCGCGCTCAAGGCCGAGGAGATCGGCATGGACGTGTTCGCCACCGGTGAGCACCACAATCCGCCGTTCGTGCCGTCCTCGCCGACCACGATGCTCGGCTACATCGCCGCGCGGACCGAGCGGATCATCCTCTCCACCTCCACGACGCTGATCACCACCAACGACCCGGTGAAGATCGCCGAGGACTACGCGATGCTCCAGCACCTGGCCGACGGCCGGGTGGACCTGATGATGGGGCGCGGCAACACCGGGCCGGTGTACCCGTGGTTCGGCCAGGACATCCGCCAGGGCATCCCGCTGGCGATCGAGAACTACGCGCTGCTCCACGAGCTCTGGCGCAAGGAAGTGGTGGACTGGGAGGGTCGCTTCCGTACCCCGCTGCAGAGCTTCACGTCGACGCCGCGCCCGCTGGACGGCGTGCCGCCGTTCGTCTGGCACGGGTCGATCCGCAGCCCGGAGATCGCCGAGCAGGCGGCCTACTACGGCGACGGGTTCTTCGCCAACAACATCTTCTGGCCGCGCGACCACTTCGTGCGCCTGATCAACCTCTACCGGGACCGCTTCGAGCACTACGGGCACGGTACGCGCGAGCAGGCCATCGTCGGCGTCGGCGGACAGATCTTCATGCGGCGCAACTCGCAGGAGGCGGTGCGCGAGTTCCGGCCCTACTTCGACAACGCGCCGGTGTACGGGCACGGTCCGTCGCTGGAGGAGTTCACCGACCAGACGCCGCTGACCGTGGGCAGTCCGCAGGAGGTCATCGACAAGACGCTGACCTTCCGCGACTCGTTCGGCGACTACCAGCGCCAGTTGTTCCTGATGGACCACGCGGGGCTGCCGCTGAAGACCGTGCTCGAACAGCTCGACCTGTTCGGCGAGGAGGTACTGCCGGTGCTGCGCAAGGAGTTCGCCGCCCGGCGGCCGGCCGAGGTGCCGGACGGCCCCACCCACGCGGCACTGGTCGCCCGGCGCGACGCGGCGGCGGTGCCGGCCGACGCCGTCCCGCAGACGTCCTGACGCCACCGAACTCGCCGGCAGGGAAAGGGAGAAGGCAACAGTCATGACAGAAACGCCGAAGCTCGTGGTGGTCTCGGCCGGACTCGGCAAACCGTCGTCCACCCGGCTGCTCGGCGACCGGCTCGCCGAGGCGACCCGCCGGCGCCTGGACGAGCGGGAGATCGCGGTCGAGGCGCACACGATCGAACTGCGCGATCTCGCCGTGGACATCGCGCACAACCTGGTCACCGGCTTCCCACCGCCCGCGTTGCGGGCCGCGATCGACACGGTCGTCTCGGCCGACGCGCTGATCGTGGTCTCGCCGATCTTCAGCGCGTCCTACAGCGGGCTGTTCAAGTCGTTCTTCGACGTCCTGGACAACACCGCGCTGATCGGAAAGCCGGTGCTGATCGCGGCGACCGGCGGCACGGCGCGGCACTCGCTCGCCCTGGAGCACGCGCTGCGCCCGCTGTTCGCCTACCTGCGGGCCACGGTCGTACCGACCTCGGTGTACGTGGCCACCGACGAATGGGGCGCGGCGGCCGGGGAAGGCGTCGAGGGAGTGGGTACGAGGATCGCTCGCGCAGGCGGCGAACTGGCCGACTTGGTGGCCGGGTCGCCGCCACACCCGGCGACCCGGCCGTCGTCGGCGACCACCGCGATCGACGAAGTCGTGCCATTTGCCGAGCAGTTGGCGGCACTCGGACGGGGCTGAGCGGGCCCCGACAGGCGGCCGTCGACGGGGTGGGCCCGTCGACGCCCGCCTGTCGAACTCGGCGCCCCGGCACGGTCGGTCTTCGCCGTGGCGCGCGTCGAACGCTCGCCCGTACGCTCCACGCTGAGCAGGGAACCGGTCTTCGACCCCGGCTGAACGACGTCTCGACGAGCGTTGTACCACCGGCCCACGCCACCGGCCGTCACCGCCGGAAGGCTATGCGCCGAACATGTCCCGGCAGGCGTCCAGGCCCGTGACCTCGACCGGGATGGTGCGATGCGCCGCCCACGCCTCGCGGGTCAGCCGCAGGCGTTGGAAGGAACGGGGCTCACCCTCGTGCGCCAGGACGTCGATGCCGTCGTCGACGTAGCCCAGGCGGCGCGAGACTCCCAGCGACGGGGCGTTGTCGAACAGGGCGGCCGAGATCGCCCATCGTGTGTCCAGGCCGGTGAAGGCCAGTTCCAACAACCCCGCGCGCATCTCGGTGCCGAAGCCCCGCCCCTGGTGGGCGAGGCCCAGCCACGAGCCCGAGCCGATCTCGCGCCGATGGGCGAAGTCCTTGGCCATGCCCTCCTGGGTCCCGATCACCCGGCCCTCGTGCACGACGGCCAGCAGCAGGCGCCAGTCGTCCGGCTGCCAGTTGGCCCAGGTACTCCAGTAGAACCGCAGCGCGTTGCGGGCCTTCGCCGGTTGCGGCTCGCGCGTCCACGGCAGGCTGAACGGCATGTAGTCGGGGGCGTGCACACCCTGCTCGGCCAGTTCCACCAGCGCCACCAGGTCGTCCTGGGTCGCCGGGCGCAGCTCCAGCCTGGGCGTGGTCACGCGGATGCCGAATACCGGCCAATGATCGGTGAGCATGTTCGATTGTGGGCGCTGCCACGACGCCGATGCCACGGATTTTCAGCGCGCCGCCGTCGGCGCCAGCCCGTGCAGCAGCAGGTCGGCGAACACGTCGCCGATCTCGCGCGGCGACATCGGCCCGTCGAACTGGTACCAGCTGTTCAGGTGGTGCACGCCGCCGAAGAAGTTGTGCGTGGCGATGTCGGCCGACACGTCCCGGCGCAACCGGCCCTCGCGCTGGCCCTGTTCGATCAGCGCGCGGAACCGCTCGTGGTAGCGCCGGCGCTCGGCCCGGATCTCGGCGCTCTTGTCGGGCGCGAGCAGGTGCATCGAGCGGAAGTAGACCACCGCGTCGTCGATGTTGTCGAGGGTGGTGACCACCACGTCGGCGGCGGCCTCGCGCAGCCGGTCGAGCACCGGCTCGGGTCCGTCGGCGATGGTGTTCAGCCGCTGGGTCTGCATCGCCAGCATGCGGTGGTAGATCTCGACGAGCAGGTCGTCCTTGGACGCGTAGTAGTGGTACATCGCCCCCTTGGTGACCCCGGCGGCGGCCACGATCTCCTGGACCGAGGTGCTCTCGAAGCCACGCTCGGCGAACATCCGGGAGGCGATGCGCAGCAACCGCTGCGGCAGCGACGCCCCGTCGGCGTCGGATTCGACCGGCGCCGCGTTTCCGCGACCTCTTGCCGCCATGATGTTCAACCTTTCGCGGGAGCGTACGGGCGCCAGTCTAGCCAAGATACCGACCGGTCGGTACCGTGCATCGGAGACGTCGTCTTCCGTGCACGTCTCGGGAACCCGTACCGGGAACCCTACGGACTCGACGCCGTCGACTCGGGAACGACCCAGGAGGAGGTACGCGCCGGTGGACTTCGGCTACGACGCCCGGACCGAGGAACTGCGCGAGCAACTGCTCGCGTTCATGACCGAACACGTCCACCCCGCCGAGGCCGTGTTCGACGAACAGGTGGCCGCTCCGGGCGCCGACCCGTGGGGCCGCCCGCCGGTGCTGGAGGAGTTGAAGGCCGAGGCGCGCAAACGCGGCCTGTGGAACCTGTTCCTGCCGGGCGAGGAGGGCGCGGGACTGACCAACCTGCAATACGCGCCCCTGGCCGAGATCACCGGGCGCAGCCCGCACCTGGCCCCGGAGGCGCTGAACTGCGCCGCGCCGGACACGGGCAACATGGAACTGCTGCACGACTTCGGCACCCCGCGGCAGCGCGAGCGCTGGCTGCGGCCGCTGCTCGACGGCACCATCCGCTCGGCGTTCTGCATGACCGAGCCCGACGTGGCCTCCTCCGACGCCACCAACATCACCACGAGCATCGTGCGCGACGGCGACGACTACGTGATCAACGGCCGCAAGTGGTGGTCCTCCGGGGCGATGGCACCCACCTGCGAGATCCTGGTCGTGATGGGCCGTACCGACCCCGACGCGCCGCGCCACCGCCGGCAGAGCATGATCCTGGTGCCGCGCGACACCCCAGGCGTGCACATCCGTCGCGGGATGCACGTCTTCGGCTACACCGACGGCCCGCACGGCGGACACGCCGAGGTGGTCTTCGAGAACGTACGGGTGCCCGCGACCAACCTGGTCGGCAACGCCGGGGACGGCTTCGCGATCGCCCAGGCCCGGCTGGGCCCCGGGCGGATCCACCACTGCATGCGGCTGATCGGAATGGCCGAGCGCGGCCTGGAGCTGATGTGCCGCCGGGTACTGGCACGCGAGGCGTTCGGCGGACCGCTGGCCGAGCAGGGGGTGATCCAGGAGTGGATCGCCGAATCCCGGGTGCGCATCGAGCAGTTGCGGCTGCTGGTGCTCAAGACCGCGTGGCTGATGGACACCGTCGGCAACCGCGGCGCGCACCGCGAGATCCAGTCGATCAAGATCGCCACCCCGAGCACCGTCGAATGGATCCTGGACAAGGCCATCCAGGCGCACGGCGCCGGCGGCCTGTCCCAGGACTTCGTCCTCGCCTCGCTGTGGACCCACGCCCGCACGCTGCGCCTGGCCGACGGGCCGGACGAGGTACACCGTCGTTCGCTCGCCCACCGCGAACTCAAGCCCTACCGAGACGCGGACCAGTGAACCGCGCACCCCGTTCCGACCGAGAGGCAGCCGCCCAGTGACCGACACCTCCCGCCCCGTAGCCATCGTCACCGGCGCCAGCCGCGGCATCGGCCTGGGCATCGCCCAAGCGCTGGTCGCGCGCGGCGACCGGGTCTGCGTGACCGCACGCGGCGCGGACACCCTGGCCGAGGTGGTCGCCTCGCTCGGCGGCCCCGAGCACGCCATCGGCGTCGCGGGCAAGGCGCACGACCCGGCCCACCAGGACGCCGCCGTGACCGCGACCCTGGAGGCGTTCGGCCGGATCGACATGCTGGTCAACAACGCCGGGATCAACCCCGTCTACGGCCCGCTGGTCGAACTCGACCTCGACGCCGGGCGCAAGATCCTGGAGGTCAACCTGCTCGCCGCGCTGGCCTGGACCCAGCGGGTGTACAAGGCGTGGCTGGGCGAGCACGGCGGCGCCATCGTCAACGTGTCCTCGATGGCCGGCGAGCGGCCCGCGCACGGGATCGGCTTCTACGGCGTGAGCAAGGCCGCGCTGACCCACCTGACCGCGCAACTGGCGAGCGAACTCGGGCCGCGCGTGCGGGTGAACGCGGTCGCGCCGGCCGTGGTCAAGACCGTCTTCGCGACCGCGCTGTACGAGGGCCGCGAGGAGGAGGTCGCGGCGGCGTACCCGATGGGCCGGCTCGGCGTGCCCGAGGACGTGGCCGGCGCGGTGGCGTTCCTGCTGTCCGAGCAGGCGGGGTGGATCACCGGCCAGACGCTGCTCGTGGACGGCGGCGTGAGCCTGTCCGGCGGTGTGGGGTGACGGTGCTCGCGGGGGCGGGCGTGGTGGTCACCGGGGGCGGCGCGGGCATCGGCGCGGCCCTGGCCCGCCGCTTCGCCGCCGCCGGTGCGCGCGTGGTGGTCAACGACCTGGACCCGGACGCGTGCCACGCGGTGGCCGCGGACATCGACGCCGTCGCGCTGCCCGGCGACGCGGCCACGGAGGCGGGCGTCGCGGCGCTGATCTCCGGGGCGCGGGTAGCGCTCGGCGGCGAGATCGACGTCTACTGCGCCAACGCCGGCATCGGCGCGGGCGTCGGCCTGGACGCGCCCGAGGAGGCGTGGGAGCACTCCTGGGACGTCAACGTGATGGCGCACGTACGCGCCGCCCGACTGCTCACCCCGGCCTGGCTGGCGCGCGGTCGCGGCCACCTGGTCACCACGGTCTCCGCCGCCGGGCTGCTCACCATGTTGGACGCGTCGGCGTACGCGGTCACCAAGCACGCGGCGTACGCGTTCGCCGAGTGGATGGCGATCACGTACGGCGCCAAGGGCATCACGGTCCAGGCGGTCTGCCCGCAGGGCGTGCGTACGGCCCTGCTGGAGGCCTCCGGTCCGGCCGCCCGCCTGCTCCTGGACGACGACGCCCTGGAGCCGGAGCAGGTCGCCGACACGGTCGTCGACGCGGTCGCGGCGGGCGGCCCGTTCCTGATCCTGCCCCACCCCGAAGTGGCCCGCATGTACGCGGCCCGCGCCGCCGACCCGGACCGCTGGTTGGCCGGCATGCGCAAACTCCAGGCCGGACTGGAACAGGCGCGGGAGGGCTGAAGCACCCGCCACCCCGTGGTCGATCCGTCGCCTGGAGGGAACGGCCCGGGAATCAAGCGGACTTCGGGCTGTGCCACGCCTTCGGCGCGAGGCTTTTCGGGTCGAGGTCGGGTGCTCCGGTGCGCTCGGTGCCCGAGCGCGGTTTCCCCGGGTCGGCTGTCGCGGGAACGTGCGAGACGATCACCCACCGATCGCGGGAACGGTTCCAGAGCATCCGCTCGTCGACGCGCACCCATGAGGACGTGGCAGCGGCGAATGCCCTGATCTCGACGGCGTACAGGTCGACGGAGACCGGCTGTTCCCATCTGTAGGTGACGTCGCGCCACTGCTGCCGGCCGTGCTCGTTCATCCGCAGCTCGGCGTCCTGTTCGCCCCGGGCGCCGCCGATGTCGAGATGTTCGGCCAACTTCGCTGCGTCGCCCGCGTTGAGCAATGCCACGTAGCGGTCCAGGTACGTCCGCAATCGCCCTTCATCCGGTGTGGAGTCCCGGTCCGCGGAGCTTGATCCCGCGCCGCCGCAACCCGCCGAGACGATCGCGAGCAGCACCCCCGATGCGACAGCCGCCACCTTCCGCCGTACCGGCGTCGCACCACGAACGGCCATCGGTCCCCCTCCCGCTCACCCGGGGTGCCTTTCCACCGAATGCCACCGAGAACCATTTCCCGGGTGCGGCGGTCGTCTTCAGGCCACGAGCAGGCGCAGACCCAGCTCCGCCGCGTCGAGGTCGGTCAGGTCGCCGTTGCGCTCGGACCACCGGCCGGAGGCGAGGTCGTCGCGGAGCCGGTCCACCGCTCGCTGCTCGGCCTCGGGTCCGACCCGGGTCCACAGCGATACCGCGCGGCGCACGTGTTCGTCCAGGTACGCCTCGGGGCGGCGCCAGTACGCCTCGAAGAAGCCGTCGGCGCAATCCCACGGGATGAGCACCGGCTCCAGACGGGCACCGATCGTGCCGGCCAACCGCTGCACCGAGGGCCGGCCGGCGACGAGTCCGGTGACCTCGGGCAGATAGTCGCGGATGAGCCAGAACCGGTCCCGCCACGCGGTGTCGTGGGCGTCGTGCGTGAACACCACCACGCGCCGGGCCACCCGCCGCATCTCGCGCAGCCCCGCGATCGGGTCCCGCCAGTGATGGATGGTGCTGAAGGCCATGGCCGCGTCGAAGGACCGGTCCGCGAACGGGAGGCTTTCCGCTTCGGCCGCCACGCACGGGGCCGCGCCCTCGGGACGCTGCGCCCGCATGACCGCCGACGGCTCCACCGCGGTCACGTCGCGGTCCGGGGGTTCGTACGAACCGGTGCCGGCGCCGACGTTCAGGACGGTGCGGGCGTCGCCGAGCGCTTCCCAGACCCGCGCGGCGATGCGCGGCTCGGTGCGGCGCGTCGCCGGGTAGGCGGATCCGATCGTGTCGTACAACTGCGCGCCGAATACCTTCAGTTGATCCTCCGAGGGGGTCCTGATCCCCATGGCCCGTGCCTCCGGTTCCGTGTCGATGGCCGCCACCGTGGCGACGGCCCGGTCGCGCTGTTCCAGCAGCAGGGCGCGCAGTCGGCGCAGGTGCGCGACCGCGTCGGTGTCGGGGTCGTCGACCAGGTCCGCGATCTCGCGCAGCCCGAAGCCGAGTCGCCGATAGGCGAGCACCTCGCGCAGCCGCTCCACGTCCCCGGCGGCGTACGCCCGGTATCCGGCCACCGTCCGCGCGGACGGCCGCACGAGTCCGATCTCGTCGTAGTGATGCAGCGTCCGCACGCTCACACAGGCCAACTCGGCCACACGCCCCACAGTCAGGTGCTCCTCCACACCCCCGACCATGCGCCATGACGCCACGTGAGGGTCAAGCACTCCGCCGCCCGCCCGAGTCCCGAGCATGCGAGAGAGCATCGGGGACCCGGGTCACGCGAGGTCGAACGTCGAGCCGAGAGCCGGGCGCTCTCACCTCGGGGTGAGGCCCAGTTCGGAGAAGGCGTATGTCGGGTCGGGGCGCGAGCCGTTGCGGAAGATGTCTACCGTGACCTCGTCCGGCCGTTCGGCGCCCAGGGTCCGCAAGGCGGTGACGGCCTTGCGGGACAGCGGACCGGCGCCGGCGTAGACGACCGGCTCGCCGAGCGTCCACTCGGCGAAGTGCGGGGCGGCGATGTCGGGCCGCCAGCCGTTCGCGAACATGCGCCGGGACTGCTCACTGCCCGGGGCGTCCGGGGTCGGCAGGTTCCCGGGGTCGAGCCGCTCGCCGGACGCGGCCGTGCGGATCGTGCCGTCGAGGGTCGTCATGAACTGGACGACGCTGTCCCCCGGGCCGTTCATGACCACGGCCGCGTCGGTCGGCAACGTGCCCAACACCCAGTCCAGTCGGACCTGCAGGTCGTCCCACGCCGTGCACGGCCCGACGGCGCCGCGTGCGCTGGGACGATCGTCGAAACGCTCCAGGCCGTGGACCCTGAACGGGCCGTCGTCGCCCCAGCCCCGCACCGTCACCTGCTCGGCGGGAACCGCGAGCACGTCGCGCAGCGAGGCCACGATCGCTCGGCCGTACTGCGCGCGAAGCGGGGCGTCGGTGTACCAGCGCCACTCCAGACACCAGGTCGGCTGTACCGGCGAGGTGCCCGTCTTTCGGCACTCCCAGCCGAGTTCCGCCAGATCCCGCTCCTGTCCGGCGGTCAGGGGAATCCCGTCCGCGGCGAACACCTGCGCCATCACATGCCGCTCACCGCGCCGGGTCATCGTGACGGAGACGGAGTTCTCCGGCGCCCCGATCCGCACCCGGTTCCAGTCTTCTACGTACTCGCCCCCCAAGAGGTCCGCGACCAAAGGCACTTCACCACGGCCCAACAGGGCGTCCCACACTGTCGACTCCATGCCGCCCAGCATGCCCAACCCCTCCGACGCCACCGGGCCCCGGGGCCGGTGAGCGCACGGCCACCGACATCACGCCGACGCGGGGTCGTCGACTCGCCCGGGGCGGGCCGGAGCCGAGTCACCGGTCGACCAGCCGTGGATGCGGGGCCTCACCCGTGGATTTCGTGTCGGTGTCGTCGGTGCCGGCCGCGCCGCCGGGAAGCATCGAGTCCAGCCACTTCGGCAGCCACCAGTTGCCGCGGCCGAGGAGCGTCATGGTCGCCGGTACCAGCACCATGCGCACGACCGTGGCGTCGATGAAGATCGCGGTGGCCAGGCCGAGCCCGAACATCTTCATGGAGGGGTCGTCGGCGACCGCGAAGGACAGGAAGACCGCCACCATGATGAGAGCGGCCGAGGTGATGATCCGGGCGGTGCCCGAGATGCCCTCGACGATCGCCGTGCGGTTGTCGCCGGTGCGCAGGTACTCCTCGCGTACGCGGGAGAGGAGGAACACCTCGTAGTCCATCGACAGGCCGAACAGGATGGCGAAGAGGAACATCGGGATGAACGACACGATCGGAACCGTCGATTCCAGCCCGATGAGTGCGCCTCCCCAGCCCCACTGGAAGACCGCGACCATGACGCCGTAGGCCGCGCCGATGCTCAGCAGATTCAGCAGTACCGCCTTGAGCGGTACGAGTACCGAGCGGAAGACCGGCATCAGCAGCAGGAACGACAACGCGAGCACGGTGGCCACGAACACCGGCAGGCGTTCGCTGGTGCGTCGGCCCACATCGGACAGGCTCGCGGCGGCGCCGCCGACGTGGGCCCTGGCCGGGCCGGGCCCGATCGCCGTGGGCAGCACGTCGGTGCGCAGCCGGGCGATCGTGTCGGCCGTGGCCTTGTCCTGGGGGCTGGTGGTCGGGAAGACCACGAGGGTCGCGATGCCGGTGGCCGGATCGATGTGCGTCGGCGCGACGGACGCGATGCCCGGATCCGCCGCGACCGCCGCGACGAGTCGGTTCGGCACTCCCGGATCACCGGCGGGGTCCGCGGCGATGACGAGGGGACCGTTGATACCCGGACCGAACCCCTCGGCGACGAGGTCGTAGGCCCGGCGCTCGGTACGGCTGGGGGGCTGTGAGCCGTCGTCGGGCAGACCGACGCGCAGGCCGAGTACGGGCAGCGTCGCGGTCAGCAGCAGCCCCGCCGCGCCGACCGCGTACGGCACCGGGTGCCGGCTGACGTGCCCGATCCAGCGACGCCACCCGGCGGCGTGGACGGCGCCCGACGCCGGGTCCCGCCGCCGTGCGAGTCGGGCCGGCTTCCCGGCCCGCAGAGCCCGGCCGATCAGGCCGGGCCGGGCCAGGCGGGCGCCGGCGGCGCCGAGGAAGGCCGGCAGCAGCGTCACCGACGCGAGCACCATGGTCAGGACGACGATCGAGACGGCGATCCCGCCCACCGTCATGAACGGTACGTCCGCGACCGCCATGCCCAGGATCGATACGACGACGGTGCCGCCGGCGAAGACCACGGGCCTGCCCGCCGTGGCCACCGCTCGCCCCGCCGCCTCGCGGGGATCGAGCCCGCGCGCGAGATATTCCCGGTGCCTGGCGAGCACGAACAGCGCGTAGTCGATGCCCACTCCGAGTCCGACCATGCTGCCCAGGACAGGGGCGAAGGTCGGGACGTCCGTCACCCCCGCCAGTACCGTCATCGCGGCAACCCCGACGGTGAGCCCGAAGACCGCCATGCCGATCGGCAGCGCGGCGGCGACGAGCGAACCGAACGCCAGGAACAGGATCGCGGCCGCGGCGAGGATGCCGATCAGCTCGCTCGTGCCGCCGTCGGGGTCGGAGAAGGCGTAGAAGAGGCTCCCGCCCATCTCGATGCGCAGGGGCAGTTCGGCGCGCAGCCGGTCGCCGAGATCGACGAGGGCGTCGAGGTCTTCGGCCGACAGCCGGCTCTGGTCCGGATACTGCACCCGGACGACCGCGATCCGCCCGTCGGCCGAGACGAGGCCGTCGCGCGCGGTGGTGTCCCCGCCCGCGTCGAGTGCCCCCGCCGGGTCGCTCGTGCCGAGCACGTGCGGCAGCCGCCGCACCTCGGTCTGCAGCCGCGTGAGAGCGGCGCGCGCGCCGCCGTGGTCGAAGAACGTGGCACCGCCCTCGACGGGGGTGACGACCACTTGGGCGGTCATCCCCTCCTGGCCGGTGCCGGCCCGCTCGATCAGTTGCGCGGCCCGTTGGGAGTCCAGTCCCGGAGCGGTCATCGAGTCCGCGGTCCGCCCGCCGACGGCGATCGCGGCGAGGACGGCGAGCGTGGCGGCGATCAGCCATGCCGCGATCACCCGCCAGGGATGACGGGCGGCGCTTGCGCCCAGGCGCAACAGGGCTTTCGAGAGCATCGATTCCTCCAACCACCTCGGCGGCCGTCCTTGTACGGCCGCCGAGGTCGAGGTTCGTCGCCACGGCGCTCTGCGGCATCGGCTCGCGGGCCGCGGATCGGTCGGCCCCAGGGCGGGGTGACGCCCCGTCCTTTCGGCCGATGCGCGACACGGCGCGGTCCCTAGGCTGGGAAGCGTGCTACGAAACGACCTGCGAACCCTGTGGACCGAACCCCGGCCGCCCGACGCACCCGCCCGGGTGTGGCGGGACTGGACGCTGCTCGCCGTGAGCCTGGGCGGTGTGGTGCTGGAGGCCACCCTGCGCGAGAACGTCGTGTGGCGGCCGGTGGCGGTGGTGTTCGCCGTATGGCTGTGCCTGCTGTCCCTGTGGCGCCGGACTCGCCCACTGGCGATGGTCACGCTCGCGTTCGGTTCGGTGATCCTGCTCCAGCTGGCCTCACTGGTCGCAGCATCGCGCGAGCCCGTCGGCCTGGACACCGGCGCGGTCGTGCTCGTGCTGGTGTACGCGCTGCCCCGGTGGGGATCGGGACGGGAGATCGTGCTGGGCGGCGCGGTGATCCTCACCGCCTTCGCGCTGTGTGCCGTCACGGGCCAAATCGCGGCCACCGAACAGGTCGGGGGCTTTGTCTTCCTGTTGCTGCCCGGCCTGATCGGGGCTGCCGTGCGGTTCCGGGTGACCGGTCGCGAGCGGCAGTTGGAGCAGGTGCGCTCCCGCGAGCGTGAGCAGCTCGCCCGGGAACTGCACGACACGGTGGCCCACCACGTTTCGGCCATCGTGATCCGCGCCCAGGCGGGCCGGGTGCTCGCGGGCGCCGACCCGTCCGCCGCCGTCGAGGCGCTGGAGGGCGTCGAGGAGGAAGGGGCGCGCACGCTGGAGGAGATGCGAGCCATGGTCACCGCGCTGCGCGACCGCGGGGCCGGCGCCGAGCTGGCGCCGCTTGCCGGTGTCGCGGACCTGGAGCGCCTGGTGTGCAACCCGGGTGGTCGGCTCAGAGTCGACCTGGGGCTCGCCGGCGAACTGGACACGCTGCCCCCGGCCGTGGACGCGGCCGTCTACCGCATCGTGCAGGAGTCGGTGACCAACGCCATGCGCCATGCGGTCGACGCGACCGAGGTCGCCGTCCGGGTCACCGCGGAACGGCACACGGTACGGGTGAGCGTGCGCGACAACGGCCACCGCACCGGCCGAGGCCGTGCCGGTTACGGACTCGCCGGACTGCGCGAGCGCGCTGCCCTGCTCGGCGGCAAACTGCAAGCCGGCCCCGGCGCCGAACAGGGCTGGCATGTCGAAGCCGAGTTGCCGAGAGGGAGGACCGAGAGCGGTGCCCATCCGCGTCCTCGTCGCTGACGACCAGACCATCATCCGCACCGGGCTGCGGATCATGCTGAACGCCCAGCCCGACATCGAGGTGGTCGGCGAGGCCGCCGACGGAGCGGAAGCGGTACGTCTGGCCCGCGAACTGCGCCCCGACGTCTGCCTGTTCGACATCCGCATGCCCGTGATCGACGGGCTCGAGGCCACCCGGTCGGTCGCCGGCCCGGGCGTCGCCGACCCGTTGGCCGTGGTCGTCATCACCACGTTCGACCTCGACGAGTACGTCTACGGCGCGCTGCGTGCCGGTGCCCGCGGATTCCTCCTCAAGGACACGGGACCGGACCTCCTGGCCCAGGCCGTACGGTCGGCGTCCGGCGGTGAGGCGCTCATCGCGCCCAGCGTCACCGTGCGTCTGCTCCAGACATTCGCGGACCTGCCCGCCTGCCGGCCCGTGGCCCAGCCGGTCTCCCCGGTCACCGCCCGCGAGGAGCAGG
The DNA here is from genome assembly GCF_002024165.1 of Embleya scabrispora. Taxonomy (NCBI): domain Bacteria; kingdom Bacillati; phylum Actinomycetota; class Actinomycetes; order Kitasatosporales; family Streptomycetaceae; genus Embleya; species Embleya scabrispora. Next base: position 5,827,676 of record NZ_MWQN01000001.1, read on the forward strand.
TGCTCCTCGCCGTCGCTCGCGGGCTGACCAACACCGAGATCGCCGATGTACTGCACATCAGCCTCAGCACGGTGAAGACCCATCTGGCCAGCCTGATGGCCAAACTCGGCGCCCGTAACCGGGTCGAGATCGCGATGTGGGCCTACGAGACGCGCCGTATCCTTCCCGGAACCTGAGCCGGGTGCCGGGCCGTGTCCCGTGAGTCCCCGCCTTCGCCCCGCCGGCCCCGGCTCCGGACGGGGAGGCGTGGGGCCGGGGCCGGTCGACTTCCGTCTCCCGGCGCTACAGGGTTCGGGTGGGGGGCATTCCGGAGTGGCCTGTGGGCGGGGTCTTGACGGCCAGGATCTGGTTCACGCCGATTCGGTTTTGCTCGAAGGCCAGCGCCGAGGCGGCCATGTAGAGGTGCCACACCCGGACTCGGCCGGGGGTGGTCAGGCGCTCGGCCTGTTCGCGGTCGGATTCCAGGTTGGTTACCCATGCGCGCAGGGTGGTCGCGTAGTGTTCGCGGAGCGCGTGTACGTCGCGGACTTCCAGGCCGGCCTCCTCCAAGACCGACACCGTGGTGCCGATCGGGGCCAGTTCGCCGTCGGGGAAGACGTAGCGGTCGATGAACTCGTCGACCCGGTAGGCCGCTTCGTTCGCCACCGGGCGGCGGGAGATCTGGTGGTTGAGCAACCGGCCGCCGGGGCGCAGGAGTTCGTAGAGGGTGTCGGCGTACGCGCGGAACTGGGTCCGGCCCACATGCTCCGCCATGCCGATCGAGGAGATCGCGTCGTAGGGGCCGTCGGCGTGCTCGCGGTAGTCCTGGATCCTGATCTCCACCTGCCCCGTCAGACCGGCCTCGGAGACGCGTTTGCGGGCCAGGTCTGCCTGTTCGTGCGAGATGGTGATGCCGACGACCTCCACCCCGTAGTGCTCGGCGGCGTGCAGCGCCATCGAGCCCCACCCGCAACCGACGTCGAGCAGCCGCATCCCGGGCCCGAGCGCGAGCTTGCGGCAGATCAGGTCGAGTTTGGCGCGCTGGGCGTCCTCCAACGTCGCGTCGGGGCGGTCCCAATAGGCGCAGGAGTAGACCATGGACGGGCCCAGGACCAGGGCGTAGAAGTCGTTGCCGACGTCGTAGTGGTGCCGGATCGCCTCGCGGTCGCGGCGCAGGCTGTGCAGTATGCCGCGCCGGCGCCGGACCTCCTCCTCGGGCGTCGGCGGCGGCATCGGCAGGCCGGTCAGGGAGAGCATGGTGGCCATCGGGCGGGCCGCGTCGAGTGCGGTGCGGCCGGCCTCGCGCACTCGGGCGACGGGTGCGATCCGGGCCCGCGGGACATCGGCCACCGGCCCCGCCGGTACCGGCTCGTCGCGGTTGAGCGCCAGCCCCGACAGCCGGGTCAGCGCGTCGTAGAGGTCGCCGTCGACATCGAGGTCGCCCGACACCCAGCCGCGGGCGAAGCCGAGTTCGCCCGGCGACCACAACAGTCGGCGCAGCGCGCGGCGATTGCGCACGACCAGCGCCGGACCGTCCGGCGGACCGGCCTCGCTGCCGTCCCAGGCCCGGATCCGGATCGGCGACGGGCGGCCGAGGACCTGCCGGGCCAGTGCGGCGAGGCGGTCGGCGGTGTGCGGCATGACGGATTCCTCCGCGGTGGTGGATCCCCGGACTCCCGAGCCGGGTGACACCGGTGCCCCTACCCCACGCGCGCCACGACTCGAACGGAATTGCTCCGTCCGGGCCGGCGAGCCGCCCCGGACGGAGCAGGGCGGCCGCCGGCCACGCACACCGAGTGCGACGCCGAGGTCACAGCACCTTGGACAGGAACGCCTTCGTGCGCTCGTGCTGCGGGTTGGCCAGCACCTCGCGCGGATGACCCGCCTCGACGACCAGCCCGTCGTCCATGAACACCAACGAGTCGCCCACCTCGCGGGCGAAGCCCATTTCGTGGGTGACCACGATCATCGTCATGCCGTCCTCGGCCAGCCCGCGCATGACCTCCAACACCTCGCCGACCAGTTCGGGGTCGAGCGCCGAGGTGGGCTCGTCGAAGAGCATCAGCTTGGGGTCCATCGCCAGTGCCCGGGCGATGGCCACCCGCTGCTGCTGCCCGCCGGAGAGCTGCGAGGGATAGGCGTCGGCCTTGTCGGCCAGGCCCACCCGGGCCAGCAACTCGTGCGCGCGAGCCCGGGCTTCGGGCTTGCTTATGCCCTTGACCTGGGTGGGCGCCTCCATGATGTTGCCCGCGGCGGTCATGTGCGGGAACAGGTTGAAGCGCTGGAAGACCATGCCGATGTCGCGCCGCTTGAGCGCGACTTCGCTGTCCTTGAGCTCGTAGAGCTTGCCGTCCTTCTCCCGGTAGCCGACGAGGTGGCCGTCCACCCACAACCGCCCGGCGTTGACCTTCTCCAGGTGGTTGATGCAGCGCAGGAAGGTGGACTTGCCGGAGCCGGAGGGGCCGACGATGCACATGACCTCGCCGACGCCGACCTCCAGGTCGATGCCTTTGAGCACTTCGAGCGGGCCGAACGACTTGCAGACGCCCTGGGCCAGGACCATCGACCGACCGGGCTCGGCCGGGCGGGGGGCGGGCTTGTCGAGGTTGGTCGTCATCGGGTCGTGACCCCCGGGCGCCGGGTGATGAACACATTGGCCATGATCCGCTGGAGCGGAGTAGGCGGCAAGGCTCGACTGGATCCACGAGCGAAGTAGCGCTCGAGGTAGTACTGGCCGATGCTGAACACGGTGGTCAGCAGCAGATACCAGAAACAGGCGGCGAAGAGCAGTTCCATCACCGCGAGGTTGTTCGTGTATACGTCCTTCGCCTTCTGCAGCACTTCGGGATAGACCACCGCGCTGGCAAGTGAGGACGTCTTGAGCATGTTGATGAACTCGTTGCCGGTCGGCGGCACGATCACCCGCATCGCCTGCGGCAGCACGATGCGGCGCAGGGTGCGGCCCTTGGACATGCCGAGCGCGTGCGCCGCCTCGGTCTGGCCCTCGTCCACCGACTGGATGCCGGAGCGCACGATCTCCGCCATGTAGGCGCCCTCGTTGATGCCGAGGCCGAGCAGCGCCGCCCTGAACGGGGTGATCAGGTCGTTGGTGTTCTCGCCGAGCATGGTCGGGAAGATCAGCGCGAGGTTGCCCCAGATGAGCAACTGCACCAGGACCGGCGTGCCGCGGAAGAACCAGATGTAGACCGAGGCGACGGTCGAGGTGACCGGGTTGCCGGACAGCCGCATGATCGCCGCCAGCACACCGAGGACGAGTCCGACCGCCATGGCCGCCAGGCTGATCAACAGGGTGTTGCCGGCGCCCTTCATGATCTGGTCGTCGAACAGGTAGTCGCCGGTCACGTCCCAGTGGATCTTGGCGTTCGCGAACGCCGCGATCAACAGCCCGACCAGGGCGAGGACCACGACGGCGGCGACCCAGCGGCCGTAGTGCGGTACGGGGATGGCCTTGATGGGTTCCCGCTTGACCGGCTGTTCGTCGGCAGGGGGTGTTGCGGGCGTGGTCACGGTCGGGTGACCTCCTCTTGGAGCACGAGTACGGACGCGGTCGATACGGACGCGGTCGGGCGGGCACGGATCGGGTCCGGCCCGGCCGTCGGGCGACGGACGCGGGCCGGACCCCGGGATCAGGAGGTGGCGCCGTTGATCGTGACGTCGGTGACCGCCCCGGCCTCGACCTTCCAGTTGGCCAGGATCTTGGCGTACTCGCCGTTCTTGATCAGCGCCTCCAGCGCCGACTTCAGGGCCTGCTGGAGCTGCGTGTTGTCCTTGCCGACGCCGATGCCGTACAGGCCGGCCTCGATCTGGTCGCCGGTGACCTCGAAGTCCTTGCCGTCGCCGGAGGTCTGCGCGTTGTACGCGGCGACGGGGAAGTCGTTGAGGTCGGCCGCGGCGGCGCCGCTCTTGAGCTTCAGCAGGGCCTCGCCGTCGTGCTCGTACTTCTGGATGGTGATCGCGCCCTTGCCCGAGTCCTGACACTTCTTGGACTGGGCGGCGGCGACGTCCTCGTTGGTGGTCGCCTGCTGGAGCGCGACGGTCTTCCCGCACAGGTCGTCGAGCGAGGTGATCTTCTGCGGGTTGCCCTTCTGCACCAGGATCGAGGTGCCCGCGCGGAAGTAGTCGACGAACGACAGGCCCTGGCCCTGGCGCTCCTTCTTGTCCGTCATCGCGGACATCACGATGTCGAAGCGCTTGGACGTGATGCCGGTGATCAGCGAGTCGAACTGCGAGTTCTTGTAGTCGTACTTGACGCCCAGCTGCTTGGCGAGCGCCGCGGCCAGCTCGGGGTCGACGCCGACCGCCTTGCCGTCCTTCATGAACTCGATGGGCGCGTAGGCGACCTCGGAGCCGATCGTGATCTTGCCGGACTTCTGGACGTCGGGCGGCAGCATCTTGAAGAACGGGGCGTTCTCGTCCTTCTTGCCGAGCGCGCTGTCGCCGCCGTCGTCGCCACAGGCGGTCAACAGCATGGATCCCGCGATCAGGGTCGCGGCGGACGCGATCAGACGGCGGTGGGTGAAGCGACCGCTCATGTGCGGGTTCCTCCAGTGTGAGGGGACAGAGGTGCCGGCACGGCACGAGCTGGCTCGGGGCGACCGATCTGCGGGTGGTTTGGACTGATCCTGGATCGAGCTATGGGCATGAATGATTTCCTGCATGCTCTGAGCGGGACAATGGGACAGATTGTTAAATACGAAGATCCAATTTGACAGACCGTCAAGCAGTGATCGCTCTATTTCATCCCATCAGCCCTTTTTCAGGGCATACCGAAACAGCTCTGGCGGGGACGGGTCTACGCGCATTGGCGTGATGATCGTCCGACGACACGTGAACCGGCCCGTGCGATCCCGGTACCCCGGCGGAGCAGCAGCGCAACGTCGATCGCGGCGACCGCCACGGAGGTCGCGAAGGGGATCCGGGGCCGCCGGCCGCCGAGCAGGGCGCCGGCCGCGGCGAGCGCGCCCGCGCCGAGCAGGGCGAGTCGGCCCGCGCGATCCGGCCGGCCGTACGCGAGCAGCGCGGTGGCGGCGAGGAGCGGCAGCGGGGTGAGCGCCCGGATCCCGGTCGGGCCGAGCCGGTGCGGCAGGCCGCGCACCCCCGCCGCCCGATCGTCGGCCAGGTCCGGCAGCGCGTCCGCCAGATGCGCCCCGCAGCCGAGCAGCGCGGCGGCGGTGACGATCCACCAGGTGGGCCCGGGCCGACCCGGCAGCCCGAACGCGACGAACGCCGGCAGGCTGCCGAATCCGATCGCGTAGGGCACCCACGACCCGGCGGTGCCCTTGACCCCGAGGTCGTACGCCCAGGCCGCCCCCACCCCGACCAGATGCGCGGTGCCGGCCGCGGGACCGGACGCGTAGGACAGCGGAACGCACACCACGAGCGCACGGCGGGCGGCGCGCGCCACCCGATCGGCCCCGACCAGGCCGCCCGCCACCGGCTTGCCGCCGCGCCCCGCCGCCCGGTCCCGCTCGGCATCCACCGCGTCGTTGCACCAGCCGACCGACAACTGCCCGGCGAGCACGGCCGCGCCGACCAGTACGCAGCCGCGCGCGTCCCGGCCGGCGGCGCGGGCGAGCCCGGTGGTCAGCGCGGTGACGGCGACGGTGGGACCCGGGTGGCAGGCGAGCAGGAGGCCGACGACGGGGGCCCGTTCGGGGTAATCGGGGGTGCCCGCGGGTCGGCGGGCGCGGAGGCGGGAGAAGGGGCGGGCGAAAGGGTGCGGGGCGGGGCGGCTCGGCGCTGCGGTGTCACTCACGTGGGTGTCCTTCGGGCGAGTCGGAGGGCGGGCCGAGGCGAGTCGGCGGGTGCGTCGAGTACGGGTAGGCAGGTGGGCGGAGGCGGGTGGGCGGGTCGGTCGGCGGGGGGACGGGGCGGGGTACGAGCGCATGCGGGCGGCAACTACGGGCAAACGACGTGGGTTCCGTGTTCCCGCTGGGCACTGTCCCAGCGTTCCCTACCTCTCCCGCCCTCCGATACCTGCCTTCTCACCCGCTATTCCAGTCCCGCCCCCTAATCCAGCAGGGGAATCGCCATGACCCGCATCGCCGCCGTCCGTGGTGCACTGCCGCCGCACCGATACCCGCAGGCCGAGATCACCGACACGTTCGCGGCGCTGTGCCTGCCGACCGGCGCCGATCGGCGCGTACTCGACCGGGTGCACGCCAGTGCCCGGGTGGACACCCGCCATCTGGCGCTGCCGCTCGACCACTACGCCAAGTTGGCGGACTTCGGCGCGGCCAATGACGTCTGGCTGGAGGTCGCGGTCGACCTCGCCGCCGAGGCGACCGAGTCCGCGCTCGGCGCCGCCGGGTTCGGCGCGCGGGACGTGGACCTGATCCTGTTCACCACCGTGACCGGCCTGGCGGTGCCCTCCGTCGACGCGCGTCTGATCGGCCGGCTCGGGCTGCGTGAGGACGTCAAGCGGCTGCCGGTGTTCGGCCTGGGCTGCGTCGCGGGCGCGGCCGGGATCGCCCGGTTGCACGACTACCTGCGCGACCGGCCCGACCAGGTCGCGGTGTTGGTCTCGGTCGAGTTGTGCTCGCTCACCCTTCAGCGCGACGACGCGTCGATGGCCAACGTGGTGGCGAGCGCGCTGTTCGGCGACGGCGCGGCGGCGGTGGTGGTCTGCGGGGACGACCGACGCGGGGCGGGAGCCGAGCCGGGACGCGGCCACCGCGACGAGCCCGGGCGCGGCCCCAGGGTGATCGCCGCCCGCAGTCGGATGTATCCCGATTCGGAGCGGGTGATGGGCTGGGACGTGGGCGGCTCGGGCTTTCGGATCGTGCTCGGCGCCGACGTACCGGAGATGGCGCGCACCCATCTCGGCGGCGATGTCCGGGACTTCCTCGCCGACCACGGTCTGACCACGACCGACGTCACCGCGTGGGTGTGCCACCCCGGCGGCCCCCGGGTGCTGGAGGCGGTCGCCGAGACGCTGGACCTGCCCGCCGGCACCCTCGACGCGACCTGGCGGTCCCTGGCCGCGACCGGGAACCTGTCCTCGACATCGGTGCTGCACGTGTTGCGCGACACGATCGCCGCCCGGCCGGAACCCGGCACTCCCGGTCTGATGATCGCGATGGGGCCGGGCTTTTGCTCCGAACTCGTCCTGGTGGAGTGGTAGGTCGCGATGTATTGGTATTTCGCCCTGGTCGGCCTGGTCGCCCTCGAACGGCTCGCGGAACTCGGAGTCGCCCGGCGCAATCTGGCCTGGAGCCTGGCCCGGGGCGGCGTGGTCAGCGGGCGGGGACACTATCCGCCGATGGTCGTGCTGCATGTCGGTCTGCTGGCCGCGTGCGTACTCGAAGTCGGCCTGGCGGACCGGCCGTTCGTACCCGCGCTCGGGTGGACCATGGTCGTGCTCACGGTGGCCGCGCAGGCGTTGCGCTGGTGGTGCATCACCGCACTCGGGCCGCATTGGAACACCCAGGTCGTGGTCGTGCCCGGGGTGCCGCTGATCAGGCGCGGGCCATATCGGCTGTCCTGGCTGCGCCACCCCAACTACGTCGCGGTGGCGGTCGAGGGCGCGGCGCTGCCGCTGGTGCACGGCGCCTGGATCACCGCGCTCGGCTTCACCGGCCTCAACGCCGCGCTGATGGTGGTGCGGATCCGCTGCGAGTCGGCCGCGTTGTCGGCGGCGACCGCGTGATCGACCTGCTCGTCGCGGGAGGCGGGCCGGCGGGGCTGGCCACCGCGATCCACGGCGCGCTCGCGGGGCTGCGCGTGGTGGTGGTCGAACCGCGCCCGACGCCGGTGGACAAGGCGTGCGGTGAAGGGCTGATGCCGGCCGGGGTGGCCGCGCTCGCCGAGCTCGGAGTGACACCCGCCGGGCGGCCGTTGGCCGGAATCCGGTACGTGGACACCCGGCACGCGGTGGAGGCGCGGTTCCGGGCCGGGCCGGGGCTCGGCGTGCGCCGGACCACGCTGCACGCGGCGCTGTACGAACGGGCTCTGGCCGTCGGCGTGGAGCACCGGACCGGCCGCGTCGCCGAGGTCCGCCAGGACGCGCACACGGTGACCGCGGCCGGGCTGACCGCGCGCTGGCTCGCGGCGGCCGACGGGTTGCACTCGCCCGTGCGGGCCGCGCTCGGCCCGGCGCCGCGCGATCGGCGGGACCGGCGGTACGGGCTGCGCCGGCACTACCCGGTCGCGCCGTGGACCGAGTTCGTCGAGGTGCACTGGTCGCCGCGCGGCGAGGCGTACGTGACCCCGGTCGGCCCGGATCTGGTGGGCGTCGCCATGCTCGGCCCGCGCGGTCGCACCTACGCCGATCACCTCGCCGCGTTCCCGGCCCTGCGCGAACGGCTGGCGGGCGCGGCGGGCGGCGAGGTACGCGGCGCGGGACCGCTGCGACAGCGGGTGCGCAGCCGCGTCGCGGGCCGGGTGCTGCTCGTGGGCGACGCGGCCGGCTACACCGACGCGCTCACCGGCGAGGGCGTCGCCCTGGCCCTGGCCTCGGCCCGCGCCCTGGTCGCCGCCGTGCTGGCGGGCCGCCCCGAGCGCTACGAGACCGACTGGCGCCGCCTCTCCCGCCGCCACCGCGTACTCACCGAAGCCCTCCTCACCGCCCGCGCCCACCCCCGAACCGCCCGCCTGATCGTCCCCGCCGCCCACCGCCTCCCCACCGCCTTCACCACAATCGTGAACGCACTCGCCTGACCACCCACCCACACGTCCGGCAGGCCGAAACCACGAGGTGTCGCCGCCCGGGGGCCGGGCCCGGCGGAGCGCAGGCGGGTGGTTTGCGGGGAGCCGCCCGCCGAACGGGGGGCACGGGGGAGGCGGACGGAGCGGGCTGCCGTTCTCCCGCCCCGGGTTCGGCGTCGTTCGGGGACGTCGTTATCCCGTTGCCGCCGTCAGGGCTCGGCACAGGGCCGTCACGGCTGCCGGGTACGCGTGGTCCGGGGGCGTGGCGTAGCCGACCACCAGGCCGTCGCGGACGGGGGAGTCGGTGTCGGGGTGGCGGAAGACGGACAGGCCGTCCAGGGCCAGGCCTTCGCGTTCGGCGGCGGCGACCGTGGCCGGCTCGCTGCCCGGAGGCAGCCGCAACACCGCGTGCAGGCCGGCGGCGATCCCCGTCGCGCTCACGTGCGGCGCGTGTTCGGCCAGCGCCGCGACCAGGTGGTCCCGGCGGGCCCGATAGCGCTGCCGCATCCGGCGGATGTGCCGGTCGTAGTGGCCCCCCTCGATGAAGTCCGCGAGGGTGAGCTGATCGGTGACCCCGGCCCACGCCTCGCGCTGCCCCTTCACCGCGAGCACGTCCTCGACCAGATGCCCGGGCAACACCATCCAGCCGAGCCGGATCGCGGGGGACAGGCTCTTGCTCACCGAACCGACGTAGATCACCCGATCCGGATCCATGCCCTGGACCGCGCCCACCGGCCGCCGGTCGTAGCGGAACTCCCCGTCGTAGTCGTCCTCCACCACGATCCCGCCGCCCGCCCGCGCCCAGTCGAGCGCGGCGACCCGACGCTCGGGCGGCAGCGGCCCGCCGGTGGGGAACTGGTGGGCCGGCGTGAGCACCGCCACCCGTGCCCCCGTCAGCGCGGTCGACCCGGCCGTGTCGGCGCCGTGCTCGTCGATCGCCAGCGGCACCGTGCGCACCGACGCCGCCGCCAGGATGGAGCGATGGAAGGCCAGCCCGTACGCCTCCACCGCGGCCGGCCCCCGCAACACCCCGCCGAACAACAGCCGCAACGCATGCGCGAACCCGGAGCAGACCACGATCCGGTCCGGATGTGTACGCACTCCCCGCACCCGCGCGAGGTAGTCCGCCAGTGCGGCCCGCAACTCCGGGCGCCCCCGCGGATCCCCGGGCCCGAACGCCTCGCTCGGCGCCGCGTTCAACGCCCGCCGCGCCGACGCCACCCACGCCGTGCGCGGGAAGGACGCCGCGTCGGGCTGCCCCTGGCGCAGGTTGTACGTCGGCCCCGCCGGATTTCCGGCGACCGGCCGCACCCTGGCCCGCCGGCGCGGCGCGGCCAACGGCTCGGCCCGCCGGGCCACCCGCGTCCCGGACCCCTGCCGCGCGGTCAACCAGCCCTCGGCGACCAGTTCCGCGTACGCGTCGGCGACGGTGTTGCGCGCGATGCCCAGATCCGCCGCGAGCGAACGATACGGCGGCAACGGCGTGTCCGGCGCCAGGCGTCCGCTGCGGATCGCCTCGCGGATCGCCCGGATCAACCCGGCCCGCCGCCCGCCCGCCCCGGACACCTCCAGATGCAGGTCCCGCCCGATCCACCGGGCCGGATCGTCCGCGATCGGCGTGCTCATGGCCTCATCGTATGCGTCGTACGAACGACGCCTGCGCGACCCGGCCCCCGCGACCCGCCCCGCTACGGCTTGCGGGCGACGGCGCCGAGGACCAGGCGCTGGGTCACCGTGAGGGCGGCCTCGTCGACGGGCTCCTCCGGGCGCCACAGGTCGACGTACACCAGCCCCGGATCGGCCGGCTCCAGGCCGTCGAGGTAGGCGGCGATCTCCGCGCGCTCGCGGAACCGGCCGCTCTTGTGCGAGCCCTGCATGACCCGCTCCATCTGCTCCGACTCCGGACCGCTGCGCAGGAAGTGGGTCAGGAACAGCCAACTCCCGGACGGCAGCGCGTCGAGGTAGGCGCGCAGCAGGCCGGCCGGGTCCTCGTCGTCGTTGATGTGGTGGATGACGCCCAGCAACATCAGCGCGACCGGCCGGTCGAAGTCGATCAGGCGCAACACCTCGGGGTTCTTCAGGATCGACCCGGGCTCGCGCAGGTCGGCCGTGATCACGGTGGTCCGCTCGTTCTCGGCCAGCAGCGCACGCCCGTGCGCGAGCACGATGGGGTCGTTGTCGACGTAGACCACGGTGCTGTCCGCCGCCACCGCCTGGGCGACCTGATGGGTGTTCTGCGCGGTCGGCAGCCCGGACCCGATGTCGAGGAACTGCCGGACACCCTGCTCGACCAGGAAGCGCACGCCCCGGTGCAGGATGCGCCGATGCGCGCCGGCGTCGCGCGCGAGGTCGGGCGCCACCGCGATCAGCTTTCGGGCCACCTCGCGGTCGGCGGCGTAGTTGTCCTTGCCGCCGATCAGGAAGTCGTAGACGCGGGCGACGCTGGGCACGGTGACGTCGATGCCGGCCGGCGCGGGCGCGCCCTCCGGGTCGGTCGACCACAGTCGGGATTCCGCGTTCTCGGTCATGATCTCAACACCTCGTGGTCGCCGGAGGGGCCGAACGGCTCACCGCCGATGGTAGGCGGCGACCGGTGCGCTCCTGCGGTCGACTCCCTTGTCGCACGTGGCAGTTCGCGATCAGCGGAGGGGACGAGTCGGCCGATGTCCGCACTTTGTGGGCTCGGCCCGGCGTCGAGGGGGTGTGCCGGCGCGGGGGATTGCGCCGGGTACGGACGGAGGGCGCCGCCGTGGCGGTCCGTCCGTACCCGGGGTCCTGCCTCTAGTCCAGGTAGTCGCGCAGCACCTGGGAGCGGGACGGGTGGCGCAGCTTGGACATCGTCTTCGACTCGATCTGCCGGATGCGCTCGCGCGTCACGCCGTAGACCTTGCCGATCTCGTCGAGCGTCTTGGGCTGACCGTCGGTGAGCCCGAAGCGCATCGAGATCACCCCGGCCTCGCGCTCGGCGAGGGTGTCCAGGACCGAGTGCAGTTGCTCCTGGAGCAGGGTGAAGCTGACCGCGTCGGCCGGCCGGATCGCCTCGGTGTCCTCGATCAGGTCGCCGAATTCGCTGTCGCCCTCCTCGCCGAGGGGGGTGTGCAGCGAGATCGGCTCGCGACCGTACTTCTGGACCTCGACGACCTTCTCGGGGGTCATGTCGAGTTCCTTGGCCAGTTCCTCCGGGGTGGGCTCGCGGCCCAGGTCCTGGAGCATCTGGCGCTGCACGCGGGCGAGCTTGTTGATCACCTCGACCATGTGGACCGGGATGCGGATGGTCCGCGCCTGGTCGGCCATGGCCCGGGTGATCGCCTGCCGGATCCACCACGTGGCGTAGGTGGAGAACTTGAAGCCCTTCGTGTAGTCGAACTTCTCGACCGCGCGAATGAGACCGACGTTGCCCTCCTGGATCAGGTCCAGGAAGAGCATGCCGCGGCCGGTGTAGCGCTTGGCCAGCGAGACCACCAGGCGGAGGTTGGCCTCCAAAAGGTGGTTCTTGGCCCGCTTGCCGTCCTCGGCGACGAGTTCGAGCTCGTGCCGGAACTGCGGGGTCAGGCCGGGCTCGGTGTCCAGCTTCTCCAGCGCGAACAGGCCGGCCTCGATGCGCTTGGCGATCGACACCTCCTGCTCGGCGTTGAGCAGCGAGACCTTGCCGATCAGCCGCAGGTAGTCCTTGACCGGGTCCGCGGTGGCACCCGGCGTGGTGACCTGCTGCTGCGGGGCGTCGTCCTCGTCGGTGGTGAGAACGAAACCGCTGGGCCCGACCTCGGGGGCCACGGCGTCGCCGGGCTCGTCGAACAGGTCCTCTTCGACCAACGCCTCGTCGCCGTCCTTGGGGACACTCGGCTCGACGGGGGTCGTCTCGGTGGTGGTGGTGGCGGCGGACGTCGTCTTCTTGGCCGCGGTCTTCTTCTTGGCTGCGGCCTTCTTCGGCTTCGGAGCAGATTCCACGACGGACTCTCCCGATTCCGTTGCCGCGGGCGTGACTTGCGCGGGCAAGGTCTCTGTGTTCTTGACACGGGTTGAGCGCGTGGATAGCGTCTTCTTGACAGATCGCCGAGATGTGGCTACGTCTCTCCGCTGGGTCTCTTTGACCGGGTTGACGGTCAACGTCACACCCGCCTCGTCAAGAACCTCGTTGAGGCTACGGAGGATGCTCTTCCACTGCGTCGCAGGGATGGCATCCGTTTCGAAGGCTCGGCGTATGTCCTCGCCGGTAATCGATCCTTCGGCACGGCCGCGCTCGATGAGCGCCACCAGAGATTCCGATTCGGCGATTCTGTTGGGAAGCGTGCTGGACGAGCTCGGGGTCACAAATAACCTCTCGGTTCACGCGGGCATGCTGCGGCGCCGCAACTACACCGAATCGATGACGGATCCGCGGGACCGGACCCGTCGGCGCTGCCGGCGCCACTCAAGGCATCGCTCCGATCGGTACAAGTGTTACGCCTCCACGAGGGTGACCTGGGTCACGTCGGTCCGCAGCGGCTTCGAGCGGTTGGTCCCCCAGTGTGCGGGACGGTCCGGTGATCCGCGCGATCGTGCCGATCGGCCCGGGTTTTCCGGGCCGGGCGCGGTCGCGCGCGACCTTCGGGCCGGGGATCGACGGCGGCCGGGTGCCGGTGGGACGAGATGGATGTTCGGGAGGCTTGGGGTCGAAGGGACAGGACAGGGACCGGTCGTCGGCGTCGGGGTCGCTCGGACGATCCCGAACCTGTCTTGAGAATGCCCGCCCTCGGGCGCGTTACGCCCGCGAAGTCGGGGGCCATCGCCGGGCGTCGGGCTCCGGCGGGCGTCGGGGCGGGGGTCGGGACGGGGGTCGGGAGCGACGGAAAGCGGCGGGCGGCTTTTCGGGCGCGACGGTGCGGCGGTATTGCGGGCGTGGTGCGGGCCGGCGGGAATCGTGGGTCGCCGGGGTCGATATTCATCGGCTGTTCGAGCGGTTGCGGTTGTGTGCGATGTTCTCGACGGCGGGACGGATATCCGGTGAGCCGCGGTGATGGAAGAGTGAATTCGGGCGAGGAGTTTCCCCGGCCGATACCGAGCGTCGTGCATTCGGATGCGATGTGTGAGCGCGGGAAAATCGCGGGTGGCGTCGGAAATGTGGTCGGGTGATTGCGGGCCGGATTCTTTTGCCTTCTTCGGCGGCTCGGGCGGGACATCCGGCGGGGGCCGTCGGGGAATTCGATCACGGGCACGCGGGTGGGCCCGTCCGCGGGATGTCGGACGGGCCCGGTTGGCGGGTGGTCGCGGGTCAGGGCGTCCAGGCGCCGGTGGGGGCGGCCGAGCGCACGAACTCGGTGAAGTCGCGGGCCGGGCGGCCGAGCGCGCGCGGGACGCCGTCGGAGATCGCGGCCTCCAGGCCGCGGTGGATGCTGCCCAGGGCGGAGGTCCACATGGCCACCTCGACCTCGGGCACACCCTGGGCGATCAGGGCGGCGGCGTACTCGTCCGGGTCGGCGGCCACGTAGTCGGCCCGCCGGCCGCCGGCGGCGGCGATCTCGGCCAACGCGGCGTCGAAGGTCAGCGCCCGGGGGCCGGACAGTTCGTAGGTCTCGCCGTCGTGGCCGGGGTCGAGCAGGGCGGCGGCGGCCACGGCGCCGATGTCCTCGGTGTCGACGAAGGACACCGCCGCGGCGCCGGTCGGCAGGACCAGTTCGCCGGCGCGGATGCCGTCGCGGAACAGGCCCTCGCTGAAGTTCTGCGCGAACCACCCCGGGCGCAGGATGGTCCACGCCGGGCCGGCGCCGCGCACGGCCGCCTCGAGGTCGAGTCGGGCCCGGGTGGCCGGATCGTCCGCGGCGAAGTAGCCGGGGGTGTCGACGCCCCGCGCGGAGAGCAGGACGATGCGCTCGACGCCGGCGGCGACCGCTCGGCGGACGAAGGCGGGACCGGCCTCGGCGCCGTCCAGCGGGACCAGGTAGACGGCTCGGACGCCGTCCAGGACCCGGTCCCAGGTGCTCTCGTCGGACCATTCGAAGGGGATCTCGGTGGATCGGGAGGCGATCCGGATGTCCGCGTCCCGGGCGCGGAGGGCGGCGGCCACGCGGCTGCCGGTCTTGCCGGTGCCGCCCAGGACGAGGATCGGGTGCCGCGATGCGGGTCGGGTCGTGGTTGTCATGCGTCCAGCCTGCTCGGCGCGCCGCCGGGCGACCATGGGCGAGAAGCCGGGGGGCATGTGTGTGCGTCCGGGACCTCGGCCGCGCGGTTTGTCGGCGGGGGATGTGGTGCCGCGCGGCGGGTGGTGTGGTGCTACGCGGCGCGGTGGTGGGCGGTGCGGTGGGCCGAGGGGCTCAGGCCGCGGACACGTTTGAAGGCGGTGCTGAACGCGAACGCGTCCGCGTAGCCGACGCGGCGGGCCACTGCGGCGACCGTGGCGTCGGGTTCGGTGAGCAGTTCGGCGGCCAGGGCCATCCGCCACTCGGTCAGGTACGTGAGCGGCGGTTGGCCGACCCGGGCGGTGAATCGTTCGGCGAGCGCGGTGCGGGACACGCCGGCCTCGGCGGCCAGGGCGGCGATGGTCCAGGGACGGGCCGGGGCGTCGTGTACGGCGCGCAGGGCGGCGCCCACGATCGGATCGGCCAGGGCCAGGTACCACTCCGGGGCATGGGCCTCGGGGAGGTCGAACCAGGCCCGCAGCGTGCAGGCGAGCAACCAGTCGAGCAGGCGGTCCAGCACGACCTGTTGACCCGGCCGGTCGGCGGCGACCTCGGCGGACAGGAAGTCCAGGAGTCGGTGGTCGCCGTCGGGATCCGGCACCACCAGCAGGTCGGGCAGCGCGGTGGGCAGCCGGCGGCCGATGTCGGTGTGCGCGCGGTAGGCGCCGGAGATCAGCTCGGTCGGCGCGTCGGTCGAGGGGTCCACGGACGGGTCGGCGGACGGGTCGGCGACGAAGGTCAACGGGGCCGGGCCGCGGATTACCGCCGTGTCGCCCGGGAGCAGCGCGTGCGACGGGCCGCTCTCGGGCACGATGCGGCCGCCGCCGCGCACGAGGGTGCAGATGGTCAGCGGCGTGCGGGAATCGAGGCGGACGGACCCCGCCGGGGACAGGATCCGCCGGTCGAACAGGGCCTCGTCGGCCCTGATCCCGCGCAGCAGGTCGGCCAGTCCATCCATGGGGGGAGCCTAGCCGGCCCGGCGGGTGGCAAGCGGGGGCGGGCGGTGGACACGGTGGGGATCGGCATCGACATTTGCCGTGAATCGGGATGAATCCGGCTTGGGCGGGGTGCGCGACGTTGCTCATTCGTGCGTGAAACTGCTATCAAATGAATAGTTTCAAGCATGTGAGTGCAGCAGTGCGCAGCACTGCGCATCGTCCGAGCACCCCGGGAGCGCCATGACGGCCGTCAGTCACACCTCCGCCGAGATCGCCACCCAGCCCGCGTTGTGGGCCCGCGCCGCCGCGCTCGCGGGGGAGTGCGCGGGGTTGCCGAAGGGCGGCGAGCGGGTCGCGGTCGTCGGTTGCGGGACGTCGTGGTTCATCGCGCAGGCGTACGCGGTGTTGCGCGAGCGGGCCGGGCTCGGGATCACCGACGCCTTCGCGGCCTCGGAGTTCCCCGGCGTACGGGACTACGACCGGGTGGTGGCGCTGAGCCGCTCCGGCACCACGACCGAGGTGTTGCGGCTGCTCGCGGAGGTGCGCGGCAAGGTCGCCACGACCGCGATCACCGGCGCGCCCGGCACGCCGATCACGACCGCGGCGGACGAGATCGTGATGCTCGACTTCGCCGACGAGCGCTCGGTCGTGCAGACCCGGTTCGCCACCACGGCGCTCGCGTTGTTCCGTGCGCATCTGGGCGAGGACCTGACCGCGGCGGTGCGGGACGCGGAGACCGCCGTCGCCTGGGAGCCGGAGGCGGCGTTCGTGGCCGCCGAGCAGTTCACCTTCCTCGGCTCGTCGTGGTCGGCGGGGTTGGCGGCCGAGGCCGCGCTGAAGATGCGCGAGGCGGCGGGGGCGTGGACCGAGAGCTACCCGGTGATGGAGTACCGGCACGGGCCGATCAGCATCGCCGCGCCCCACCGGGTCACCTGGGTCTTCGGTCCGGTGCCGGAGGGGCTGGCCGAGCAGGTCGCGGTGACCGGCGGCACCTTCGTGGCCGGCGCGCTCGACCCGATGGCCGAGTTGATCCGGGTACAAAAGCTCGCGGTCGCGATCGCGGAGAGCCGCGGGCTGAACCCGGACGAGCCGAGGCACCTCACCCGGTCCGTGGTGCTGGACGCGTCGTGACGGACAGCGGGCGCCGGTCGGCGGGGTGGGCGTCGTGATCGTCACGGTGACGCCGAATCCGGCCTGGGATGTCACCTACCACCTGGAACGACTGGCTCGGCACGGGGCGAACCGGCCGGCGTCGGTCGGCGGGCGGGCCGGCGGCAAGGGGATCAATGTCACGCGGGTACTGCGCTTGCTCGGGGTCGCGGTCGCGGCGGTGGCGCCGCTGGGCGGGCCGACGGGCGAGCGGATACGGGCCGATCTGGCCGCGGCGGACATCGCGTTGACCTCGGTGCCGGTGGTGGGCGAGACGCGGTGCACCACGACGATCGTGGAGACCGCCTCGGGCGGCGCGACGTCGTTGAACGAACTCGGCCCCTCGCGGACCGCCGAGGAGTGGGCGCGGGTGGTCGCCGCCACGGCCGAACTGCTGCCCGCCGCGTCGGTGTTGGTGCTCTCCGGGAGTCTGCCGCCGGGGGTGCCGGAGGGCGGCTACGCGGAACTGGTCGCCCGGGCGCGGGCGGCGGGCGTGCCGGTGTTGCTGGACGCCTCGGGGCCGGCGCTGCTCGCGGGGGTCGCGGCCGGGCCGGATGTGGTCAAGCCGAACGCGGACGAGCTGCTCGCGGCGACCGGGGAGAGCGATCCGCTGCGCGCGGTAGCCCGGTTGGCGGCGCGCACGGGGGCCGGCGGCGCGGTCGTCGCGTCGTTCGGTCCGGGCGGGATGTTGGCCGCCTCCGACGCCGGGTGGTGGCGGGCGGTGCCGCCGGAGTCGGTGCACGGCAACGCCACCGGCGCCGGGGACGCGGCGGTCGCGGCGCTGGCCCGGGGGCTGGCCGAGGGCCTGCCGTGGCCGGAGCGGTTGCGCGACGCGGTGGCCCTGTCGGCGGCGGCGGTGGCCGCGCCGCTGGCCGGGGACGTGGACGGCGACCTGTACCGGGCCTGGCGGCCCCGGGTGCGGGTGGAAGCGGTGGCGCCGCCGCCGCCGTAGGGCGCGGGCGGCGCGGTGGTGATGGTGTTGGTGCCGGGCGGGATCGTTCCAAGGAGTTGTGCGATGGGCTTGACCTCGACGGGGATACTGACCGACGCGGCGCGGGCGGACGGGGTGGGGGTGGCCGCGTTCAACGTGATCACCCTCGAACACGCCGAGGCGGTGGTGACGGCCGCCGAGCAGGCGGGGCTGCCGGTGGTGGTGGCGATCAGCGAGAACGCGGTGAAGTTCCGGGGCGGGCGGCTGGGACCGCTCGCGGCGGCGTGCCGGGTGCTGGCGGAGGAGGCCGAGGTGCCGGTGGCACTGCACCTGGACCACGTCGAGTCGGTCGAACTGCTGGCGGCGGCCGAGGGTACGGGGATCGGTTCGGTGATGTTCGACGCCTCGCGGCTCGGCTACGCGGAGAACGTGGCGGCGACGGCCGACGCGGTGGCCTGGGCGCATGCTCGCGGCATCACCCTGGAGGCCGAACTCGGCGAGGTGGGCGGCAAGCCGGGCCATCCCGCGCTGGACGCACACGCGCCCGGGGCGCGCACGGATCCGGCCGAGGCGGCGGCATACGTGCGGGCGACCGGGGTGGACGCGTTGGCCGTCGCGGTCGGCAGCAGCCACGCGATGCTCGATCGCACCGCCACGCTCGACCACGACCTGATCGCCCGGCTGCGCGAGGCGGTCCGCGTCCCGCTGGTGCTGCACGGCTCTTCGGGCGTGCCGGACGACGAACTGCGGGCGGCGGTGTCGGCCGGGATGACCAAGATCAACGTCGGTACGGCGCTGAACATCGCCTACACCGGCACGCTGCGCGAGCGCCTGGCGGCCACCCCCGGCAAGGCCGACCCGCGACCGGCGCTGTCCGCTTCGCGGGCGGCGATGGTCAACGCGGTCGCAGCCCTGCTGAGGGTGATCACCGCGAAGCGCTGAACCGGGCGGGTGGGGCCCGCGAGGCGATCGAGCGCCGGGGGGCGGCCCGGCGCTCGCCGGGTCAGCCGAAGAGCCACGTGCTCAGCCGTGCCCACCACGTGGTGGGCGGGGGCGGGAGCAGCGGCTCCGGCGGGCGCGTCGCGCGGTCGGCGCGGGCGGGGCGGACCCACTCGGGGGGCTCCACCAGGGGGACCGGGGTGAAAACGACCGGCAGCGAGGTCAGGTAGCGGGCCCAGGTGGCGGCGTGCCAGGCCGGCGGCCGGTCGGGGTGGGCAAGTCGGATGTCGGGCAGTCGGCTGTTGAGGGTGTCGATCGCGGTGTCGGTGATGGCCCGGCCGATGTCCTGTCCCGGGCACAGGTGCGCGCCGCCGCTGAACGCCAGGTGTGCCCGGTTGTGGTGGACGGGCACGGTGAGGTCGGTACGGATCTGCGGGTCGACGTTGCCGGCCATCACGCCGAGCACCAGCAGGTCGCCGGCCCGGATCCGCCGCCCGCCCAACTCGGTGTCGACCAGCGCCCAGCGACCGGGGATGACCCACAACGGCGGTTCGTCCCACAGGACCTGCTCGACCGCGTCGGGCAGGCTCAGCCGGGCGCCGGCCAGCGAGGCGGCGAACCGGTCGTCGGTGAGCACCACCCGCAGGGTGTTCGCGATCAGCGCGATGGTCAGTTCGTTGGCGGCGACCATCACGAGTCTGAGGTGGTGCAGCACCTCGTCCTCGGACAGCTTGTTCGGGTGCTCGATCAGCCAGGACGGGAAGTCGGCGGCCGGCTCGCGGCGTTTGCGGTCGGCCAGATCGCGCAGCGTCCGCAGGATGAACTCGTTGGATTCCAGGGCGCGTTCACTCTGCATCATCAACTCGGCGCTGGCCTGCACCAGTTGCGGACCCATCTCGTCGGGCAGACCGTAGAGCTGCGCGATGACCAGCATCGGCAACTGCTGGGCGAACTGGGCGACCAGGTCGGCATGGCCGTCGGCGGCGATCCGGTCGATCAGGTCGTGCGACAGGCGTTGCACGTGTTTGCGGATGCCGCGCCGGTCGAACCGGTCCAGACTCTCCGTGACCACCGAGCGCAACCGCTGATGTTCGGCGCCGTCGCTGGAGACGCAGTCGGGGCGATACTCCATGATCGGCAGGATCGTCGCATCCGGCGGGATCCGGCCCTCGCGCCAGTCGCGCCAGTTGCGCGCGTCCCGGGAGAACCGGCTCGGCGTGCGCATGACCTCCAGGTTCTCCCGGTAGCCCAGCACCAGCCAGCCGGGGAAATCGCCGTCGACCAGGATCGGGGCGACCGCCCCGTGTTCGGCGCGCAGTCGTTCGTACGCGGCACCCGGATCCGCGATGGTCTCCGGACCGTACAACCGCGTGATGCCCTCGGTGGCCGTCGCGCCCGCGTGCGCGGGGCAACCGGGCGGCGGAACGGGGGGAGGAGCGGTCATGGCGTCTCCCGGTTCGTGGTGAGCGTGTGGAGGTATTGCATGAGCGCCATCAGCACATCCCGGCTGGAACCTCGATTGCGGGCGTCGCAGTCGACCATCGGCACGGTGTCGTCGAGGTCGAGCGCGCCGCGCAGTTCGTCCATGGAATAGACCGGCGACTCGGGAAACGTGTTGACCGCGACCACGAACGGCACACCGCGATCCTCCAGGCGGCCCATCACGTCGAAGCACACCTCCAGGCGCCGGGTGTCCACCAGCACGACGGCGCCGAGCGCGCCGTCGAACAGGCCGTTCCACAGGAACCAGAAGCGCTCCTGCCCGGGGGTGCCGAACAGGTAGAGCACCAGGCGCTCGTTGAGGCTGATCCGGCCGAAGTCCATCGCCACCGTCGTGGTGGTCTTGGCCTCGACGCCCGAGAGGTCGTCGATGCCGACGCCCGCCTGGGTCATCGTCTCCTCCGTGGTGAGGGGACGGATCTCGCTGACCGCGCCGACGAGGGTGGTCTTGCCGACCCCGAATCCGCCGACGATCACGACCTTGACGGCGGCCGCGGCCGTTGCGGGCAGCATGTCCTCGGGGCGCGGCCCGACGAGGGTCTCAGAGCCGTTGTAGTCCATGCATCACCGCCTTGAGGAGATCGATGTCGGGCAACGACGCGGCCGGGATCGGGGCCCGGGCCTCCAACTCGCCCGCGGTCACCATGTCCGCGAGCACCAGCGTCAGGACGCTGGTGGGTAACCGCATGTGGGCGGAGATCTCCGCCATCGACAACGGTTGTTCGCACATCCGCAGGATCGCGGCGGGCTCGGGGCCCATCCCGCGGGTGGATTCGTGCTTGGCGACGAACAGCGTCACGAGGTCCAGCCGGCCGGGATCGTCCGGGTTCTCCCCGACCAGGTACAGCCGTTCGGGGTAGGGAACGCGCCGTGTGCGCCGCCGCGGCACGGTCACGGGAACGCCCCGTCGCGGCGCGGCGGGCTGGTCAGGTGTTCGCCGATCCGGATCACCAGGTCGCGCATGCGGTGGCCGAGCAGGCCGGTGTCCACCTGGCCGTCGGCGAGCACCGCGAGGTAGGCGCCGGCGCCGGCGGCCATCATGTAGAAGTAGCCGCCGTTGACCTCGATCACCACCAGCCGCATCCGCCCGTCCCCCTTGGGGAATTCGGCGGCCACCGCGGCGGCGAGGCTCTGCAGGCCGGCGCACGCGGCGGCGAGCCGGTCGGCGGTGTCGGCGGCGGTGTTGTGCTGGGCCATCCGCAGGCCGTCGGCGGACAGCAGCACGATGTAGCGCGTGAACGGCACGCTCTTCGCGAGATCGGAGAGCATCCAGTCCATGTTGGGTCGGTACGCCGTCATCGGTATCCCCCGTCGTCCCACGAGTTTTCGCCGGTCTCGGATCGTCGTTCCTTGGGCGGCGGTTCGCCGTTGATGCCGCTGAGGAAGGCGTCCAGGCCCAGCCCCGGCGGGGTCTCGTCGACGCTCGGGGCGGCGGTGGGCGTCGGCTTGGGCGCGCGGTGTCCACGCGTGCCACCGGCGCGGGGCACGGTGCCCAGACCGCGTCGGCGGCGTTGCGGCAGACCGTTGGCGCCGAACTCGGTGTGCGCCGGCGTCTCGGTCATCAGGTCGTGCAGGGACGGGAGTTCGTCCAGGTGCGACAGGTGCTCGGGCATCGGGTACATCGGCGGCACGTTCGCGGTGATCTGGTTCTGCGGGATCACCACGACGGCGCGCACGCCGCCGTAGGCCGACGGACGCAGCATCACCTTGAAGTTGTAGGTGTGCGCGAGGCGGGCCACCACCGTCAAACCGAGCCGCGGGGTCTCGCCCAGGTCGCCGAGGTTGAGCGCGTCGCCGTCCAGGGACAGGATGCGCTCGGCGCGGCGGCGGGCCTCCTCGCTCAGCCCGACGCCGGCGTCCTCGATCTCGACCGCGATGCCGCTCTGCACCTCGGCCGTGGTCAGGTGCACGGTGGTCGAGGGCGGCGAGTATCGGGTGGCGTTGTCGAGGAGTTCGGCGATCGCGTGGATCAGCGGTTCGACGTGCTGGGAGATCACCGCGACCTCGACGACCGACGACAGTTTGACCCGGCGGTAGTCGAGGATGCGCGACATCGCGCCGCGCAGCACGCTGTACATGCCGATGTCGGTCTCCCACTGGCGGCCCGGGCGGGCGCCGCCGAGCACCGCGATGCTGTCGGCCATGCGGCCGATCAGCGCGTTGCCGTGGTCGAGGTGGAGCAGATCGCGGAAGACCACCGGGTCGTCGCCGTGCCGGTCCTCCATGTCCCGCATGTCCTGGGCCTGTTGGTGGATGGTGGCCTGGACGCGGCGGGCGATGTTGACGAACGCGCGCTGGGCGGACTCGCGCAGGTCCTCCTCGGCGCTGACGGTGTCGATCACCGAGCGGATCACGTTGCGGTGCGCGATGGCGAACTCGGTCGGCTCCTCGGGGTGCGGCGCGACCTTGCGCATCACCTCGGGCACCGGCTCGCCCATCTGCAGTCGGCCGATCGCCTCGGGCAACATCTCCTCGGAGAGCCGGATCATCTCCGACTCCTGCTCGGCGAGTCGACGGCGCAGGCCGATCTGTTGCTGCTGGAGCCTGGTGTGCAGTTGCGCGATGGTGCGCCCGCGCCTGCCCGCCTCCGCGGCGCACACGGCGACGGCGACGGTCGCGAGTCCACCGCACAGGGCCACCGCGGGGCGGGCCTGGGCGGAGACCGCGGCCACGGCCGCGGCCGCGCACACGGCTGTCACGAGGAAGGGGAGGATCCAGACGAGGGCCGGCCGTCGGCCTCCGGGGGACGATCCAGCGAGAACCATCGGCATCCTCGAAAAAAGTCGGAATCGAATCGTGCGGGTGTCCTGCGGACCGCTCGGCGGATCGGTCCGCCGATGGCATGTTCCGTGCTGTCGCGACCGGTGCCGGGGCCCCGCGGGGCGTTTCGAGCCACCGTCGCGGGCGCCAGGCTACGCGGATGCCCGGGGCGGATCGGTCGTGTGGCCCACAAGCCCCTCGAACGGGTGAATCCGGTCTGAACGGGCCATCGATCATCGCGAACGCGATAAGGAATCGCGGCCGATTCCCGTCGCCCGTCGGCCGGTTCGCGACGGTGGCCGGCAGCAGGTTCGCGACCGCCGGAGGGGGTCGCTTCACGATCGCGCGCGCGAGGGGCAAACATGCCGCAGCCGACCCCGCCCGGGGACACGGGCGGGGTCGGCTGCGGTCGGGAACGGTGCGGCGTGCCGCGCTACTTCAGGGGGGCTGTCAGTGGTGTGCCGTCGGTGCGCTTGAGCAGGCAGGTCAGGTCCCGGTCGTGCTCATTGAGCCAGCTGCCGGACGTGGGCCGGAACGACAGCTTCGACAGCTGGATGGTGCTGTTGCGCCCGGCCGCGCCCGAGGTCAGCTCCGTGCACTTGGCGGTGATCTCGTCCTTGAACTTCATGCTCGTCGGAGGCAGCGAGTCGGGGATGGTGTACTCGCCCACCACCTCGGCGTCGTGTGGTGTGGTGCAGGCGACGGTGAGGACGTCCTCGCCCTTCTGGTTGATGCAGTCGCCCTTGTGCAGCTTGACCATCTTGACCCGGCCGGGGCTGCTGTTCGGGCTCGCGGTGCCGGCGGGCGGCCGGCTCGCCGACGGGTCGGACTTCGCGGGCGGGGTCGGGTCCGTGGGCATCGTCGGCACCGCGGGTTTCGACGCGGTCGCGGAGGGGGCGCTCTTGTGGTCCTTCTTGTCGTCGCTCTTGCCCAGGCAGCCGGACAGCAGCGTGGTGGCGACCAGGACGGCGGCCGCGGCGCCCGCGGAGCGCGTGTGGAGCAGGGACGGAACGCGCATGGAAGATGTGAGCCTCTCGCTGGGGATTCGCCCAGAGTCTTGCGGAGGCCGGCACTCCGGTCTTCAGGGGAGTCCCTTGTCTCCTGCGTCTCCGTATCTCCTGGGGACGTGGTCAGCCGTCGGCGGATGGGTTCTTGCTGCGCCGGTAGTGCCGGGCCACGCGGGCGCGGTTGCCGCATCCCGCCGAGCACCATTCGCGGCGCGGGTTGTTCCGGACGAAGTGCAGGATGCAGCCCGGGCCGTGACAGGCCCGCAACTCGGTGCGGTCCGGGCCGGTGAGCAGGTCGACGGTGGCGCCGGCCAGTTCGGCCAGGACCGCGGTGATCGGGTCGGCCTCGGTGCGCGTGACGGCGGTCGGCCAGGTGAGCTCGCGCCACCGCGGGGCGGCCCGGGTGTAGGTGTTCAGCCGCTCGACGGTGTCGGCGGCCGGCACGGTGTCGGTCAGCGCGGCGGTGAGCAGGGCGCCGACGCAGTCGCGCAGGTCGAGGGCGCGGGCCAGGTCGTGCGCGTCCACGGCGAGCAGCGCGGCCTCGGACGGCGGGTTGCCCAGGCGCGGCGCGATGTCGCGGAGCCAGGCGGCCAGGTGCGCGGGCTCGGCCAGCCCCTCGTGCGGCGTGCCCCGTACCGCGTAGCGCGTATTGGCCAGCTCCACCGGCAGCGGTTCGCCGAGCAGGGGGGCGCCGCCGGGATCGAGGTCCGCGATTCGTGTGCTCACGAAACTAATGCTACCGGGTTGCGGTACCCATGTGGATGGTCATGGGGGTTGGATGCGGAGGCGGCTGTGGATCCGGGGGGTGTGACGAGGGAGACATTTGCCGGGAACGAGTTGCGGGCCGGGTTGGTTCCCCGGTCCGGGGATGGATCCGAGGGTGGGTTTTTGTTGTGCTTTGCGCGGTTTTGTACGGCGTATTTCGCGCTCGCGAACGACGGAATCGGCCCCTGGCGGGCCTCCCCGCGGGGGTGGGGCCAGCCCTACCCACAGAGGGAAGTGAGCACCATGGGGAATGTGTTGCCGAATCCCTAGGTTGGACCTGTCGGACCGAGGGGGTCCGCAGGGGGCCGAGGAGAGTCACGTGAACAACCGCAGCCGGGTCGCAGGACAGGACACCACCAACTCGACGGCCCCCGGCACGGTCGCCTCCTTCGTTCGCTTCGTGGCCTTCGGCGGGGGTACGGGACTGGCCTCCAGCGCCGCGCTCGTCGCGCTGAACGGGACCCTGCCGCTCGTCGTCACCAACGCCGTGGTCACCGCGGCCGGCACCGTGCTCGCCACCGAACTGCACAGCCGGTTCTCCTTCCGGGCGGGCCGCGCCAATCTCAAGGCCCATGTCCAGGCGGGCGGTTCGGCGCTGGTGGCCTACCTGTTCACCACCGCCGCGATGCTCGGACTGCACGCGGTCCAGGCGGCGCCGAGCATCATGGTCGAGCAGGCCACCTACCTCACCGCCTCCGGTGTGGCGGGTCTGGCCCGGTTCGTGTTCCTGCGGCTCGCGGTCTTCGCCCGCCCCAAGGCCGCGTCGACCGTCACCGCCACCACCCGCACCCGTGTGCTGGGCCGCGACGCGCTCGTCGCCGCCGCCTGACCCGGCCGGTACATCTCGGGCCCGCCCCGACCCCCGCTTCACCGGGGGTCGGGGCGGGCCCTTGGTCGTGCGCCTACTCGGCGGGCAGTCCGGACTCGCGCAGTCGGCGTCGATGCGGCGGGAGCAGCAGTACCTCCAGGGCGTCGGCGCACGCCTGTGCCCGGTCGCGGAACCACGGGATGCGCTCGTCGGTCATCACGGCGGGGGTGGAGCGCACCGCGAGTGCGGCGTGCGCGTGCCCGGCGCGGTTCAGGATCGGTACGGCCAGGGTGCGTACCCCGGGTACCGACTCGCCGTCGTTGAGCGCGTAGCCGATCGCCCGCGCGGCGTCCAACTGGGCCTGCAACGCGACCGGGTCCACGATCGTGCGGTCGGTCTGCGGGGCGAGCGGGAGCAGGGGGACCAGGCCGCCGTCGGCCGGGTCGGCCCAGGCGAGCAGGACCTTGCCCAGCGCCGTCGAGTGCAGCGGTCGGCGCAGGCCCAGTCCGGTACCGGGCTGGACCGAGCTGCCGACCAGGACCAGCGCGTGCCGGCCGCTGCGGATGGCCAGGTCGGACGTCGCCGACGTGCGTCGGGACAGCTGTTCCAACTCCGGGGCGGCGTGGTGCAGGCCGCGCTGGTGGTAGGCCAACAGGCCCAACTCGGCGACCACGGGACCCAGGCGGTAGCGGCTGGTGCGGTCGTCCTGGTCCAGGAAGCCGGCGCCGACCAGGGTCCGGGCGAGCCGATGCGCGGTGGACACCGACAGGCCCAGGCGGCGCGCGATGTCCGACGCGCTCAGGTCGGTGCCGCCGGCCCGGAAGCAGTGGAGGATGCCCAGCGCGCGCTGCACGGCCTGGGCGCCGGAGGGGGCGGTCGCCGGGCGGGGCGGGTCGGTGGTGTGCGGAGCGTCCGGTACGGGAGTCGGCTCGGGTGCGGCGGCCGGTTCGCGCGTACCGGTCGGCTCGTGTGCGCCGGCGGGCTCGTGTGCCGGGATGTTCGAAGTCTTCACTGGCTTCCCCAACTCGCCGTTCGACAGGCGGTTTTCACCATACGGCAAGGCTGCGGGCCACTCCGCGCCACGGAGCGCGTCGGAGAGCGACCGGATATCCCACATCGTGGGAAGGTTTGATCGAGTGGCGCGGATCGTGCCAGGATCCACCCGATGCGCCATTCGGGCGCGCCCATGCCGGACGAATGCCGTGAGGAGGCCCGCGTGTCCGCAGTCGCGTCGTACACCGCGCCGCTCGCCGGCGTCCGGGCGCTGCTCACGAGCCGCCGGCACATCGATCTCGCGCGCGTTTCCAGCGCCGGCTGTCGCTGACCCGACCCGCACGGGTCGTGTGGTTTCTCCCGGGCTTCGCTCCGTCGTCGTGACGGGTCCCCACCCGGCCGGGTGACGCCTTCGGTCCGCCCCGGTTCCGCACCGCGTGTCGTGTAGGTCTCACCCCCTCTTCGTTCCACCCCTCTCCTCTCCTTTCGGCGCCCGGACCGGTTCGGTCCCGGGTCGATCCGCGCCGTGTCGAACCGGTCGCGGGTCCGTCGACGCTTCGAACGCGAACGGAAGTACTCCCATGACCGCCGTGACCGGCGCACGCCCCGACGAACTGTGGTTCACCCGTTGTCCCGTCCCCACCGCCACCGGCATCGCGGCCGATCTGGGCCTGCTCGACGCCGAGTTCGCGGCCGAGGGGATCACCGTGCGTTCGCTTCAGGACGTCTCGGCCGACATCGCCGCCGACCACCACTACACGCACGCGCTGCCCGGACTGTTCCGCGAGGGCGGCAACGTGCCCGCGCTGTGGGCGCGTTCGCGTGGTGAGGAGACCCGGTTGGTCGGGCTCACCTGGATCGAGGAGCGCCAGGCGATCCTGGTCCGGGCGGAGAGCGGGATCGCTTCGCCCGAACAGCTGCGCGGACTGCGGCTGGCCGTGCCCCGGCACGACATCGCCATCGACTTCTGGCGGGCGATGGCCCTGCACGGCTTCGCCGGCGCGTTGTCGCTGGCCGGCGCGACCCTGGCCGACGCGCGCCCGGTCGAGGTGCCGGCGGCGCGCGCCGGCGGGCAGTGGGAGGCCGAGTTGGCCGCGCTGAGCCGGGGCGTGGTGGACGCCGTCTACGTCAAGGGCGCGTTGGCCGTGGAGGCGGCCGTCCGGTACGGCGCGGTGGTCGCGGTGGACCTGGACGCGGTGCCGGACCGGGCGGTGCGGATCAACAACGGGACACCACGACCGATCACCGTGCACCGCGAACTGCTGGACAACAACCCGGACCTGGTCTCCCGCTTCCTGGCGGTCCTGGTCGAGGCGGCCGACTGGGCGCCGGAGCATCCCGCCGAGGTGGCGCGGATCCTGGGCGCCGAGACCGGCGCGGGCGCGTTCGGGGTGGCCGGCGCCTACCGCGAACTCGGCCCGGACACGCTCCGGATCGACCTGTCCGCCGAACGCCTGGACCTGCTCGCCCGACAGGAGCGGTTCCTGTTCGAACAGGGCTTTTTGGCCGGGCCGGTGGACGTGCCGGCCTGGGCGGATCCCGAACCGCTGCGGCAGGCCCGCGAACTCGCCGATGCCCGTGCCCGCGCCCGCGCCACGCACCCGAACGACCCCGCACCGTCTCGCATATCCCCGCTGGAGGTTCCCCATGAGTAGCCGGCCCCCTCGCCGCACCCGACTGCTGTCCGCCGTCGCGCTCGCGACCGCGACGCTGATCGCGCTGACCGGTTGCGGCTCCTCCTCGAAGGACACCAAGGCGTCGGCGGCGAGCGGCGGCGGCAAGAGCGGGATCACGTTGCGGATTCCCGACCCGGGCAACAACGGGGTGCTGGCCCGGGGCAAGAAGGACGGCTCACTGGACGCGGCCCTGGCCAAGGTCGGCGCCAAGGTCTCCTGGACCGGCAGCGCGGGCCCGTTCGCGCCGGCCGCGCAGGCGATCAACGCGGGGCAACTCGACGTGGCGCTGGGCTCGATCACCTCGGCCGTGGCCGCGCTCGGACAGAAGCCGAGCTTCAAGCTGTTCGGCGCCACCGCCCCCGACCTGGCCGGCGAGGGCATCCTGGTGAAGAGCGACTCGAAGATCCACTCGATCCAGGACCTGGTCGGCAAGAAGGTGGCCTGCTCGCAGGGCGGCACCAGCGAATACCTGCTGCTCGCCGCGCTCGAACAGGCGAAGATCCCGGCCGACAAGGTCGAGCGGGTGTATCTGCGGGCCGACCAGACCGCGCCGGTGTTCGCGGCCGGCCAGGTGGACGCCTGGGCGACCTGGGCCACCTACTCGGTACCGGCCCTGGCCTCGGGCAACGCGCGTTTCCTGGCGGACGGGCGGGCGCTCGGCTCGGACAACTACTCGGTCTGGGCGGTGCGCAACGCGTTCGCGGACAAGCACCCCGACGTGGTCAAGGCGTTCTACGCCTACCTGCACGACGCCGGCACCAAGGAGATCGCCGACCCCGCCGCGTACATCAACGTCTTCACCGACTCCGGACCCACCGCCTACGGCGCCGAACCCAAGCGCATCCAGACCGACTTCACCCGGCAGGGTGCGACGGTGGAGCCGATCCGGCCCGCCGACGTGGAGCGTTTCGGCAAGGTGGCCCGGTTCTTCCAGGACCAGAAGGTCACCCAAACCCTCGTCGACGTCAAGCCGCACCTGCTCGACGTCGAGGCCCTCGCGGGCGCGGCCGGATGAGCGCGCCCACGGTGACCGAGGCGCAACCCCGGGCGATCGAGGCCGAGTCCCCGGAGCGCGAGTATCCCGGCCTGGTGACCCCGCGTCCGCGCATCCCGCGACCCCGGCCGCGTTTTCTCAGCCCCGCGCTGCGCGCGATCGGCCCGCTCGCGCTGATCGGCGGCTGGGCCTGGGCCTCGCACAGCGGGGCGCTCAGCCCCGACCTGCTCGGCTCGCCCGCCGACGTCGTGCGCGCCGCGCGCGAGATGTGGGACAACGGCCAACTCCCGGACGCGCTGCGGGTGTCGCTGGGCCGGGCCGGTCTGGGCCTGGTGTTCGGGCTGACCATCGGCCTGGCCCTGGGCGTGCTCACCGGCTTCTCCCGGCTCGGTGAGGAACTGCTGGACTCCTCCGTGCAGTTGTTGCGCACCGTGCCGTTCCTCGCACTGGTCCCGCTGTTCATGGTCTGGTTCGGGATCGGCGAGTCGGCCAGGGTGATCCTGATCGCGGTGGCCACGGCGTTTCCGATGTACGTCTCCGCGTCCGGCGGGGTGCGCAACGTGGACCGCAAACTGGTCGAGGCGATGCGCAGCTTCGGCGTCGGCCGGCTCGCGCTGGTCCGCGAGGTGGTGCTGCCGGGCGCGCTGCCCGCGCTGCTCTCGGGGCTGCGCCTGTCCATGACGCTGAGCGTGATCGCGCTGATCGCGGCCGAGGAGATCAACTCCACGGCGGGGATCGGATATCTGATGAGCCAGGCGCAGAGCTTCTCCCGCACCGACATCCTCACCGTCTGCATCCTCGTCTACGCGATCCTGGGCCTGCTCGCCGACGTGATCGTGCGGATCCTGGAGCGGGTGCTGATGCCGTGGCGCGGCCAGGGTCAGGGGGCGGGCCGATGAGCACCGAGACCGCGGTGCATCTGTCGGGTCTGCGCCGGGTGTTCGGCACCCGGGCCGTGCTCGACGGCGTCGATCTGGACATCGCACGGGGCGAGTTCGTCGCCCTGCTCGGCGCCAGCGGCACCGGCAAGACCACGCTGCTGCGCATCCTGGGCGCACTCGATCCGCACGACGGCGGCACCGTGCTGGTTCCCGAGGCGCGCACGATCGTCTTCCAGGAGCCGCGCCTGGTGCCCTCCAAGCGGGTGCTGGCCAACGTGGTGGTCGGGCTGCCGAGAGGGCGGGCCACCCGGGAGATCGGCCTGCGCGCGCTGACCGAGGTGGGCCTGGAAGGGCACGCCTCGGCCTGGCCCGCGACGTTGTCCGGCGGCGAGGCACAACGTGTGGCGCTCGCCCGGGCGCTGGTGCGTGAGCCGGAACTGCTGCTGCTCGACGAGCCGTTCGCGGCGCTGGACGCGCTGACCCGGATGCGCATGCAGGACCTGGTGGGCGAGCTGTGCCGGGTGCACCGGCCCGCCGTACTGCTGGTCACGCACGACGTCGAGGAGGCGATTCGGCTCGCCGACCGGGTCGCGGTGCTGCGCGACGGCCAGTTGATCACCGACGAGATAGTCACCGTGGATCGACCGCGCGACCCGACGGACCCGGCCTTCGCCGCGCTGCGGAGGCGGCTCCTGGCGGACCTGGGGGTCCGGGTCGCGGACGGGGCTGCCGAGGTTTCGGCTTCCCCGACGGTCCCCGCGGCTGCCCGCACCGCCCCTACGGCTGCTCCCACCGCCGGCTCCACCGCTTCCCCCACGACTTCCGTCACCGTCCCGTCCACGTCCGGAGTGATCTGAATGACCGTCACCATCGGTGTCCACGGCAGCAATCCGTCGTTGTACCTGCTCGCCCGCCTGGGCATCCTCGAACGTGCCCTCGAACCGCTCGGCGAGACGGTGACCTGGTTGCCCGTGGAGGGCACCCGGGTGGGCGAACTGCTCGGCACCGGCACGATCGACTTCGGCGGCACGGGCTCGACCCCGCCGATCGTCGGCCAGGCGCAGGGCCACGACATCGTCTATGTCGCGGTGTCCGCGCCGCGGCCCGCACACGGCGCGCTGTTGGTCGCGGACGAGGGCCCGGTGCGCACCGCCGTGGACCTCAAGGGCGGCACGGTCGTGCTGAGCATCGGGTCGTGGCAGACCCACTTCGTCGCCAAGGCGTTGAACGACGTCGGCCTGTCCTACCGGGACGACATCACCCCGGTGCGCCCGGCGGCGGGCCAGGACCAGGCGGCGCGGCTGCGCGCCGGCGAGATCGCCGGGTGGGTCGCGCAGGGCCCCGAACTGGCGGCCGCACGCCGCGAGTCGGGTCTTCGGGTGCTGCACCGCGTCGGCGACGTGATCACCGACCGCTCGGTGTTCTTCGCCCGCCGCGCGTTCGCCGAGGAGCGCTCGGAGGTGGTCGCGACGGTGGTGGCCGCGCTGCGCGAGGCCGACGCCTGGGCAGTGGCACATCCGGAGGAGGCGGCCGAGCTGCACGCGGCCGAACTGCCCGGTACCCGGGCCGATTGGGCCGAGGCGCTGGCGGCGCTGCCGTGGCGGCTGGAGCCGGTGCCGGCGTCGTTCATCGCCGAACAGCAGGAGGCCGCCGACATCTTCGTGGCCAACGGGTTCATCGACCGCCCGATCACGGTGGCCGACGCGCAGGCGGCGGCGTTGTCCGCGCCGGTGGCCCGGGTGCTCGCGGCGGCGGAGGGTGCGGGCCGATGAGTCCCGAGGTGTTGTGGTACGTGATCCCGCGCGAGGGACCGTATCCGTGGGAGCCCGCCGGGCGGCGGCCGGTGGATCTGGCCTACCTCCAGCAACTGGGCGGCGCGGTCGATCGGTTGGGCTTCACCGGCGCGCTGCTCGCGACGGATCTGTACGACGTGTGGTCGCTGGGCAGTGTGCTGGCCGCGGCGGCGCCGACGTTTCGGCCGCTGCTCGCGGTGCATCCCGGATTGATCGCGCCGACGTTGCTGGCGAAGATGGCGCTGAGCTTCGAGGCGCTGTTCGGCCCGGGCCGGTTGCGGTTCAACGTGGTCAACGGCTCGACCGAGGGGCTGCGCGAGTACGGGCTGCATCTCGAGCACGACGAGCGGTACGCACTCAGCGCCGAATACTGGGACATCGTCAAGCGGCTCACCGCGGGCGAGGTCTTCGACCACAAGGGCACCTTCTACGACCTCAAGCAGGCCGGCGCCGGGCTGCGCGAGCTGCATCGGGACGGCGGGCACGTACCGCTGTGGTTCGGTGGCTCGTCGCCGGCCGGGATCGAGATGGCCGCCGAGCACGTCGACGTGTATCTGACCTGGGGCGAACCGCCGCACGAACTCGAGGAGAAGTTGGCGAAGGTACGCGAGCGGGCGGCGGCGCACGGGCGTTCGTTGCGGATCGGCCTGCGGCTGCACCTGATCGTGCGGGAGAGCGAGGACGAGGCCTGGGCGGCGGCGGATCGACTGCTGGAGGTGACCAGCCACGCGACGTACGCCCGGCAGCTGGGTCAGGCGGCCGACGCCGACGGGGTGGGCTGGGAACGGCAGTTCCGCCGGCACGGGGGCCGGGTTCCGGCGCGGGCCCGCGAGTTGGAGGTGTCGCCGAACCTGTGGCCCGGGATGGGCCTGTTCCGGCCGGGGCCCGGCACGGCCGTGGTCGGCAGTACCGCGCAGGTGATCGAGCGGTTGCAGGAGTTCGAGGCACTGGGCGTGGATACGTTCATCCTCTCCGGCAATCCGCTGCTGGAGGAGGCGTATCGAATCGGCGAGACGGTGCTGCCCGCCCTGGGGGTGCGGCCCCGGGTGGGGTGAGCGCCGGCGTCGATCGGCCGGGCCGGTGCGGTTGATCGCACCGGCCCGGCCCCGGCTGGCGGTTCAGGCCGCCTTGAGCGCGCCCCCGTCGACGAGGTGGTCCGTGCCGGTGACGCTGCCGGCGAGCGGGGAGGCCAGGTAGGCGACCGCGGTGGCCACCTCGGCCGGATCGACGAAGCGGCCGGTGACCATGCCCGACGCGCCGGGCAGGGCGTCGAGCAACTGCTCGTGGGACAGGCCCATGGACGCGGCCAGTTGGGCGCCGTAGCCGTCCGGCGCCTCCCACATCGCGGTGCGCACCGGGCCGGGGGAGACCGTGTTGACCCGGACGCCGCGCGGGCCGAACTCCTCCGCGACGGCCTTGCCGAACGCGGTCAGCGCGGCCTTGGCGGTCGTGTACGGCACCGGCCCGCTGTGCGGAACCCGGCCGCCGAGCGAGGAGATGTTCACGATCGCGCCGCGCGTGTCGACCAGCGCGGGCAGCGCGGCCCGCGTGGTGCGTACGCCGGCGAGGAAGTTCAGCTCGAACGAGGCGAGCCACTGCTCGTCGGTGAAACTCAGGAAGCCGCCGGTCTGCGACTCGCCGCCGGCGTCGCCCCCGCCGACGTTGTTGACCAGGACGTCGAGCCGGCCGAACTCGGCGACGGCCCGATCGACCAGGCGGCTCGGGGCGTCGGGTCGGGTCAGGTCCACGGCCATGGTCGCGGCGCCGGTCGCGGCCAGCTCCGGGGTGATCGTGCGGGACGCGGCCAGGACCCGGGCCCCTTCGGCGACGAGCGTGGACACGATGGCGAGCCCGATGCCCCGGCTCGCGCCGGTCACGAGGGCGGCCTTGTCGGTGAGGCGCAGATCCATGAGAACTCCTTGGTGGGCAGCCGACGCCGATGGTTGTCGGCCGTCGAACCGGTGCTTCGGTGATGCATTGAACCTAGAACATGCGTCATCGATGTTGCAAGTATGAGCTGACCGGCGTCGTTGCCGTACAGTTCGAAGGTGACTTCCCCAACAGACGAAACCGGTGGCCGGGCGCGACCGCTGCGCGCGGACGCGGAGCGGACCGTGCGCGCGATCCTGGAGGCCGCCGAGCGGGTCCTGAGCGCCAACCCCTCGGCCACGATGGAGCAGATCGCCGAGGCCGCCGGCGTGGCGCGGACCACCGTGCACCGGCGCTTCGCCACCCGCGACGCGCTGATCGTGGCGATGACCCGGTGGGCCACGCGGCAGTTCCACGACGCGGTGACGGCGGCGCGGCCGGACGCCACACCGCCGGCGGTGGCGCTGTACCAGGTGACCGCGAACGTGCTGCGGGTCAAGATCGCGTGGGGCTTCGCGATGAACGCGCTGCGCACCGACGACCCCGAGGTCGCACACCTGCACACCGACGTGCTCGATCGTTGCGATCGGCTCTTCCGCCGGGCCCGCGAGAGCGGGCTGCTGCGCCCGGAGGTGGACCTCGACTGGGCCCGGCGCGTGTACTACGCGCTGATCCACGAGTCGGCGCAGGACGACCGGGGCGAGGACGCGGATGTGCTCGCGACCCGGATCGTGGACACCCTGCTGCGCGGATTCGGCGCCTCCGGCGGGCCCTCGACGCGATGAACCCGGGGCGGGCGCGGCGCGTGTACGGTGTGCCCGCCGGTCCCCGATCGAGAGGTTTGTCGTGACCCTGGCCGTGGCCCACCGAGGCGATCCCCGGCGTTACCGGGAGAACACCCTGCCGTCGTTGTCGAGCGCGCTGGAGCGAGGGGCCGACCTGGTCGAGATCGACCTGGAGGTGACCCGGGACGGACACCTCGTATTGCTGCACGACGCGACGCTGCGCCGGTTGTGGTGGCGCAACGCGCGGGTGCGCGAGTTGACCCTGGCCGAGGTCCGGGAGATCGGCAGGCGCGGGAAGTACCGGGTGCCGAGCTTCGACGAGGCGTTGGACCTGATCAAGGGCGGCCCCGGCGGGCTGATGGTCGACTTCGGCGAGATCGAACTGGCCGGTCCCGCGACCGAGGCGGTCGCCCGGCACGGGCTGAACGAGCAGATCCTCTACGTCGGTGGACCGGTCGCGATGGGCATGGTCCGCGAGCACGCGCCCGAGGCGCACATCGGGCTCAGCGGCGACTCGTTCGCGCGGGTGCCGGGCGAGGACGTGCTGCGTACGCTCCGGCCGGAGTACATCAACCTGCGCTGGCGGGCGTACGACGCGGAGTCGGTGGCCCGCTGCCATGCGGACGGATACGGGGTCAGTGCCTGGACGGTGGACTCGCCCCGGGTGATGCGCAGGCTGTTGGACATGGGCGTGGACATGATCATCAGCAACCGCATCGGTCGGCTGCTCGACGTGGTGGCGGCGCGGCGCGACTGAGCGGTCACGGCGGCGGGCGCTTCGGCTCCACCACCGGCCGAACGGGGGTCCGGGCGTGGGTGGTCGCCTCTCGCGTGTCGAGGCAGACCGGGTGGGTGGTCCGCCTCGGGCGCACCCGCCCGGCGCGGCCGGTACCGCGGCGGTGGCCCTCGCCTCGCGGTCGGCCCGGTTCGGCGGGGTCGCGCCCGAGGACGGGGGCGGTGTCGACTACCGGGCGGCGCGGCAACGTGGGGAATCCGGATCGGTTTCGGCAGCACGCGCCCGCCGACACGTTGTTCGTGACCGGGACGGCGGGGTGGACGCGGGCCGAGCGGCCGGCAGTCGGCTCCCTGGTTTCGGCGTCGGGTCGGCGAGTATCGGGCTTTCGGCCTTCCCGGCCTCGGCGAGGGATCTGCCCACGATGCGGCCGGCGGTAGCCGTTGTGGGAGTCCTGATTTGTAGGGTGTGCGGCATGACCCCGGGTGCACCTGGCAGACGCGTGATCGACGGCCGCTTCGAGTTGCTGGAGCGGCTCGGTGGTGGCGGCATGGGCCTGGTCTGGCGGGCGCGCGACCTGGCGCTCGAGCGCGAGGTCGCGCTCAAGGAGGTCCGGCCGCCCGACCCGGCACTCCTGGAGGACGATCCGACCGCCGCCCGGATGTTGCGCGAGCGGGTGTTGCGCGAGGCCAGGTCGCTGGCCCGGCTGAACCACCCGCACGTGGTGACGATCCATCACATCGTGGACGCCGCCGAGGTTCCGCACCCGTGGCTGGTGATGGAACTGGTCCCCGGCGGATCCCTGCACGACCGGCTGGCCCACGGGCCGATCGCTCCCGCCGAGGCCGCCGCGATCGGTCGGGGCGTACTGTCCGCGCTGAGCGCCGCGCACGCGGCCGGGATCCACCACCGCGACGTGAAGCCGGGCAACGTACTGCTGCGCGCCGACGGCAGCCCGGTCCTGACCGACTTCGGCATCGCCGCGCTGCGCGAGTCGACCAGCCTGACCGCGACCGGGGACCTGATCGGCTCGCCCGAATACATCGCGCCGGAGCGCATCCGCGGCGAGGAGGACAACGCCGCGTCGGACCTGTGGTCGCTCGGGATGATGTTGTACGTGGCGGTGGAGGGGGAGCACCCGCTGCGCCGGGCGACCAGCCTGGCCACGCTCGCCGCGGTGCTGACCGAGACGGTGCCGGCGCCCGCCCGCGCGGGGGCGTTGCGGCCGGTGCTGGAAGCGCTGCTGGTTCGGGACCCGGCGGCGCGGCCGGACGCGGCGCGGTTGGACGCGCTGCTCGCGGCGGCCGCGGGCGAGCCGGGCGCGCGGCCCTCGTCGCAGCACACGACCTCGGCGCTGCCGGTGGCGGACGCCCTGGCCTGGCAGCCGGGCGACCTCGGCGCCGGCCGGGCGGTCGACTCGGGGCCGGACTCCGGTTCCCGCCCCGGCTTCGATGCCGCGTTCGGGGCCGACACGGGTTCGCGTTCCGGGTCCGGGCCCGCCTGGGCGGGGGCGGATCGGGTCGCCGGAGGGCCGAACTCCGGTTCGTGGCGGGGGACTTCGGCCGACTCTTCGGCCGGCTCTTCGGACGAGGCGCCGGCCGGGTCGCCCGGAGCGGGTTCGCCGTACGGTTCGGTGTTCACCCCGGCAACGCCCGAGTCGGCGGCCCGACAGCGGGCGCGGCGCACCCGGATCATCGGCGGATCAGTGGTCGCCACGGCCCTGGTCGGGACGCTGGTCGCGGTGCTTCTGGCATCGCAGTTCCGCGACTCGGAATCGGACGCGGGGGCGAAGGCGGCCGGTGCCAAGCCGACGGCGACGGGCCCGACCACGTCGCCCGACGCGCGGGGGAGTTCGGCGGAGCACGAGCCGACCGAGCCGGCCGAGCAACCCTCGCCGACCCGGACGCCGTCCAAGCCCGCCGCGGACAAGGGGAACCTGATGACGCCGGCCGGGATCCGCGGCGCGATCGAGTCGATGAAGCCGGTCATCGGCGGCACGAAGGTCAAGTCCTTCAGCGTCCATGACACCTTCGCCTCGGTCGACGCACCGGTGCCCGGCAATGCCCGCCTTCAGGACCGCTATTCCTATCGCGACGGGAAGACCACGAAGGACGCCGGTTTCGGCCGAACCGGTGAGGACGAGAAGACCATCGACCTCACCAAGGTCAATTGGGACGCGTTGCCCGCGCTGTTCGCCAAGGCCGACAAGGAACTCGGCATCACCACGCCGAAGACCCGCTACGTGATCGTGGACCTCGGGTTGATCGACCGGGTGCCGTCGCTGAAGGTGTATGTCGGCGACGACTACGGCTCCGGCTATCTGCGGGCCGACCTGGACGGCAAGGTGGTCAAGATGTATCCGCGCTGAGCCCGGTGCCGGCGCGACGCGGCGTCACGAAGCCAACGACGTCGGCAGATCCGCGACCTCCAACGCGATCAACTGGGCCGCGTCCGGGTGTTCGAGTTCGGCTACCCGGCCGGCCTGGCGCTCGGTCATCTCCTGGAACGCCTGGCGGGCCGAACGCCCGTTGCCGAAGCCGCCGCCCCGGGACATGCCGGCGAACAGCGCGAGCAGTTCGGTGCGTGCGGCGGGGGTGAGTTCGTAGCGGTGCCGCTCGGCCTGGTGCTCGACGATGGCCACCAACTGCTCGGCGTCGTAGTCCTCGAAGAGCAGCGTGCGGGTGAACCTCGACGCCAGGCCCGGGTTGGAGGACACGAAGCGGTCCATGTCGTCGGGATAGCCCGCCGCGATCACCACCACGTCGTCCCGGTGATCCTCCATCAGCTTCACCAGCGTGGCGATCGCCTCGGAGCCGAAGTCGTTGCCGCCCGCGAGCGGGGAGAGCGAGTACGCCTCGTCGATGAACAACACGCCGCCGATCGCCCGGTTGAACGCGGCGGCCGTCTTGGGCCCGGTGTGGCCCACGTACTCGCCGACCAGCGCGCTGCGGTCGACCTCGACCAGGTGCCCGTGGCCGAGCAGTCCGAGCGCCTTGAGCAGGCGGCCGTACAGCCGGGCCACCGTGGTCTTGCCGGTGCCCGGGTTGCCCGCGAAGACCAGGTGCCGGCTCAGCGGCGGCGCCGGCAACCCGGCCTCGACCCGCAGCCGGACCGTCTGCATCAGCTTGGCCATCGACGCGACGTCGCGCTTGACCCCGTCCAGGCCGACCAGTTCGCCGAGTTCGGCCAGCAGGTCGGTCAGCTTCTCCTCGACCACCTCGGGCCGATCCGGCACCGGAGACGCGGCGGCCGGGTCCGGCCCGGCGCCCGCGGTCGCCACGGGGGCCGGCCGCGCGCCGGGCACCGCGCCGCCGAGCGCCGGATCGCAGTCCTCGAACACCGGCGCGGCCTCCGGGTCCGTGCTCAGGTCGTCCGTGCAGTCGCGCAGCCGACAACGCCGGAACAGCGGATCCGCGCCGCCGCCCACGTGCAGCGCGGCGTAGCCCGCGCCGACCACATCGCAGCCGGTGTAGGTGCCGCCGGCCTGCTCGGCCACGAACAGCCCGTTCTTGCCGGGCCGTTCGATCCGCACCCCGTGCACCGTCGGCCGGGCACCGGTCCACACCACCAGCCCCGACCCGGTGCAGTCCTCGATCGAACCGCCCGCCAACTCGGCCCGCGAGCCCGCGTCGAAGACGATGCCCGCCGCACCCGCGCCGGTGACCCGGTTGCCGGTCAACTCGGCGACGCCCTCGCCGCTCACCTCGATCCCGGTGCGCCCGGCGGCGCGCACCGTACATCCCGACACCCGCGACCCGGCGGGCGATGCGATGCCGATCCCGGTCGTGGTGTCCGCGACCAGGCAGCCCGAGAGCGCGGCCGAGGAGCGGCCGGTGACCGCGATCCCGCTCATCGCGGCGGCGGAGACCGTGCAGTCGGTCAACTCGACCCGAGCGGTGTCCGCGGTGTGCACGCCGTGTTCGGGCGTGCCCGCCACCCGGCAGTCGGCCAGTTTGAGCACGGCGGTACCGGCCGCGTGGACCGAGCCGAAACCGGAGTCGAGGATGCGGCAGTCGGTCAACTCGGCCGCCGCGCCCTCGGTGAGCAGCACCCCGTTGGTCGCCGAGCGGCGCACCGCGCACCCCTGCGCGAGCACCCGTGCGCTGCCGTCGAGCACGATGCCGGCCGCGGCGGCGTCCAGGATCCGACAGTCGGTCAGTTCGGCCCGCGCGCTGCCGCCGAGCCGGATCCCGGCCGCGCCCGGCGCGCTGATCCGGCTCTCGCCGGCGGCCGCCGAGGAGGCGTCCTCCAGAAGCAGGCCCACCCGCCCACAGCCGTGCAACACCGAGTCGACCAGGCGCAGTACGGCCCGACCACGCAGTCGGATCCCGGAGCCGGAGGTGGCGTCCAGGCGCAGCCGGGCGATGCCGACCCGGGCGCTGCCGGAGACCACGATCCCGGTGCCCTCGATCGTGCCCACCTCGACGTCCTCCACCCGGGCCCGCGCGTCGCCGGACACGTGCAGTCCCGCGAGCCGCGCGCCGGTCACGCGCGTGCCGGTGAGCAGCAGCGCCGAGGTGGTGCCGCCGGCGGTCGGGGGCGCGTCCAAGTCCGGGTCGGCGCCGTCGGGTTCGTCCCGATCGGGCCCGCCGCGCACCTCGATCCGGCCGCCCCGGACCGCGCAGTCGGCCACGATCAGGCCGGCGCCCGGACCCACGCTGACCGCCGGCGCGTCGCCGCCCGCGCCCTGCACGGTCAGCCCGCGCACCGCGCAGTCCGCCGCGTCGACCGTGATCGCCGGCCCCTCGGCGCCGGCGGTCAGCACCACCTCGCCCCCACCGGGCTCCGGACACAGCGTCACCGACCGGGCCAGCACCAGGGATTCGGTGTAGTGGCCGGCCTCGATCACGACGGTCGCCCCCGGCGCGGCGGCCCGTACCGCGTCCGCGATCCGGCGGTGGGCGCCGCGGCCCTTGGCGGCCACCCGGACGGGTGCCGGGCCGGCGCCGCCGGTGTGCCGCTCGACGCTCGACATCTGTGCGCTACGCACCTTCGCTACGCATCCTTCTGCTGATACCAGGCCGGGTCGATCCCCGCGCGCACCTTGGGCAGCAACCACCCGTTGAACATCTTCTCGCCGATCTTGAACCCGATGTTGAGCAGGAACTCGCTGACGCCCTGGCGGTGGAAGAAGCGACCGCCCGCGGCGTTGAGGAAGCCGATTCGGGCGAGCGAGACACTGCCGGTGCTGACCACGCCGGACAGCGAGGCGATTCCGCCGTCACCCAGCGCCTCCCACCCGAAGACCTTGTGGGTGAGGCCGTCTGCGCCCTTGACGCCGAACACGCTCGCGTTGATGCTGCCGTTGATCAACCCGGCCAGCATGCCGACGCCGGCGCTGTAGCCGAAGTCGTAGGTGCCGCTGCGCCAGCGCACCGCGGTCTCGTTGCCCGCCCACTCGTTGGCCCACGTCTTGTCGTGGTTGCCCGGCCGGCGGTTCCAGTGCTTGCCGCCGTCGATGTTGCCGTAGCCGCTCTTGAGGTCGCCGAGCTTGCGGAAGCCGTCCCACTTGTTCTCGTGCACGAAGGCGCCCACACCGCCCTTGACCACGCCGCCGACCGCCGCGTTCAGCGCCGCCTTCTGCCAGTCGGTCTCGGTCAGGCTCTTGCCCTGCGCCCTGGCGTTGATGTCGGCGACGATGATGTTCGCGGCGAACTCGATGGCGAACTCCTGGGCGAACTCC
Organism: Embleya scabrispora; assembly: GCF_002024165.1. Lineage (NCBI taxonomy): Bacteria > Bacillati > Actinomycetota > Actinomycetes > Kitasatosporales > Streptomycetaceae > Embleya > Embleya scabrispora. The sequence goes on from NZ_MWQN01000001.1 coordinate 5,868,681, forward strand.
AGCGCGAGCTTCTTGCCCAGCACCGACCCGCCGCTCTGGTAGGCGGCTTCGGCCAGGTGGATCGAGCCCGTCGTCGGGATGTCCGGGATGCCGGCGAGCGCGCTGCGGAATCGCGTCGCGTCGATGCGGCCCATGTCGCCCTTCCACGGCATGCGTTGACCCTCGCGGACGCGCCGCACCCAGCCGCGCACCTCGGTCACCTGGCCGCGGAAGTCGTACTCGCTGCCGACCACGCGCCACCTGCCCAGCGAGTCGGTGGTGATCACCGCGCCGCCGTCGGTGCGCCGGGCCAGCAGGTTGCCGTCCGCGTCGTAGCGCCGCCACTGGCCGCGCCACGCGTCCCGCTCCAGGAACTGCCCGTCGGGCAGCGCCGATCGGGTGCGCACCGCGCTGCTGTGGTCGAACTCCTTCCAGGTAGCGGTGTTCGGCGACGTGGCGCCGCCCGGCCCGTACTCGCGCACCCGCGCCGGCGCGTCGGTGATGTGCGGCGGGGTCTCGCGGATCACCAGCGTCTCGCCCGTGGTGGGTACGAACCGGTCGCGGAAGAGCAGGTTTTTGCCGTCGAGCGGGGTCGCCTGCCAGCCGCCGGCGCCGTCGGCCGCCTTCGGGTTCCACCACACCCGCTCGTGGGTGCCCGTGCCCGGCTGGGGCATGACCGTGCCCGCCCGGTCGAACTTCTGCCAGGTCCAGGTCCGGGTGCCCGGTGCCTGCCACGCGTCGACGTAGCGACCGTCGTCGAGCATGCGTCGTTCGCGAACCAGGTTGTCGTGCGCGTCGAAGTCCCGGAAGGAGTCGTCGAACGGCAGCTTGGGGTCGTCGGAGCTGCGGAACAACACCCGCTTGCCGGACTCCTGAACCCGGCCGGCGGCATCGAGCCGTTCCCACTGCCAGGTCTTCGCGGTCGACGAACCGCGCGCGACGATCGTGATCTCGTTGCCTGCGGCGAGCGTCCAGGTGTCCCGCCGGCCGGCCACGTAGCCGTGGGCGTCGTACTCGACCCAATTGCTGCGCGGGTTGGGCGCGACCGGGGCCTGGGGGGCCGGCGTCGCCGCGCCGGCGGTCCCGTGTACGGGCGAATCCGGCGTGGTGTAGTGCCGGATGTTGCCGTTCTCGAAGCCCTCGCGAACCATCTCCCAATGGGTGACGACGCCGTCCGCGTTCGAGACCGGCCGGAAGTCCTGCCAACCGTGCCCACCGGGCCCGGGGGTGTCCAGGCGGTAGCCGGTGACGTCGCCCTTGCTCCACGGGATCGTTCCGGCGGGGGCGTCCGCGTGCGGCCGTACCGTGTCGCCGGCCTTGAGGGTCGAACCGTCGGCCAAC